>DASXIT010000001.1:0-11550 GCA_036497825.1 Candidatus Acidiferrum sp.
CCTCGTGAAATTCCGGAAAAAAGTGCAAAACCGTAGACATTCTGGGTAATTAATTACCACAATTATGAGTCTCGGAAATCATTAATTCTCTGTAAATACCCTATTTTCAATGGCACTTAAATGGGTACCAAGCTGCCCCAAGAGATGAATGAGCGCAATAGAAGGATTGGAGAGGCTAGCTATGCATGCCAAGGCGGTAAGTACTGTTATCTTAATACTGTGTTTTGCCGCCATACCGGCTAGGGCAGATTCGACTTATCAGGTAGCGGGCTCAATGCAAGTCTTGGCGAACAGCTCTTTTCCGGGCGTTGGCGAGACAATTGACTATTCGTTCCTGCTCGATTATAGCTCGCAAACCGGGTACACGACTGTTGTCGGTATTCCGACAATTACTTCATTTGGCCCCTTGGGGGCATTTACAATGCAAACTGGGACGCTCAATCCTAATACTGCTTACATTCCATTTAACAGTTCGTCTGCGGAAATAGACTTGGGGGGCTTCTTTTCAGCCTCTTTTAGCCCATCGCCGGTAGTAAGGGGCGCAGACCTTTACTCTTGTTCGACTCAGGTCGCTTGTACAGAGTTCTGGCCAGATTCTCTTGGTGGTTCAGCAGTCGGTTCTCAGGTTAGCAGTGGGATTGGACTTTTCGCACCAGGAACTGCAACGGATTCTGTTCGTTTAGTTCCTGAACCTGGAACACTTTGTCTTTTTGGATTCGGCGCTCTCCTGTTCGGCTTGAAGAAGAAATTCCTCAATTAGTTGTTTCTTTCCGCCACTGACACGGGCTAACAGACACTTTTATCTTCCTCAGGCGAGAGATTCGTCGATAGGGCTGCAAGTTGGGCCTTGATCAATAAATCCGGATTCCACACATCGCGAATGCTTACAAACTTCAGAAGAGTTGGCCTTTGGAAGATACGATCTTAGCGAGTTCATCTTTGCGGACTTTACCAGTCAGGGTCACGGGCATGGATTCCACGAAGATGATTTGGGATGGACGTTTGTAGGGAGCCAGATTGTTGGATACCCATTCGGCTACTTCCGCCGTTGTTAGCGAGGAGTCTAGGGCTGGTTCGATGAAGGCTACGACTTCTTCATCGCCTTTTACGGTTCGGCCGATAACTGCGGATCGTGCAATGGATGGGTGAGAGTTTAAGACTGCTTCGACTTCTGCGGGATAAACATTGAAACCGAAGCGAACGATTAGCTCTTTCGTTCTACCGACAATAAAGAGATGGCCATTCTCAAGACGCGCAAGATCACGCGTATTGAACCAACCCTCCGAATTAATTGCGGCAGCCGTTTCTTCCGGAGCGCGATAATAACCCTTCATGATATTCGGGCCGCGGACCCAGAGTTCCCCTACTTCGCCCTCTGGAACGGGTTTCTGGTCGGCCCCCATGAATTTGACTTCAACGCCGGGAAGGACTCGCCCAACCGAAGTGTCCGTGCGAGGCGGATCGTCTAGCCTTGCTGTAGCAATTGTGGGAGAGCATTCGGTAACACCATATCCATTGTGAAGGAAAAGCCCAAATAAAACTTCCACGGCGGACTTTGTGGCAGGGTGGAGTGGAGCGCCTGAAGAAGAAATGATTCTTAAATCCGGGAAATGAACCGTCTTTAGTCCTCGCAGCCTGGCGTAATCCAAAAATTGAATGAACATAGCGGGCACGCCCAGTGCGATTGTAATTTTGTGCTTTTCCAGAATTCCGCGCACCGTCATCGGATCGAAACGGGGAGAGAGATACAGCGTTCCGCCACAAAACAACGTTCCGAGTAAGACTACAGAGAGCCCTACGGCGTGAGACATGGGCAAAATTCCCAAGAGACGATCGTCTTTGGTGACCGAGCGAATTCTTACGGACACCGCCGCGATGAAAAGTAAATTGCGGTGTGTCAACATCACACCTTTGGGAAGTCCAGTGGTACCCGATGTATAAATCAAGGCTGCGACACGATTGGCCAGATCGGGGTCTATGGATTCAGGCACAGCAGTTTCGTTTAAAGGCCCCAGAGCAAGTAAACCCAATTTTGGTACATTTGCGGACACCGCCCCGTGCCGCTGTGCATGCTCAGCAGCGTGAGACGACACTTCGGTCGTGTAAATCACAATTCGGGCACCGCAATGTTGAATAATCTGGTCTATTTCGCGGCCTGATAATCGAGCATTGATTAGGACGGGCCACGCATCGAGGCTTGCGGAGGCTAGCAGGATTGCGACAAATGCACGGCAATTCTCAAAGACGATAACTACACGGTCGCCGGGCCGAACTCCGGATTTTTGCAGCCAAGACTTGGTCCCTTCAATAACTTCGGCCAGTTGCCCGTAGGTCCACGTCCCACCGGTTTCAACGAGAGCCGGATGATCTGGCGTCTTCGCAGCCCATGGGGTCATAAGATCGATGATTCGCGGAGGCAGTGTCTTCAGAATGTCAGGAACTGGAGTTTCTATCATTGGCTCAAATTATGGTTCGGAGGAAAGATAACTAAAATTGCTGGAATTTCTAGAGCTGACCGACGCGCGCCATGAAGGAGATCTCCGTGGCATTGGCTTTTCGCGAAGCAAGGCATTTCAGCCAGTTGCTATAGATATGCGTAGCGGATGAAAGCCAAGAGTGTTGCAGAGACTCAACCACGTCAGCTTCAGGAAAGTTCTCCATGATGGTTTCGAATCGCTTTGCCTGAGCTGTTTTCTGAAAATCGTCCAGAAGATCGATTGCAGTCGAATCGAAATAGCCCTCCGGTACCAATGGATATGTTTCTCGTTCCTGACGAAGATATCTCTTCACATCTCTCCGATACTCTTTATGCAGCGTCTGGGTAATGTATTCGGGATGACCCTGAAAGTGAACAAAAAGACTTGTTCCTTTTTGCTTCACGAATAAGTCGACACCAGCTCTCGTGGACTTAGTCAAAATACTGTATCCGGCCGAGAGGAGATCCTCTTCTCTCACCTCATTCCAGCGTGAATGAGGAATACGAATCGGGTCGGAGATGCCGCGCGTCAAAGCATGATCCGCAATCTTATTGTGTTCGAAAACTCCAAAACGCTTTTCGCCCAATGGATTGCGTCGAATCCCATCGCTGTGAAGCACTCCCGCATGCGCGGCAAGGCAGGACAAAACAGTTGAGAGAGTATTTTCTTCGGCCCAGTTGAACAGATCGACCAGCGGTTCCCAATAAGGTTCATTTCGAAGGTCAGGTTGCCGCGGCTCAGTGCCAGTGATGATGACGCCATCAAAGCGTTTGTTCACAAGAGTTGAGGTGCTGGTATAGAAATTGTCCAGGTGATGCTGCGCGCGATCACCTCGTGAAATCTTGGGTAAAGAAAAAAGCTGGATGTGAACCGGAAGATCACCCGAGGCGGCGTCTAACAGATCAAAAAACTGAGATTCTGTGTCCTCAAGGGCAGGATCCGGCATGTTGTTGACGAGTGCGACCTGGAGACACTCGGCAACTTTGGAAGAATAGCCAGCCAACTTGCTTGGGTGTGAAAACTTGTCGCCCGCCCATTTAACCGGTTGTCGACCGCTGTCTATGAAAACTGGCATTGCTGCCTCCAAAATCGATGACCGCAATCCGACCGCAATTAGTTCCCTGCTTTCGCCAGCGCTTGCGAAAGATCTTCAAGAATATCGTCAATGTGTTCGATGCCGACGCTGAGGCGAATCATTTCGGGGGTCACACCCACTTTAAGTTGCTCCTCCGGTGTGAGCTGCCGATGAGTTGTCGATGCCGGGTGACACGTCAGTGACTTTGCATCGCCCATGTTGACCATACGCTTGAATAAGCGGAAGGAGTTGAAACACTTTGTCCCGGCTTCCAGGCCCCCCTTCACTCCGAACGTCAGAAGAGAAGAGCGATTGTTGCCCAAGTATTTCTGCGCAATGGCGTAACGGGGATTATCGGGGAACCCTGCGTAGTTGACCCATTCCACGCGAGGATGAGCGCGTAAGAATTCCGCTACTTTTCGGGCGTTTTCTACGTGCCGTTCCATGCGCAGGGCGAGCGTTTCTACGCCTTGCAATAAGAGGAATCCGTTAAAGGGCGAGAGGGTTGCGCCAGTATTTCGTTGGCATACGGTGCGGCAACGCGCTACGAACGCCGCGTCACCAAACTGTTCGGTGTACACCACGCCATGGTAGGCAATCTCAGGCTTGGTCAACATGTAATAGCGGTCCGCATACTGCTTCCAGGGAAATTTCCCGCTATCGACTATCATTCCGCCGAGAGTCGTGCCGTGGCCGCCCATAAATTTCGTCATCGCATGTACAACTACATCAGCACCATATTCGAACGGCCTAAACAAAATTGGCGTGGCCACGGTATTGTCAACGATCAGCGGCACACCGTGCTTATGCGCTACGCGAGCCAAACCTTCAATGTCCGCAACGTTTCCGTCAGGGTTGCCGATACTTTCACAGAAAACCGCACGAGTATTGTCGTCAATTAATTTCTCGACGGATTCAGGTTTGTCATCGGTGGAAAATCGGCCGGTGATTCCCTGCTTGGGGAAAATATGGGCGAGAAGCGTATATGTGGCCCCGTAAAGCTGGGGTAGCGAGACAATGTTATTCCCCATTTCGGTGATATTGGCCAGGGCATAGTGAATGGCCGACATCCCGGAACTCACACTAAGGGCTTCCACTCCGCCTTCTAATGCTGCTACGCGCTTTTCGAGCACCGTATTGGTGGGATTGCCGATTCGTGTATAGATGTTTCCCTGGACTTCAAGGTTGAAGAGCGCCGCCCCATGCTCCGCGCTGTCGAATTCAAATGCAATCGTTTGGTAAATGGGTACCGCCACGGCATGTGTGGTCGGGTCGCCATCATAGCCGACGTGAATTGCGATTGTTTCTCTCTTCATTCTTTTACCGGTCTGAACGAAACGTACCGCGAAATTGCGAAATTCCTAGAGCGTCTCTGCATAATGAGCTTGGCTAAAAGCTCGACCGCGCGATGAAAGTTGGGTGATTTTCGTTGTGAGCCGCTCGGCAGCAAAGCCGGCACCGTAAGCAAAGCGCATGACCGGGCCAAAACTGTTTGCCGATGCCAGGCCCGTAAAGAACAAACCAGGAACTGATGATTCGAAAGCAGTAGAGAGAACCGGAGAGCCGTCCACCGTTTTGACCTTGCTCTGAATTTCATGGCTAAGGAATTGAATGCGATTCACGTCGACTCTGAACCCGGTGCCGGCGATAACATGGTCGGCTAAAAGTTCGCGCTCGGAGCCATCTTGAGACAAGAGGTGTAAACATGCCTTGTTACCCTGCACGCCAGACTTTTGAACCGAATATCCAAGATGCAATGGAACTTGGCCGAGCACACGATCTTTGGAAACCCAGTGGCCTGAAGGCCCCAGGTGTTTCTGAACAACTTCCATGCGTACCTTTTCAGGAAGGAAATGAAAGTACATGGGGTAATCCGCGCAAAATCGAGAGCGTAGCCCAGGTCCCAAACCAGATTGGGGATGACGCATACGCTTCCAGAGAGAGCGTGGCTTATCGCTGGGGGCGCCGTGGAATTTCACGGACTTTTCGCGGACAACAAGTTCAACGTTGCAGTCTGCTTCACGAAGTAGGCCAGCCAAACCAATGGCAGAAGCTCCTCCACCAATGACAATCACCTTACGCCCACGAAACTCTTGCAGATCATGATGGCCAAAACTGTGAGTCATGAGATCTGGAGGCAGTTGGCTCAATGTGGAAGGAACCCAAGGAAAGTGGGTGATACCAACCGCAAGGACCACGCGTTTTGCCGCTAGGATTTCACCATTTTCGAGCTGCACTTGAAATCCGTCGGGCAATTTTTTGACCGAGGTTGCGAATTTTTCTTCAAGCTCGGGAACTAGACGATCGCGAAAGGCCAGGCCATACGCACTGAACGTATCCAGACCGACAGGGATCTTGTTGTCATCGTACGTTATGCCCTTATCAGCGCAAAATTGCTTGAGGGTATAACCTCCATCAGGAGAATAAATGTTGGAAGCAAAACCGTCTGATTTGAGCATCATACCCTTGGGCATGTGGTTGCGCCAACTGTCCATGGCGGGACCGAAAATTCGAAAGGAAAGCCCTTGGCGTCTGAAGTGGGCAGCGATAGAGAGGCCGTAAGGACCCGCTCCAATAATGGCGGCATCTAGCATAGCTGGGTGGAAAAAACTCCTTCTCCTTAGCTTCGCTCTGGGGGACAAGCCAGGGCGATTTACCGTTTTAGCATTCCGATTACAAAGAAAGCGATCTAGCCAGGCGCTTTGCAGGATCACGTGCGTCACCGACCTAGAGTGGCACAGCGCCCACAAAATGAGAAGATCTACCGGCGATACTCGATCAGCGCTTAGACAAGTGCAATTGGCCAGCCTAGCAGAAAATATCTATCTGCTTTACTTTCAATAACATAGATGAAAGATAGGAAATAAAGAAGGGTAATTGGCTTTCCACCTGGGACAAAGTTTTGCCCAAAAATGCCCCAAATCGCTAATGAGCGACAGGTTAGCCATCAAAAAGGTCCAGAAACTGCACAGAGGGTAAATCGGAGAGCGATTTCATAAGTGAGAGTCACTGAGGAATCGGCCACCTATCTGCCAGTTGCCTTTTAGGCCTCCGATGCAATCAAACGTAAGCGAGAGGGCGGTTAGGCCAAGCGGCCTTTTGGAACATTCTTCTTCATCTATCACGCTGAATTTGTGATAGTTGTGAACGTGACTTCAAAATTCCCCCAATGGTTCTATGCTAAACTCGACATCAACAAATCACTGGTCACTCCGTAACTGAATTTCAGATTTAGCGCGAGGTGCAGGTTGTCCAAGGCGATTACTCCGGACAAAAAAGTTGTTTTCAGCGACGAGATTCTGCAGGATCCGTATCCCACATACGCCCGCATGCACGAAGAAGGCCCGCTGCATTACGTAGAGGTTGGGAGTAAATGGGCAGTGTGGTCGATTTTCAGCCACGCCGAGTGCTCCTCAATTGCGAAAGACCCCAGGCTTTCAGCAAAACGCGCGCAACAGCAATTATTGACTCTGCCGCTCAGCCGTCAGGCCGAGTTCAGCGAACTCGCCCGCATGCTGGGCTTGTGGCTGATTTTCATGGACCCGCCGGAGCACACTCGGCTGCGCAAACTTCTTAATAAGGGATTTTCGCCCGCCGCGATTGAAGCATTGCGTCCGCAAGTCGAGGCCATCGTTGATCGAATGCTACAACCGCTGCAGCATGGCTCTGAAGTCGATCTGATGCACGAGTTCGCAAGTCCAATGCCGGTACGCATCATTTTGGAACTGCTGGGACTGCCGCAGGAACTGCATGAGACATTCGTCAATTGGTCCCGTGCCATTGCGCTCTTTCGAGGCAGTCCAGATCGCACTGTGGAACAGGCAAGAGGGGCGCAGGACGCCTTAATTGAGTTAACCGAATTTTTCAGAAAGATCGTGGCGGAACGAAGACGCAATAAGGGGAACGATCTGATTAGCCTCTTAATCGACATTGAGGAAGATGGGGAAGTGCTGACCGAAGAAGAACTATACGCGCAGTGCATAGCACTGCTTTTCGCGGGACACGAGACGACGCGAAATCTGATCGGCAACGGGATGTACACGCTACTGCAGCATCCGCAAGAGACGGCGGAGCTACGCGAAAAACCGGAGATGATCCGCTCTGCTGTGGAGGAGTTGCTGCGTTACGAGAGCCCGGTACAATTCACGGCTCGCGTGCTGAAGGAAGATATTGAGGTGTGCGGCCAGCACATACCGAAGAAATGGACAATCCTATGCATGCTCGGCGCAGCAAACCGGGATCCAAAACAATTTAAGGAACCGAACCAGTTAAACCTGAAGAGGCTGAACAACCAACACCTGGCATTCAGTGCGGGCCCGCATTTTTGCATTGGGAGTCAACTCGCGCGGCTAGAAGGACAGATAGCGATCCTGAATCTGGTACAGCGCTTCCCGGAGATGAAGCTCACTGGCCCGCGACCGGAGTGGGCTGCTACATTCGGACTCAGGGGTATGAAAAGCCTTCCGGTTATCGTTTAAAGTTCGCGAGCGAAGACATTATTTGTTCCATTCAATCCCGCTCTTTATCGGGAAGTGAGCTTTTCAGGAACCAACCGGTGGACGCTGCCAAATCAATTCGATGGTTTGAATTTTTCCGTTCACCGGGGTCGGTGGCGTAACCAAGATGATTCGGTCATCTTCGAATTTGATGCTGCGGACCAACTCTTTATTCACATAGTTCTGAATCGACGAGACTTCGATGTAATGGGTTACCTTATCACCACTGAGCGCGTACCGTCCGGCGTAGGCAAGAAATGTTTTGAACGCTTCAGCTTGCTCTTCCTGAGTTCCACCACCGATAGAGAGTGATTTCCGCCCGCCGTAACTGATTAGCGCGGAAACCCTGCCATCCTCAGTGTAAGTAAGAAAACCCGCAGGGCTGAGACCATAGGGAGTATCGTTTCGCTCCCCTGTCGATGTTGTGCTGGAGGCGGACACCAGTTTCCAAGTGCCCACAATTGCAGTTTCCACTCTACTTCTCCTCTCGAATTGTGAGTTGCGCGAATCGAGGTCAGCTGAAGTACGAGATTCGAGTTCCAGGCAGTGGATTCCAGGCAAGTCCCAATTTCGCAAGCCAACGGCACGTTGTTGGTTTTGCGCCGCATCGCAATGAGATATTGGAATTTAGACCTTAGTCTGAAGCTTCCGTTCGACATATGTTGTTACGCTTTTTACGGATTCGAAATTTTCGGGAACTACTTCATCGTCTTCGACCGTAATGCCAAACCGCTCCTGCAAGAACATGACAAATTCAATGAGGCCCGTTGAATCAATAGCCTTCCCAAGCAGACTGCCCTCGCTGGTGAGGGCATCGGCCCGGCCTGAGAGAAAGTGTTCGATAATGAAAGCGCGCACTACAGATTCAATTTCTGAAGTATTCATTGTAAATTAGTCTCCGTTGTAAACTTTTTTTGTCTTGGTCCGTCAAAAAATCTTAGGGCATCAATGTTGTATCGCCGTCGAACGGGGTGGCATACCATGCCTGACTATCTAAAAATGCTTTGTGCAGATTCGGATCTGTGGCTTTGTAATAGAAAGGGGTAGCGGGGTATTTTCTAGTGTACGGATTGCCCTCTAAACATATTTTCCGAATGTTTTCCGGGAAACCCAATATTTCGAAAACATCGCTTCCTAACTCTTTGGCATATTCGTAGGCCGCAATCAAAAGCGATCGAATTACATCGGGATCATCTTTTTTTATCAACATATCCGCGATTAGTGTACGCCGAAGGCCATTCAACCGATTGATTGAAGTTCTGATTATGGCGTAGCCCACCAGTTCTGTGTTTCTCCGGCAGCAGAAGACATTCGTTGTTCCCATGTCCCCAGGAATAGAGAAATGCCATCGCAGTGTCTCCGGGGTGCGATCAGCGAACAGTCGTAATCCCTCTTTCAACTTCTGGATCCAAAGCGCTTGGAAATCATCTCCAATCTCCTCAACCCTGATTTTGCTCACAGTCACGGCTGCAGAGGTATGTTTGGGACAGCGCCGTCGAAGAATTCTTTCGGCGGCTAGCACAGCAGAGCCAAGAATGCCGGCGGTTCGAGCAAAAAGCGGTTGAAGTTCAAGTCTTTTCATCACCGCTCCAACAAAGGGATAAGGATGGAGAACCCAAAAAAGGACCGTGTCATAATCCGCTTGTGGCAGAGGAGCGGCTTTAAAAGCCATGCCCATTTTTCCGACTGCAGGAATCGCAGTTGTGCCGAGGTTAATGTCAATCTTTTGACGATAGAATGCGGCCATAAGAGTCATGCTTGCAGAACGGTATGCGGGTTCGACGACTAAGCCCGTGGAAGTCACTGCAGTGAGTTTGCGTTCGTCATAGAAGTATGTCGAAGAAATGTTGCCAAGGTATCCCACCAACTGGCCATCAGCCTCCAGAACCCAGCCCATGGGACGTGCTGTGTGCGCATCTCTCAATGCGGGGTTAGTGATCCAGAATTTTTCCCAATTTTCATGGGATTCGGGAATTAAGCCCCAACGTTTCTTTAAGGCGATAATGGCAAGATGATCGTCAAATTCAACTTGGCGAAGCCTTGGAACTGAAACGGCGACAGGGCTTGCAACCGTTAGAGAAGCAGCGCTGGCATCTCGACGCGATCTCATCAATTCCAAAACGCGATTGGCGATTTTTTGCGAAACTTGACTCATTAGGGCGTTCCAGATTGCAGAAAGCTAAAAAACCTTTGAAAGTTTCGGTTTTCGAATTAATGATTTAGACAGAAACGTCTTTTTAAAACGGTACACAAGATGTAGCCATTGATAGGCGCCTAGTAATTTCAGGCGGAATTCTAAACGCCAATCGCCAGGATCGGCCGTAATTCTCCCACTAACAAATTCTCTGGCATCGGAAAATGCATGTGTGGGGACAATGGTAAAAACCCGCTCGTAGCCTGCTTGTTCACACCAGGTCACCAATTCATCGCTCATGGCGCCGTACGGAAAACTAAAAAGTTTAATTTCCCTGTCCAAAAGCGCGCCCAGATTGTTGCGAGAACCCATGAGCTCAATTCGAGCCTCTGACTCGGATAAGGAGGGAAGCCATTGGTGTGACAACGTGTGAGACCCAATCGTAAAAAGGTCCTCTCTAAGGCTCTTGAGTTGCTCCAGGGTGATAATTCGATCTTGGTCATCATACTCAGGGCCATACGTGGCCCATTTCGGAGTCCCGCCAACAAAATTTACAACAACAAAAATAGTTGCGGGAATATTTCTCAGCAGGAGTTCCGGTATTGCATTTACGACTACGCTTTGAACAGCGTCGTCGAATGTAACTGCTGCGTAATTCAATCCGGGTTTCAAGTCTTGCCGATTACTGGCGGCTATTGGCGTAGTGAGACGGAGTAACTCATCCATTTGCCATGCAAATTGTCGCCTATCCACAGTGGAAACCGCGTGATAGTAGAGAACAACACATGTTGCCCGAGGCTTCTTACCAGCGAGAGTTAGCAAACCATTTGCAACGCGGGCATAGAAGAGAGCAAGAAGGCTGATTGTTACTTTTATCAAACGCTTAATCTTGTTAAGCTTTTTGGTTGCCATCTATTTGAGAATATCTCTTAATACATGCCTAACAGCTAGAACAAATACAACCATCGCTCAATAAAAGATAACAGCTGCCGAAAACGCCTTTAAATATGCGGCTTTTTCATTATGGGGATCTATCAACTGCAATGAATAAAACTCCGAATCGTGGAAATCAGCTCCGCTGAAGCTTCCCGACTAATCCGAGTTGAAGCGGAAAACACCTCAGCCTGGTCGAGCTTCGAAAACAGTTCCTTTTCATCCATTGCGACAATTATCCCTTCCCGCCGCGCAAATTGGTTAACTGTAGCTACCTGGTGATCATTGCGCGTCTCGTGCAAGTATTCTCGACGAGGCATGACGAGGATCGGCTTGCCCAATTCCAAAGCGGTGATAATTGTCCCCATGCCCGCATGCGCAACGATTAGTTCGGCGGTAACCATATGATTTCGAAACTCGGAGTGGTCCATTAGC
>DASXIT010000002.1:0-45862 GCA_036497825.1 Candidatus Acidiferrum sp.
CTACCGTGCGTACTGCTCGAATATCTTCCGCCATGCGGCTCGCCTCACGAAAATAAATAACTTAACGTTCTATAAATCGTCTGGGCACTACGACTGTAGCAAGCTACCGATTGGATGCCAAGCAAACCACCTTGGAGTGCGGGAGTCCAGCCCCGCTTTAAACATGCAGGAAAATAGCGGCTAAATTGACTTACTCCCTTACGAGATACAAAGCCCGTTCCAATTCCAATTCCAGTTTCGCGCCTTTCGGCAATTGCAGCTCCTGTCCGCGGCCAGATTCCACCAGATAAGCTTCCAATGCCCCCAATGCTGCCCCTTCCGCGGCTTCTTTTTTATTTTTGTCTTTCACGCCTTTTACAGCTCCACCCGCCGCGCCTGCCGCCGCTGCTTGGGCCGCATCCTTCTGCGTGCTGCTGCGTCCTTCAATCACGCCTTCCTGTAATGGCCCAGACTTGATGCTGTGATCTCCCGGAACGGAGACCACCTCTGCCACGATCGGCAATGGCCCAAACTTGGCGTGCAACTCATCAAACGTCAGCCAAATTCTGGCTTTGCCGGTAACGCCTGCGGATTCCACTCGGCTAATATGTCCGCGAATTGTGGCTCCCGAAGGAAGATAGATTCCACTGCCCGCTTCCAGTGGTTCCAAGGTGCGCACGCGAAATGCCTGATTCTGGTGCACCTCTTTCGTATTCAAATCCTGCTCAAGGCTAACCAGGAATCGCGTGCCCGGCACCACTGCATAGGTTTCCAGCGGCAATCCGTGCCGTTGCCCATCCGCAACTCGTTGATCAACATTGTGCGCGGACAATTGCTGACCTTCTGCCGGATCCTGCTCTACTCGGGAGCTCTGCGCGCCCGCACCAGTACAAAACAACAGCGCCGCCGCCGTCCCGCATAAAGCCAAAAATCCATAGTGATGAGCTCGGCTCTTCATAAACTCCTCCAGTGTGAAGCACAATGTTGTCCCGAGATATTCTATTGTCCCTTAGATGCGGCCTTCCGTGCATTGGTAAACCACAGCGATCCAATCCTATAAGGAAGAAAAGCCTGCGGCCCGGCTCCTGTTCGCCGTCTCGAACTAATTTTCGGGGGCCGCGGTTTGGCGATGGTCCACAACAGTGAAGCCTGCAGGAAGGTCGAACAGGTTTGGATCAGGTTCGGAGAGAATCAAATTTGTCACGGTAAATGTCTGCGTACCGAAACGCGGGTCAGAGCGCTTGGAAAGCAGGTTGATTCCCAATAGCGGGGAATACCAGAATTCCTTTTCAATCGTCATTTTTCGATCATTTCCATATACGCCGGGATTATAGATGATGCTATCCCGCGAACCCATGGTCTCGACCCCATTCAACAACTGTTTCCCAAGATTGTCATGGATAGTGGAACCTTCCTCGTCAGGAAGCGTTCCGCTGGATGAAGGCGTATTGAAGTTATAGACCGCGTTAACAGAAGGAGTATAGGTCGACAAAACGCACTGATGCGGTTGTTCCAGCATGAGGCAGTTGTACAGCGTGTGCGTATTGGGATCCGAAATCTGGATCACATTCATTTTCGATTCATACTTGCCAACTTTCGGCACCAGATACCAACGCTCCTGGTAAATGCGTCCCTTGGAGTCTCGCGCGATGTGCCGCTCATTCACCATTGTCATGGTCCCGCCGTCGGACAAAGACTTGACCCATTCCGTTTGAAGCAGTAACGAGAACGGCGCATTTGCCTTTGGCGGTATCACGATGCTCTCTAATACTTCTCGCGTGCCACCATCTTGCGCGTAATACTGCTGCACTGGTTTCTGCTCACCTTGCGGTTGTGCGCCGGGGGCGGTCGACACAAGCTGAGCACGGGCAGCGGGACAAGAGAATAGGACAGCCAGGGTTAGAGATGCAGTAAGAGCACGCACAATTACCTCCCTCGTAGCTTGGTTAACTCTGCCATACCGCGAACGGGAAGAAAACTCCGAATTGTTATGCCTCTAAAAAGGTCTTGATGCGTCGCAAGGCCTTGGCGTACATCGCTTCTGTGACTTTTCCGGTTTGCGTGTTTTGCTGGCTGGGATGATACACGCCGAACAAATGTGGCAAGTCATCAGCGAACTTCACTTCCGCTCCGTGGGCGAATCGGTATGCGGCCCGCGACGTGATTTTTCCTTCTTGCTTCAGAAAATCCAAATAGGCGTCCCAGGCAATCTTCCCCAAAGCCAGAATTGCTTTGGGTCGCAAAATCGCCAGTTCGCGTTCCAAATATCGGCGGCAATTCAAGATTTCACTTGGCAAAGGTTTGTTCGCAGGAGGAGCGCAGCGCACCGCTGCAGCAATATAGACATTTTTCAATCGCAAACCATCACCGCGCTTCACGGATGTTGGCTGATTTGCAAAGCCCGCTTCATACAATGCTCTGTAGAGAAAATCTCCAGAGCGGTCACCCGTAAACACGCGGCCGGTGCGGTTGCCACCGTGGGCCGCCGGCGCCAGCCCCAGAATAAAAAGCTTAGCTTTGGCGTCGCCAAAACCTGGCACGCCACGTCCCCAATACGTCCAGTCGCGAAATGCTCTGCGCTTTTCACGTGCCACTGCTTCACGATACTTCACCAAGCGCGGGCACAGCCGGCAGTCGCTGACTTCTTCCGTCAAAATATTCAGCGCACTGTCCGCGTTCACTCATGCACCTGCGTTCAAAATGGCGAGCACTTCCTTGTGCAACAATCCATTGGTGCTGATCAATTGTCCCCGATAAATGGATCGTTCCCCGGCAATCGTGGTTGAATTGCCGCCCGCCTCTTCCACAATGATCCCGAGTGGGGCAAGGTCCCACGGCTTGGAAGTCCAATCGATCGCGGCTTCCACAGAACCTTCCGCCACCAACATGTGCTGCCAAAAACCGCCCATAGAGCGGCTGCTGCGAGCTGTATCTGCCAAGCGACGAATCGCTGCCCGGGCTACGGGATCCTTGCTGGGCCCGGTTCCCGTAGTGAAAACCATCGCGTCTTTCAGGGATTTCACGGGTGAAACGTGAATCCGTTTGCCGTCGCGAAATGCTCCTTCTCCTCGATAAGCCCACCAGCGAGTGCCCCGGGATAGGGCAGGAGCGCTCGCCATCCCCGCCACGATTTCCCCATTTTCTTCGATGCCCATTAGCGTGCCGAACGTGGGAATTCCGCGCGAAAATTCCTCTGTGCCGTCGATTGGATCGATGATCATTCGCGCTCGTCCGTTTTTTGCCGGCTCCTTTGCGCTTTCGCCGCCCATCTCTTCGCCCAGCACATCCAAATCAATCCCGCTGACCGCCACTCTGGCGCGCGCCATCTCTTCGACCGCCTTATCGCCCTGTGTTACGGCGCTTCCATCACCCTTTCGCTCGACTCGCATTTCCACGCTGCGAAAATAGCGCATAGAGATGAGGTCTGCTTCATCGGCAATCTGTTCCATCAGCGCCGCATACCGTTTTGCGTAACTCATTCAATCGTCCCTTTTCTGATTCGTCCCATTTGACACTCGCATCCGGCCTCTCTAGCATACAGAGTTCTTGCTATGAGCGCCCACGCCAATACCAACACCGTGCTCGACCGCATCCTGGAAGCGCGCCGCGCATCGGTTGACCATCGCAAACGCGTCTTACCGGAAACGGCCCTGAAATACGGAGTGAAAGCCGCTCCTCCGGTTCGCGATTTTGCCGCCGCGCTTTCTCGAGATGGCTTCAACGTACTCGCGGAACTGAAGCCTGCTTCTCCTTCGCGTGGTGTGATTCGTGATCCATTTGATGCCATCGAATTGGCCAAATCTGTGGAGGCAGCCGGGGCTGTGGCGCTCTCCGTCCTCACCGAAGAAGATTTCTTTCACGGTTCACTGAAAAATCTGCGCGATGCCCGCAAGAACGTTGCACTTCCTATTTTACGCAAAGATTTCATTTTCGACCCTTGGCAAGTTTGGGAATCTCGCGCCAACGATGCCGACAGTTTTTTGCTGATCGTCGCCGCACTGGGCGACATTCAATTGAGCGAGTTGCTCGCGCTCGGCCGTGAACTTGGCATGGAGCCGCTTGTCGAAGTGCATACGCGGGAAGAGTTGCAGCGTGCTTTAACCGCGGGTGCGCGCATCGTGGGTGTCAATAACCGTGACCTGAAAACTTTGACAGTGCGAATGGACACTTCGTTCCAACTGATCGCCGAAATTCCCGACACCTGTATCGTCGTTTGCGAATCGGGGTTGCGCTCCCATGAGGATCTCGCGAAGCTACGCGCCGCCGGATTTGACGCCTTTCTCATTGGCGAGCATCTGATGCTCTCCGCAGACCCAGGCGCGGCATTGTTGCAACTTCTCCAGCCTTAGCAAACATCCTCGGCTCTCTTGGATTCCTGGGGCACAGTCACTCTTGACTGTGCCCTTGGGGTTTCCTAGGGGCGGCTTTACGCCAAACGAATAAACTTGAGGGTACCCCACCCTTGGTTTGTAAGGGTGGGCTCTTACGATCAAACTCCGCCTGACCTCTTATTCTCGGGTTATCCTTGGCCGGGTGCCGCACCCTTCGTTTCTAAGGGGGCGGGTTTTCTGGGGAACTATCTCCACTCTCACCTTATCCGTTTCATCCAGTAAGATGTTCTATATGGTTCGCGTTAAAATTTGTGGCCTGACCAATGCCGCCGACGCAAAACTTTGCGCGGAACTTGGTGCCCATGCGATCGGCCTGAACTTCTATCCGAAAAGTCCTCGAGCCGTCTCCCCATTCACCGCTGAAAAAATTATTCGCGAGCTCCCTCCCTTTATTTCCACGGTCGGGATTTTCGTGAATTGGGCGCCTGAAGCGGTGATTGCACTCTCGCAAGCTCTGCGCCTGGACTTCGCGCAACTTCATGGCGATGAAACGCCGCAAATCGTTGCCGAAATCGCTAAGAAAATTCCAGTCATTAAAGCCCTCCGCGTCGGTCCCGAAGACAGCCTTCCGCCCTTCCCCAAGTACAACGCAGCTTCGGCATTTTTGCTGGATGCCGCCAACGCAGGAGAATTCGGCGGCACTGGGCAAACCACCAATTGGTTGCTGGCCCATAAAGCAGCTGCATCGCATCGAATTATCCTTGCTGGTGGTCTGACGCCGGTAAATGCCGCGGAGGCCATCACCGCGGTGCGCCCGTACGCTGTGGATGTTGCCAGCGGAGTGGAATCCCGTCCCGGCAAAAAAGATCCGGGAAAGCTGCGTGCCTTCTTCGATGCCGTGAAATGGGCTAACCAGCTTTAACTCATTACATTGTGATCAATAAATTCTTCAGTACTTTGTTTTTTAGCTTATGCTTGCATAACTGTTTTTCCATGGCCCTGCGTAATCTGTTGAAAATAAAACACGTAACGATAGGCAGAGTGGCAAGATGTTGCTCTGAACGTTTATTGTAATGAGATAACGGCATATATCTCATTACCAGAAATACAGAAACTTTACTTCTCCCTAGCTTTCCCGTTACCAGCTCAGATATGCGGTGGATAGCGTCTGTGCGACAATATTCGTTCTATGGCTAGTCAACTCATTGTGCCTGCAAACGCTCCGGGCCGGTTCGGTCCTTACGGAGGGCGCTACGTCCCCGAAACGCTGATGGTGCCCCTGTATGAACTGGAGCGCGCCTACGAACTTGCCAAGGCCGATCCGGCGTTTCAAGCAGAATTCCAGGGATTGCTCAAAAATTTTGCCGGGCGTCCCACGCCGCTGCAGTTTGCGGCTGGCCTGACGAGAAAGCTTGGGGGGCCACGTATCTATTTGAAGCGTGAGGATCTGCTGCATACCGGCGCGCACAAGATTAACAACGCGATTGGCCAAGGCTTGCTGGCGGTAAAGATGGGCAAGCCGCGCATCATTGCAGAGACCGGGGCGGGTCAACACGGGGTGGCTTCTGCGACGATTGCTGCGCATCTGGGATTGCAGTGCGTCGTGTACATGGGCACGGAAGATATGGCGCGGCAAGCCTTGAATGTGGCGCGCATGCGGATGCTGGGCGCGGAAGTAATCGGCGTGGAGTCTGGCAGCAAAACTCTGAAAGATGCGATCAACGAAGCCATGCGCGATTGGGTGACCAACGTGCGCACCTCTCATTATTTGCTTGGATCAGTTTTGGGTGCTCATCCTTACCCAACCATGGTTCGCGATTTTCAAGCGGTGATTGGGCGCGAAGCTCGCGAGCAAATACTGGCGGCGGAAAAGCGTTTGCCGACTCACTTGTACGCGTGTGTGGGTGGTGGTTCCAACTCTATCGGATTGTTTTACGAGTTTTTGAAAGACACTGACGTGAAAATGGTGGGCATCGAAGCGGGTGGACGGGGCAATGGACTCGGCGAACATGCAGCGCGGCTCGCTGCGCATCAGGGTTTCACTGGAGCTCGCCCCGGAGTATTGCAGGGCACGTACACGTATGTGCTGCAAAACGAAGATGGGCAAATCGCGGCGACTCATTCCATTTCAGCGGGGTTGGATTATCCTGCAATTGGTCCCGAACACGCCTGGCTTGCGGATCAGCGTCGCGCAGAGTACGCCGCCGTTTCCGATGAAGCCGCCCTTGAAGCGGCCAAGCTGCTTTCTCGCACGGAAGGAATCATTCCTGCGCTGGAATCGGCGCACGCGCTCGCCGGTCTGATCGAGCGGGCGCCACAACTGAAACCATCTGACCTGGTCATCGTCAATCTTTCCGGCCGTGGCGATAAGGACATGGATACTTATAAACGCCTGATATAATTCGGCAAAAAGTCCATGACCGTCGCGCAGCAAAATTCGACTCGCATTGAAAAACGATTCGCAGAACTTCGCGCGAACGGGGAAGTTGGCATCGTCGCGTACATCACGGCAGGGGACCCTTCGCTCGATGCAACATTGGAATTTGTTCTGGCGCTGAGCGAAGCGGGCGCTGATGTGATCGAGCTTGGTGTGCCATTCAGCGATCCGCTGGCGGACGGACCCACGATTCAACGAGCCTCAGAACGCGCGTTGAAAGCCGGCGCGTCGCTTGCCGGAGTCCTTGAGCTGGTCCGTCGTATTCGCAAGACCAGCCAAGTTCCCTTGGTGCTGTTCAGTTATTTCAATCCGATTGTACAGATGGGCCTGGAAAAATTTGCGAGCAATGCAGCAGCGGCGGGTGCGGACGGTGTGCTGGTTACCGACCTTACGCCGGAAGAGTCTGAAGATTACCGCCGCATCGTTCATGCGCATCATCTGGACACGGTTTTCCTGGCAGCACCTACATCCACGGACGAGCGGCTGCAGAAAATTGCGGCTTGCTCTTCGGGCTTTCTTTATTTGATTTCGCGTACGGGAGTGACCGGAGCGAAAGATGCTTTGCCCGATGATTTACCCGCATTGCTGCGACGCACGCGCAATTTCACATCATTGCCCATCGCGGTGGGTTTCGGTATTTCCTTGCCGGGCCACGTTTCCGTGCTCGGTGGCCTAGGGGATGCCGCAGTGGTTGGCTCCGCGCTGGTGTCGGAAATCGAGAAGGCAACTTCGACTGCAGCGGCCAGCGCCGCATTGCGCGAACGGATTCGGGCGCTGAAGGAAGCGGGGCAAAAAGGGTTATCCCGCCGCGAGGCCACGCTATGAATCTTGCTGAGTGGCGGAGCCGCATTGATGAAATTGACAAACGACTCGTCGAACTGCTCAATGAACGCTCAAAATGCGCGCTGGAAATTGGCCGCCTGAAGCAGGAAGCGAAAATGCCTTTGTATCAGCCGGACAGAGAAAACGATGTGCTTTCCAATGCCGAAAGCAATAACCGTGGTCCACTTTCGGATGGGGCGATTCGCCGGCTGTTCGAGCGCATCATTGATGAAGCGCGCAGCGCCGAGCGTCTGGCGATGCATGGCGACAGTACCAACGAAGATTCCAAGTGATCGATAGATTTTGTGGTTGGGCAGGTATTGAGGTGGGTGGGATTTGTGGCGACCGGTTGCTGTGTTATGGCGGCCTGGAACAGTTTCACGCCCAATAATATTTCAAAAATGAAGGATTGAGGTTAAGCAACCATGGTCATCGTGATGCAAGAAGGGGCGACGGACGAGCAGATCCAGCACGTGATCGATCGCATCGTCTCCAGCGGTTTTGATGTGCACCGTTCTACCGGCGCTTCGCACACAATTTTGGGAGCGGTCGGGGTTCACCGCGATTTCGATCATCGCGATTTCGAATTGCTGGAAGGGGTGCGCGAAGTTGTGCGGGTAACGCAACCGTACAAATTAGCCAGCCGGCAATTCAAGCCGCACGGAACGATTGTGGATTTGGGGCGCGGTGTAACGATTGGTGGCAATGAAGTCGCTGTCGCGGCGGGTCCCTGTTCCGTGGAATCACCCGAACAAATTAATTCAGTGGCCGAATCGGTCTTCAAAGCGGGCGCCAAAATTCTGCGTGCCGGAGCATTCAAGCCGCGCACTTCTCCATACGCGTTTCAAGGGCTGGGCGAAAAGGGACTGGAGTTGATCCGCGAGGCTGCTGACAAATACAAGTTGTTCGTGGTCAGTGAGGTGATGGACCTTTCGCAGATTCCGATGATGAGCGATTACGTGGATATTTTCCAGGTCGGCGCCCGCAACATGCAGAACTACTTCCTGCTGCGCGCGCTTGGCGAAGTCCACAAACCGGTTTTACTGAAGCGGGGCATGTCTGCGACGATCGAAGAACTCTTGCTCAGCGCGGAGTACATCCTTGCCGGCGGCAATCCCAACGTAATTCTGTGCGAACGCGGCATACGCACGTTTGAAACTTATACGCGAAACACTTTGGATATCGCCGCGATTCCCGTGATCAAGTCGCTTTCGCACCTGCCCATTGTGGCCGATCCTTCGCACGGTACCGGGCGGCGCGATAAGGTGCCGCCGATGGCCCGCGCCGCCGTGGCTGCTGGTGCGGATGGGTTGCTCATCGAGGTGCACAACGATCCCGATCATGCGTTGTCGGATGGCGCGCAGTCTTTGGACCCGCCCCACTTCGAGCGATTGATGACGGAGATTCGCATTATCGCTCCTGCTGTTGGCCGCACCATCGGCTAAACTCCGCGGCCCCGAGGAAGAACCGAGTGTTTGTCCTCTAGGCAAACCCCCAAACGTTATCCCCTTGCCAGCTTGGTAGGGAAAGCTGATAACGTATAGCCTCGCATGGCTCACCTTATCCGACGCGTTGCAGTTCTCGGCACCGGCTTGATCGGTGGATCGTTCGCGCTAGCCCTTCGCAAATTCACGACGGACATTCACGTCTCCGGATGGGATCGCACAGAAGTTGTAAATGTAGCGCACACGCGCGGTGCGATCCACGAGAAGTTTCATGGCGACCTGGCGCCTGCCATTGGCAATGCCGACCTGATCTATATTGCCTTGCCCATCAGCACGACCATCGATCTCTTTCCAGAGATCGCGAAGCACGCGGCTCCGCGCGCGCTAATCACGGACGCGTGCAGCACGAAGCTGCGTATTATTCAGGCTGCCGCGGAACTGTTCCATCCCGAAGCGGGCCCTCTTTTTCTCGGGGGCCACCCAATGGCTGGGCGGGAATTATCTGGAATCGCTCATGCGGATGCGGATTTGTTTCGCAACGCTACTTACGCCTTGATTGGCTCTTCCGATGAAACGCATGATCCTCGCGTTGTGGCATTCGTAAAGATTCTGGAGAAATTGGAGGCCCGTACACTTTGGCTGGGCGCGCAGCAACATGATTATGCGGTTGGCATGGCGTCCCATTTGCCGCAGCTTGCGGCCGTCGCTCTTGGCGCATTCCTCTACGATCATCTGGATGAAAATGGATTGCCGATTACACTGGCCGGGCCGGGATTGCGAGATACGCTGCGCTTGGCGGGCAGTTCCTACAATACTTGGCGCGACATCGTGCTGACCAACAGGGAAGTGCTCTCCGCCGCGCTGGACTTATATGCACGCCGCCTGGATGAACTTCGCGAACGACTGGGTTCGCGCGACCTGGAAACTGATTTCGACGCAGCCAACGAACTTTACAAACTTCTACGCAGCCTATAATCCGCAGCGTTGCTTGCCTTACTTCACGGTTGCAGCTTCATCCTTCACGTAAGCTGGGCTAAGAGTGCCTTTCTTCTTGGCGATGTCAATGAGCGTTGGATAAAACTGGACGAAAGTGGTGTCGACAGCGGCGTGCAGTTGATGGCACGAATAACAATCCATTTCCTTGGGATTCATCTTTGACGGCTCGTCGCCGTCGAATCCAAAGAACGCCCATTTCTCAGTTTCTGTGAAGCGAGCCTGGTCCTTCACGTGGACCTCGAGGCCCATGATTTCCGGGGTTTGATAGTGGCCAGCCTTGTTGATGGCGTTTTTGTTTGCGGCGCCGCGCACTTCCAGAACCAACATGGTCTTGTCCGGCCAGGTTCCGGTGGCCAAGAAGGCTTTGTAAGATTCCGGATTAACGAACACATTGTCGAACATGGAATGACCCATGTCTGACGCTGGTCCGTAGCTCATGTCGATTCCGGTGCTCAGGTAAACCCACTCACGGTAGTTCGCCGGGAACTTCAGTCGACCATCTGCCGTATATTGTGGTGCGTTGGTTGTACTGTCATTTTTCGGCTGTTGTTGATTTGCTTGCGGTGGCCGGGCGCTTAAAGCAAGTAATCCAAGCGAGATGCCCAACAAGGCGCCAATTCGGATCATCGGTAATCCTCCGGTGAAGACTGTTTCTCTGCAACGTGCAGCTACAAACTAACGAATTGCGATGGCCCGCGTATAGAATAAATACAACCTCTCTCAAGATTAGTTGTTTGTCGCGCCGGAGGCTCTATGGGGAATACACTCTCGCTCCCAGTTTCGGGCGAAAATCGGCTTGGCAGTGGCAATTTTTTCGGAGCGGTGCGCGGCCGGGTTACGCATTCCAGCGCGCTATTCACCGACCTCCGGCATTCTATTCCGCGGCGCTTGCCTTGCCATTCGCATGAATTGCCATTTTTTGGATTACTCCTCGATGGGCAGTATGGGGAACGCTATGGCCGCGAGATTAAACAGTTTGGGCCATGCTCGATTATGTTCCGGCCAGCGGGAATCCCACATCAAGACGAAATTGGTCCGCGAGGGGTACGGTTTTTCCACATTGAACTGCGACCTGGTTGGAAAGCGCGCATGGAGGAGTGCTCTGGCAATCTCGAACACCCTTGTGAAGATTCGTGTGGCGGACGGATGGTTTGGCTGGCGATGAAACTTCGACGCGCAACATTTGGAGTTGCCAAACCCGATGAGCTTTGTGTGGATAGCTTGCTGGCGGAAATGGTCGCTCTTGCGGCGAGATTGCCTATGGAAGAAAAGCGGCGGCCACCGTCGTGGTTTTCGCGCTTGCTGGATAAACTGCAGGCGGAGCATTGTCACCGGCTCACATTAGAGGAACTCAGCAGGGAAGTGCGAGTGCATCCGGTTCACTTGTCCCGTGTGTTTCGCCGCTTCAAAGGCGAAGGGATTGGGGAGTACGTGCACCGATTACGCGCGCGTTCCGCCTGTGAGTATCTGCTGAACCCTGAGATGTCCTTAGCTGAAATTAGTCTTACTACTGGCTTTGCGGATCAAAGCCATTTCACGCGCGCGTTCCGGAAGATTACGGGAATGACGCCGAATGCGTTTCGGGTGAGCATCCGACTGGCTTGCTGATACGTGCTCAGATGTTATGTGAGTACACGGCGGAACCTAGTTAGAGTAAACTTCTGCGGGCAACTCGGCTCAACGGAAGATTACTTATGGACAAGCGGATTGCGTCTGCGGACGAGGCTATCGCGAATCTTCGCGATGGGATGACTGTGCTGATGGGCGGATTTGGGCTTTGCGGGATTCCGGAAAATTTGATTGCGGCGGTGCAGCGGAAGGGCACGAAGGATCTTACTGTTGTTAGCAATAACGCAGGCGTGGATGGATTTGGAATTGGTGTGTTGCTGCAAAATCGCCAGGTTAAGAAAATGATTTCCACCTATGTGGGCGAGAACAAGTTATTCGAGCAGTTGGTGCTGAGCGGGGAACTGCAGGTCGAGCTAAATCCGCAGGGGACATTGGCTGAGCGATTGCGCGCCGGCGGGGCGGGTATTCCTGCGTTTTACACACCCACGGGATACGGCACGATGGTGGCTGAGGGTAAGGAAACTCGCGAATTCGACGGCCGTAATTGCGTGTTGGAACAGGCATTGCGAGGAGATTTCGCGTTCATTAAAGCATGGAAGGGTGATCGTTGGGGAAATCTAGTATTTCGCAAGACGGCGCGAAATTTTAATCCGATGATGGCCACCGCGGCTGATTATGTCGTGGCCGAAGTCGAGCAAATCGTTGAGCCGGGCCAACTCGATCCCGACCAGGTTCATACGGCGGGAATTTTTGTAAATGCAATTTTTCAGGGAACCGGGTACGAAAAGAGAATCGAGAAGCGCACAACGCGAAAATAGAAAACCGATGCCACTGACCGAAGAGCAAAAGCGGGAACGAATTGCACGGCGGATCGCGCAGGAATTGCGCGATGGATTCTACGTGAATCTTGGAATTGGGATGCCGACTTTGGTGGCGAACTATGTGCCCAAGGGCATGGACGTGATTCTGCAATCGGAAAATGGCATGTTGGGCGTGGGGCCGTATCCGCTGGAGTCCGAAGTCGATCCCGATCTGATCAACGCGGGGAAGGAAACAGTTACGGAATTGCCCGGAACGGCTTATTTTTCCTCAGCGGAATCGTTTGGAATGATTCGCGGCGGCCACGTCGATCTCACCGTGCTTGGTGCATTGCAGGTGGATGAGAAAGGCTCACTGGCGAATTGGGCGATTCCCGGGAAGATGCTGAAGGGAATGGGCGGGGCCATGGATCTGGTTGCGGGGGCGAAGCGCGTGTTCATTGCCATGGAGCATGCGACCCGCGACAACAAGCCGAAAATTTTGAACAAGTGCACGCTGCCATTGACTGGAGTGGAAGTCGTCGATCATATCGTCACGGAATTGGCGTTTATCGACGTTACGCCGGGAGGTTTGGTGCTGCGCGAGCTCGCGCCGGATACAACTCTCGAGGAAGTGTTGAATTTGACGGAGCCGCAGCTTTTGGTTCCGACTCGGGGGCCTACGGTGATGCCTATTTAGAGCTGAAGAAAGAGCAGATTCCTCACCTCGTTCAAGATGCGAACGAGTTAAGGATGACATGGAGTTCTTAGCAAGCAGCCAGAGCTTATTCGAGAGTACCTGTGCCTTGAAGGGTCGCCGACTAAAATCCGAGAAATCAAAAGTGAAGCGGCCGCGGCGGCCCGCTCCAAAATTTCCTGCCATCAGCGAAGAGATGCGGCAGTGGTCCGCCATGCTGTGCTCGGAGTTGGATACCTGGCCGCGTATAAGCACGAAGTCGATGTTCGGTTTCTTGTTTTTTTACCGAGCCGGAACGGTTTTTTCGGCTCTTCCGCAGACGCGCGGGTTCAACAGTGCATCTTCGTTTATCGTGAAATTTAACCCCATGCCGCGTGCTTTATTAAAGCGAGCGGAGAGCGACCCTCGAATGGATACGAATACTCGATTGCCTGGTAAAGGATGGTTTTCCTTCCAATTGAATTCCGAGACCGATTTGTGTGATGCGCTATTCTGGTTAAACCGAGCTTACGAACAAGCCTCAAAATGAGGCCGGGAGGAGGACAGTTTCTCGTTGGTCACCTTCTCGCTGAGACTTTTCATCCATCGAAGGCCGTGGGGTAAACTCTTAACAGGTACTCTTACGGACCGGCCATGAATCCCAATTCCATCGTGATCGTCAGTCTGCACTCTCCCAAGGAAAAAGTTTGGGGAATACTATTGGACATTAATCCCAGCGGCGTGACTATCCGCGGCGTCGACCTGAACTCGTTCGACCATTTCGTGCGGCAGTTGAATGAACCGGACGGAGAGCGCGTGGGATTGCCAACGGTATTTTTCCCGATGACGCGGGTGGAACGCATCTCGCTCGATGAGCCGTCAGGCTCTATTCCGTCGATGGGTGACATTTTTCAGCGCAAACTGGGGCGCTCGTTGACCGAATATCTCGCGCAGTTCGCTTGAACTACGTTATTCTTTAGCGAATGAAAGCCCGCATTTGGACGGTCCCCAATCAGATCACATTTCTACGTCTCGGCATTCTGCCGTTCTTTCTGATTCTGATTCTTTACGAAGAATATCAATGGGCGTTGCTGGTCTTGGTTGTGGCCGCTTTAAGCGATGCCGTGGATGGGCTGTTGGCGCGCACGTTGCACCAAAAATCGTCGCTGGGAGCATATCTCGACCCGATCGCGGATAAATTGCTGCTTTCGTCGTCGTTTGTGGTGCTGGCGATGGAGAAGAAGATTCCGTGGTGGCTGACGATCATGGTGTTGAGCCGCGATGTACTGATGCTGATCGTGGCGGCGGTTATTTTGTTGATTCAGGGATACCGGCCATTTCCGCCGAGTTTGCTTGGCAAAGCGACAACGTTTTTTGAGATTGGACTGGTTTTTTTTACGGTGTATGGCGCGGCGTATCCGAATGATCGGGTGGGGATTTTTAATCATTACTTGGAATTTCTGGTCGCTGCGCTGGTTACCATTTCAGGATTTCATTATTCGTTTGTGGTGGCGCGAAGGTTACACGCGTCGTAGATCCGCGATGGTATTAGAGAAAAGCGCCGCCTCAGAAGACGGCCGCTATACATCGGGTAACCCAAGACGGGCACGGCATTGCCGTGCCCCTACAATTGTGGTTGCTACTTTGTGCCGGGTAGACGGTCGCTGTAGTGCATGAACATTAGGATGAAGCTGGCGATGGTGACTATGCCTGCCAGCCATCCGAGGGCATAGGCGGTTTTACGCTCGTCGGGAGCTGTCGGAACGCGATCGGCAAAAATCTTCCCGAGCAAAAAGCCGGCTGCCAGGCCACCGAAGTGGCCCCAATTGTCGATCATCCCGCCGGCTAAGAATCCAATCGCGAAAATAGAGACCACCCAGGAGATAAGGCGAGAACGCATGGCCTGCATTGCTGCACCGCTACGCTTGGTAGTGACGGCAATCAGGACGCCAATTAATCCCAGTAACGAAGCGCTGGCGCCAACGGCAGGATGATGCAAAACGCTCAGGCTGAAGCCGGCGGCGCCGGTAAGTATGTAAAGAAACAAATACCGAGGCGAGCCGTAAAGTTCTTCGACGATTGGGCCAATGTCTAGAAGCACCATCATATTGAAGCCGATGTGCAGCAAACCGCCGTGCAGGAAACTCGCGGTGATGAGTCTCCACCACTGATGAAGGAAAAGGACGGCATAGGGGTTGCTAGCGCCCAGGCGATACAGGGCTTCATTCCCCATGCCGAACAGCAGACTGAAACCACTGGATTCTTCTGATTTAATTGTCGCGAGCAAGCTGACTGCAAACATAACTACGTTAACGATGAGAATGACGCTGGTTACAGGCGCGTGGCCGCCGAAAAATTCGGAGAGGCCTTTGCTCCAGGCCGCCAAGCCGAAACGGAGGTTGGTGCCGCACTGATGACAGCGCGTGGCGTTGATGCCGACTAAAGCTCCACAAGCAGGGCAGAGTTGGGGGCGTTTTTCGCCGCCACTAAAGAACCCGCCGAACATTCTCTGCAAGCGCTCTTTGCGCATTTGCCACTGATAAGGAAGTGCCACACTCCTCCTTGCACCCTCAATTACGCGTTCCTATAATACCGGAAACGCGCTTTTCGTTCCGGCGCAAGGACGACTCATGGACAAATTTGAAGAGCTTGGCCGGCGTCTGGATGAAGAGCTCACCCGACTCCGCAAATATGTGGAAGATGAAGTAGCTCCGGAAACGGAACGGCGCACGGCGCAATTTCTTCGCGAAGTATCGGAAAAGCTTGCGGAAGCGTCGAGGAAATTGGAAACGCGAGTCGCGAATCGCCAAGCGGCAAATACGCAAGAACCCAAACCGTGATTTCGGACCGTTCCGCTCTTCTCACACTGATCTGTATATGTTCGCTGCTCGCTGCCGGATGCGCAGCAAAGAAACCTGTTGTTGATCGAAATCCTCCTGTTAGTTCGCAGCCATCAACGTCCGCAGCAGAAACTTCGGAAGCAGGAAAAAACGCAAATGCCGCGCCCCCATCTCCTGCCCCTGCAACTCCGCGAGCAAAAAAAACAAAGACACCGCCAATCCCAGCGCCTGCGGGATATACGGAAGAAGGGAATGCTTCGTGGTATGGCGATCCATTTCACGGGCGACACGCGGCGAACGGCGAAATTTACGACATGAACAAAATGACGGCGGCGCATCGCACCATGCCGTTTGAAACCATGGTCCGCGTCACGAATTTGAATAATGGGAAGAGCGCAACTGTGCGAATCACTGATCGCGGGCCGTTTGTGGACAATCGCATTATTGATCTGTCACGCGCAGCAGCGCAGGAAATCGAATCGATTGGACCGGGAGTGGTTCCCGTGCGGCTGGAAGTTTTGGGTAACGTGGATGTGACCGCGGGATACTTTACCGTGCAGGTAGGGGCGTTCCGCGACCGGGGCAATGCCGAGCGGCTGCGCAACCGGCTCAATGTGACGTATTCGCCCATTTTCATTCAGCAGTATGATTCAGCGGATGGACCGTTTTACCGCGTCCGCGTAGGCAAGATTTCCGGGGAAGAGGCGGCCCAGGAATACGCGGAACAACTTCGCGTGAAGGAAGGATTCAAGACGATGGTGCTGCGCCTTGATGAAGGCGCGCCGTCAGGAGCGACGAAATGAGTGAGAGCTGCCTGTTTTGCAAAATTGGTGCGAAAGAAATTCCAGCCAAACTGGTGTATGAAGATGAAGAAGCGTTTGCCTTTGAAGATATCAGCCCGCAAGCTCCGACACATATTCTGATTTGTCCGCGCAAACATTTTGCAGCGTTGCATGATGCTGCGACCGAGGACCAGGCGCTGCTGGGGAAAATGCAGTTAGTGGCCGCGAAATTGGCGAAGGAACGGGGTCTTCTGGCGGGTTATCGAACGGTTTTCAATAATGGCAGCGGGGCGGGGCAGTCGGTTTTTCATTTGCATTTGCATTTGTTGGGTGGGCGTAATTTTCGGTGGCCACCAGGGTAGATTAGTTGCCGCCGCGGGTCGAGGAACAAAGGCAAACTCAAGACGGGCACGGCAGTGTTGCCGCTGCAGAAGATTCGTGGAGGAGAGCGGATGTTTAATTTGATGAGTGGGAAGAAGATTCAATTCGTCACCGCAATGCTAGCAATGACGTTCGCGATGCCCGTTGCCGTTTGCGCGCAACAAGCTGCTGCACAGGGAAGTGCAGCCGCTTCAGCTGCAGGTGCGTTGACCGTGGATCGAATCTACAGCCAGCCCAGTTTGAGTGGCAGGCTGAGCCGCGGAATTGCATGGTCTCCTGACGGGAAGACACTCACTTTTTTTGAACCCAACGGAACTGGAAGGGATGCGAAGAACGATCTGGTGGCGATTGATGCGGCCTCTGGAAAGAGATCGGTATTGGTTTCCGCCGACAAATTAGAGACGGCGCTGCCTAAAGAAGAAGGAAAAAGTTCACAGGCGACTGGACTAGGCCGACGCGCTCCTTCGCAATATCAATGGGCACCCTCGGGCGAAGCGCTACTGTTGGAAAGCTCCACGGCGTTGGTGTGGTTCGATCTGAAAACGGAAACGCCGCACACACTCGTCAGCGGTAAAGCAGGACTGGCTGACGCAAAGATTTCTCCCGACGGGAAATACGTCAGTTTCATTCGCGAGCACAATCTGTGGCTGGTGAGCACGGCTGATGGAAAAGAACGCGCGTTCACGAATGCGGGTACGGAGGAAGTGCGTAAAGGTGAACTGGATTGGGTGTATCCGGAGGAATTGGACATTAGTACGGCTTATTGGTGGTCGCCTGATTCTGCGTCGATTGCTTATTTTGAAATGAATGAAGGCAAGGTCACGCAATTTTCGATGCTGGATTTCGATTCGTTCACGGGCGAAGCGGATTTGCAGCGCTATCCGGTTCCCGGTGGGAGCAATCCAGTCGTGCGCGTGTTGGTTGCTTCCATCGCTGGTGGAGAGGCACGCGTGATGGACACCGGCGCTGACACCAACATTTACATTCCGCGTGTGAATTGGCTGCCGGATTCGAAGCATGTTGCGATTCAGCGGCTGAATCGCGAGCAGACGGTGCTCGATCTACTGCTTGCCGACGTGGCGACTGGGAAGTCTTCCACATTGCTGACCGAGAAAGATCAGTACTGGATCAACGTCAGCGATGATTTACATTTCTTCAAAAATTCCAGCCGATTCCTGTGGTCCAGCGAACGAACCGGGTACCGCCATCTCTATCTTTACGATCTGAGCGGCAAGCAACTGGCACAAATCACTGATGGGAAATGGGAAGTAACCGGAGTGGACTCCGTTGATGAAGGAAAAAGTCTTGTTTATTTCACGGCAACGGAAAAATCCCCCATGGAGCGGCAACTGTATCGTGTTTCATTTGATGGCTCGGGCTTTTCCCGGGTGACGAAAGAAGACGGAACTCACGCAATTCAATTTTCGCCAAACGCCACTTTGTATACCGATACCTACTCGAATGCGATGAATCCGCCGCGTCAGGATCTTTACCACGCCGATGGCAGCAAATCGGCGATTGTCAACGAAAACAATCAATCGGCACAACTCGCGGCGTTCCACCTTTCTCCCGTGGAGTTTTTTGCGATTCAGTCGCACGACGGAGTTTCTTTGAATTGCTGGATGATCAAACCGCCGAACTTCGATCCATCGAAAAAATACCCGGTAATCGTGTATACCTACGGCGGTCCTCATGCGCAGGTGGTGGTGAATGCATGGACGGGTTCGACGTTTTTGTGGCACCAGATGATGGCGCAAAAGGGCTACATCATTTTCGCGCTGGATAATCGCGGCTCGGCCGGGCGAGGGCACCTGTTCGAGGAGCCAATCCACTTCCGGCTTGGCGCACAGGAATTGTCCGATCAACGAGATGGAGCCGCGTGGTTGCAGCATCAAGCATTTGTGGATCCGAACCGCATCGGTATCTGGGGTTGGAGTTACGGCGGCCACATGACCCTGCACGCGGTGTTTGAAGCGCCCGAAATATTTAAAGTTGGATTTGCGGGCGGGCCGGTAACCGATTGGCATTTCTACGACACGATTTATACCGAGCGATATCTTGGATTGCTTCCGCAGCGGGAAGAAAGCTACCAGGAATCGTCGCCGATCAAGAACGCTGAAAAACTTAAGGGGAAATTGCTGATTGCGCACGGCACAGGCGACGACAATGTGCACTTCTCAAATACGCTGGCCTTGATCAATGACCTGATTAAGGCAGGGAAGTATCCCGAGGTAATGCCTTTCCCAGGCAGAGGCCACGGAGTGAGCGATCCACCTGCGCGGCGAATGCTAATGAATCGTGCGACGCAATTCTTTCTTGATAACCTCTGAAATTTGAGCGGCTTGTTGAGAGTAGTCCAAGTGCTGTGAATTTGACAATACATTAATACTTGGTATTATTGTATTTGCCATATAGGCGACTTAAGCATGCATCTCCTATTCCATACCAACTTGAAAGTTGCCGATGAAGTTTGGATTGCCACCGCGCTACTGCACCGCGACGGACCTGAGTGCGAAGATTTCTCGATTGAGGAGATTGTTGAGCGCGTTCGACGCGAGGGACTCCGCGGCACGTTACGGCCGGGTGTTTATGTGCATGTGGTGCAGCATTGTGTTGCGAATCGCCCACCCAATCCTGGGAGGTATCGGATGCTTTACGAAACGAGCGAAGGTCGCCGTCGCCTTTTCCGGAAAGGGGATGCCGAACATGCGGATCGCAGGGATGCGAAAAGCGTGCCGGCTAGAAAAGATTTACCAGAGAAATATACAGATTTGCTGGCGTGGTATGAGGATTGGAGCGCGAAACAGGCAGATCGTGCCATGAACAATGATCTACTAATTTCCCTGGTTGGTTCAGGAAAACACTTGTGGTTAGGGGAACACGCGGATAGTTACGTTGAGCGGCTTCGCGCGGGTTGGGAATGAGCCGAATTTTCTGGGACACCAATCTGTTTATCTATTTATTTGAAGGGTATGGTGAACTTTCAGAGAGAACGCAAAAGCTTCGGAAAAAAATGGTTCAGCGTGGCGACCAGTTACTGACTTCAACGCTCACACTCGGCGAATTACTGGTCAAACCGATGGAAAAGGGAGCCACGGAGTTGTGTCAACGCTATGAACAAGCTCTGTCGGCATCGGCTGTCCTGCTTCCTTTTGATGCGAAAGCTGCCATTCAATATGCGCGTCTGCGATGCGATCGAAGCATTCGGCCGGCCGATGCGATTCAACTCGCATGCGCTTCAGTTGCACGAGTGGATTTGTTTATCACTAATGATGAGCGTCTCCATGCGAAACAAGTCGATGGAATTCAATTCGTGGTTTCGATTGAAGGAGCGCCGCTCTAGCGGTTACCGCAGATCGAGATCGACGTCTTTGATCGGCAAATCCCAATGAGCATCGAGAATTTCGAAGCGGCGCTGCTCTTCCTTTTTGTAGGTGCCTTGATCGGGATAGAGTTGCTTGATGAGCGCGGCTGAATCGAAATTGTCATGAGCGATGGCGGCGTTCTTGAAAACGATGGTTACGCAATAATCCCAGCGGCCGTCTTCCGTGGTGTGATAAACCGGCTGCACCATGGAGACCTTGAGCATGCGGCCCATTTCAACTTCTTTCTTCAGGATGGGAAAGTGATTTTTCTTGAAGAGGGTCAAAAATTCGTCGGCGTGGCCCCACTTCGTTTTGTAGTAATACTCAATGACGAAGGGCTTGTCCGTGGATGCTGGGCTGGTTTGGGCGTGCGCATGGCCGACGAGGCCAAAAACCAACGCGATGGCCGCAATGAGCAGGGCAAAAAGAAGAATGGTGCGTGTAGGAACTACGTTACTCATGGAATTCCTTCCCGAAGAATGATGTCGAGCGGATTCTATCCTGAAATGGGTAAAGCAGGACAACGTAATTAGTAGTAGACAGCTTAATAGGCTGCGCGGGTCAGACGATCGCGGATGGCCGCCCATTCCGGGGCGTTTGGCGGCATTTCAATGGCAATCCAATCCAGGCCTTGGCTGTCGAATTCATGTAAAACCTTGTAGAGGCACTTCGCGTAATCCTCTGCGTTGTTCGGCATGCTCTGGGTGATGGCGTTCTTTGACGTTTGCGATCCAAAATTGAGATATGCCCCGCGGCCTTCCGCAGGTAACTTGCCAGGAGTCACCAGCAGAACGCGAGTTTTTGGACTGTAATGTTTTTTATGCTGGCCAGGGGCGCGATGAGCTTTCTGTGCCGGATCTTCTGGCGAAGTCGGCGTCATCGCGTTTCTTACCGTCATCATTCCGGGGCGCAAAACTTCCAATCCATCTTTGGTCAAAGCAATTACCGTAGATTCGATACCAACTTCGCACGCGCCGCCGTCGAGAAGAAACGGAGTTTGCTGGCCGAATGCTTCACGAACGTGCGCTGCCGCCGTAGGAGAAAGTTGCGTGAAGCGGTTTGCACTGGGAGCGGCGATGGGCAATCCGGTCTCACGGAGCAATTCCAATGCAATCGGATGGCGAGGGACGCGCAATCCTACTGTTTGTAGCCCAGCGGTGACTTCATCGGGGATGATCGGCTTTTTGGGGACAACCAAAGTGAGCGGTCCGGGCCAATACTCGCGAGCCAATTGATCGATTATTTCAGGCCAATCCGCAGCAAGATCGCGAGCTTGTTCAATGCTGGCAACATGCACGATTAACGGGCTGTTGGAGGGGCGTTCCTTAAGTTCAAAAATTTTGCGAACCGCGGATGCATCCAGAGCATTTGCCCCGAGGCCATAGACAGTCTCGGTGGGAAATACAACCAGCCCGCCGGAGCGCAGAATTTCAGCCGCCTTCCGAATATCTGTTTCTGTCACCATATGTCTTATGATTTTCGCAGATTTTACTTCATTGCGTGGCTGGTGGGCTGGCTGTCCCGTAAATACTGTGAAGAAGTTCGGAGTCTTCAGGGGCTGAAGCCTCGGCCTCCTAAGGAAAAGTGCAAGAAACTTCCGGGACAGCGCACTTGTTCCGACGCTATCGTGTGAACACGATTGTTGGCTGGCCTTTGTAGCTGGCGCGGCGGGACTCTGTGAACCCACATTTCTCGGCGACACGGATTGAGCGCACATTGTCCGGGTCGATGATGCAGGTGGTCGGTTGGGAGCCGAATTGTTGGTCACCCCATGCGGTAGTGGCGCGCACGGCTTCGGTGGCATAGCCTTTGCCATGGAAAGATGCGGCCAACACCCAACCCAATTCCGGCATATCGGCTAGCGATGGTTCGATGTCGCGTTTGAGATTCGCGTACCCCAGCTCACCGACAAATTTTCCCGTGGATTGCTCTTCGGCCACCCAATACCCGTATCCCAGCCAAATCCAGTGTCCCGCATAACGCAGCAGCCGCGCCCAAACTTCCTCGCTGTTCAGTGGTCGCCCTCCGATATATCGCGTGACCTCCGGATCGCCCCACAGGGCAACGCAATTCGCAAAATCGTCTGGCCGATGCCCACGGAGACGGAGCCGTTCGCTCTCCAGAACGGGTATTGGTGAAGTCATTGTTAAGACTTTTTGGCCGGTGCGGTGGACGGAGTTGCAGCTGGAACTGCGGCCGGAGCATTTGGATTATTAACCTGTTTGACGTGAACGGCTTGGCCATCTTCCAAAGAGTCTGGAGGATTAAGCACGATCCAATCGCTGGCATTCAGACCACCAATGACTTCCAGAGTTGTGCCATAGTCACGTCCTACCACCAACGGGCGGAGTCGCGCTTTTTGGTCGGAGTCAATCACCACGGCGCGCAATCCTTCCGAACGGAACAGAAGGGCATTGATAGGAACTTGCAGACGTTGTCCGCTGGCTTTCACTTCGAGATGGACTTGAGCAAAGCCACCAGGAAGAAGTTGGCCTGTTTTATTGGGAACATCCACCTCGGTATACAAACTGCGGGTGGCCAGATCGATCGATTCGGCAGTGCGAACAACTTTCCCTTGGAATTTTTGGCCGGGATATTGGGTCAGCTCAAGATATGCGCCCAGGCCAGGCTTGATCGACGCGGCGGAAGATTCGGGAACATTGATGAAAACGCGAATGGGGTCCGTCTGAGCGAGAGTGAAAAGCTGCTGCGCGGTGCCACCATTTCCGGAGTTGATGAGGGTGCCCGTATCGACGTTGCGTTTGGTGATGACGCCGCTGAACGGTGCGACAACTCGTTGAAAGCCGATCAATTCCTGCAAGCGTCGCACATTGGCTGTGGCAGATTGTTCAATCGCCTTTTTTGCGGCCAGGTCACCGTTGGAATTGTCGGCTTCTTGCTTGGAAATGGCATTCGTTTTCAGAAGTTCGATGTTGCGGGCTGCGGTGATGTCCGCTAGCTGCCGATTTGCCTGGGAAGTAGAAAGGTCCGCCTTCGCCTGCGCAAGTTGCTGATCCACTTCCGGGCTGTCGATGTCGGCGAGCAGTTCGCCCTTGTTCACGCGAGAGCCGATATCGTGGTACCACTTGCGGAGATAGCCGTTGGTGCGCGCGTAGATTGGGGATTCCACGTAGGCTTGCAGAGTGCCAGGAAGGACGAGATTTTCGTCACCAGGTTCAGGGATCGCGTGGACAACAGAAACGGTCGGAATCGTGGAGGCTTCCGTCTCTTCTGCCAGGGCCTGATATTGGGTTTTGCGCTGAAACATCAGGAAAATGCCGATGAGCACAAGTACAACGGCAGTCGCAAAGAAAAATAGAAACACGCGACTCTTTTTGGGCGGTCGGTTGCCGGAATCACCGACCGAATGCGTAGGTACCTCACTCATGATAAATCGCTCTCCTGCTCGAAAAATGTTCTAGATTCATGGGGTCATCGGCTGCGCTGCTGCACTCCTGTGTCTTCTGTTCTCCAGGTAGCCATGAATGATTGAAAAAACACACGGCACAAAAAAGAGTGTCGCGAAAGTCGCAAAGAGCAAGCCGCCAATTACAGCGCGCCCCAAGGGAGCGTTTTGTTCGCCGCCCTCTCCCAAACCAATGGCCATGGGGATCATGCCGATCATCATGGCGAGGGCAGTCATAATGACGGGACGAATGCGCACGAAACCTGCCTCCAGGGCGGCTTCGAATGGAGATTTACCTTCGTTCATCTGTTCCCGCGCAAACGAAACCATCAAAATACTGTTCGCCGTCGCCACACCCATACACATAATAGCGCCGGTTAGTGAAGGAACGTTTAACGTTGTGTGGGTTAGCAGGAGAATCCAACAGATTCCGGCAAGTGCGCCGGGCAGAGCAGTAATGATGATGAAGGGATCGAGCCAGGACTGAAAATTGACGACGATCAGCAAATAAGCGAGGACAATTGCGCCGATCAAACCTATGCCGAGGCCCAAGAAAGAGCTGTTCATCGTTTGCACTTGCCCGCGAATTACCAGGCGGCTCCCTCTTGGAAGTTCTTTCTCGATGTCTTTGCTGAGACGAATGACCTCTTTGGAGACGGAACCAAGATCGCTGCCGTTCACGGAAGCATAAACATTAATCATGGGCTGGACGTTGTAGTGAGAAATCGATGCGGGACGAGCCACCGGGGTGGTGGAGACGAGATTGCCCAGAATTTGTGGCGTGCCCGTGTCTGCACTGTTGGTGATGGGGGTGTTCTGCAAGGCTTGCAGCGAGTCGACGCGATACTGCGGAGCTTGGACCGCAACGCTGTAGCTCACGCCGTTTTTTGGATCGAGCCAGAAGCTGGGAGCCGTTTGGAAACTGGAAGAGAGCGAGACCAGAACGTTTTGTGCAATGTCTTTTGCCTGTAAGCCAACGTACTGCGCACGGGTCCGATCGATATCCATATACAGTGTGGGGCCGTCAAAAGCTTGTTGGACGTGTACGTCAACGGCTCCGGGAATATGGCGCATCTCATTCGCCAGTTTCACCGCCGCATTATAATTCCCAACCTGATTCTGGCCGACGATCTGCACGTCGATTGGTGCCGGTGTGCCGAAGTTCAAAATCTGCGTAACGATATCCGCGGGCTGAAAGAAAAATTGGACGCCTGGAAATTCGCTGGGCAAACGCTTGCGCAATAGGTTGATGTATTCACTGGTTGGTTTGCCGCGCTCAGGCTTCAGCTGGACGAGAATTTCCGCGTCGGCGGTGCCAATCGTTCCGGCATTGCTGTAGGTCAAGTTAATGCCCGAATAAGGAAGACCTATGTTATCGAGAACGGTGACCACGTCTTTTTCGGGGATGGTCCGACGAATTTCCGCGTTCACCAAGTCTGCAAGACGCGAGGTTTCCTCGACACGCAAACCGGTTCGCGCGCGCATGTGCAGGCGAATTTGACCCGCGTCGACTTCAGGGAAGAAATCGCGGCCCAGGATAAGAGCGATTCCACCCGAAAGCAGGCAGAACGCCAGGAAACACGCTGAGAATAAGACCGCGTGCTCCAGTGCAGAAGAGAGAGCAATACGGTAGCCGCTGCGAAAAGCTTCAAATGCGTGTTCAAACTTTTGCTGATACCGGCGAAAGAATCCCATTTTTTCACCGGCGTGGAGATCGGCGTGGTATTCGTCATCCGCGCTCAAAAGATACATCGCCATTGTCGGCACGATGGTGCGCGACCACATGTACGAAGCCAACATAGCGAAAATGACCGCTTCTGCCAGGGGAACGAAAAGAAACTTGGCTACTCCCGACAGGAAAAACATCGGGATGAATACGATGCAGATGCAAAGTGTGGAAACGAATGCAGGAACGGCAATCTGCTGCGCGCCATCCAGAATGGCCTGAACCGTTTCTTTGCCCATGGCAAGGTTGCGATTGATGTTCTCGATTTCGACGGTGGCGTCGTCCACAAGAATGCCGACGGCAAGAGCCAGGCCGCCCAGGGTCATAATATTGATTGTTTCACCCAGTGCGCTGAGGCAAAGGACGCTGACGAGAATCGAGAGGGGAATTGAAATCGCAATGATCAGGGTGCTTTTCCAGTTGCCCAGGAAAAGAAGAATCATGAATGCGGTGAGGCACGCGGCAATCAAAGCTTCGCGAAGCACTCCCTGAATGGCGGCGCGCACGAACAAGGACTGGTCAAAGAACATGGTGAGCTGCAGACCATCAGGAATCGCGGGTTTGTACTCGATCAACATTTGCTTGACGCGATCCACAATTGACAAAGTGGACGCATTGCCCGTTTTGTAAATGCTCATCAAGACGCCACGCTGGCCATTGGCCATGACCACGTTGGTTTGCGGTTGGAAACCATCGCGCACGTGAGCCACATCGCGCATGTAAATGGTGGAGCCGTTGACAGTCTTTACCGGCAGGTCATTCAGTTCAGTTACGGTTCGCGGGCTGCCGTTCATCTCCACGTTGTATTCGAGAGAACCGATCTTGGCGGTGCCGGTAGGCAGAATCAAATTTTGTGCGTTGACGGCGTTCACAATGTCGACGGCCGATAGATTCTTGGCCTGTAGGGATGCGAAATCGATATCGACGGAGATCAGGCGCTGTTTCCCGCCATAGGGGAACGGGGTAGCGGCGCCTTGCACGGTTGCCAATTGTGTGCGAATAAAATTGTTTCCGTAATCGAATATTTGCTGCTCGCTCATTCGATCGCTGGTTAGGCCCAGTTGCAACACGGGCACTGTGGATGCCGAGTAGATGATCACCAACGGCGGAGTGGTGCCCGGCGGCAAGAATCGCAAAAAGGTTTGCGAAATTGCGGCGGTCTGCGCAAGTGCTGTCTGAATGTTTGCACCGGGTTGGAAAAACACTTTGATGACAGCGATCCCGTTCAAGGATTGCGATTCGATATGCTCCACATCGTTAACGAGGGTTGTGACACCGCGTTCGACGTTGGAAGTAATTCGCTGCTCCATCTCTTGTGGCTGCAGCCCGGTATACGTCCACACCAAACTGATAACGGGAATATTGATCTCAGGAAAAATATCTGTGGGAGTGCGGAGCAACACGACAGGCGTCAACAAGATGATGACGAGAGCCATAACGATAAACGTATACGGCCTAGATAAAGCTAGACGTACAATCCACATAAATAGAGCGGCTGACCTTTTTGGCCCGGCAGGAAGTCCTCACACACAGAGTCCCCTCGCCGGATATGAACGAAACTATATGACTCTTTATTAGACTAGGAAAGGGACTGATTTGGGTACGTCCAATTTGATCGGCAATCCATTCTTTTTCTTGATGATAGCCAACTTAATTCTGAATAGCTTCCGGAGTTCGAGCACTCTTGTGAAAATTGGGCTACAACTCAATTTGCGAACCAAACGTGGCAATGGGACAATATAGAAATGTCAAAAACACTAAAAACATTGCTAATCACCCTTCTCGCGGCGGTTTCTCTGGCCCTGCCAGCAAGCGCGCAAGATACCCCGCCAGCGAGTTCCACACCAACTGCTCCGGCAAAGCCGGCTGCGAAAGCCGCGACCGGACAAACGCCTGCGACCAAAACTCCGGCTGCAAAAACCGGCACAGGTACGGCGGCTAAACCCGCGCCGCTGCCGCTGAAAACGCCAAAAGACAAAGCCAGTTATGCCATTGGCATGAGCATGGCGAAGGGGATGAAAGCACAAGGCGTCGACATCGATCCCGCGATTCTTGCCCGTGGTTTGAAGGATGGATTGGCCGGTAAGACACAGATGACGGATGAGGAAGCGCAAGCAGCTCTTGGCGATTTGCAGAAAAATGTACGAGCGCAGCAGGAAGAGAAAGCCAAAGCAGCCGCTGACGTGAACAAAAAGCAAGGCGATGCGTTTCTGTCCGTCAACAAAGCACAGAACGGCGTGGTTGCACTGCCCAGCGGGTTGCAATACAAGATATTGAAGGAAGGCACCGGGCCGAAGCCAACAACGGCGGACACGGTCGTTTGCAATTACAAAGGCACGCTGTTGAATGGAAAAGAATTTGACAGCTCCTACAAACGCGGCCAACCGGCGACATTTCCCGTAGGGCAGGTGATTAAGGGATGGACGGAGGCATTGCAATTGATGCCCGTGGGATCGAAATGGCAATTGTGGATCCCCGCGGATTTGGCATATGGCGCAAAAGCGGCCGGGCCGGACATTGGCCCAAATTCAACTTTAGTATTTGAAGTTGAATTGGTTTCGATCGCGCCCAAGGCGGAGCAGCCAAAGGGCGATCAGTCGAAATCAGAGCAGCCGCAAGGCGAACAGCCCAAGGCGCAACAGCCCGCAGCACAGCAGGCTCCAGCGCAGCAGCCTCCAGCACAACCGAACAAACCATAATAGTGGCATTTGACGTAGGCTCTGCCCCGGGGATGGTTTCAAGGCCGTTTCCCGGGCAGGCCATATTTTTCCTCTATAAGCATTTCTCCAGTTCCGCTTCCGGTTTTGCCCACTCTGATCGATATACCGAAAAATGCAAATGGAGTATAGTTGCGCTCTCTTTATTGAGACCATTGAGCCAGTTCGTGCGTATATAACTAGGTCGACGTTTCTTCGCAGGAGCCAAACACTTGCTATCCATTCAAAATCTCACCAAAACCTATTCTAGTGGTGTGCGCGCGCTACGCGGGATTTCGCTGGAAATTCCTCAGGGAATGTTTGGGCTGTTGGGACCAAACGGAGCCGGAAAATCTACGTTAATGAAGATTCTGGCCACGTTACTTGAACCCGACAATGGCTCGGCACAATTGGATGGCTTGAATCTAGTTACCCAGAAAGATGAAACGCGCAAAATTCTGGGATATCTGCCGCAAGAATTCGGCGTTTATCCCAAGATGCCCGCCATCGACCTGCTCGATCACCTGGCGATCATGAAGGGAATCACGAATCGCAGAGAGCGAAAGGAAACGGTGGATGGCCTTCTGCAGCAAACGAACCTATGGGACAACCGCAAGAAAGCGCTAGGTGGATATTCCGGTGGAATGAAGCAGCGATTTGGAATTGCCCAGGCGCTTCTTGCCAATCCCAAACTCATCATTGTGGATGAACCGACTGCGGGGCTCGATCCAGCCGAGCGCAACCGATTTCTAAATTTATTGAGCGGGATTGGACGCAACGTTGTGGTCATTCTTTCCACGCATATCGTTGAGGATGTTCGAGAGTTGTGTTCGCGTATGGCCATTATCAGCCAAGGACAATTGCTGTTGGAAGGTGCACCAAGTCAGGCGATTGAAGCCCTTAAGGGGCACGTGTGGAAGAAAATCGTTGCCACCGACGCGGGAAGGGAGGCGCTCGAAAAGGATTTACATGTGATTTCGACGCATCTTGTCGGCGGACTACACGAAGTGCGCGTGTATGCCGCCGGCTCGCCCGGAGCAGATTTTGTTCCCGCCGAAGCGGATTTGGAAGACGTGTATTTTTTCAATCTGACCGCAACCGAGCGCAACTGAAAGGAGATGCCTGATGCTTTGGACATTTTTCTGGTTTGAACTAAAGCTGCGATTTCGGAGCATCTCCACTTACATTTTCTTCTTCATTCCGTTCATGATGATGTTTTTCTTCGTTTCCGTAGAGGACTTTGGCCCCATCGGCCCTGGAAAAGTGTTGCTGAATGGGCCCTATGCGTTGTTGCAAGGTTTTTCGCAATTAACAGGGTTTGGATCGCTCTTGATTGCGGCGATATTCGGCCCGGCCATTCTCAGGGATTTCCAACAAGACACTTACAGTTTGATCTTCACTAAACCGGTCAGCAAGCTCGCGTATCTCGGCGGAAAATGGGCCGCTTCTTTCGTGGCGACAATTTTTGTTTTCAGCGGACTGGTTTTGGGCGGGATAGTTGGAACCTTTATGCCGTGGGCCGATAAAACGCGCATGGTGCCCATCCAATTGTGGAGCTATTTACAGCCGTTCTTCTCGCTGACAGCCGTAAACATTTTCTTTCTCGGTGCCTTATTTTTCGGCGTGGCAGCGCTCTCCAGACGAATCGTAGTGGTTTACCTGCAAGGCGTCGCGGTGCTGGCGCTATATTTGATATTGGCTATTTCCGTTATCGCCACGAACAAGCTGGATCGTTTTTGGCCCTCCATTGTGGATCCCCTTGGGCTGATTTTTGTGCAGTCGATCACCCGGTATTGGACGGTGGTTGAACGAAACAGCAAACACCTTGATTGGACAGGAGTTTTTCTTTACAACCGGTTGCTGTGGATTGGCGTGGGCATCGTCGCACTAGCCATCACATACTTGCTCTTCCCAATGTCTGCAGAAGCGTTGGCCGGGCGCCGCGCTAATCGCAAAGCAAAACAGGCGGCGGAGGCGGAGGAGCAGGAGAAGGGAATCCGGCCTCGTGCTGTGACGCAACTCCCGGTAGTGAATCAGATCTTTTCTTCCGGCACTACCTGGCTACAGTTTGCCTCAATGACCCGAATTCGGTTGCAGAATATTTTGCGGGAAATACCGTTCTGGGCGATTGCCATTCTGATGATGATTTTTTGTGCCATCAACGGCGCGTTTGCCGGAGAAGTGAATGGCGTCAAAGTATGGCCGGTCACCTACCTGATGCTGAACGTTTTGCAGGGCGGAGGCTTTCTCTTCTTATACATAGTTGCTGCCTTATACGCTGGCGAACTGATCTGGCGGGAACGGGATGTCCGTTTCAATCAGATTCACGACGCGCTGCCGCTGCGTGATTGGACGGATTGGTTCAGCAAATTTGCCGCGTTGGCGATAGCCGAGTTGCTGCTTCTCACGATTATTCTACTGGTCGGCGTGGTGATGCAGGTGGTTGCGGGTTATTTTAATTTCGAACTGGGGCACTATTTAAAAGAGTTGTACCTAATCGGTTTTACGCAGTTTGCGATGATCATTCTGCTGGCGCTTTTTGTTCACACCGTTGTGGGGAATAAATTTGTCGGCCATGCCATCGTCATCGGGTTCACGATTCTAATTCCTGTTTTGTATCGCTACGGAATTGAGAACCGCTTGCTCTTGTTTGGCGAAATAACTCCCTATACGTATTCCGATATGAATGGATATGGCCATTTTGTTTGGGCATTGTTCTGGATCACGCTGTATTGGCTTTTTGTCGGGAGTTTGTTGGGTGTTGTGGCAATTCTGCTGGCGCGGCGAGGAACGGAGACGTCGTGGATCGTGCGATTGAAATTGCTGCGCGAGAGATTTCCTCGCTTGGCGGTATTGGCGGCGTTATTTTTGGCGTTTTCCGTGGCGACCGGTAGTTGGTTTTTCTACAACACGCACATCCGAAACGAATTTCGCACCACAAAAAATAATCGTGAGGTCCAGGCGGAATATGAACGGCGACATAAGAAAAACGAACGGCTTCCGCAACCGAAAGTTACCGCTATTGATATTAATGTTGATATTTTCCCGGAACGGCGCTCCTTTCAAGCTGTTGGCCATTACACGCTTATCAATCGCACAGACAAACCAATTGACGAGATTCATCTGACAGAGTCGCGTGAATCCATAGACGAAGTGCGCTTCGACCGCCCATTCCACAACACGTTGAGCGATAAAAAACATTTCTACGAAATTTACAAACTTGAGCAACCCTTGCAACCGGGCGAATCCATGCGAATGGATTTTCGCGCTTCGTACACTTCGAAAGGATTTAAGGACGGAAATGAACGGGCCGAATTGGCTTACAACGGTACTTTCTTCGATCGCGATTACTTTCCTACGATTGGATATGACCAGAACATTGAACTCGACGAGCCTGTGCGGCGGAGAGATGAAAAGCTGGGTGAACTAGAAGAATTGGCGCCCCCTGGTGACCCCTTCTATTCGAACGTGAGTTTATTTTCGCCTGATTCCGAATGGGTGACTTATCACACGGTAGTCAGCACGTCGTCAGACCAACTGGCCATTGCGCCCGGTTATCTGAAGCACGACTGGGTGGAAAACGGCCGGCGCTATTTCGATTACGACATGGGCGATACGCGCATCGACAAATTCTTTTCTTACTTGTCGGGCCGGTTTGAAGTGAAGCGCGACGCGTGGAATGATGTAAAACTGGAGATCTATTACACGCCGGGGCACGAATTCAATCTCGATAAAATGATGGAATCGGCCAAAGCAGGGCTGGATTACTACGGCAAGAATTTTGGCCCATACCAGTTCAAGCAATATCGCGTTCTGGAATATCCGCGTTACCGGACGTTTGCGCAATCGTTTCCGAACACGGTCCCATTTTCCGAAGAGATCGGCTTCATCGAGCGATTGAAAAAATCCGACGACCTCGATCTGTTGTACTTCGTGAACGCGCATGAACTGGCTCACCAGTGGTGGGGCCATCAACTGGTGGGAAGCCTAACACAAGGCTCTAACATGATGAGCGAAACTTTGGCGGAATATTCCGCATTGAAAGTGATGGAGAAGAAATACGGAGAAGAAAATATCCGAAAATATCTGAAATATGAGCTGGATCGATATTTGCGGGGCCGGGCGGGAGAGACGCGGCACGAGCCGCCACTGTCTCTCGTGCAGCGCGAGCCCTATGTGTGGTATCAGAAGGGAGCCCTAGTGATGTATGCGTTGAGCGATTACATCGGCGAAGACAAGCTGAATGCGGCGCTTCGCGGGTTCTTGGAGAAGAATCGCTACGCCACAGGGCCCTATCCAGACACTCGCGGTTTTGTGGCGGCCATGCGCGGGGCCACTCCGCCGGAGTTGCAATACCTCATCACTGATATGTTTGAGTCGATCGTGCTGTACGAAAACAAGGCGGTTTCAGCCACGGTGACGCCGGAAGCAGGCAATAAATATAGAGTGATGCTGAAGGTGGACACTAAAAAACACAAGTCGGATGGCTCTGGAAATGAAACGCCGATGGAGTTGAACGATTTAATCGAAGTGGGAGTGTTCAGTGGAACGAAGGAACACTTAAAACCGTTGCACATGGAGAAGCAATGGTTCAAGACGCAAGAATCCACAGTGGAATTTGTGGTGGATGAGAAACCAACGTTCGCGGGGATTGATCCGTACAATAAATTAATTGACCGTGACCCCACAGATAATTTGATTGCAGTGGAGGAGAAGTAGTCGAGTTGGGCAGGAGTGGAGTTGGCCGATCTTAAGGATCGGCCACTACTATTTGTGGGTCATGGTGAAGATGCCGTCCCAGTTTGCTGGCGGCCCATCGAACAGATAATCCTGGCAGCGTTTCCAATACATGCGAGCGGGGCCTTCGTTGGGCCAGCGATTCAATATATTTTGAAACTCGTTTTGGGCTTCGGACCATTTGCGTTCGGAATAGAGAGCGCGCGCATTGGCAAATCGCTGAAAGAGTTCTTCCGTTTCGACGAAGTTGCCATTTTTTTGTAGGTCTTCGAGGCGGCCGTACAGTTCGTAGATGGTCACGCCTTCCAATTTGCCCTTCACTCGTATGACGTCGAGCTCGCGAAACAGAAATCCACCTTCTTTGGCGGCCTGGAATGTAGATTCGTTGACCAGAATATGGCTGCCGTAATCCTTATTCAGTCCTTCGAGGCGTGAAGACAAGTTTACCGTGTCGCCCAATGCGGTGTATCCGTAACGGAGAGCCGAGCCCATATTTCCTACGCTGGCGACGCCGGAATTCAGGCCGATGCCAATGTCGAGTTTTGGTTTGCCTTCCGCTTGCCACACCTTTTGGAGTTCGTGGATGCGAGTCATCATGTTCAGCGCGGCGTCGCAGGCGTTGATGGCATGACGCGCATCTTCATAGGGCGCGCCCCAGAAAGCCATGACCGCATCACCGATATATTTGTCGAGAGTGCCCTGGGTTGCAAAAACAATTTTGGTCATATCGGAAAGATAGCTGTTGAGGAAAAGAGCCAGCTCCTGGGCGTCTAGTTTTTCAGAAATGGAGGTGAAGCCCCGGATGTCGCTGAACATTACGGTAATTTCGGTTTTGCGAGGCTCTACCAGCGTGGGATTCAGCAGCAAACGGCGAATGACTTCCGGGCTAAGGTATTGTCCAAAGGCGGAGCGAACTTTGCGCTTCTCTTTTTCTTCAACCAAGGCGCGATATAGCGAAACTAGCAAGACATTTGCCGTCAGGGTTCCGGCTGGCAAGATGAAATTCAGCCACCACCCGCGATTGAAGGCGTAGTAGTTGATTGCGCCAAAGGGAATCAGCAACGCCAAGCCAAACCACATAAAACGCGGGGAAACGAGTGCCAAGGCGATGCCTAAGGGAATTCCAAACAAGAGGATCAGTAAAACGTCGGTTTCAAACTGGCGCTGACCGCGACGCATAAATCGCTGATTCAAAATATTGTCGATGACGTTGGCGTGAATCTCCACGCCAGGATAATTGGTGCCACCGTAAGGAGTGGTTTTCAAATCGCCGATGCCGGTGGCCGTTGCCCCAACCAAAACCAATTTATCGTTGAAAGCGCCCGCGGGAAATTGTCCTTCTACAACATCAGCCATCGAGTAGTGGGGAAATGTGCCCGCGGGTCCACGATAGTTGATGGTCTTCATTCCCACGTTGTTGGGCACGATGCGGAGATTAGGGCCAAATTCAATGACGGCGACGCCGGGTTCGCCATACTGCAAGATCAGTTCGTTCGCGCCGAGACGAAGATAGGAAGAAGTGGCCATCACGTCCAAAGAACCATAGAGGTCCCAGTCCTTCAAATCTTTGGAACGGCCAAAGGGGAGGACCAAAGTGGCGCGGCGGACTACGCCATCTTCATCAGGAGGCGCGTTGAAGAATCCAGTTGATGAAGCATTCCCGCCCAACGAATCTGCCAGCACGGGAATGTTGGCTTCGGCGCCTTGCGGAATCAGGCTAGTGCTTTCATTGCCAAACGCTTTGATCAGATTGACGCGATCTCGCTGGCCAATTTCCGGGCGTGGATCCAGAGGGCGAATCTGCGGGAAGGAAAAAAAACTCAGTTGCTCCGCGTATTTGTCCAGTGTGGCATCATCCATGCCGCGCATGTCCGCATCGGTATAAAGAAAATAACTGCCCAGCACGACCGCACCAAAAGTTTTGATGGAAGCGGCGAATTGTTTGTCGGCATCAAACTTCGCAACCAGATCTTTGACCTGTTCTTCCAGCTTTGGGTCTACGGATTCGCCACGTTTTTTCCTGGCTTCCAGTTCGCCCCATAACTCGCGAACCGCCGCGCCACTCTGGTCAGGTTTGCTGAAAGTGATATCGAATGCGACGGTTTTCGCGTTGTCTCGCTTCAAATTGTCGAGCAGCCTGCCAAAATTCGAACGAGAAAATGGCCAGCGTCCAAGCACTTCCTGGGAATGCTGATCGATGTCTATGATGACGATGCGGGGATCGTGAGGAGTGGCGTTGGCTGGGCGATAGGTGAAGCGCATATCCAGCGCGTCAAGTTCGAGGCGTTGCAAGAAATTAAAAATGGGAGTTGGGCGTTCACCCAAGAATGTAAAAAAATATAGAACCAAGGCAGCTAGAGTGATTCCTATGCTGATGAGGAAGGAAGCGCGATGATCCCACCAGGAAGCAAGCAGTTCGCGAAAGCGGAACACGCTTCGCTGCTCTCGGCCTCCTTCGGGCGCAGTGGGCATTGGGAAGGAGAGCTACTCTCGGAAAATAAAATTCAGGCGCACGCCGCAGACATCGATTAAGTCGCCATCGTTCAAGCGTACCGTGCCGGAAATGGGGGTGCCATTTACGGTGGGAATCTTGTCGCCGGTGCCGAGATAATAGCCATCGTCGCGTTGATTGATTTGTGCAGCCATTTTCGGCTTGAACCAACCCCGCAAGCGAATGGTGGCCATAGGAGATTTGCCAATTACGGTAAGTCGATTGGTGATCACATATTCTTTTTGATCGACCTTGCCGCTCAGGACCACCAGGGTCGGCATCTTTAGGCGGCCTGGAGAAAATTGCGAGCGTTCGCCCATAGCGGCGGCTTGCTGGAGCATGTCGCGGCGCGCCTTGGTGTCGAGCACCATGGTTTCATTAATTTTTGGAGCGGCAGCTTTGCGGCCGGAATCCCAGGGAATCGCAGCGTCACCGGTGGCGTCCACTTTGATGTTGTGCTTGCCGATCCAGATGGAATCACCATCGTGCAGGGTGGCGCGCTCGACGCGCAGATCGTTGACGAACGTGCCGTTCAAGCTGTCGAGATCCTCCACGACCAAGCGGCCCGCTTCGTAGTAAACGCGCGCGTGATAGTTGGAAATGGCGAGATTGTCGATGGGGATGTCGTTGTCGGGAGAACGGCCAATGGTTACCGGCCGGCTGCCGATCGGCACCTCTTTGACCAACTTATTTTCAAACATCAGGCTGAGCTTAGCCATTACGCACATCCTCCTACGGAGGCTTAGTCTTTTTTCTTCGAGCCGCGTTTCATCCAGGACAGCCAACCCTTGGATTCTTCCTGGAATCGCACAACGATCACGGTAACGTTGTCCAGCCCTCCATTTTCATTGGCCAGACCGACAAGTCTTTGAGCCGCCGTCGACGGGTTCGTTTCCGCTTGCAGGGCGCCGGCAATTTCCGGTTCGGTCACCATGCGCGTCAGGCCGTCGGAACACAGCAGCAAGACATCTCCCGAATAAATGCCAACTTCATCGACATCCACTTCCACGTCTTCATGCGCTCCCAAAGCGCGCAGCAGCACGCTCTGCATATCGCTTTCTTCGGCCTGCTGCGGAGTGATGATGCCCCGCCGCACCTGCTCGGCCACCAGAGAATGATCGCTGGTCAATTGCTGCAAATTCCCGGTGCGCAACAAATACGCCCGACTATCCCCAACGTGGGCAATGCTCAGCTTGCCCTCGTTGGCCCAGGCGGCTGTAACTGTCGCGCCCATGCCGCGCTGCGCCGGATTCTTGCGAGCCGATTCATAAATATTCAAATTCGCTTCGCGCACCGCACTTTTCAGCCGCTTGGTTTTCTCCGACCAATGATCTTCAGAGCTGGCCACCAGGGTCACGCCCGAATCATCCTTGCCTTCGGTGCAATATTTGACGATTGTGTCGACGGCCAAAGCGCTGGCAACTTCGCCGTGAGCCTCGCCACCCATGCCATCGGAGAGGACGAAAAGGTTCAGCGAACTGAGGATCTGGTAAGAATCCTCATTGTTGGTCCGCACGCGGCCGACGTCGCTCACACCGCCACTGACGATCTCCACGACATCTCCTTCCAAGCTTTCCGCGAGCACGCGTGGACCCTCCAGCGTACACACCCCGGCCAACTGCATATTCTCCACGCTAACAGACCTCTAATGCCCCCGGAAGCCTCTGCACCCAAGTGATTACTCGCTAATTAGCCACACTGCCCTTTCGGCCAGTTCGAAAGAATACTCGAATCGCGACGACCTGAGGAAAAAATCGCGTCACGAAAATTTGCGGAAGTACTGTGACTTGAACAGGAGTGAGGCCCGGCACTTCTACGCCACAGGGAACTCCATTACAATCCGGGTTGTGAGGAAATTCACGAAAATAGCTGCAAGAGCGATAGTTAGCGTGGTTTTGCTGGGCAGTGGGCTGGCCGTGGGTGCGTTGGCACAGCAAGTTCCGGTGGCTTCTGGTGCGCGGATATTGCTAATGCCCCGAAAGCTGGTAACCGGAGAACGCGCCACCTTGGCGGTGTTGGACGTGAATGGCAAGCTCACACCTGATGTTCACATTACATTTTCCAATGGAGATAAATTCATCACGGACGCCACTGGACGGGCACTCTTTGTGGCGCCGCTGAACGCGGGAATCGTTTCCGCGTCGATCGAGGGACGGAGCGGTCGAGTGGTCAGCGTGATTCTCGCGCCCGCGGAGGCTCCTTCTTCTACGCTTGAGGTTACGGCTGTGCCGCGCGTGGCATCTCTTAGCGATCGCATGGAAATTATGGGACATGGTTTTTGCGGAGATGCGGATGCCAACCGGGTGATGATTGGCGGCGTACCCGCGCTGGTGCTGGCGTCTTCGCCTGCGTACCTGGCGGTACTTCCTCCGCCGGAAATGGATCCCGGACCGGCCATGGTGCAAGTGCGCTGCGGGCAGAAGAGTTCGGAGGCATTCACGGTAGTTTTTGTGAATCTGGAATTAGAGGCGAAAAGTTCCACGCTGGCGCCAGGTGAGCATCAAACACTGCAAGTAAGAATCACCGGAAGCACTTCCAAAATTAATTTGGAGGCGCGGAATCTGGCGCCCGAAGTGGCGGAAATGAAGGGCGGAGCGGTGGTGCGCGCGGTGTCCAGCGGCGGAAAAGAGAATGTGGCCACGTTTGAGTTGGCGGGAAAGCAGCGAGGGAGCTTTGTGATTTCGATACGGTTGCTCTCGCCGGTTAGCGCGCCGCGACAATAACGGCGCCGTCGGTGGACCATCTATCACGCGGTTTTCTTTGCGGCTACGGTTGCCGGTAAGGTTAACGTTCCTTGGACATCTTCCAATTCGAGTAATGGAGGTTCGGCGCCACTCAGCATGGTATCCAGAGTATTGGAAGCCTTGTCGTAGCGCTTGTCGGCTTCATTGTAAGACTGCTGGGCATCCTTCAAGTGCTTGCCAACCTTCTCAAACGACTCCGTGAACTTGTCGAGTTGCGTGCGCATCCCGCGAAGGTGGTCAGAGAGCTGTTTAGCATTCTCTTCGATTTGCATTCCGCGCATGCCCATGGATATCACGCACAGATGGGCATAGAGCGTATTGGGAGAAACGGCCACGATCTTCTTGCTGCGGCAATATTCATCGACGGACATACCCTTGTGGTCCGCGCTCATCAGCAATTCATAATAGACAGATTCGCTGGGCACAAACATCATGGCGAAGTCCAACGTGCCTTCATCCGCGACGATATATTTCCGCGCGATGGAATCAGCGTGCAATTTAACAGCGGAGATGAACGTTTTGCGGGCATCCTCGCCTTCTTCGGTCAAGCGACGAAACGCTTCCAGCGGGAATTTCGAATCGATGGCCAGCAGCTTTTTATCGCGAAGGAAGATGACTGCGTCGGCGGCTTCTCCGCTACGAAATTTAAATTGGGTGGCGAACTGTGCTTGCGGAAGGGAATCCTCAAGCAATCTTTCCAGCGTGCTTTCGCCGAGAATGCCGCGCGACTTGGTGCCGCCAAGAATATTTTCAAGAGTTTGCGCGGTCTGATGCATCTGCGCTCCGGCCTGCTGCACTTCCCCAATTTGTTTCTGCATCTGACTGATTTGCTCGCGAGTATTCTTCAACTCCGTGGACATCGCGTTTTGCGCTTCAGCAGTAATCTTCGAAGTGATGGCCACCGAACTCTGGCCGCCCTCCCTGACGGCGGTGGTGACCGCATCAAGACGGGAATTGACAGCTTCGGCAATCGTTTCGAGTTTAGTGGTGCTTTGCGTTTGCGCGGTGGAGAGGCCAAGCAAGTCGCGACGCAGTTCATTCATCTGCGTTTCAAGCTGCTCATTTTTCTTTTGATCCTGGGTGTTTTGCACGAGTACCCAGACCACCAAGCCAATCATGACCACGGCAAAAATTGCCGCGGCAATCCAAATTGCGTTCATGTATTCTCCGAAATTCTAAACGGGAAACGGTAAATTCCACTTTACTCGTATCGGGTTTGAAAGTGTAGTTTGGTATTAAGGGACGTGTGGAAGAAATACTCGCGGATTTGAGTGGTCTTAGAAAGGCATTCTTCCGAATGGCGTTCTTGCCTTGATCAACAAGCAATCGGGAGATTGGCGTTCCCGTTCCTGCGCCGGAGATCTGGGTGGGAAAATTGGGATATGGAAAAGTGGCAGTTGGACTGTCGCACTCCAAAGGAAAAGCCCCGACGATCCGGGGCTTTCCTGCGACGAATTGTTACCAAAACTTACCAAGTAATTTTAAGTGCAAACTGGAACTGCCTTGCGTCATAGGCTGCGGTTGGCTGTCCGGCGGTGCAGACAGGGCCAGCCGAAGGATCGCAGAGTTGGTTGACGGCCAAAATGTTGGTGTGGTTGAAAAGGTTGAACGCGTCGGCAATCACCTGCACCTGCAAGCGCTCTCCGAGATTGATTGCTTTGGCGAGGCGCATATCAAATTGAAAGAAGCCTGGCATGTAGTATTTGTCGCGTCCCAAAGTGCCGGTGCAACCTGCTGGGGGAGTGATCCCAGGGATGGAGAAAGGCACTTTTTGATTGGTCACGCATTGCGTAGCCAGAAGAAACGCCGCGTTCGGAATATAGGGGTCCGTCGTTGCGCCAGCGGTTCCGAGGGGAACGATGGAGGGACGAATGGAAGAAGCGCCCAGATCGAGCCGAGTATCTTCGCCGGTGATAATGTTGAAAGGACGGCCGGAGGAAACCTCAACCAGCGGAGCCACGGTGAAATTGCTGAAGATGGCGCGCACAAAAGATTCGCCTGATTTGTGGGGCGAAGACTGAAAAACTCCGCTGGTGACCCAGCGCTGAGGCTGGTCGTTTACGGAGTTGCCGCGTTCAAGATAGGGGAAACGGCTGTCGGCTGGCTCTAATGTGGATTGCAAGTCCGTGCCATTGTCGATGGAATGAGACCAGGTGTAGCTGGAGAGCAATTCGAAGTGGCTTGAGAAACGCTTGCTGACATTGATGGTCAGAGCGTTATACCAGGAAGAGGCATCGGAAAGCTGCGCATCCACTGTGTTGAACGGAACGGGCACGCCAAATCCAACGGGGAATCCAGCGGCATGGGCAAGAGCTACTTGCGTGCCGTATCCACCCGGAACCAGTCCAGCGAACGATGGGTTTGGACCGGACGGCCGGAAATAATTGAAGAATGCCGGCGTTCCGACGAATTTGCCGTTGAAGGAAGCGAGGGAAGAAGGACACCCGCCGAGTACGCCGAGAACTCCAGGCGCCTGCGTGGCTGACACGAAAAGCCCGCAAGTGGAGGCGGTAGGTGAGACGTCAGTGGTTGGGACGGCCACGGTGAGCGGGCTGGCAAAATTAAGGCCGGCAACTTCCGCGTTGAGCAGGTTATTGGTCAACAGGACCGGATCGGTGGAATTGATATCGACTGGACGATTCAGATGAATCCCGCGCGTCCATTGATAGCCCGCGCTTATTTTCCAAGTGTCGGTAATTGCGCGTTCAACCGTGAGGTTCGCTTGCTGCGCGTAACCATAGACGAAATTCTTGGCGACCGGCAAGACGAAGGGAAGAATCGGGAGCGGGAAACCTTGATTCAGATAATTTTGATTTACGAAAATCGAGTTCTGTGCAAGTGGATTGAACCTTTGCTGTTGCGGCAAATAATACATGCTCGGAAGAGCGTTCAAGGTGCCTTGAAAGATCGATGAGCCATTCAGGTTCGTTGGAGTATCAAGCCCACCGCCACCGCAGGCTGGGGTAACCAATCCACAAGCGGAAGGAGCACCCGGGCCAGAAATCAATTGCACGGAACGCGCGCCATCGGCGGTAGTCGAATCGAAGGCAATTGCCAGCAACGGGTGATCGTAAAACAATCCATATCCTACGCGCACGACGGTTTTGCCATCGCCCTTGGGATCCCAGGCTATTCCGATGCGGGGTGCAACATTGTTGTAGTCCCGGGGAATTCCTTCAACCACGCCAAGCGCTTTCTCGGCCGCCGCGTTTATGGGAGTTGCCGGGGCAAAGAGCGGAGTGAGTTCCACGTCATAGCGAAGCCCGTAATTCAACGTCAGCTTGCGGGTGAGCCGCCAGGTGTCTTGAGCAAAAAAACCAAACGGAACATTGCTGAAAGATTGGCTAGAGGTGCCGATACCTTGAATGTAGGTTTGCGGAATACCGATGCCATAGGCCTGTGCAGCGGTGAGGCCGGGCAAGGAGCCGAAGAGAGAGAGACCGCCGAAGTTAACGTCGCCCCCAAAGTCGAGTTCGAAGATCTGTGGTTTAGAAGAGCTGAGGCCAATGATGTTCGCGTCGATGCCGAACTTGAAGGTGTGGTGGCCATAAATATGGGTAAGCGCGTCGGTGAATTCCCAGCGCTTTTCGATGCGGTCCACGGTGGAATACGGTTCGCGGCCGAAGTACGCATAGCCAGGTATGTTGACGCCGATGGCGCTGCCGCCGGGAAGATCTGAGTACCCAAAGTGGAGACCGCGGCGAGCAAACTGGAAACGGAACTGATTAGTGGTGGCGTCGTCGATGGTGGTGTTGTGTTCGAAGGTAACGTTGAAGTCGCGCGACTGATTTAAACCGGTGCGTGAGCCGGCGTTTTGGCCGAACACCTGGTTCTGCGACGTAGATTGAATGCCAGTGACCAACGATGGCGATACGCCTACACGAAGGAATGAAGAATTCCGGTTGCTCCAGACTTGATCAAGACGGGCAGACCACAAACTGGTTTTTTCGGTCACCGGGAAATTTCCACGGAGGGAATTCAATCCGACATAGGAAGCAGGTAGAGGCACAAACCCCGCTCCAAGGGTAGTGCTGGCGCTATTCGGCAAACAGATCACGCTGTTTACCTGTTGCGTAAGAGGGCAAGGGACTGGAGAAGGGAAGAACTTTGAATTGGGCAAAAGGCCGGCAACGGTGGGAGTAAAAAGAAAAGAGGTGAGCGGGACTCTTGTGCCGTCCACGTTGACATTCATGTCCGCATTCACGGCCACGTTGGACGATGCGCCGGTGACGAGAGCGGCGGTTTGCAGATTTTGGATCTGACCCTGGATTGCGGGATTAGAACTCTGACAAGTGCCGCCGGTTAACTGGCTAAGTCCACCGAGATCCTGTTGGTAAGTGGTTAGCTGCGAGGGGGTCATGCTGAGTGGAATGGGCGTGCCCGTTGAAGGATTGGCAATGCAGGGAATATTGCCGGTGGTTAGACCGAACTGGCCAACGCCAATGCTGGAAAAGCCCGCTTCTTCGCGCTGGGTATATTCATAAGAGAAGAAATAAAAAGTCTTGTCCTTTTTCAGAGCGCCACCAAGTGTCGCGCCGGTTTGTACGCGAGTATAGGATTGCTTCACAGGAACAAGATCGCCCGCGGAGTTCACTTCTCCGGAAAAAGGGTTGCGGGCTTGAAACGCAGTGTTGCGCAGGTACCCGAAAACATCGCCGTGGAACTCATTCGAACCACTCTTGGTGACGATGTTGACGACGCCACCAGTCGCGCGGCCATATTCCGCGTTGTAATTGCTGAGAATCATCTGGAATTCCTGCACCGCTTCCTGAGAGACGGTGGAACGAATTCCATTCACGGAGTTGTCGACGGCATCGGCGCCATCGACGCTGACCATGTTGGAGCGGCCACGCGCGCCGCTAATATTGAGGCCGCTATTGGGAGCGGGGCCAATGGTGGGAGAAACGTCGCGAGTGGTCTGTGAATTGGTAAGAGTAAAATTGATGTAGCTGCGTCCGTTGATTGGCAGATTATTGATTTGGCGCTGCTCGACGGTTTGCGCGCTCTCGGATCGAGTGGTCTCAATGGCTGCGCTTTCGGTGGTGACCGTGACCACCTGGGTCTGGGTGCCGAGACTCAGTCTTACGTTGAGGGTTGCTTCCTCGCCGACTGTGACCTTTACCGATGCATTCTCGTACGGAGCAAAATTAGAGCCACCTTCGATGCGCAGCCTGTACAAGCCGGGGGGCAGAGAAGCCAATGTATAGTGGCCTCCGTCATCAGTGGTGGTGGTTTTTTCAGAGTTCGTGGCCAAACTTGTGGCGGTGACTTTAGCACCGGCAACTGCCAAGCCTTGCGGGTCGGTGATAACCCCGGAGAGTGTAGCCGTATTCGCCTGACTCCACGCGGTAGGAATACAAATCAACAGCATCAAACATAGAACCACGAACGCAAACAACCCCTGCCTGCGGTGCATATCCACCCTCCTTGAAGGTCCGGCCACGGCCCGCTACCCCTAGCGGTGGCGAGTTTGCCTCGCCGGTTCGTGGCTTGCTGATGAACTATATTGCTGGCTTGTACTGTAATGCGCGTGCCTTTGCAACTGTAAACTGCTCAAGAGCAAGTTGAGTGGAAGATACAAATAAAAGTGCTCAACCCGTCATAGCCTCGACACGCGGAAGATGCTGGTTTTCGGTAAGAGTACATGTTCGGCAGGGAAATTTCAAAATAGATTTGGCTAATGGCGAGGCTCAGAGTGACCAAAGGGATCAATGAATACGCGGACCGCCTCAGAAGGCGGTCCCTACAAACACTAGAGATGTTTGCGGACTAATTTCCGTAAACGATCGCGGTCTTCGTCCTTCATGTGGACAAACTCAACACCGGTGCCGTCTGGCCCGACATTGCGGACCACGGCGGTGAAATGAATTTTGCGAAGTCCGGAGCGAATTTCCAATTGAATGGAATCACCGATATTCAGATGATTGGGAGCTTCCAGATAAGCGCCGCCGAGACTGATGGTCTTCACACGAGCCATGGACATTTGTGCTCCGGAAATGTTGGCACGCAATGGGGAATCCAGCGGGATGCGCGTATAACGCCGAGGCACAACAAAATTTCCCATGGAGGGCGCCTGGGATTCGAAAGCGGCGCGGGCTCTGGCTGATGTTGGGCCTTCCTCCATCATTGCCAACGCATCTTCGGCGGCAGTACGCAAACCACCGGGTTCCACAAACGTAAGTCCTTCGCGCTGCCCCGCCAATTGACGGAGCAATTCGAGAGCTTCAGAGGCGCGTAGACGCCCGAGGCCTTCGATTGCCTTAATGCGCACGAATTGATCGCGGAGCGTTTCATGTTCTCCGGCAGCAATTTCCATCAGCATAGGGACCGCGGTGGCTTCCTGGCCGATGCCAATCTGATCGATCATCATGGGTACGACCAGGGGATGGGCGTCAGCTAAAATTGCAGAAAAAACAAACGCGGTGCTTTGCGCAGACGCGGAATTGGCAGGTCGCGCAAGTTCGCTAACCGCCAGATCTTGCAGATTCCATTCCCAACTGGCCATCGCGCGAGTCAATCCACGCAACAATCGGTCTGGATCGGCAGCGGCAAGCAATTTGATTGCGGCACTGACGCGTTGGCGGCGCGCTTCGAAGAGTCGTGTTTCAAGAACCGTCAGCGCGGGCACTCCGATCGAGCGGAGCAACCGCGCCATGGCGGGAACCATTTCCGGGCCGCGTTGATCGGTCAGCAAAAGCGTCAAACGGTCGAGCAAGCGATCAGGATCCCGTTGCAACAACCGTGGCAAAGCTGGGTCCAGTGCGCGATTCGCCAGAGCGGCATCAACCATTAGCATCCAGCGATCGTTGGCGATCAAGCGGTGCCCGAGGGCCGTGATGTGCTCGTGTTCGGCATCGCGCGGCACGCGTTCCAGGCCAATCAAAATGTTTTCGAAGCCGGCGAAATCGCCACGCATGACGGCGATGCGTCCCAGTGTTTCCAGGAACGAGGCCAGTAGCGCGGTAGTTTCCGGCATGGTCTCTTTTGCCAGGGAGGTTAAGGTGCCGCGACTAAGTTCTTCCGGCAATTGATTGGGCCAGAGCGATTCGAGCAGTGAGGTCAACTCTCCCAAGCCCGCCGCGACGGTGCGCCTCGCGGAGCCTTCCGGGAGCTCCAAGCGCCGCGCATAGTTCAACAAAATGGCGCGAGCCTCGCGGCGTGGCGCATCCGCACCGGTATCCACGAGCTGGCGAAGTGTTTGGCGAATCGCAGTAATTGGCACACACCAGATTTCCTGGCCGCGCAAGACCGCCGATTTTTCGCGAGGCGGCAATTCCTGCCAGAAGCGCTCAATAATTTGTTCGCGGTAAGCATCGCCGGCCCAAGCCATTGCCAGGGAAGACAAATGTTGCGAAGAGTGAGGCCCTTGATATTCCCCGGAAGTTACCAAGACCTCGGCAAACTGATTCAACATGGGGCGCGCCGCGATCGGCAGCAAATTCCCTGCTGCAAATTCCGAACCCATGAACTCCAAAATCAAGGTTTGTGAGAGACGAAGTAAATATCCCTGCGGAGTTTCGCCTTCTTGCGGGCTGTAATGAGTCATGGAACTGAGCAACATCCGCACGGTATCGCGGCGGGCAGTTTCCATTGGCGCATGAATCGCGCGCGCTGCTTCTTCGGGTGACAATCCCCTCGCCAC
>DASXIT010000003.1:0-3931 GCA_036497825.1 Candidatus Acidiferrum sp.
TATTGCCAGGCGAACATCACTTCCTTGCCGGTCTATCCTTCTAGAGTCATTGGAATGCATTGAGCAAGTAGGACCAGAGTAGCTTGGGTCTTCCTTCTCATATTCGATCTTTCCAGCAAATGATATCTTGATAGAGGATTGTTTGACTCAGAGTTGCTTTTCTTAATCCTCCCCCTTCTAGATCGTCAGGGAACGAAGTATGCCTGGGAATGAGGCTGAATCCGCTGAAGCTGTACCGCCAACTGTTGACGAGCAGAAGGAAGCTTCTTTAGAGAAGCTGCGGCTAGAGACTCAAGTCTTGCGGCAGCAGTTATCTGCACAATTTCGCTTTCTCGAATGGTTAAAGGCGCTCACGGCTCCCATCGCAATCTTGGCGTTTGTTTGGACAATAGCGACCGGCTTCGATCAGCTTCGTGAAGAACACGTAGCCCGCGATAGGGAAGCCTTTGACAGAGCAGTCACCCGTCTGGGCAGCGATAAGGCAGGCGAGCGGCTTACAGGAATCGTCTCTCTTGAGGCTTTTCTTACCTACAAAACTCCGAGTCGCTCATGGACCGATTTATTTTCTGCTTTGTTTTCTTCCAAAAACACCAATGAGGATCGTAAGAGTGCTATTGTCCGCCATTTAGTGGACGCGACTGCACTGGAGCCAGACATGGCTGTCCGGAGTGCATTGCTGGACACAATTTCAAGGCTAAGACGTGACGAAATAGGGCAGACGCTTTTGGACGAAGCTCTTCGAACGGTAGTGGAAAGAAATCGAACACTGCTTTTCGGGTGGCGGGGACGGTTTCAGAACGCGGCAGAGTTTTACGACACATTGACTCCTTCCCATTTTCAGCTTTCGGAGGCAGAACTTGGCAGAATTTATGCGACGAGCAATGCCATTATCTTGCTTCTTGGGCAAGGAGCGAGAACCACAAATCTTGTGGATATTTATTGTGTTGCTTGCGATTTTGCCAGTACAAGAGCCGATTTATCAGGAGTTCATTTCGAAAAATCACTTTTGAAGGAGGCAAACTTCAAAGGAATGAGACTGCGTGGATCGTTCTTCGATAGCGCCGATTTGTTGAGTTCAGATTTTACGAGCGCCGATCTGACAGGGGCACATTTCACTGATTCATGGCAGAAGAATTATCTCGCTAAAGCCTTTTTGAGATACAACTTGGTTGAGCCTCCTAACTTCTCCCGCGCCGATTTGAGCCGGGCGACTTTTGACGAAAACGCGCTTATTGGAGTTTGTTATGCCATGGCATGGGATGAAGAAGATAAGCAACCGCCTGAACCTATGATTACGATACCGCAGTTTGGAAAAGCCATATTGAGCGGAACGGATTTCTCGAAACTAAGTTCGTATGCTGTTGCAAAAGTGAAGACCGCTAATCTATTCAAGTTGCGCGACCAACTTCCATTTAGATATAACGGCGATATCATGCTGGTCGCCCAGGAAGGGCTTAAGGTAGTCGTCAAATTGCCCGTCGCTTCTGATGTTCCGTTCTCCGCTAAGTCTATGCGTCACATCAGCAACGCATTGGTTCAGTCACAAAACTGGAAAGCGGCCAAGCTCCCAAGCGGCTGGAATGATTCGATTTCCCAAATTCTCACGGAGCGGCCCCCACAATCAGAGAGTCACTAACGCGGTTGCGAGAAGTAGTCTTTTCAGCCGTCTGACCCTCAGGCATTCCCGTTACCGTCAGCGTGAAGCAGACATTGACTGAAGCGCCCCGGCCATATCCGCCGCGCGGAATTCTCCTTGTCGTCGGGCTGAGCACATTCCTCTCCTGGTCAGTGCGGCCCAAGTGGCATCGCGCAGTCGAGTGCGGTATCCGCAAAGCCCGTCTACCTTGAGCTATTCAGCTGCTGGAATCTTGCCCCGAGTACTGTATAGCGGGTGTAGACTGGCTTTAAATAGGATTCCGGTTTACCTAGCATCGATAATCGGAATGTTTGCTGCGAGGCTTGGTAAGCATAAGGAGTAAGCCATGTTGAGCAAACCAGAGATTCACAAGCACCTAGAAGCAATTCTTGGCCATAACTTTCCCCAGATGAGTTTGAGCGAATTAGATTCACTCAGGTGGTTGCCTCTTCGACCATCGCCGACAACGGCACCATTACAGTGCAAAACACGATTGTGGTGAGGCCCAACCTGTGCTACGGGAATAGGCTACTCGACGTCAGTGGCGTCGCATCTACAGGAACTGACGGCAAGTTAGGTTTTCGGCTCACCAGCTTTATGTGTCATGCAGGCGACCGGTTTGGCGAGGCCATAAACGTTGTTGCTACACCTTTAGCGACTACACCGTGCTTTGTCACGGTCAGGCACGCTCTCGTGAACACGCCACAGCCTGGATCGGATGTTGAGATACAAGCATCGTCATGGGACGCCACCGGTGCCCCCGCACCGCTCGTTTCATTCGATTGGCGGTGTCGAGTCGAGCTTTTGACAATGCTCCTGTGACTCGGTGGCTAGGCTGAGCGAGATCGACCAACCCGAACGAGATGGGAGTTGGTGATCGGAACGTTCGCCCGTTGGAACCGATTCATCTTGCCATAGGACTCTCCACAGAAACTGTCCAAATGTGGAACATTGAATCGAAGCAATATCAAAAGCCAACATAAGTGTGACTCATCAGCACCAGGGTGGTCACTTCTTCTTTCCCTTCAACACAGTATCCGCTCTGCATAGTCCATTGGACGCATCGAACATTACATGGCGAGAGCAGGTAGAGACGCCACCAAGATATGCATGACTTTTCCTCCGGGCCAAGCGATTTTATGGATCGTGACTAAGGAAGCACCGTACAACCTCATATTCTGATTTGAAAATCAAAAGAAAGCCCCGGTCAGAAAAACCGAGGCTCGGTTCAGACGATGATGTCTGAGTATTAATGCATTGTTATTTTAGAAAGCTCGATATCGACCGAACAATAGTTGCGATTGCAACCATTATCCGAACGAAAATATAGAGCCCTTCATAGTGCTGCTGTTTCTTGCGTGTCATCTTCGACCCGCCTTTCTGCGGCCCTGGGCGGTATAAGGGAATAAAAAGCCCAGACCGCATTTCTATGAGCCACTTTCAGCAGCTTTGGTTGTTTCAAAGTCAATCGATCTTTTGAATTTGATCACTATCAACAGGTCAATAGGGGCGGATTTTGGGGTTGGGGATGATGGCCAAAACTTAGAACTTGTCCCTCAAAATCCGCGATCCATTTGCGATCCAATAACACTGCCTTATACTACTTTCTATGTATTTAAATCGCCATCCGTGCTTTGTATGTCTTTGAATTTACGTTTCGAGGCAGGTTCGACCCCCACTACCCACCCCAATTCCTTCTTCTTTTATCCTAGCGTTGCCCGCGCTATAGGTCATTTTGTCATTCGACAAAAAAGGGACCAATCACCATCTTGGTCCCTCCTGGTGCTTTAATTGCCAGACAACTAAGCCGCCTTATCAGCTTCCACGTTGACTCGATCAGAAATGGAAGTGAGCAGATGATCGGCATGGCCTTCTTCCTGAATGGTCTGGTTCAGCAAAGACGCCTGCTCTGCTTCGCCAAGAATCTGCGCCCAGCGGCGGACTGCCCCGTATGACGCAATTTCATAATGCTCCACGCGCTGCGCGGCGGCGATCAAAGCAACGTCGCGGACCGACGAGTCTGTTGCGTCCTTAATCATGTCCTCGGCTTCAGATACAAGAGCTGAGAGCACCTTGCATTTTATCGGATCGGCTTCGCCATGTTCTTCCCTAAGAATATCCTGCAACCTGGTTACATGGACGCGGGTTTCCTGCAGGTGAGATTGAAAAGCCTGCTTCAGTTGAACGTCAGTCGCTTTTTCAATCATGGTGGGCAGCGCTTCGGTAATTTGTTGCTCGGTGGAAAGCAACATGCGCAGCTGGTTGTGATAAAGATCTCTCAGGGAATCAAGGTCG
>DASXIT010000004.1:0-14963 GCA_036497825.1 Candidatus Acidiferrum sp.
ATGATGTTCGAAGGCTCACAACACGTTGGCGCCAAGGCGCACTTTGCTTATTTGGAAGCGGCTGGCGCGACGGACATCAATGGCACCACCGATTTCGATCGCACGAATTATTATGAAACAGTTCCCTCGAATCAGCTCGACTTGGTCTTGTGGCTCGAGAGCGATCGCATGGGCTACTTGCTTGGCAAGCTGGATATCCAGAATTTAGCGAATCAGCGCGATGTGGTGCGCAACGAGCGCCGGCAGTCCACGGAGAATACTCCATATGGGCTAGTAGAAGAGGGACTGATGCATAGCCTCTTCCCGAAGGATCATCCTTATTATCCGGACGTGATCGGCTCGCACGCTGATGTGGAAGCCGCAAAGCTGGAAGACATTCGCGAATTCTTTCGGCAGTACTACACGCCAAACAACGCGACCATTGCCATCGCGGGAGATTTCGACAAGCAAAGTACAAAGGCGATGATCGGAAAGTATTTTGGAACGATTCCCCAAGGGCCGCCGGTTCCAAAAATCACGGTAAACACCCCGCCAATCGCAAAAGAAGTGCGGACGATAGTGACAGATCAAGTCCAATTGCCGCGCATTTACATGGGATGGATTACCCCGCCAGTATTTAAGCCAGGAGATGTGGAATGCGAGCTGTTCGCGCAGATTCTGGCAGGCGGAAAAAGCAGTCGTCTGTACAAGTCCCTGGTCTATGACAAAGAAATCGCCCAAGATGTTTCGGCCGAGATTCAAGGCACAAAGCTGGGCTCGATATTCGATCTTCAGGTGACCGCCAAGCCCGGCATCAAACTGGAAGACCTGGAAAAGGCGATTGATGCTGAGCTGGAGAAGTTGCGAGCAGACGGAGTGACTTCGGCCGAATTGAATCGCGCGCGAAACGTTACGGAAACATCTTTGGTGCGCAGCCTGCAACGGACCAACGGAGTAGCGAACCGGTTGAACTACTACAATTTTTATGCCGGAACACCCGATTATTTTACCCAGGATATTGCGCGATACGATGCCGTAACGCCCGTCGAGGTGAACGAAGCGATAAAAACCACGTTTAAGAATAGCGCGCGCGCCGTAGTGTATGGCGTGCCCGGCGAAAAAGTCGTCACCGACGTGCCCAAGACAACGGAGGAAGAAAATAAGAAGCAGGCCGCCGTGGCCGGACCCAGCAAAGCTGCAATGGCAGACGAAGCGTGGCGAGCGGCTCCTCCAAAACCAGGCCCATCGCCAAAGTTCAGCTTGCCGGTAGCAAAACAGGTGAAGCTGGCGAATGGCCTAACCGTATTGCTGGTTGAGCGGCATAACTTGCCGCTAGTATCTGCGACCATGTTCACCTTGAGCGGAAGCGAGTTGAATCCCTTGGATAAGCCCGGCTTGTCAAGCTTCACGGCGAATATGTTGAATGAGGGAACAGCAACGCGTTCATCCATGCAATTTTCCGACGACACCGATCAGATTGGCGCCACGCTCGGATCGGAAGCCGGGTACAGCAGCGCTTTCCTGGAATTGTCTGCCTTAACGTGGAACGCGTCAGCTGGCTTTGATCTGCTTGCCGATGCAACGCTGCATCCTGCGTTTGATCCGAAAGAAATCGAGCGTTTGCGGAGCCGCAGGGTCACCGCAGTCTTGCAGGAAGACGATGATGCCGGTGCAATTGCCTACCGAACCGCGGATCACGCCTTGTATCCAGACAGTCCCTACGGATTTTCCGTTCTTGGGACAGTAGCTTCGAACAAATCGATTACCCGCGATGACATGCTGGCGTTCTGGAAGCAAGGATATGTGCCATCGAATGCATTTCTGGCGGTAGCAGGAGACCTTTCGGAAACCGCGCTGACGGAATTGGCAAACAAGTATTTTGGCGGTTGGACTGGTCCAGCCTTTACCACCAAGGCGCCACCGACCCCGGCAGCTCCCGTGCCAACGAGCTACATTGTGGACAAGCCCGGGGCGCCGCAAACCTATTTGTCGCTGGCAAGTTTGGGAGCTAGCCGGAACACGCCGGACTTTGTGCCACTGGAAGTGATGAATACCGCGCTCGGAGGATTGTTCTCCAGCCGGATCAATATGAATCTGCGTGAGGAGCACGGCTACACTTATGGGGCATATTCCGCGTTTCAATTTCGTCGTGGAGTGGGGCCATTCGTTGCCGGCGGAGGAATTCGTACGGATGTCACCGCGCCTGCCGCCCAGGAATTGATGAAGGAGATCAAGAAGATTCGCGAGTCGGAATTGAGTGGCGATGAACTCGCAAAAGCGAAAGACTCCTTTTCCAAGTCACTGGTGGCAAATTTTGAAACCGTGGAAGCTACGGCGTCGACCATTGGATTGCAATCGGTGTTTGGTTTACCGCTGGGCTATTATCGCGATTTGCCTGAGGAAATTGCTAAGGTAAATTCGGCGGAGACGTTACGCGTCGCCAAGCAGTATCTCCATCCCGATGCCATGATCATCGTTGCCGTGGGGGATCGTGCCGTCATTGAACCAAAACTGAAGGAACTACACGTGGGAGAAGTAAAGATCGTCCCATAGCAAGAGATGAAAAAAATTCGACTCTTGCGAACAAGCAAAAGAAAAAGGCCGGACTCCGGCCCTTTTTCATTCTGAAAGCTTTCGAGTCTTAATTAGAGCTTTTGGAAGAAGTGAGCAATTTTCTTCCCACCTTGCTCCGTGTAATAGACCGTGACTTTACCTGTCTTATCCGCGCCTTTGCCAATTTCCGTGGCAGCGGCCGCCGTGTCTTGTCCTGCAACTTTAAACGTATGTTCGGTGCCATCAGCAGACTTCACAACAACAGTCTTGCCACCATCGCCAACCTTGGTCACGGTGCCGTCGATCGACTTCAAGCCATCTTTGCCGATCTTGTCAATTTCCACGCCGGTCTTTTCCGTGCCCTTAACGGTGTAGTGCACGACAACTTCAGAACCTTCCTTGACACCCTTGAAGGTGTCCTTGGAAGCGTCAGCCGTAGCATCGGCTCCCTTTACGGTGGTGCTGCCCACCCAGTGAAAGGTCTGTTCTGTTCCATCTGCGGTTTTCACAACAATAGTCTTGGTTGTAGCATCTGTCTTCGTAACTACGCCATGGACAGCGGAAACCACATCATCCGCAGCGCGCACACCCGAAACCAGCAGAGCTGCAACTGCAAAAAAACGAAGTATAGCTTTCATTAAGAATTCCTCCATCCTTCTTCGAGAAGGGAACAAGCTTGCAATATTGAGATTATCGCAACGTGGCTCGAAAACCTAGCAAGTAGTGCACCTTATTTGTTAAGGATGAATTTTTCCATCGCGTTGGCGAAGCCTTCCTGCTCATTGGGCGTCGTAATATATGTTGCGGACTTCTGCACTTCCTCGCTGGCATTGCCCATCGCAATGCTGATTCCGCTCTTCTTGAACATCAAAACGTCGTTGGGCATATCTCCTATGGTGGCGATCGCCTCGGCTGGGACGCTCAGCAGTGTCGACAACGTGAGCACAACTTCGCCTTTGTTCGCTTTCGGGTGAGTCACGTCCAGATAGTAAGGCTGAGACCGGGCAGCCGAAGCGTGGGAACCGCATGCGTCCTGAACATCTTTTTCGCAGCGCTTGACGGCTTCCAAGTCGTCGCTGACCCCAACCACTTTTGCGACGCGATCCGTCAGCTTTTCAATGTTCGCTGTGATGGCGGGCGGGAATTTTACGGTCCACTGTTCGCGTGCCACGTGGGGAGCATTGACGTCGCGCACAAACCAGTCCTTGTCGGTGTACAGCCACACATCGAGCTTGTGGTCTTGAATCAACTTAATGACTTGCGACACCACCGCGGGTGCCAGGAAATTCTGGCTTACCACCGTGCTCAAATCGGGTTGAATCAAAACGCCGCCGTTGAACGCTGCAATGGGTTCATCAAGTTTCAGCGGGTCGATGAGCATGGCCATTCCGCGAGGTGGTCGGCCACTGGTGATGGCAAATTTGATGTTCGCAGCGCGCAGGCGGAAAACCGCCTGAACGGCGCGCGGAGTAAGCACTTTATCCTGGGTGACCAGGGTGCCATCGACATCGGCAATTACCAAGCGCACGGGTTGTGTTGCGCGTGCGGGATCTGTTGCAGTCATAAGATACTCTCCCGGCAGGCCGGTACGAGGCCAGTAAACTTTAGCTATCACAATGTTGGACGATTTATTTGAACGATAAGTTAAATAAAAATGGAGGGAAATTCCGAACCTGCCCGGGCATGGCTCCTGCCACAGGACAGCAAGGAACTTTCACTAAGACTTCTTGCCACGCTTTCCAGTCACGATTTTTTGAGTTACTTGAAACAGCAGCACACGGCCTGCACTATGGACGAGCTAAGCAATAATATACAGCAACTGCGCGCGACCCGTACTCACATGGTCGCGCACAATATTCAGTGATTTGCCTAGACACCAACTCGTAGTAATGAAGATGGCACAGTCGGTGGCCGCCGAAAGTTGCATCGGCATTGTTTGAGCAATCTGCGCGTGTGTAAAAATTCATCCTCATGATTGCATTTTTTCGGCTTGCCATCGCAATTGATACGAACGAACTTGCGACCATTAGCTAAATACTTTCGCTTTTTATCCAGATTACGATTTGCTGATTTTTGAAGCGAATAACTCCAACACCTTGTTTTACAGTTTCATAGTAAAAGGACATCTCGTTATTGGTTCCATCCAACTCATAGACAAGCGTGTAGAGTGTGCGATGACCTTCCTGAACCGATTTAAGCTCCTTGATCGATCCCGTGTTGGCAGTTCCACCTCCCACGGTGAAACTGATGCTCATGTGTCTGATCTCAAAGTAACGGTCCGCGTAATTGACGTCCGCGGTGTGCCACTGGCCAAGAAGTTTATCCGGCACATCTCTCTTCTGCGGGTGCCAATACAGCGCCAATAGGAGAACTGCACAGCCAACCAGCACGCTGGCCATCGCTATTTTAGCGGATCGCTTCATCGTTCCTCTCCTTACGCCAGAATGACCGACGTCCTTCCCCAAATTCGGATCACTTCACGCCCACCAGGGCTCCAAACATATCGTCGTTTTCTGTCAGCACTTCCTCTTTGTTCGGAATCGCGCGGAACACCACCAAGACCTCTGGATCGAACTGCTTTCCGGAACCGTCCTCGAGAATCTGCATCACGCGTTCAATAGGCATACCCGCGCGATACGGACGATCCGAAATCAGCGCATCAAAACAATCAGCAACCGCAAATATCCGGGCATGCAATGTAATCTCATCGCCAGCGAGCTTATTGGGATATCCCTCGCCATTCACCCACTCATGGTGCTGCGCCACGATGGACATCGATTCGCCCAGCATAGGTATCGGCCGCAAAATCCGGACGCCGATGTTTACGTGCTCGCGCATCAAGGTCATTTCTTCAGCCGTCAACTTTCCCGGTTTATCAATAATTTCTGCTGACACACCGATTTTGCCGATGTCATGTACCAACCCACCTCTCCGGATAATTGTGATTTCTTTGGGAGGCAGCCCCATTGCCTTCGCGATTTTGATGGCCGATGCCGTAACCCGTTCGGAATGTCCTAGCGTCCATGGCGACTTGGCGTCGATCGCCCGGGCAAGCGCTGTCAGCGTACCCCATTGCAACTGTTCGAGATCTGTCACCAGCTGGGAATTGGAAAAGGCTACCGCGATCTGGTCCGCGAGGTGCCGTCCTCGTTCTTCATCTTCTTGGCTCCAAACAGACGTGCTTAGATGTCCCAAGGTGAAGATGGCTGATTGTCCCCGTCCGGTAACCACTGGAATCGTCAGACAATGCTTAATTCCCCGTTCGCGTAGCGGCCTCAAATACTCTTGTTTATTCCCGTTAAGCGTGAAAGTGTAAACCTCTTTGTTCGTTTGAAGCTTTTCCATCTCAGCTGAACTCAGGCAAATGGTCTCCGTAAGCTCAGGACTATTTCCCCCGGGAGTGAATACGTGGGTCACCACTTCCCGCTCTCCGCTAGCCTCAAACAAGCTCACGGTAACCATGTCGTGCGGCAGTATGTCTCGCAAGCGGGAGCACACCGTGTTCACAATTCGCGGCAGGTCCCAAGCCGATAACACCGCTCGATCGATATCGCTGACCATCTCAAGCGCTTTCAACTGTCTTTCAATTCGACCGGCCATGGAGTTGAATGAACCTGCCAGTTCTTCAAATTCATCTCCGCTTGTGATCGCCACTCGGGTTTGAAATTCTCCACGCGATATTCCACGTGTACCTTCCTTCAGCTTGCCAAGCGGAATCAGGCTTCTCCGGATTTGCACGAGGCTGAGAAACACAACGATCCAGAACGCCAAAAGAAAGACCAGCAGAAAGCTGTTTCGGAAGTGGGCGAGCGGTGCCAGCAGGTCAGGTTGCGCCTCACTGCTGACGATCGTCCAGTGACTCGAGGAACTGAACGACTGCAGGGGCAAATTCCAGTAGCTTGCTAGGTACTCGCGTTTATCGCTCTTCCATTCATATTGCCCGGAAAACCTCCGCGTAACTTCGTCGGGAAAACGTTCTGGAATTTCTCCCGAACAGAACAGCCGCTGCCCGGATGGGTTCAGGACGCAGATATCCAGCGGTTCTCGCAGATTTGCCACGTCCCAAAGGTAATCGGAGCGAACCTCGCCCACTAGAATCCCCGCTTCGGGACGATCCAGATCCATTACTCTGCTAACCAATACGCAGAGTGTTAGTTTGTCGCAACCAATCGTGGAGAGCACATTACGTCCCGAGCGCAGAGCCTGCTGCTCCTCAGCCGTATATTCAACGTTCAGGGCGTTCGTACCGAAAAGCTTTTCCCGCTTACCATCTAGCTTCACCAGGTCAATTGTTACAAATTGAGTCGCCAACTGCGCATTCGGCTCGACCGACAATCCCCCGCTTTTTGCGGACAATTTTGCCGGGTCGTCGCGGACTGTTAGTGCAACCAGTTTCAAGTTTGCTTCCAGAAAACTCAGCCGTCCGTAGATATTGATGGCCTCTTCGCGGCTAACTTGATGCAACTCGCGAAGGTTTTGTTCTTTCAGTTGGCGCGTAACGTTAAAGAGCGAAAAAATCGCCAATGCGGTGATGGGAACCAAAGCGCATAGCACGAAGAGCCAAAACGTTCGCCTGGCCAGCCTGCTGTGCAGAAATTGAATCTCAAGTCTCACTATTTTTTGGCTCGCTTCAAAATTGGGATGCCAGTCCAACGTAGCTTCCGTCGCTGGCTCTCACGATGTCGTCTTGGCTTGATTTGGCTGTCAGGGGCGACGCGCTCTGGCCGTCTTTTCCGTCACTGTACAGGTCGTAATCCGAGTTAAGAGGTACGAGGAACCTATCTTTTCGCGCCTGGCCATTCCCTTTCATCGTCGCGTGGTTCAGGTACGCGTAGGGATTTCCCCAAGGGTCAAGAAATCCGCCATAGCCAACCTGTGACAAGGTATCGGGGAGGTTTCAGTTGATCACTTGATAGAGACTGATTTCGTCTTCGAGAGTATGGATGTCGCCAACCGCGCGAGCCACCCGCGCCGCATCCATGGCAGCCATGAAATTAGGAATGGCAATCGCCATAACCGTCATGAATATAGCCATGGCGATCAGCAATTCCACTAGCGTGAACCCTTCTGCCCTGCTGTGTTTGCGTCGGAGCACGTTTACTTACGCGTCCATGTTGGGAGTGACATTCCTGACAGACGACCATTCCTTTCCACAATAACTTCCCGGATGACCTCTAACTGTTGTTGGGGCCGTTGGGTCCGTCGTCGCAGGGACATCCCGGCTGCTGAAATTCACCGGAGCGATCCTGTAACATAAGATTTCAATTGGTCCGATTGTTTCGAATCTACCGCTTTTGTGCCATAGTCCGTGTCGTATAAGCGACTAGTACTTTGGAATCCTCGTTACCCGTGGGGCTCTCCCAAGTTCCTGCTCAAAACGTAGCATTTCGAATCTCGAGTCCACACCTCTTCTAAGCCGTTCAAAACGAGAGAAGCAGCGAAGCGTGGATGAAATACCGTGACCCTGAACGCGGTCCAGTCGGCGTTGGTGTGGCTGGATTGAGATAAATCGAGAATCTGCAGCGAATTATTTCTGATAAACACACTATGGAAAAAGTGGAATAACCACAGGTTACAAAGCTTCAGTATCACTTATTGCGACCTAATTTGTTCACTGGGCCATAATTGTGCAAAGGGGGGAGTTTGGTGATCTCCCTCTGGTTCGTTGACCGAAGATGGGGGGTAACCTATACTTTGTAGTTGTGCTGTTCTAGTGGCTCGCCGAGTTGACCACCGGTGATTTCTTCTAATTTCCGCAGACAGAGCGGAGTCTAAGTAGACGAGCAGCAGGAATTTTTGGTGCGCTCGGGACACTTGATTTGTCAGGGCATCATTAGATGAGGCGGCCTAAACCCACCGCTACGAAGTAAATTTAAGGGAGAAACGAGATGGCGGAAGCAAATTGCCGGAGAGAACTGGATCTGGAGATCCCTGCCGAAGAAGTAACCAAGCAAACCGAAAAAATTGCCAAGGAATTTGCCAAGATGGCGAGGGTACCCGGGTTTCGTCCCGGCAAAGCACCCATCACCCTGATCAAGAAGCGCTTCGCCGAAGATATTAAAGGCGAAGTGCTGCAAAAACTTGTCCCGGAGCATGTGGAGAAGGCCGTTGCCGAGCAGAAGCTCACCCCCGTATCGCAGCCGCAAGTGGATAAGTTGGAGTTCAACGAAGGGCAGCCGGTAAAGTTCCGCGCGAGCTTTGAAGTTCTTCCGGAATTTTCACTTGCCAGTTATAAGTCGCTCGACATCGAGATGCCCGAGATGGGCATTACCGATGAAACGGTGACCAAGACCCTGGAAGAAATGCGCGAGCGCGCCGCTACGTTTACTCCGGTAGAAGGCCGCGTAGTTCAAGACGGTGATTACGTTCAGGTGAAGCTCCACGGCACGCCGGAAGGTGAAGGCGAGCCACTGGATGCGGAAAGCGTGCTGTGCCACGTAGGCGCCGAAGAAACCATGGCGCCGTTCAACGAGAATTTGCGCGGTGCAAACGTTGGCGACCACAAGGATTTCGACGTTGTTTATCCGGCGGATTATCCCGACGCGAAACTGGCCGGAAAAACATTTCATTACGCTGTCGATGTGTTGGGCATAAAAACAAAAACACTTCCGGAAATGAATGATGAGTTTGCCAAAGACGTCAGCGATGCGACTTCCCTGGACGAGCTAAAGAAGAAGGTGCGCGAGGGGTTGGAGCACGAACGCGATCACCGGCAGAAAGATTTACAACGCGAGAAGGTATTGGCGGAACTGGTGAAGCAGCATGATTTCCCGGTTCCTGAATCCCTCGTTGAGCATCAAATGGATGTACGCCTGGAGCGGGTAGTTCGCTCCCTGGCACAGCAGGGCGTCGATCCGCGTGCGGTAAACGTGGATTGGGTTAGCCTGCGGCGTAAACAGGAAGACCGCGCCAAGGATGATGTGAAGGCCGAACTGGTTGTCGACCGCATCGCCACTGAAGAAAAGATCGATGTGACCGAAGAAGAGCTGCAACACGAACTGGAACACATGGCCAGCCACAGCGGGCAATCCCCAGAGGCTTTGCGCGCTGGTTTGACAAAACAAGGTACGCTCGATAGGATGAGAGCGAAGCTGCGGAGTGACAAAACACTTGACTGGCTTGCGCAGAATGCCAACGTCAAGACAGTTTCAGCGGCAAGCGCCAAGTGAACTTTAGCCTGAACTTTACACTGAAATTAACCCCGCATTTGCGAGCACACTTTCTCTCATGAAAAACTACGACGAACCGCAATACCACGCCACGACTCTAGTTCCGATGGTAGTGGAGCAAACCAGCCGGGGCGAGCGCGCCTACGATATCTATTCGCGCTTGCTGAAGGAGCACATCGTCTTCATCGGCACGCCGATTGACGACCATGTTGCCAACCTGGCCACCGCGCAGATGCTATTTCTGCAGGCGGAAGATCCGGAAAAGGATATTCAGCTGTACATCAACTCGCCGGGCGGTTCGATCACCGCGGGTTTTGCGATTTACGATACGATGCAATTCGTGAAGCCGGACGTGGTCACCACTTGCGTGGGCCAGGCTGCCTCAATTGCCGCAGTATTGCTGGTTGGCGGCGCGCCCAAGAAGCGCTTTTCGCTGCCAAATTCGAGAATTCTAATTCACCAGCCGTGGATGAGCGGTCTGGGTGGACAAGCCACCGACATCGATCTACACGCGAAAGAAATCTTGCGGATGAGAACGACGATTAACCAACTCTTAGCCAAACACACCGGGCAACCGGTAGAACGCATCGAAAAGGATGTGGAGCGGGATTACATCATGAATCCCGAGCAGGCCAAAGAATACGGAATGATCGACGAAATTATCTACAAGCACCGCTAAACTATTTCATTCAAATTCTTGCTGACGATCATTGGATAGCTTGGGGAACAAACGAACCTTTTCTTACTTTACGGAGGCGTTCCTGTTTCACACAGGGTGTATTAGAATTCCTTCGCATCGGAGAAAATTCGGCCTAGAATAGGATTTATCTGCCGGAGTGTAACCCGGAGACGAGGCCCGCAACCACGTGAAAAAATACAACCCAGATGAGCCCCTTCGCTGTTCTTTCTGCCACAAGACGCAAGAACAGGTAGAGAAGCTGATCAGTTCGCCTAGCGACTATCCGCGCGCCTACATCTGCAACGAGTGCGTGGGCGTTTGTCAAACCATTCTGGAAGACGAAAAGCGCGAGCAGGCTGCAGCGCCCGCCAAGAGGCTTCCCCGCCCGCCAGAGATCAAGCAATTTTTGGACAGCTATGTCATTGGGCAGGACCGCACCAAGAAGAAGCTCGCAGTAGCCGTCTATAACCACTACAAGCGGATTTTCCTGAACAAGCAACCGGGTGAAGTGGAACTGAGCAAGTCCAATATTCTGCTGATCGGCCCGACAGGAACCGGAAAGACGCTCCTGGCGCAAACGCTCTCGCGGATGCTGGATGTGCCGTTCGCGATTGTGGACGCCACCACGCTGACCGAAGCCGGCTATGTTGGTGAAGACGTCGAGAACATTATTTTGAAGCTGTTGCAGGCTGCCGACGGCGACGTGCAAAAGGCCCAGCAAGGCATCATTTATATCGACGAGATCGATAAGATTGCCAAGAAGGACGAAAATCCCTCGATTACCCGCGACGTCAGCGGCGAAGGCGTTCAGCAAGCCCTGCTGAAGATTCTGGAAGGCACTCTGGCGAATGTGCCGCCGCAGGGTGGCCGCAAGCATCCGCACCAGGAATTTACGCCCGTCGATACCACCAATATTTTGTTCATTTGCGGTGGCGCGTTTGTTGGCCTCGAAAAGATCATTGAGCGCCGCGCTGGAAAACGCTCGCTAGGCTTCCACACCGAAGCGGCGCCATCCACTCCACAACGCCGCAACACGGAATTGCTGGAGCAGGTGCAGCCAACCGATTTGATTAAGTATGGCTTGATTCCGGAGTTTGTAGGCCGCCTGCCAGTTGCGGGCGTGATGAGCGATCTGGACAAGGGTGCGCTGGTCAAGATTCTAACCGAGCCTAAAAACGCGCTGCTCAAGCAATACCAGCGTTTGTTTGAGTTTGAGAATGTGCGCCTGCGCTTTACCGACGATGCCCTGGAGACCGTGGCGGAGTTGGCTCTTGCGCGCAAAGTTGGCGCGCGCGGCTTGCGTATGATCCTGGAAGACCTCATGCTGGAATTGATGTACCACCTTCCCATGCAACGGAAGGTGCGCGATTTCGTGGTTACCGCCGAAATGGTTCGCGGCCACGAAATCAATTGGAGTTTGCTCGAAAAGGCCGGTTAACGGTTCTTTCCCGGGTCGAAAGGTTGTTCAGGGGCCTTCATGTTTAGTCGCGAAAAACAGGAAATGAAGCGCGTACCCATGATGCCGGTGCGCGATATGGTCATCTTTCCGCAACAGATGACGCCATTCATCGTTGGCCGGGAAGCTAGCGTTCGTGCGCTCGAAGAGGCTTTGACTGGCGAGAAGAAGATTTTTCTTTCTACACAACACGATGCGTCTATCGATGACCCCAAGCCTGAAGAAATTTATGCCGTGGGAACCCTTGCGAATATCGTGCAAAGCGTGAAGTTACCCGATGGCAACATAAAGGTATTGGTGGAAGGCGTAGAGCGGGCCCGCTCCCTTTCCATCACCACCGACGAAGGTTTTTTCCGCGCGACCATCCGCTTGCTGAACACCAAGATGGAGACCAGTCCGCAGGTTGAGCAGTTAGTTGCAAAAGTCACCGGCCTGTATGAGCAATTCATCAAGCTCTCGCAGAGCCTGAATTACGACACCATGATCGCTGCCGCTCGCGTGGATGATCCTTCCCGCCTCTCCGATACCATCGCGGCAAACCTGCAGTTGCCGGTGGATGAGAAGCAGGACTTGCTGGAAACGGCTGATCCGCTCGAACGTCTGAACCGCATCTCCGATATTCTCGAAATTGAGCTGGAAAAGCTGAATGTCGACCGCAACATCAATACCCGCGTGAAGCGCCAGATGGAGCGGGCGCAAAAAGAGTATTACCTGAACGAAAAGCTCAAAGCTATCCAGAAAGAATTGGGCCGCGGTGAAAAGAACGAAACGGAAGAACTGAAGAAGAAGATCGACGCCGCGGGCATGCCGAAAGATGTGCACGAAAAAGCCACCACGGAATTGAAGCGTCTGGAACTAATGCCGCCGATGTCTGCGGAATCCACGGTGAGCCGCAATTATATTGATTGGCTGCTAGCAGTGCCCTGGAAGAAGCGTTCCAAGGAGATTCGCGACATCAAGGCCGCTGAAGAAATCCTGAACAAAGAGCACTACGGCCTTGAAAAGGTGAAAGAACGTATCCTGGAATTCCTGGCCGTGCGCCAGTTGGTGAAGAATCCCAAGGGTTCGATTCTTTGCTTCGTTGGGCCTCCAGGCGTCGGAAAAACTTCACTAGCCATGTCAATTGGTCACGCTACCGGACGCAAATTTGTCCGCGTTTCCCTCGGCGGCGTGCGCGATGAGGCGGAAATTCGCGGCCATCGCCGTACCTACATCGGTGCCCTTCCCGGCCAGATCATTCAGATGATGAAGAAGGCTGGCACCACGAACCCGATCTTCGTGCTCGACGAAGTGGATAAGATGTCCACCGATTTTCGTGGCGACCCGTCTGCCGCGCTGATGGAAGTGCTCGATCCGGAACTGAATCACTCCTTCACCGACCACTATCTTGACGTGGAATATGATCTTTCCAAGGTGATGTTCGTGTGCACTGCCAACGTGATGCACACGATTCCGCAAGCTCTTCAGGACCGCATGGAAATTCTGCGCATCCCTGGCTACACCGAGCAGGAAAAATTGGAAATTGCCAAGCGCTTCCTGGTTCGCCGCGCGCTGGAAGCCACCGGCCTCACCGACAAGAATCTCACCTTCACCGACGAAGGCTTGCTGCATATCATCCGGCACTACACTCATGAAGCTGGTGTGCGCAATCTGGAGCGCGAAATTCAGAATATCTCGCGCAAAATGGCCCGCCGCGTAGTGACCGATGGCGGCGAATCAACAATCGAAATTACCGCCGCCAATGTAAATGATTTCCTTGGTGTGCTGAAGTACCGCGAGTTCTGGCTGGAAAAGCAGAATGAAATTGGCCTCACCAACGGATTGGCTTGGACGGAAGTAGGCGGTTCAGTTCTCACTACTGAAGCCACACTGATGGAAGGTAAAGGTCGCCTGACGCTCACCGGGAAACTCGGCGACGTCATGCAGGAATCCGCGCAAGCGGCAATGAGCTATATCCGCTCCCGCGCTGCCACGCTCGGCCTCGACAAAGATTTCTATCGCACTCTCGACATCCACATGCACGTGCCCGAGGGCGCGATCCCGAAGGATGGCCCATCCGCGGGCATCACGATCTGCACTTCGATCGTCAGCGCGTTGACCAAGATTCCGGTTCGCTGTGATCTGGCCATGACCGGCGAGATCACGCTTCGCGGTAAGGTTTTGCCCATTGGCGGCATGAAGGAAAAACTGTTGGCGGCCCATCGAATGGGCTTGCGTACAGTGGTGCTTCCGAAGGATAATGAGAAAGACCTTGCAGAGATCCCCCAGGAGATTCTCTCCAGTTTGAAACTACACTTCGTTGAAACCATGGATGAAGTTTTACAGATTGCCCTGGAACGGCCGATTGTGCCATTGGAGCACATTGGTGTGGCGCCCGTAGCGGAAGCTGCTTTGGCCACCGGCCCGGATAAAGACAAGAGTTTGACCAACTAGGCAGATGGCTAGGTGCGGCCTGCACCCGCGGGCTGTTACTTTCACGAGACCTGGAACTGCTTCCGGTTGCAGACAGTTTGGTTTGCCCTTCCTGGCGGATTTTTTCGACCAGATGGTATACCACCACGCAGTGCATTCCGGATAGATTTAGGTCATTTTTACAATCAATCAAAAAATAAAGTCAGGAACTATGGCAAAAGAAACGACTACAGAAGGCAATAATCAAATAAGCATCAGCCTCGCTGAGCTTAAAGAAAAAAATATCACCGATCTGGCTAAGATCGCCAAGGAATTGAATATTCCCGGCGCCAGCGGCATGCGCAAACAGGAGCTGATCTTCCAGATCCTCCGCGCACAAACGGAAAAGAACGGCCTGATTTTCTCCGAAGGCGTTCTGGAGTGCCTGCCGGACGGCTTCGGCTTCCTGCGTGCTCCCGAGTACAACTATTTGCCGGGGCCGGATGATATCTACGTTTCTCCGTCGCAGATCCGCAAGTTCGATCTACGGACCGGGGACACCGTTTCCGGCCAGGTGCGGCCGCCGAAAGACGGCGAACGGTACTTCGCGTTGATCAAGGTGGAAGCGGTCAACTTCGAAGATCCAGAAGTAGCGCGCAGCAAAATATTCTTCGACAACCTGACGCCGCTGTATCCGCAGGGCCGGTTGAAGATGGAGACCACGAAGGAAAACATG
>DASXIT010000005.1:0-140589 GCA_036497825.1 Candidatus Acidiferrum sp.
TTCTTCAGGTTGTAATTTATGAAGTATTGCAACAGGAACTGGTTCACCGCCGGTCGGCTACCATCCCCTGCTACGCTCCACACATTGTTTGCCAGCACGCCCAAGGTCCAGTGCCCCGGTTGCGCCAGCAAAACAATCGACGGGCCGATGCTGAATTTACCTTGACCCAGAATCGTATTCGTCGCCGTTGGAATCACAAGCGCCGGGCCCACGCCCCAAATCAACTTCCCGGGTTTCCCGGGCGAGAGGAAAAAGGAGGGATTCAAGTCACCCAATCCGTATTCGCCACCCGTCGGTGCATCCGGATACGGTTGCCAGATAATTGGAAGAATCGTGCGAGTGATTAAATTCCACTGCTCAACACAGGCTGAATGTTTAAGACGTCCTGCGTCCGATCGTACGGCCCTATGTTGAAATTGTTGTTATTTTGAAATGGCACGCTAATCAGGCTAGCCACAGGATTCTGCGCCGCTTTCCGCAATGCATCAGAATTTTCCGCTGCCGCTGGCGTTCCCTGCGTGGCAACCTGAGTTCCGGTCGTGCCAACAGGCGCGTCTTGTGCTGCGAGTGGCACAGTGGATAACAAGAAGGTTGCTACCATAAGAAGGCATGAATTGCCTCGCATGGGTCCCTCCTCTGTTCTGCATGAGGATCGTCACTCGGAAATTAACTGTGAGGGTCCAATTCACTCCATAGAATGCTTGAGGGTCCGCAAAGTCTGGCCATACTGTATCGGCCACCGAACCGATGCTATTGGCAAAAATGACATCCCAAAGATATTCGTCGGTTCGTGATTGCAGGCCCGCGAAATCGTCCTAATGGTTTACTGTCACTTTTGCCAATTCCATCTCGTGATTGATCGCGGCAATATCACCAAGATTCTTGACAGTGTGACTTCAAAAATGAGTGGGCCATGTCGCGCCCAATTCCTGCCACAAATCGTGATCGATGAGGGAGAAGAAAATGAACCTCAGAAAAATGGTACGAAAACTGACACTCGCCGCGCTGGCAGTCTCTGCCCTCTTGTTGGATTACTCGGCTTGGGCTGCAGACAGTATTAAAGGTCAGGTCCTTGGAGGGGGTAAACCGATCGCCAAATCGACCGTGACGTTGTGGGAAGCGGGCGTAGATGTGCCCAGGCAGCTAGCTCAAACGAAGACTGGTGATGACGGCTGGTTTGAAATTCGCGGCAAAGGAAACGGCATCGACAGCAGTCTTTATCTGCTGGCTATCGGTGGCGAGCCCAAGGCCAACAAACCCAGCGGTGATAATCCGGCCATCACATTGATTACGGTGCTTGGCAACAATCCCCCGGCCACGATCGTCATCAACGAGTTCACGACCGTGGCATCTGTGTGGACTCACGCGCAATTCTTGGATGGCATTGCAATCAAGGGTCACGCTCTCGGTCTGCGCATCGCCGCCGGGAACGTACCCAACTTCGTTGATCTTCAAACTGGTGGCTGGGGTACATCCATTCAAGACCCGCTCAACAGCGGCCAGACGCCGACAATGGCCAATTTCGCGACCTTGGCCGACCTGCTTGCCGGCTGCGTCACCCGTGTGACGGCCGATGCGTGCGAGAAGCTTTTCGCAGCAGCCGCGTCTCCGAAGGGTGACGCACCGAAAGACACGTTGACGGCGGCCGGGTGGATTGCTCGCTATCCGTGGTACAAGCCCGAAAGACTCTTCGAGCTGCTCGATTCTTTCTACCCAGTTCCGCACGGCAAGAATATGCGTGCGGTTCCGTTCATGCCGTACCTGAACTTTGCGCCGAGCGCATGGGTGCTGCCATTGAAGTTCGACGGCGGCGGTTTCCGTGCGGGAGGCAAGGCCATGTTCGACAGTGAGGGCAACCTTTGGGTCGGCGACAACTGGACGGTCGGTTGGCAAGGTCAGGACATATTGTGGCAGGGCAACGTAACGAAGTTCGCTCCGAACGGCCGCCCACTCTCGCCGATGACCACTGGTTTCACCGCCGATGGTATGGAAGGCGGCACGTTTGGGGCCGCGATCGACGCGAACGACCGAGTCTGGCTCTCCAGCTATGGAAGCAAGTCAATTACGGTATTCGACAAGAACGGCAAGCCACTGACGCCACCGGGAAGCATCACCTTCAATGGCCGTCTCGGACTGATGCAGGGGATCATCGTCACGCCCAGTGGAGACATATGGGCTCTGTGCATCTCGAAGAGTCAGCTCATCCACTTCCCCAAGGGAGATCTGAGCAAGGGCCAGATCGTTTGTGAGGGCGACAGCGCGGAGCCGTGCAAGTCGTTTCGTGCGCCATTTCACCTTGGCATCGACCAGCAAGACCGGATCTGGGTGTCGAATAGCGGCATCGACCACGTCACTCGCTTCCCCGCCTCTGATCCGACCAAGGCCGAGAACTTCAAAGCTGGATTCAACAGTAGCGGTCTTGCCATCGACAGCCGAGGCAATGTTTGGGTAACGGAACGGTTCGGCAGTGGGCTACTGGGAATGGCCCATCTGATCGACATGGGAGTACGTCTAAAGCTCTACGGTGTCGAGGCGGCTTCTGACTATTTGACGAGGACCATGTCCGAGCAAAAAGGCGGAGCCAAAGGTGGCAGCGTCACGCTCCTGCGACCCGACGGCAGCCCGTATGCTGGTTCACCGTTCACGGGTGGCGGTCTCCCCGGACCGTGGGCTGCGGCTGTAGATGGGAACGACAACGTCTGGATTTCCAACTTCGCTGCACCGAACAGTCCAATCGTACAACTCTGCGGCGTTCGCACCGAGAATTGTCCCCCCGGCATGAAAACAGGTGATCAAATCTCGCCTCCCGGCGGCTACGTGGGAGGTGGCCTGCAGATGCAGACCGACATCGCCGTCGATCCGGCAGGCAACGTCTGGGCGATCAACAACTGGCAGGACATCGACAGTTGTATCGGTAAGCCCAACGAGGCGCTTTCAACACGCTGCGGCGGGCAAGGGGTTACGGTCTTTTATGGCATGGCCAAGCCGGTCCGTGCACCACAGATTGGGCCAGCTCATCCCTATTAATTGTGTGCCCCGAGGTTCTCATCCTGACCTGCAGAATAATATTCATGCACTAAGCTGGGGCCTTCCGCCGGGCGGCGAGAGGCGTCACACCGGCGCCGATAGTTCGGGAAGCATTTGAGGAGCAAAACGCTCGGTCAAAACGGGGCCAAGAATGGCAGTAGTAAACATGAGTACGAGGACCACATTCATCATCTTGACATCGAGGAGCCGTTGTCCCGCGGAATCGTAAGTATCGTAAGCGACAAGAGCAGCCGCCAGAGTCGCAGCCACCTGTGGCAATGTGAGCGCCCACATCGTTTTCCTTGCCGCCGACGTGTACGCGAACGCCCTGCCCACTATCTGCGACGCGATCGCCTTTCCAACAAGCAGCGCCAGGATAATGAAAATTACCAAGGCATAATTATCAACGATGGTGCCAAAGAAACTAATCGGATTGATCAGGAACCCAGTTACGACGAAAAAAACGGGAATGAAAAGAGAGTTCCCGAAAAACTCTAGTTTTTCTTTAGCGGGTTTACTCTGAACGGCCGCATTGACCGCCATGCCGGCGAGGAAAGCGCCAACTATGCCCGGCAGGGTTAATACTTTCTGCGATAAGGCCGGCCACCGCGAGGATCGCAAGCATGACTATGAAATATGCGTCCTCGTCGTTTTCCACCCTTTTCAGTAGCCACGCTCCCAGACCACTCACACCAAAAAGAATCAAGGGAACAAAAATGACAATCTCTACGACTTGGCGACCGAAAGAGGCCGCTGAAAAGCCCGTCTGAAAGGTTGAAACGCAGATAGCGAACACAATGAGTGATAGAGTATCGGAAATTACAGTCGCGCCTACCGTGATTGTTACAGGCTCGATCCGGGTTTCGCCCAGTCGAGCTATGATCGGCAAACCCAAGAGCGTGTGCGACGCCAGCAGCGACCCGATAACAAATGCCGGAATAGTCTGGTAATGGAATAACATCGCCACACCAGTACCCAGCAGCAGGGGCAAAATAGTGGTTAGAAGGCCGAACACTATCGATCTGTTTCTTGCTTTTTGAAAGAGAGCGAGATCAATCTCAAGACCGGCAAAGAACATCAGCAGCAGCTTGCCCAGTTCCGCAAAGAAATCTGCGATGGGCCTGTGCTCTCCAAAAAGACTGAGTCCGTGAGGCCCAAACACTATTCCGGCGAGCAAGAAGCCCACTACAGATGGAAGGCGTAACCGTCGAGAGAGCGGCGGAGCACCAACAATGATGGCAAGTGCAACAGCGAATTTCGCTAATGGCGGCAGCGCCAGAAGATGGGTACGGATGAAGTCAAGAACTTCCATTTGGTAACCTCGGCTCGCCGCTTAAGCGATACCGAGTCCTAAAGCACAAGATAAGGAGTTATGACAGTCCCACAGATATTGTGTCAGCTTACGAAGAAAATGTCTCCGAACTCAAGCTAACTCGTGATAGACCCCGTCACCGGAGAAGTGGGTACTGGCACGGCTTTGCGCGCAATCGCTACATTGCGCGCACTTCTTCGGGAACTTGTTCTCCCTTCACCCTGGCCGCCTCCTGACGATAGTATTCAATAATTCCGGTTGTGGTTGTCCTGAATCGCCTTGCGGCTTGCGACCAACAATCTACCTGATCATCGTTCGCACCGTGATTAAAAATCGCGCACTCCTCGATAAACTCTTCAACCCACTCACCGGTTTTGGGCAGCCAGTAGTTTCCAGCTTCCAGATCGGGCGCGGCAGCTTGCGCTCTCGCTTCCTTGGAGCCTTGCGGCTGCGTAGCTACGATTCCTGACAGTTCGTTGCGAAGCGTGTCGATGATGGCACTGCCGTTCGCCTTATCCTCTACGAGCTTCAAGTGCGCAGCCGGCCAACGGTGGGACATCGTACGCATAGCCGCCAAGGACGCCGTGAAAGAGAATTTGCCGCGCACCTGATCGAGTAGATACTTATTTGATCCGACTCGTCCCCAGACTTGTCCGACAACGTAGTCGCTATCCTTCGAGTCCTTGAACGCAAAATCCCAACTTTGCAAAATTTGGTCGAAACGCTCTGGAACGATGTCGTACCGACGCCACCAATTCCTTTGCAGAATGCCGCCTTCCGCGGGGCTCGGCCTTTGCTGATATTGGCCTGCGTATCCGTAAGAACCGAGGTCCTTTTTGAATCGTTCGAGAACGTCGATCGGCAATCGCGCCGGCCAGAGGAGTTCGCCCTCTTTGCGGCCATAGGTGCGACCGGAAATTGGAAAATTCCATACTTCATCGCGTTCTGCAACGGCCGGAATACAAACGTGTTCCCACCCCTCCTTCGCCAAGAGATGCCCGGTAAGATCGCCCTCGTGGAGTCGCTGCATCACGAGAACGATCGCGCCAGTCTGAGGATCATCAAGGCGCGTGCTGAGCGCAGTATCGAAATACCGCAGAGCCGTCGCCCGCTCTGTGTCCGAAAGAACCTGAAGAGGGTTGTGCGGATCATCGATGATGATGTAGTCTGCGCCTTTGCCGATTACGCTCCCGCCGGTAGAAGTTGCGACCATCACGCCCCGTGCTTCGTTCTGGAATTCACTCTTGAGGTTTTGATCGACTGCGAACTTCACGCGATTGCCCCAAAGCGATTGATACCAGGGCGAAGCGATGAGAGTGCGGCGGTCTAGACTGTGCTTGATGCTCAGATTGTCCGCGTAAGCTGAGCAAATAAACCTAGCGTGCGGCTCTTGAGTCCAAACCCACGAAGGAAACCCGACAGTCACTAGGTTTGATTTGCCGGTTCGCGGCGGGACGTTGATGATGAGCCGTCGAATCTGCCGCCGGCGTACCAGCGTCAAGTATTCAGCGAGCAGATCCAGGTGCCAATTCTCTCTAAATATCGTCTGAGGTTCTAGGATCGGCCACGCAGCGCGGACGAAGCCTCCGAAGTCACGCTCCAATAGAAGCCGGTAGAGTCTTTCCTTCTCCTCGCTGTTCAATTTTGAATAAGCGTGCTCTGTCGATAAGTTGTTCGAGCTTGTCATCCAAACCTCTTTCCCCGCCCAAATGCAGGTGCAAATTGTTCGTCTGGTGCGGCTTCAATGCGCCGGAAACTTGAGCGCGGAATTCGAGCAGGCTTTTCAGGGTGCCAATGGCCGAGAGTGCGGTTTTCAGGTCTTTCACTTTGCGCGCCTCTTCGAGAATTTCCCCTGCATGCCGGGTGAGTTCAAGGATGTCGTCCACGAGGTTGTCGGCTTTTGCGATTTTTTCCACCTTTGAGCTGAGTGCGACAAGTTCGACGACGTGAGATTTATGCCGAGCGAGCGCGAATCGTGAAACGTGAAACTGCGCTTCAATTGCGTCGAATGCGCCGCCAGCGACAACGGCACTGTCAATCGATGCTCTTTGAGGATGTCTACATACCGTGCAGGCGCGAGCCATGTTGATCTCCTGTGTTCTTGAAACAGTGCAGAAGAGACGCAGCTACGGACATACGGACAACTGGGAAGGTTTAGAACGGTGCGGTTTGTTCGTAAGCGACGCCAAAGTAAGCATTTAGTTTTGACCCACTCAAGCTACGAACCAGAAGGTTGAGAGTTCGAGTCCCTCCGGGCGCACCATTCTTTCCCAATAAAACACAGGCGATTTCTCATTTCTGGAAAAAGTGCGCGTAATGCGTTTTGCTCCGGGTAGACTTCTGGTAGACTCGCGGCGTGTAGGTAGACTGCCCCCTTGTAAAGCACATAAAAGGTTTTTGCAACTTGGAGGCGTGGAAGCCGCGCCGGGTGGACGCACACTGGAACTCACCACCCGTCTCCATGGCCCGCTGACCTCCTAAAGCATTGGGATCAACTCACTCCTGACGAAAAGAAAATGTTTCTCCGCCAGGTGGACGTGTTCGCCGCCTATGCGGCCTACACCGACCACGAAATCGGTCGCGTGATTCAAGAAGTCGAAGACGAAGGCAAACTCGACAACACGCTAATCATCTACATCGAAGGCGACAATGGCACCAGTTCCGAAGGCACTCTGAATGGCACGCCAAACGAAGTCGCCATGTTCAACCAGGTCGACGTTCCCGTTGACGTTCAACTCAAATACTTCTACGACGCCTGGGGGTCCGACAAGACCTACAATCACATGGCCGTGTCATGGGCTTAGGCCTTCGACACGCCATTCTCCTGGACCAAGCAGATCGCTTCCCACTTCGGCGGCGTACGTCAGGGCATGGCGATTTCCTGGCCCGGGCACATCGACGATCCTGGCGGCATTCGCAATCAGTTCCATCACATGATTGACATCGTGCCCACTATCCTCGAGGCCGCGCACATTCAGCCTCCCGATTATGTCGATGGCATCAGGCAGAAGCCCATCGAAGGCGTCAGCATGCTGTACACCTTCAAGAAAGCCAATGCGAACGCACCATCAACCCACCACACCCAGTATTTCGAAATGATGGGTGACCACGCTCTTTATCACGACGGATGGATCGCCAGCACCAAGGTCATGCGCGCACCCTGGGATACCGGAAAGATCGTAAAGGAACATCCCGCGGACTACCCCTGAGAACTCTACGACCTGACAAAAGACTGGGCGCAGTACGACAACGTGGTCGACAAAAATCCCGCGAAGCTGAAAGAAATGGAGCACCTACACCGGCGAAGTGACCGGCACACCAAACGGCGATGCCCCCAGCATTCTCAACTCGTCCTACAACTTCAAGGCCGAAATCGAGGTACCCGATGGAGGTGGCAACGGCATGCTCGTCACCCAAGGCGGCCGCTTCGGCGGCTACGGCTTCTACATCTTGAATGGCAAGCCCATCTTTCTCTGGAACTTGGTGGACCTCAAGCGCATCCGCTGGGAAAGTCCTGAGGCACTCACGCCGGGCAAGCATACCGTTGAATTCGATTTCAAATACGAAGGACTCGGCATGGGCACGCTCGCCTTCGGCAGCCCCAGCGGCATAGGCCGTGGTGGCACAGGTGTTCTGAAGGTGGATGGCAAATCGGTGGCCATCCAGTCGATGGAACATAGCATCCCGTTCATCCTTCAGTGGGATGAAAACTTCGATGTGGGTGCCGACACAGGTACGCCTGTGGATGATCAGGACTATCAAGTCCCGTTCGAATTTAACGGCAAACTTACCAAGCTGACCCTGACGATTGACCGGCCGCAGTTGACGCCGGCTGATATCGAAAAGCTCAAGGAAGCTCAACGCAACAACAAAACCAGCGAGTAATCACCTGCTTTTAATGCTATCCATCATTGCCGGGCGGAGTTGTTGTCTCCGCCCGTTGGACCGCATTCAGGATGATTGGTGTTGTCCAATTTTTCTCGCTCGGTCCATTGTTGCGAATCAACAAAAAGTTGCCCGTCATTTTTGAAAACGGTTTTGCACAGTCATCCACAAATATCCACAGCGTTTCCGCCAAATAACTCTTGCGTACATTTGTTCATGCTTCTACTATGCGCAGCAGATTGATCGGGAAGAAAAACTTCACGAATCAATTCAGAGAATGGCGGCCCGGGTAAAACCGAGTTTGTCAGTTTCGAGTTGAAAGAGAAGTGCAAACTTCGCAGTTCAATTCTTAGAGGCAGCGAGGGTCACACCAAGCAGCTTCCGCTGAGTTGAATTGGGAAGGGAATCTCCAAGATTCGATGGAAAGGGACTGCGAGGGTAAAACCAAGTAATCCCACAAAGTCGAATCGAGGAGTGAGCTTTGCGGCTCAGTCCAAAAGCAACAAGGGTCAAACCAAGCTGCTCTTGGATGAAAGCGGAAGCGAAAAGCTTCATGGTGCACTCAAAGAAGCGCCAAGGGTAAAACCAAGACGCAACAATGAAACGCACAGGAAGCAAAGCTTCTCGACACAATTTAGAAGAGCCAGCAAGGGTAAAACCGAAGCAGCTCAACTAATCTAAATCGAGAAGCGGCAACTTTACGATTCAATCGAAAGAGGGCGACGCGGTAACACCGAGTCGCCCTCGATTTTTTTGCTCCCACCATCGACTTGAATGCCGCGGATCCAAACCATTCACACCTTGTAGCGCTGGCTTTTATGCCAGCGCCCTCGCAGAGTCTGCCCCACCAAGCCTCTTCCGCACGCTGTCATCCCGCGCCGATTCTACGAGGGATCGGCTTTTCTCTCGGGCCTACGTTTCAGGTTTTTAGCATAAGACAAGACGAGCAGCTCACCCCTTTGCGGCTTGATTTATGCGGGGGGTGGGCTCCGCGTCTAAATCGTTCATTCGAAATAAAATACTGATTGACAAACAGTACTAAATGTTATATTATCGATCATGTGCTGTCGATCGATCTTCGAAGACTCGCCTTTGCCTCAAGCTTCTAGAGGCAGCTCTTCGCCTCCACATCTATATCAAAATAAGCATCTTATATCCCATTTCCTTTCATATACATCCGCGTGCCCCCACTCGCAACCCGTTTCCTTTGATATATATTGGCAAAACACCCGGAGGTGGGGGTGCTATCCATCTAGTCAACAACAGCTAAGCATCTCTTCGTCTAACTACAGACTACCAACTGCAAACTACAAACTGGCTTATCTAACTCCTTTGCCTGCCACTCTTACAGATACCCTCCTCCTACGTCCTTTAGGTACCACTCTTACGAAAAACAAGGGGTGGGGGAGTATCGAGCTTACTTACCGCCCGGCTATTCAAGAAGCCTCGCAGCGCACCCGCGAGCCCATAGGAACTCGTTTTGTTCGTGCAACCTAAAGGTAGAATGAGGCATGGCCAAGAGCGACAGTAAAAAGCTAACCAAGAAGAAACTTTCGGAGCCGCATCCCGCTCCCGTGAATTCGCTGGAGTCTCCACGCTTCGCTGGTTTGTCGACCTTCATGCGCTTACCGCACATCGCCGATGCAAAGCGTCTGGATGTCGCGCTGATTGGAGTCCCCTTCGACGGTGGCACAAGTTACCGGACAGGGACGCGCTTCGGCCCGCGGCATATTCGAGAGCAATCGGCGATTATTCGGCCGTACAATCCGGTACTCGACATTTCACCTTTCGAGTTGCTCCGCGTTGCCGATTATGGAGATCTGCCGGTCAATCCGCTTTCCATCAATGATTCTTTCAAGCGAATCACCCGCGGGCTTGGACCGGTTTTAGAGGCCGGCACGATTCCGATTTGTGTCGGCGGCGATCATTCGATTCTGTTGCCGATTCTTCGCGCGATGCATGCCAAGCATGGCCCCGTTGCGCTGATTCAATTCGATGCCCATTCCGATACCTGGGATCAATATTGGGGAATGAAATATTCGCATGGCACCCCAGTGCGCCGAGCGATTGAAGAAGGATTGCTGGCAGAGCCATATATCCTGCAAATTGGACTGCGCGGGCAACTCTACGATTCACACGATTTGGATTTTGCCCGTGAACACAAAATCTCGATGATCACCGCCGAGGAATTTCATGAGCATGGTTTGGCGCTGGTCCGCCAAAAACTGAAACCATTCAAGAATCGAAAAGTGTATTTCAGCCTGGATATTGACGTGGTTGATCCCGCGTTTGCGCCGGGAACCGGCACGCCACAAGTGGGCGGGCTTTCCAGCGTGCAGATCCTGGATCTGGTGCGCTCGTTGGCGGGACTGAACTTTGTGGGCTGCGATCTCGTGGAAGTCTCGCCAGAATACGACAGCTCGGAGATCACTTCTCTACTGGCAGCAAATTTATTGTTCGAGCAGCTTTGTCTGGTCTCTACATGCTTTTCCCGATGAGCGCGACTCTTTCCAAGACTCTGATATTATTGCGCAATCATTTTGCGGCATGGACAGGAGAGGCGAACAGCAAATGCGATTAATCCGTTTTGGTCCGATGGGAAAAGAAAAGCCGGCAATACTTTCTGCCGATGGCCAGCGCAGAGATGTCTCCTCACACTTCAAGGATTGGGATAACAAATTTTTTAGCGAATCGGGCTTGCGTCAACTGGCAAAATTCATTGTGTCGCAGCCAGTCGAGAACTTGCCGAAAGTGAGCGAGCAGGAACGTTGGGGAGCTCCCATCGCCAGACCAGGAAAAATTATCTGCATCGGCCTGAATTATTCCGATCACGCCAAGGAAACCGGCAAGGACATTCCTACCGAACCAATCGTCTTCTTGAAAGCTGCAAACACCGTCGTGGGTCCGTACGATCAGTTATTGATCCCGCGTAATAGCAAAAAGACGGACTGGGAAGTGGAATTGGGCGTGGTGATTGGCAAGACCGCGCGCTACCTGGAATCCCATCAACAGGCGGAAGCCTGCGTTGCGGGATATACGCTGACACACGATGTTTCCGAGCGCGAATTTCAACTGGAACGCGGCGGCCAATGGACCAAGGGAAAAAGTTGCGACACGTTTAATCCATTGGGCCCATGGCTTTCGACTGCCGATGAAATCAAGAATGTTTCCGATTTGCCGATGACCCTTTCCGTGAATGGGGAAGCGCGGCAAAAGGGAAATACCTCAACCATGATTTTTGGCGTCACCGAATTGATTCGCTATCTTTCCCAATTCATGACCTTGGAACCTGGCGACCTGATCTCTACGGGCACCCCGCCTGGAGTAGGCCTGGGTATGAAACCACCACAATTTTTGAAGGCCGGCGATGTCGTGGAATTGGAAATTGCAGGATTAGGGAAGCAGCGTCAAGTCTGCGCGCAAGCATGACTAGATTGAAAGAGATTGGCTCCGGGACCTGGACTCGAACCAGGATAACCAGCTCCAAAGGCTGGTGTCCTACCAATTAGACGATCCCGGAGTAGCGTGTCTAACCCTTCTAGTTTACTTGAGACTCTTTTCCCTGCAAACTCCAAGTTCACTAGAAAGTTTCAGACCAGTGGCTAAATCGAGCGCCCCACCCACAGCAACACAGGAATCAGTAGCAGCAGCGCAAGAGGAACCACGATGAGTGCCACCAGCGCCTTCGGCCAACTCACCCATTTGTCTTGGAACATTCGCCGCAGCAAGTACCCCATCACGGGGAGGTTGATCAGCACTGCCGTGACAACTCCGGGAGCATATTCCCGTAGTCCAACGGTAGCCACCACGTGAAAGATCACGTTTAAGAGCATGGATCCGGAATTCCGTTGCACCAACCGGTCGCTCCCAAAAGACGGCGTGCTGTGACCAGGCAGGGAACCAGATAACCTCTTCCAAATTATGCAGCGTGAGCGCAACCAGAAAAATCCATAAGAGCTTCTCGATGCGCATGAGAACCGGAATTTATCATCGCTTGTCGAAGATTGTCAGCAACAATCGGTCAAATACAGGCCAACCAGGCCATGCAGGAACGTGGAGTTTCTGCTAAAGTTAAATGGTTGTCTGGGCGGCGGAGAGATGGCCGAGCGGTTTAAGGCGCACGCTTGGAAAGCGTGTGTAGGTTAACCCCTACCGTGGGTTCGAATCCCACTCTCTCCGCCATTTTCAATGGCAACCTTTCGGCATACGCTTGACCTCCTCCAGTGTCAAAACTGCTTAAGCCTAAAATTCTTGGCAGCCAGAGCAAAGCATGAAAAGCCTACGTGGCATTCTTCTCTCCATGAAAAGCAAATGGATCATAATGAATGTAAATTCCAAAAAAAGATGTGGGATAGGGAATACGCAACCGGATTTGGATCGCAGCTGAAACTCTCCGACGCGCGGGCGCATAACGAGATGCTTGTCGAATTTATGACCAACGTTGACAAGAATAAAGCGATTCTGGACGTGGGTTGCGGAGAAGGACTCCTTGTGGATTTCCTCCACGAATGCGGCTATGAGCATTATTTGGGTTTCGATTTTTCAGATGTTGCACTGCAAAATGCGGCAAAGCGCGCGGACGCAAAGACCGTGTTTACGAAAGGCTTTATTAAGTCTTTTGTTCCTGATGGCCATTTTGATGCCATCGTATTCAACGAGTGTCTTTATTGGTTTTCGGAGCCGTTGAAAATGCTTCGCCGGTACGAGAGATTTCTCGCGGATGGCGGGGCAATCCTGGTCTCTTTGTTTACAATGAATGAAAAGAGCAGAGCACTGGATGCTGAAATCGCGAGTCAATTCAACGTAATCCGCAGCGAGAAGATCACAAATGCTACCGGGACCTGGAGTTGCAGCATGATAAAGAAGGATCACGACCGTGCCACTTCAGAGTGAGTACGCGGGCAGACCTATGGCGTACTTGTCAGTTCGGCTTGTTCCGCTCTGCGACGAGCCTTTGATATAACTCGATTACGCGCTGGTTGTGATGTTCGAGAGTGAACCGGGCCTCAATTGTAGCGCGTCCGGATTTCCCCATGATCCCGATCTCTCCACGATGTTGATAGCACCACAAGATTGCTTGAGCCAAGGCATCTACGCTGCGGGCCGGAACGATCAAGCCTTCTTTACCATTTGTTATGCAATCGTTTGCGCCCGATTTGTCGGTTGCCACAACGGGTAACCCTGATGCCATCGCTTCTAAGATCACACATGCGAGACCCTCATTGGGCGAGGGCATAACCAACAGGTTAGATTCCCGATAACAAGCGGCAACCTGTGAGGGCGACAAAATTCCCGGCACTTTTATGTGGCAATCCGCATAAGTGGCGAGCAGCGATTCCAGTTGTGGCTTTACCTGTCCTATCAGCACGAGTTCTGCATTTGGCAACGCGAGCCGTTTCCAGGCCTGAAGCAAATAGGCAATCCCCTTCGTGTGTTCGATTCGGCCGACGTAACAGACGCGAAAAGTTGAGCGTGGCATGGGCTGCGAGGACGGAGTGAAGAAGTTGGCGTCTACGCCGGTCGGTACGACGGCGACCTTGTCTCCATAGCCAAAGTCCAAGAAGCTTTGTCGCGCGACCATTGAGGGAACAACGATTTGGTCGCACTCAGTGAATTCCATGTCCATGCGCCGGAACATGTCCTGGTTTCCAGCTCCGTCGACAATGGATGCGCCAAAACGATGCGCTTCTTCCAATTCCACTTGTTTCCAATGTCGCGGGTGGCATGAAGCATTCTCAACCAACGTAACGGCACCATGTTTCTTTGCCGTACGCAGACACGCAAGGCATACTGCCGTACAACCATGAAAAATATCACAGGGAGCGAGCTGCTTGGACAGCAGGAGATCCGCGAGCCAAACGCTCAAGCCCATCGGGTGCTGCGGTCGAAGCGCTGGAGGCAAGCGATACCAGATTCCCCAGACTACGCGTTTTGAGAGAGCGTAGACGGGAGACCTGCTGACCAGCGTAAGATTGCCTTTGCTGGAAGGCTCATAAACGGCGAGGGAAGGGCCCAAGTCAATCAATTGTCGAAGCATATCCGCGGACACGAGAGCTGCAGCCAATGTTTTCTGGTAGGGGGCCGCGCCTGAGGCAAGCGTGACTGATATAGGATGGGCTTGCATCGCGATATTTTATACCCAATCCGCTACCATGTCTCAGCCGACATGCATTTCGGACAGATTGAAGCACTCACTATTCCTGGAATAATCTCTGGCTGAATTCATAAGAAAAATAAATACAATTTGAATTGTTATTTGTTACATTCCCCTTCTATTGCTTACAGCAAGATTACCTCTCACAATGTTGTCTCCTGTTTCCCCCCGCCTCTGAGGCCCCATGTTCTTTCGAAGCATCGAGCAAGTTCGCCGTTTTTTCCGAATTTTGGGTGGTTTCACGCTGCTGGTTGTGGGGGTGATCATGTTTTTCACGCCCGGCCCCGGTTGGGTGGTGGTTTTCTTAGGACTGACATTGCTGGCAGCCGAATTTGTTTGGGCACAGCGATTGATGGACCGCATGAAACATGAGGGCAATCGAATCAGGACCACGGTGCGGAAATTAGGAAAAGATTGAGGATGGGGAAGGATCCAATCTGATGGTCAAAGAGTGGGCTGGAAAATGGGCGCTGGTCACCGGCGCGAGCGCGGGAATTGGGGTTGCTTTGGCAACTCAACTGGCTTCCGAAGGCACAAACTTAGTCCTTATCGCCCGGCGTCAGGATAGATTGCAATCCCTGGCGGAAAAATTGCGGAGCGGGCACGCAATTCGTACCGAAGTATTCGCTGCAGATTTGGCGAAGCCAGCTGCGCCGCAACAAATTTATGATTTCACGCGGCAGAAGCAAATCCAGATCGATTTGCTGATCAACAATGCGGGATTCGGACAGTATGGCGAACTGGCCGGTGTAGAGACCCAACGTTTGGTTGACATGGTGCAGGTGAATTGTGTTGCGGTAGTGCATCTGACAAGGTTGTATCTGGCGGATATGGTCGCGCGCAAACGAGGTGATGTGCTGATTCTAGCTTCGACTGCTTCGTTTCAAGCCGTTCCTTATATATCGACCTATGCGGCGACGAAAGCCTTTGATTTGCTTTTTGCGGAAGGTCTTGCGGAAGAGATGAAGCCATACGGAATAAGAGTTTGCGCCCTTTGTCCCGGATCGACGGAATCAGAATTTCACGCGGTGGCGGGTCAGGAAGAGTTCAGCAGGGCGCCGGAAGCCGCGGAAAAAGTGGCGCGAACTGGATTGCAAGCGTTGGCCGAGGGGAAGAGTTACGTGATATCCGGACTGGGAAACTATCTTGGCGCGCAGTCGCAACGGATGGTGCCGAGACGAATGGTGACACGTATAGCAGGAAACATGTATCGTCCCGAAAAAGTGAAGAAGAACTAATCCAGCCGGAACGGGTTAGTACGCAAGTACATCTAAGCATTAGCCGCGGATTGTTAGGTATTGATCATAAAGGAGTTAGTGGTCGCGCTGCTTCGGGAACTATTTCCAGATAATTCGGGAATTAGTTACAGAAGCAGGGCGTCACACCAGGAGAGATGCACATCGATTTACAGGAACGGGATGAAGTCCTGCTACGACGATCAGCTGCGGGCGATGAGGATTGTTTTACGCAACTTTATCGGCGGCACCAAGCGGCATTGTTTCGTTTTGCGCTGCGGATGACCGGGAATGCGTGGGCAGCTGAAGAGATTGTGCAGGATGTATTCATGACGCTGGTACGCGATCCGAGAAAGTACGACTCCGGAAGAGGCACCGTGGGCGCTTTTCTATATGGAGTGGCGCGCAACCGCATCATGAAGCATCTGGAACGTGCGCCACGCGATTTGCAATTGCCGGAAAATGGCGACGATGGGTATGCCGTACTGCCGCAAACGATCGATATGAGAACACCGGCGTACTCCGCGGAACTAGGAGAGCGGCGGGAACGGGTACGTGCTGCGGTGCTGGAGTTGCCGGCGGAATTTCGTGAGGCAGTAGTGCTGTGTTTGTTGGAAGAGTTGAGCTACGAAGATGCGTCGAGAGTGCTGGATTGCCCGATTGGCACGATTCGTTCGCGGTTACATCGAGGGCGGGCTTTATTGTTAGCGAAATTAGAGATTTTGCGAGAAGCGCCGAAACGCGCCATCGCCAGGTAAATGCTCTGGAGAAGGATTTTATTTATGACGTGCGAAGAATTTCAATTAGCCACGCTAGACGCTGACCCACAGGAGCAAAGGGAAGCGTTGTCAGAATCTGTGCGTGAGCACCTTTTGCATTGCCCGAATTGCGCTGCGTTTGAACGCAATTGGCAAGAGCTTCGCGATGAGCTTCAGCAAATTGGAATCGAAGAGCGGGATGTGCAGGCGCCTGCGCGAGTGGAAATGCGCGTGCGGCAAGAATTCCGAACCAAGCACAAGACAATGAAAGCACGTCGCAGCGCAGTGCTCACTTCCTGGGCATTGGCTGCCGCGGCCATATTGTTGCTGGTGATCGGGTGGAGCAACTGGAGCCATGAGAAAAAGAGTCCCGTGGCTAATCGAGTGGCGACTGTCCGGCAAACTGTTGGGCCAGTTAGCGGCAAGTCTTCAAAGATTAGTCCTGCAGGGCCCGAACTGGGTGAGGTGTTGGTGGCGGCTAACAATTCTGAGGATTTTACGTTGCTTCCCGGGAGCATGCCTGGATTTTTGGGTGATGCAACAGTGGTGCATGTACAAATGCAACGCGGAGCTCTGGGCGCGCTTGGACTTACCGTGAACGAAGAACATGCCGACGATTGGATTGATGTGGATTTAGTGCTAGGCGATGACGGGCAACCACAGGCTGTTCGGTTGCCACAAACGACAAATTGATTTTCGTGCGGGCTATAGCCTGCACTATTGGAGAGAAGAAGAGGAGAAGGAAAATGAAGTGGAACAAGTACATATTTTCAGCGCTGGGAGTGGGATTGCTCTGTGGCGCTGGGGCTCTTCGAATCCAAGCGCAAGAACCGCCGGCTGGGCCGCCTCCTGGAGTTGGACCAGACGCGATGATGCCCGACGGCCCGATTGGCAGACGGATGGAGATTCTCGGTTTTGGCGAGATGCATCCTGGCGCCGTGGTGACCGGTGCGCCGTACACTGCAGTTGCGGTCGTTGAGTCCAAGCAGACACTTGCGGACGGGAACACGATTGACCGCCGGGCGCAGACCAACGTATTTCGCGATAGTCAGGGCCGTACACGGCGCGAAACGACGCTTCCCGCAGTAGGACCATTGGCCGCTTCCGGCCAACCCAAAACGTTTATTCTAATTTTTGACCCGGTGGCCTCCACATCTTTTGTGTTGCATCCAGATACGAAAATCGCCGACAAACTTCCCGCCCGGGCTGGAGGGAAGAAGAATAATCCCGGTGGTTTCCAAGCCAAGTTCGAAGCTCGAATGCAGCAGGAAATTGCGAACGGGACGCTGAAGAAAGACGATTTGGGTACACAGACCATCAATGGAATTACTGCGCAGGGCACTCGCTACACACATACAATTCCTGCAGGACAGATGGGAAATGAGAAGGCGATCGTGGTGACCAGCGAGCGGTGGTATTCGCCGGACCTGCAAATTGTGGTCAAGACTACACGGAATGACCCGCGCTTCGGCGAGACCAGTTATGTTTTGACCAGCATTCAACGGCAAGAGCCGGCTACAACACTGTTTGCGGTGCCCGCGGGTTACACCGTTCAAGCTGCCAAACCACATATGCATGGAAGAGGTGCACAGGGACCCGGAGGACCTCCGCCAGCTGGGGATGAAGCAACGGCTCCCGCGCCACCGCCACCAGGCGAATAATTTCGTCAGACGAGCTTCTCTCCTGAAGACGGCACGCCCTTTTTGCAGCTACCCCCATTGCTGCAGGAAGGGCGCAGTCGTTTTTGGGTGTGAGTATTTGGACGGCAATTGATTTAAATATGGGACAGAAAGCGCCCGCCTCGAAAGGTGGCCGCTACACGGGGGAGTTGGGACAGGCGACAAGAGCGGCGACAGGCGACAAGAGCGGCGACGAAAGCCCAAAAGAGATGAGCACAGCAGTGCCGTGCCCCTACGATTTGGGTGAGGAAAGTAGGGCGCGGTCCAGCAATTCAATTACGTGAATGACTTCTTGGTTGGTGTTGTGCATTTTTGCTCCGGCCCGCATTTGCAGGAGGCAGCCTGGATTGGCAGTGGCGATGATGGTCGCGCCTGTTTTTTTTGCATTGGACATCTTCTCGGCGAGTAGTTCTAGAGAAGCTTGCGTTTGGGTGACGTTGTAGACGCCAGCTGATCCACAACAAAGTTCTGTGTATGGCAACTCCACAAATTCGATGCCTGGGATGGCTTTTATCAATGTTCGCGGGGCTTCTCGCACTTTTTGGCCGTGCAGCAGATGGCATGAATCTTGATAGGTGACGCGAGCGGCGAGCGGTTGCATTGTAGGAGTCAAGCCAAGTGATGCCAGGAACTCTGTAACGTCGCGGATTTTGTCGCGAAAGGTGAGCGCGGCCGCATGTTCCGGCTCACCCGGCGAAAACAGGTCGTCGTATTCTTTGAGAGTGGAGCCGCATCCCGCGGCGTTGGTGACGATCGCATCGAAGCTTGTATTCGAAAAGGCAGCGATATTTTTGCGCGCTAGTTCACGAGCGGTTTCTCTTATTCCAGCGTGGGCGGCTAGTGCTCCGCAGCAAAGTTGTTTGTCGGGCACGACAACTTCGCAGCCAATGGCTGTTAGCACGCGAATGGTCGCTTCGTTTAGTTTGGTAAAGGTTACGTTAGCGATGCAGCCGCCGAAAAAAGCTACACGGGCACGCTTCTGACCTTGCGCGGGGAAAGTTTTTCCGAACTGCCGATAAAAGTACTGATTATCGATCTGCGGTAATAACTGTTCCCGTTCGGCGAGTCCCAGCAAATGCAATATTCCGCTGCGGCGCGCGATCGATTGCAAACCTGAGCCCTGATAAAAACGCAGCAGATTAGCCGCGAGACGGATTCGCTGCGGGAAGGGAAGTAATTTCTTAAAGACAAAATTCCGTGCAATCTTGGCGAAGATCGGCCGCCGGTATTCGGTTTCAATTCTTGCTCTGGCATGTTCAATGAGCTTTCCGTATTCCACACCGGAAGGGCACGACGTCTCGCAGGCACGGCAATCGAGGCATTTATCGATGTGGCCGACGAATGTTTCTGAGATTGGCAACTGGCCTTGCTGAACGAGTACCATCTGGCGAATTCGCCCGCGTGGCGAATCTCCTTCTAGGTGCCACAAGCGGTACGTGGGACAGTCGTTCAGGCACAAGCCGCAATGGATGCAGCGAGCGAAATCTTCGTAGACGGGCAATGCGCCAGGAATGGTCTGAAGATTGGCCACGTGCTTAGAGGCCTCCCACGAATCGTCCCGGAGAAAAAATGTTTTTCGGATCAAATGCGCACTTCACGCGTTCCATCATTGGGAAATCTAAACGTCTGGCTCCCCAAACATTCATTCTTTGCTTCAGAGTTTGCGGGGCATGTAGAAGGATCGCGCTACCTTGCTTCGCATCGACAATAGTAAACACTTCTTCCGCAATTTTGCTGAGGGCATCGATGGAGGAAAGATGTTCCTGTTCGGCAAGAACAGCGAAATAAATTGTGCACGCCGCTCGCATGAACAATGCAGAACGGAGTCCGGCGGCCGCAGCAATTTCTTGCAGCCTCGAAATATCAGCAGAGGAAACTTGCGGGAGGCTAATTCGGAATAGAGCAACACTTGGCGCGCACCAACGCAGCCAGTCAAATGCTTCACGCAGTACACCGCCCAAATGGGCGTCAACCGCAGAGAACAGCTCTCCACCTTGTATAGCGTCTTTCTCGCGTGCAAGCTCTTCCAGTTCACGAGAGATGCGCTGCACAAGGGCTTCGCTTCCCTCATAGGAAGCGTAGACATGCCAGTGACCTTGCTCATCATCAAGCGGCAAAGCCTGGCTTTCTTTTTCCAGGAAGCGGTGCGTCAATATGACTGCTTCCGGGTTCAACAATTCAAGATTGGCCAGGGGCAATCCTTTGTTCTCCAAAGAGTATCGGAAGACCAGCGCTTCACGTGGTTCTGCAAAACCGGCGAGAAAGCCGCCAAATACTTGCGGAAGTGGAAAGGTGCGGAAATTCAATCTGGTGATGATTCCCAGAGTTCCTAACGAACCGACCAGTAGTTTGTGGAGATCGTATCCGGAAACATTTTTGACAACGCGTCCGCCGCTTTTGCAAAAAGCCCCTTTGCCATCGATAAACTCCGCGCCAATCAGGTAGTCGCGGACACTTCCGTATTGTTGCCGCAGGACGGAATCGATTCCGGAAGCAACGGCGCCGCCGACGGTGGAAGTCTCATAACAGGGAACGGCGAGGGGCAGAAATTGTTGCTTTTCACTCAGGACTTTTTCTAATACACGTAGCGGCATACCCGCATCAACGCTAAGGGTCATGTCGCCTGCGTCGTAGTGCGCAATTTGTTGGAGGCCGCGTAAGTCTACCGCGAAGTCGTAGCGGGCAGGAGGCATACCAAAGTCCATTTTGCTACGCGAGCCGGTGGCGATTAAACTCAACCCATCGCTGGCTGCGAACCGCACCAATTCCACTATTTCGGCAGCGCTTGTGGGTTGCACGATGGCTCCGGGCATAACCCCATCGACCGCGTATTCGCGGAGTTCTTCGTCGTGCAGAATCACGCGGCTGGTGCCAAGCAGGTTTTCGAGCCGCACTCCGATGCTTGTTGTCGCGCTCATTTGCTGGATCCCGCAGATAGGTGAGTGCCTTTAATCCGAATTTCGCCGCATCCTTTGTTTGCAGGAAATATTTTTCCGGGATTCAGCGAGGAATCTGGATTGAATGCATCGTGCACTCGCTTCATCAAATCGAGATCAGCGTCGCTGAACAGCAGGGGCATCAACTCGCTCTTTTCCATGCCAATTCCGTGTTCGCCCGTTAACGCTCCGCCAAGTTCGACGCAATAGCGGATAATTTCTTCGGAAGCGGTGATGGCCTTTTTGAGGGCGGTTTCATCGCGCGGATCGTAGAGAACGATGGGATGAAGGTTGCCATCACCGGCATGAAAAATATTTCCAATGCTGAATCCGTACTTCTCGCCAATTTCTTGAATTCGCTGCAGCGCAATAGGCAATTTGGAGCGCGGAATGACACCGTCCAGCACGTAATTGCTGGGCGCTAACCTTCCGAGTGCGCCGAAAGCATTCTTGCGGCCTTTCCAGAGCAATTCGCGTTCTTTAGCATCTTTGGCTACGCGAACTTCGCGTGCGTGATGAAGTTTGCAGACGTCTTCGATCGCCACGGCTTGTCCTTCTGCGGCTTCCGTTAATCCTTCCAATTCGATTAGTAGAATCGCAGCGCTGTCGCGTGGAAATCCGGCGTGAATGTAGTCTTCGATGGTTCGCAAAGTCCACCCATCCACCATTTCGCATGCCGCCGGTGTGATGCCTCTGGCGGTAATGTCTACGACGGTGTGCGAGGCATCATCGACGCGATCGAAAATAGCCAGCAGCGTTTTGATGGCTTCCGCTTTGCGGGTCAACTTCACGGTAATTTCTGTGACTAGCGATAAGGTTCCTTCGCTGCCGACGAATAATCCACATAGGTCATATCCGGTCGAATCGCCCTGTTTGCTGCCGATACGAACAATTTCACCGTCCGGCATGACCATTTCGAGTGCGGTGATGTGATTCACTGTGACGCCGTTGGCCAGAGTATGGGGACCGCCGGCATTCTCTGCGACATTACCTCCAATCGTGCATGATTTTTGGCTGGAAGGGTCAGGTGCAAAATACAATCCGGCGTGCTCCACGGCGCGAGTGATGTCCAGATTTACAACGCCTGGTTGCACCACGGCGCTGCGGTTCGCAATATCAATTTCCAGAATTCGATTCATGCGTGCGAAAACAATCATGAGGCCGCCTGTGCGTGCGAGCGCTCCGCCCGATAGGCCTGTTCCTGCTCCACGGCCAACGATCGGTATTTGATGTTTCGCAGCGAGCCTTATGGTGCTGGACACTTCTTCGGTGGTTCGTGGGAAAACAACGGTGTCGGGGCGGCCTTTTTCGACGGAGCCGTCATATTCATAAAGGATGAGGTCTTCGGGCTGATGTAGCACATTACTGGCGCCCAGTAATGACGTAAGTTCCTGAACCAAAGACGAAGTCATTGAGAGAGTGAACCTTTGGTCATCTTACTATAGTGAGCGCTGCTCTACGCCGCGATTTGCCGAGAGGCTCTTCCGTTTTGCCTGTGATAGTGTAGATGGCCGGAACCTTAGGGGATTGAATGACGAAACCAAGAGTGTTTTCTACTCATGAACTGTTTCCAGATGCGCGAAAAATTCTGGAAAGCGGTTGCGATATCGAATATTGGACCAATCCGGATCGCCCGCCGCGCGATGAAGTGTTGCGAAGAATAAAAGATAAAGAAGGGCTAGTCTGCCTGCTAACGGAAAAAATTAATGAGGAACTGCTGCGCGCCGCTCCAAAACTCCGTATTGCTTCCAACGTTGCCGTGGGGTTCGACAATATAGACGTGGAGGCATGCACCAAGCGCGGTGTAGTGGCTACAAACACTCCCGGCGTTCTTGATGAAACTACCGCGGACTTTGCCTGGACGTTGCTGATGGCAGTGGCTCGACGCCTGGCTGAAGGAGAGCAATTGGCGCGATCTGGAAATTGGAAGGGTTGGAATCTCGACCAGCTTTGCGGAGCGGATGTTTGGGGCAAGACGCTGGGGTTGGTCGGATTTGGAAGAATTGGCCGCGCTGTTGCTCGCCGTGCCTCCGGCTTTCAGATGAAAGTGATTTACACGGATGCCGTTCGCGCACCGGAAGACGTGGAAAAGCCCGTTAATGCGGAATTTCGCGACATAAATACTCTGCTGGGGGAATCGGACTTCATAAGTGTGCATGTGCCGCTGCTTCCGGAAACGCACGGACTGTTCGATGGGCCAAAATTCTATCGAATGAAGCCCACAGCATTTCTGATCAACACTTCGCGTGGACCAGTTGTTGATGAGGCGGCTTTGGTAGCTGCCCTGGAAAATAAGAAAATCGCCGGCGCCGCTCTCGATGTGTATGAGAATGAACCATTCATCCATCCTGGCCTCAAGCGCACGAATGTGGTTCTTTCTCCGCATCTGGCTTCCGCGTCGGTTGAGACGCGCACAAAAATGGCGGTGATGGCGGCCAATAACGTTGTTGCGATCTTCAAAGGACAGATGCCGCCAAATATGCTCAATCCCACGGTCCTGAAGAAATCTTGAAACTTGGGTCATGCAGCGATGGCAGACCAAAAACGAATCGCGCGGCAGATTTTTCAGCAAACGTTAGACTCGATCAGCATTCCTCGAGTCATGGAATGTAAGCTGCTCTTCGAAAAGAACAAGCTGGTTCTGCCGGAAAGCTCGGTCGAGCTAAAAGACATTTCAGAATTTTACGTGGTCGCTGTCGGCAAAGCGGCTCACGCCATGGTGGACGGGCTTGCGGCGATTCTTCCGTCCGTCCGCGCTTTTCGAGGTGTGGTTTCCGCTCCGACGAATCCCGTAAACGCATTGCCGGGGCTCCAGTATTTCGTTTCTGGCCATCCGATACCAAACGCCGATAGCTGGAAATCTGCCGAGGCGATTCTGGAAATGTTGCATACTTGCAATGAGCGAAGCTTGGTTTTTTTTCTGCTATCCGGAGGCGGCTCTGCTTTGCTGGAACTGCCGCTCGACCCTGCAATGAAACTGGAAGATGTCCAGTCCCTAAATTTGGCTCTGGTCACTTGTGGTGCGCCGGTCGCCGCGATCAATACGGTTCGAAAGCACCTCTCTGCCGTAAAGGGTGGCCGTTTGACGGTTGCGGCTGGGCAAGCGCAAAAAATTACACTGGCAGTTACGGACGTGCCGGCCGGTAAAGAATGGGCGTTGGCTTCCGGGCCAACTCTGCCTGATCCGACGACTGTTGACGATGTGCATCGGATTTTTAACGAGTACGATTTGCGAAGAAAACTGCCAGGGACCTTGTTGCGGTGGCTAGAAGCGCAGGGTATGCCGGAAACTCCCAAAGATTCGCATCCAGCTTTTGCGAATGCACAATTTGTTTTGCTTCTGGGCATGCACGATCTTTTCCATGCAGCCCATCACGCTACCGAAGCGCATGGATACGTGACTCGTTGTGACAACTCAACGGATGACTGGCCAATCGATAAGGCTGTGGATTCACTTCTCGCTCAACTGGATGAATGGAAGCGCGACAATCCCGGCCAACGCGTGGCACTCATTGCCGACGGTGAAGTTGCATCACCGGTAACAGGAGATGGAATCGGCGGGAGAAATTCAGCGTTTGTGTTGGAGTGCGTGAGAAAAATCGCTGGGCGAAAAATCACGGTCTTAAGCGCAGGCACCGACGGCATCGACGGCAATAGTTCCGCTGCAGGAGCGGTCGCCGACGGAAACACGCTTGTTCGTGCACATTTGGTCGCACTTGATCCTGCCGCCTATTTTCAGCGAAGCGATGCCTATTCGTTTTTCAACATTCTGGAAGATGCAATTATTACTGGGCCAACTAATAATAATCTACGCGACCTGCGCATTTTCCTCGCGGAGCCGTGAGCCAGCTCTATTGTTTGACTTGCAATTTGCCTTCGATGGCCTTCAGGCGTTCATTCATTTCCTGGATTAATTGTTCCAGATGTACATATTTCGAATCTTCCGCGCCTTGGTTTGCGCCCATTTCTCCACCGTCTTCTCCATCTTCACCCATCGCCATCGGAGGGGTGCCTTTGGGCGCAGGCTTCTTCAGAGCTTCGATTTGTTGTTTGATCATCGGCGCCATTTCGATACTCAAATCGTCGCGCTTCAGCAGCGCCTCTAAAGAGGGGATCGCACTTGCATCACCGCGAGCTCCAAGCGCAAACACGGAAGAAAAACGAATCTGGGAATGTTGTTCGGCAAGGTAGCCAGCGATTTGATTGGTTATTTCCTTATTGTCTTTTTGCAGGCGAGCTAGACTGTTAATGGCTGCCTGCCGCGAATCCAAATCCTTGCCCGGCCTTGCCCAATCTTCGAGCAGAGGTACGGCGCGGTCATCGCCAAGAGACCCCAAACCGCGCAAAGAAGCATTGCGCAAAAAACCATCGGGTGAATCGCTGTTGACCATAGCCGTCAGGGTTGCGTAGGCGTTGGGCGATTTCATGCGCCCAAGGGATTGCAGAGCCGCGGCGCGTGCACGGTAAGAACTGTCTTCCTTAGCCACGGATTCGAGCTTGGCGATCACCGCTTGATCTTCTTTAAAGCTTCCAAGGGCTTGCACAATTTGATTGCGCACCCAAGGCTCTTGTACCGAATTCAACGACTCGAGTAATTCTTTTGAGGACGCCGGGCCCCCCAATTCGCCTAACGCCTGTGCCGCTGTGATCCTGACTCCGTATGCTTTGTCGTTTTTCAGAGCGTTACCAAGAGAGGCCCCCGCCTCATCATCCTTTTTCAGCTTTGCCAACGCCATGGCGGCGTCAGCACGGTCGGCAACCTCGGTGGCATTCTTGAGTTGATAGAGTAAGTCCTTCTTTTCTTTCTTGAATTCAACAGACTTCAACACCTGATTGCCTTTGTCGAACAAGACCATCTGGGGAGCACTTCCAGATGGAAATGTAAAAGTTTCCGAGGCCTTTGAAACTAGAATTGGATACAGCTTAGGTCCGGTGCCATTGGTAATCTCGACTTCCACGGGCACGCGAAACAAACCAACCCGGACTTCGATCTTCTGGGTCTGCTTTACCGTCAACGCCACCTGCTTTTTCGCTTCGTCATAGCCGTAACTCACTTCGAACTTCGGAGCGCCAGCTCCATAGATCCACTGGTCGAAAAACTGATCGACGTTGGTATGCGTGGCTTCTTCCATCGCCTTGATCAGGTCGTAAGTCATCACGTTTTTACCGCGATTCACTTCCAGGTAATGTTTCAGGCCGGCATAAAATTGATCTGAACTCAATTGGTGGCGGAGCATGTATAAGGTCCAGCCACCCTTGGTGTAGGCGTTGCCATCGAATTCGCCGGAGTCGTCAAAGTCGTGGCGCACAATCGGTTTTGCATATAAATTCTTGCTTGACCACCAATTGCGTGAAGCCTCCCAGCGGTCGTAGTCGGCTACATCCTTGCCAAAGTGTTGTTCAATCCACATCGTTTCCATGAATGTGGCGAAACCTTCGTTCAGCCAGATATTTCCCCAATCTTTGGTGGTGACGAGATCTCCAAACCACTGATGCCCCAATTCATGGGAAATTAGAGGATCCTCGCCTTCGATATATTCCCTGGCCAGCAAAGGATTGCGCAGAGAACTTGCGGTGTTTGTCGTTGCGCTGGAGTTTTCCATTCCGCCCGCGACGAAATCGTCGACCATGGCCTGCGAATATTTCTCCCACGGATAATCAACGCCGAGGGTGGTGCTAAAATGTTCGATCATGGCCGGAGTGCGACCATAATTTGTGGACAGGCGGTCACTGCGGTCTTTAGGCGCGTAGTAGGTGACCGGCATACTGCGCCACGTGTCTTTCACTTCGGATAGCTCGCCGGCAACAACGGTGAATAAATAAGTGGAACTTGGCTGTGACTCGCGCCATGTCCAGGTCTTCTGTCCATTGATGGCATCCGTTACGCCAATTAATTTTCCATTAGAGATAGTTAGCCATTCAGCCGGAACGGTAAGGACGGTTTCCGTTGTTAGACGATCATTCGGATAGTCGTAGGTTGGCAGGTAGTAGCGAGTGTCTTCCGATTCACCCTGCGTCCAGACTTGCTTCGGGCGATTGGGGTAATCCTTGCCAGGCAAAATAAAATACAAACCCTTTTTGGGCTGGCCTTCGTATTTGATTTCGACTTCAAATTTATCGCCCGCTTTTGCCGCGTGGGGAAGGGAAACATTTAACTTGGAATCGGTCGTCTCGAATTTGGCAGCGACTTTGTTTACAGTCACGCTTTGAATTTGCAGTCCCACAGAGTCGAACGACAACTTATCTGTACCTGGGCGCAAAACGCTTAGTGTGTGCGTGACATCGCCAATCACTTTTCTCTGATCGAGGTCGAAGCGAAGAACAACTTTGGAGTGCTGCAAATCGTAATTCTTACTGCGCCCATATGGCTCGTCGGCCTTGGCCGCGAATCCGCACAAAATCACAACCAACAATAATGCTAATCCCCGAACAAACTTAAAGCTCCTGCACTGCCAGACTGACTGGGTCGAATTCATCCTTCGCTCTCCTTCATCTCATCATTCAGAATATTCAAGTCTAAAATCTTGTGTCCCGCTGCTTGCAGGGACACAATCGCTTTTTCCATTTGATCGACTTGCACCAGCAGGTAGTCCGTATCAAATGTTGAAACCACGAAGATTCCAATTGCGTCTTTTGCGAGCGGAGCTGCCAGACTTGCGAGCACCCCAATTTCTGTAAATGCAAAAGGTCCGTGCACCTCAAGGGCGTGCCATTGCGAATCGGCTGTTTCCCAGACAGGCAGATTCTCGACGTTCGTTACAACCGAGAGTTCATCTTTACTGCGCGTCACGGAGAAAAAGTCGCCACGCATGGCCCATGCAGGCACAATCGCTTCGGGCATAAATCGCAAAATGGCATAGCGACCGTGCAGAGGGGAAAGTGTAAGCGACCGGGGAGGAGCACTCATGCGCGTTTAGAAAAGACTCCGCGTGGTACCGCCGTCCACAGTCAGCGAAACTCCGTTGATGTAACTGGCGCGTTCCGAGGCCAGGAAAGCGACGGCGGCGGCAAATTCTTCAGGCTTACCCAAACGCCCGGCGGGAATCAGCTTTTTCCATCCCTCAAAAATCTCTTCTGGCTTCGCACCGCTGCGTTCCGCCATCATGCCCGCCAAATCATCCAGGCGATCGGTCCTGGTGTAGCCGGGGCACACGTTGTTTACGGTAATTCCATACTGCCCGTATTCATTTGCGAGAGTTCGCGCTACACCTGTCACGCCGGCACGCAAGGAATTTGAGAGCAACAGCTCCTCGACAGGCTGTTTGACTGAGTAGGATGTAATCGTTATAAAGCGGCCCCATTGCCGCTTTTGCATGCGTGGAAGGACTTCCTTCGCAAAATAGACGGTGCTCATCAGGAGTTGATCCGTCCAAATGCGCCAATCTTCGTGGGTGGTGGCCATAAACAACTTAGACGGAGGGCCGCCGGTATTAGTCACGCAAATGTCGACTCGACCAAATCGCTGCTCTACTCCTGCAACAAAAGAAGCAACGGCTGCCGAATCGCTGACGTCCAACGCGTGCCAGAAAACTTCGCGACCGCCAGCGAGCCGAATGCGCTCTGCGGCAGCCTCCAGATCGGAGGGGGTGCGCGCGCAGATGGCAATTTCCGCACCTTCTCGGGCCAATTCTTCCGCCACCGCGCGTCCCAAGCCCTTGCTGGCCGCTGCTACAATGGCCACGCGGCCACGCAGTCCCAGGTCCATCCAACCTCCTACTGCAAACTCTCAATGCTCTCGTGAAATACTCATGCGCGTCAACTTTTGCTGGAGATGACGGTTGCCAAATGCTTCCGGAAAATGTTTGCAGGAAACCGCACAGGGAACTAACATGCAACTACAGTAAAGACTTATATTACTCGGAAATTTGACTGGAGGTACTATGTTTCGCCCCAGAATTTTGCCGGGTCTCTTGTTCCTCCTCGCGTTTTTCGCTCCCGCCTGTCAGGCACAACTTGGCAAGAATGTTTTGATCCCCGCCGGATCAGAAGCCGACCGGCAACTCAAAGCAATTAACGACGCCACGGACCCAACGCAAAAACTAGCTTTGATGAATGAATTCGCGCAAGCGAACCCCGAAGGTGATTTCGCCATTGTTGCCGACGAGCAGTTGGTGAACTACTACATCGGCGCGAAGCAGTATGACAAGGCGTTTGAGTATGGCGACAAGCTATTCGCGGTTGATCCAAATAATTTCAGCAATGCCGTCAACATGGTTCGCGCGGCAAATGAGAAGGGTGATGCCGAACGGCTCTATAAGTATGGAGAAAAAGCTGCGGACATCATTCAGCGGTACCAGGCCGCTCCGCCGCCCGAAGGCGTTTCCGCGGAAGTGTGGCAGGACCAAAGAAAGCAAAAGCTTGAAGGGATTAAGGACGATCGAAATTATATTGAAAGCTCGCTGATCAATGCGGCTTACCAGCAAAAAGACCCAACGAAGAAAGCCGAGTATTTGAAACGATTTGCGAAGATCTTTCCCGATTCACCGAATGCCGAGCAGGCTTTGAGCATGGCGGCGTTCTCCTATCAGGCCGCGCAAAATCGCACACAAATGTTGCAAGTGGCGAACAGCACGCTGGACAAATATCCAAATAATATCGGAATGCTGATTCTGCTGGCCGATGATTACAGCGAAAAGAGCGAGCAACTCGACAAGGCCGAAGGGTACGCCAAGAAGGCAATCTCTTTGTGTGATAGCGCGAAAAAGCCGGAGGGCGTTTCCGATGTGGATTGGCAGAAACAAATTACCCTGCAGAAGGGCCTGGCATTGAGCGCTCTTGGCCAGGTCAACATCGAAAAGAAGGACAATCTAACCGCGGTCAAGAGCTTCGTCGCGGCTGCTCCGCTGCTGAAATCGAACGCAGCCACCTACGCCCGCAACCAATACCGGCTGGGATTCGCCTACCTTAATTTGAAGAAACTTCCGGAGGCCAAGCAGGCTCTAGCGGAAGCGGCGTCACTGGATACACCGTATAAGGGGCCGGCAGAACAAAAACTGAAGGATTTAGCCAAGCCAGCGCATAAGTAAGCTTTGTCAATTTGAGCTCTGGCGTGGAGAATTGCGTGGAGCCAGTGGCCCTGCACCCAAACTTATTTCTGTCGCATCCAAACTGCAGTAAACTACTGAATCGATAAATTGCATTTGCGGGGGGATACCATGCAAGAATTGGCCACATTTGGCGCTGGTTGTTTTTGGGGAGTCGAGGCGGGATTTCGTCGCGTCCCGGGAGTGATTGAAACTGCGGCAGGTTACAGCGGCGGCAAACTGGAGAATCCGACGTACAAGGATGTATGCACGGACGCAACGGGGCACGCCGAAGTTGTGCAAGTTACTTTTGATCCGGAGAAACTTTCGTACGAACAATTGCTCGATGTTTTTTTCAAGTTGCACGATCCAACTCAGATCAATCGGCAGGGGCCGGATTTCGGCAAGCAATACCGCACGGCTATTTTCTTTCATTCTCCGGAGCAAGAGGCCACCGCGCACAAAGTGAAGGAAGCGCTCGAAGCGAGCAAGAAATTCAATCGGCCGATAGCTACGGAAATTTCTCCTGCATCCACTTTTTGGCGAGCGGAAGAGTACCACCAGCGCTATTTGGAAAAGCGCGGGGTGGAAAGCTGCCATATTTAAGGACTGTCCTTTTAGATAACTCGTAAAGTTGTGCAGGTTTAGCGCGTGGCCTGAAAAGCAGCCATCCAGTGCGCAACTGCATCCAGATGAGTGCGCCCGGCCAACATACTTGCCTGGCGAGCCAGCAGCATTACCTGGACCTGATCGAGCACGGTCTGCAATTCGCCGAGATTTGCCTTGTAACGATCTAATTGACCACTCATTTACGGCATGAACTGGCGAAGTTGTGCAGACCGATCAAGAATCGACTCCATTTCATTCAGCGGTTGGCGAATTCTTTGAATCTCTTCAACGCCGAAATTACTTTCTCCGAGGAGCGTGCATCGTTCAGCAGAATTGCTAATCGCGTATTCGGGCGATCTGCCGTTTCGAGTGCGAGACGGTAGCTATTGGAATCTTGAATCACACTGGCGGTCACACCAATGTTTTGGTTCTTGATGCTGCTGGCACTGCCAGCAGTGATCGTGGAGGTGTTTGTGGAAAGAGCGCCAGCCTTCTTTAAGATCGGTTCCAACAAGAGAGTTTCTCTGTTCAACAGGTGGCTACCGGAAATGCGCTATCGGCACTGTCCACAAATCCAGCGTTTGATTTACTGATACTGGATTTCAATTTGCCGGGCCTTGCCGGTTTGGATTGTGTGACGTTCCTGCAGCGACGTTGGCCAGGCACTCCGATTATTCTGTTGTCCAATGCCAATTCCATTGAAGACCGAGTCCAGGCGCTGAACGCTGGTGCGGACGATTTTCTGGCGAAGCCATTTGCCATAGCAGAGCTTGTTGCCAGAGCGCAGGCTGTCTTACGGCGTCGGAATCGTCCCTTACATGACATCTATCTTTTTGAGGATGTGGAAATTAACCGGGTCACGCATCATGTCAGCCGCAATGGGCGGGGCATCGAGCTCAGCCCCAAAGAATATGCGTTGCTCGATTTTCTCTTGCGCAATCCGGGCCGCCCTGTTTCACGAGCCACTATCATCGAACAGGTCTGGCGCATGCATTCCGACACCATCACTAACGTTGTCGATGTATATGTAAATTGTCTTAGGCGCAGGATTGATTCCGGTTCAGACCGGCCGCTGATTCGCACGATCCGGGGCGTGGGCTATCAAATCGGAGGTAATCATCTGCCCAGCCAGACCCAGCCGATCAGTTGATATTGATAATTCTGGCCGTCGATGTCCCGGTGGTCTACTGCAGCGATATTTCAACCACCTGGATCGTGTATCCGGGAACCGATTGCCGAAAGTGCTCGCCGATGTTCCTGAGTTTGCTTTCCACTGGCGCAATTCGACTCGGATCGTTAATGGAGTTGGTGGCTTCATTCGTCATGGCGCTCAAAGTTGCCATCGTGGCTTCGCGTTTAACTTTTGTTCCGGCTGACAGGTTAACGTCGATTTGTTGAGCGATGGAGGAAGCGTTCACGAGTTTGAGAAACAGCCTATTGTTTTTGGAGTCGCGCGTTACCGAATAGAAAAATCGGGTCGGATTGCCAGTGATGGAGGACGATGGAACTTCATCTCCGATGTGGCTGGCGAACATTACCTGAGCATAGTAACTGGGCGAGCCGTAGCTGTTGAGCGCGTCATAGCCAATCAAATTCGTAGGCCATTGCATGCCGCCAGGATTAACGTTAACGAAAAGCGGCGCATAGCTGGCCATAATAATGATGTCGCTGTTGCGCTCCATACCGGTCATCCAGGCTGCATCACCCAGCGCAGCGCCGAAATTCGGGGTCGGCAAACCTTCCATGATGGTGGCCCATTCGCCGACGAAAATTTTGGGACCATTGCGATCGGTTTTGTCGTAGTGGGCGACGTCGGTAAAGAAATCGTCCTTGCGGCGATAGTAATGATCGTCGATCACATCCGGTTTTATGCTGCTCACTTTGTCCGTGGCAATCAGTTGCAGGTCCGGATATTTTGCTTTGATCTCCTTATAGAATTGAGTAAAGCGGCCGTCATAGCTGCCCGATTTGTCGAACTGATCTTCGTTCCCGATCTCAACATACTTAAGGGGGAACGGCTCCGGATGGCCGTCTTTCACGCGCTCTGCGCCCCATTTTGTATTGCCGCCACCTGTGACATATTCGATTTCGTCGAGTGCGTCCTGGACGTAGGGCTGCAGGTCCTCTCCAGGCTTCACGAATTCCTGCTTCATCGAAAAGCCTGCATAAACAGCTAGCACCGGTTGCATTCCCAAATCTTCACACCATTCCAGGAACTCAAGCAGGCCCATGCCATCGGAGGATTGGTATCCCCAGGGACTCAGATGAGTGGGACGGTCGACGGGGACGCCAATCGTTTTCTTCCAATCGAAGCGTTCGCTGATGTGATCGCCTTCCAGGTAATTGCCACCGGGGAAGCGCAAGAATGTAGGATGCATTGCGGCAAGCTTTTCCATCAAATCGATGCGATTGCCGTTTGGCCGATTTTTATAAGTCGGAGGAAAAAGAGAAACGAGGCTGAACCAGACGTTGCCTGGCTTCGCCACGGTCAAGAAAAAATGATTGGTGCTTCCGGCCTTGATGCTTGGACCGGTCTTCAAAACCAATTCATATTTTTTCCAGGAGTCGTTTAGTTGGGGCACGACGGCCGAAGCTTCGACTCGGCCGCTATCGTCGTTGATCAGTTGCGCAGTCACCGCGCCGACCGACGAATTCTCGCTCTTAGCGTAAAACGAACATTTGTACTCAGTATTCGGCCTTACCGCGATGCCCCAGTAGCCTTCGTTTTGCAGGCCGGCGGTGTTGGGAGCGTCGGCTTTTTCCACGCTGAGCTTCATGCTGTAATCCAACGCTGCGGTCGGCCCCGTCTTGTGATCAACCTGTGCCGTGGCGATGGCATTCCCGTTCTGCACTAATCCCCAATGCTGAGCCCGCATCCAGGAATCTTGAAATGTGCGATTGCGAATCAATTCGGGGAACAGCCCACCGTCGTAGGAGTAATTAATCTCTTCGGTCATTAAGCCGTAAAGCGTGGGGCTGACCTTTCCAACGGGCTTGGCAGTGTCGATGGTCAGTACAACTTGCGGAGCCGGCGATTTTTCTTGCGGCAAAACTACGCCAGTCAGTATGAATGCTAACAGCAACAACTGGGCGGTGCGACGTACGAGTTTTCTGGTCGGCATTCTTGTTTTCCTTGGATGTCGATTGATTGCCTATCCGATTGATATTTGGAGCTTACCGATAATCCTGGTTGGTCAGCGAAAAATAATACACATCATGAAGTTCGCCAAATCCGCACCGGAATTCATTTCTGTGCAGGCCTTCCTGCTTAAACCCGAGTTTGTTCGCCAGCAAAATGCTTTCCCGATTCGAAGGAATGATCCGAATAAATATTCTGTTGAAACCTAATTCCTTAAATGCCGTACGCAATATTACGGAGATTGCCTCCGTAGCGAAACCCTTTCTTTGCAACTGGCTGGCGATGAAATAGGACAGCTCCGCAGAAGGGATATTCCACGTAAGATTTTTCACCAGGATCTGGCCGATTTGCTCCTTGGAATCTTTGAGCCAGATCCCATAACAAAAAGCGTTTCGATCATTCCACTGCAGCGCCTTCTCTTCTGTAAATGCTATCGAGTCTTCTAGTCGGGCGAATCCCTTTGCCATTTGTGGGAAATTCCGAATGAGGATGTCTCTGTTCTGTTCGACCAACTTCAGGAGTCCCGGGGAGTCGGCAGCAGCATAAGCACGCAAAACGAGTCGGTCAGTTCTAAGAAGATCTGGGAAGGCGGGTTCGCTGGGCATGTTGGCTCGGCTTGGAGGGTGGTGCATCTTTTGCGAAATCTGTTGGCATCCTGCGAGGATATCACTGCAGGCACCTCGAGCCTCACAGGATTTGCTGAGAGGACTGACTTGAGGATTGGCTTCGTTAGCGGGCCGCCTCCCTTCGAAGCTCAAGCTAAGCGGAAGGCGGTCCCTACAGTGGTGGTTTGCGTTGATAAGGAGCCGCAAGCATAGGAATAGGCAAAGAGGAAAGCACGCGAGCGGGCAAAAAAAGGCGCCCTGCTCTCTCAGGGCGCCCGTTGAAGCAGAAGGGAAGCGAAATGTTTAGCGCATCGATGAGCCGGTAGAGCTGCTCGCCGAGGCCTTGGCGTTGGGATCCAGGCTAAGCATACCTTCCGTGGCAGACACGGCGACCAGCGATCCATCGCGACGTGTGCGCACCACCGGGAAGTAGCTTTGTGATAGCGGGTCGTCCAAACGCTGCCAGGTCTTTCCGCTGTCAAACGAAGCCATCAGGCCTTGTTTTTTCAGCGAAACGACCAACGCGTTGCTATTGCCCGCTACGGACTGGAACGAAAGTTCGCGGATGTCGGTGCGATTCCAAGTGCGTCCGGCATCGCGCGAGCCGTACAGGCCCATATTCGTGGTGATGTACAAGGAAGTGTCATCCAAGCGGTGCAGGTGCATGTTGCCCGCGGCGGCGAAAGAGAGTTCTTTGGCTTCCCAGTTCGCGCCATTGTCGGCGGAATAAAGAAGATTGCTTTCGGCGATCCCCCAAACCTGATTACCATCTGTGGAGATTTCCACGGATTGAGCGGGCTTGCGGGTCAGAGGATCGATGCTCACCGACTTCCAGTTGGTGCCCTTGTCGCGAGAAACGAGCACGCCGCCTGCTGTGGCTGCATACCACGCGTCATTGCCGAACACCATGTCGTTCACGAGGTAAGCGGTGAGCTGCGGAACAACCGGCTTTTTCGCTACAGGTGTCGTCTTAGCGGCAGCTGCGGCACCCTTCTTGGTCTTAGAGGTCTTGGCGGCAGGAGTGGAGATTGGATCGGGTGTGTACAAGCCCGCCCGCATCCACTTCTTGGTGGATTCATCGTACTTGGACCAACCACCATTTGTCAGCGAAGCCCACCAACCCGTGGGTGCTGCATAGACGTGGCGGAGTTCCGTGCGCTTCAGCCCTGGGCCAAGCGTGGTCCAGGAAACTCCACCGTCTTTGGTGGCCAGGAAAGCGTCGTTGTCAAAGGTCAGCACGACAAGTGCACGGTCTGGATGTTCGCGGTCCATGGCTACGTCGGTAATGTGCTGGTGCTGAAACCCAGTGTTTGCGGAGATAAACGTTTCGCCGCCATCGTTGCTGATTTGCACGCCTTCACGCTCGGTACCGATGATGAGGCGCTTGGTATTCTTCGGATCGATCAGCATCGCGTTGATGATCCAGTTTCCCGGAGTGACGCGCTTGAAATCTTTTTCGTTGACGGTCTTCCACAATCCGCTGGTCGTTCCTGCATAGAGAACGTTGGCATTTGCGGGGTCCATGCGAATAAGTTGTGTCCGGCGGAAGGTGTTGGGAATGCCCTGATATTTCACCCACTGCTGCGCGCCATTTGTGCTGTGGTAAATGCCAGAGCAAGCCGTCGCGTGCACGTTATCGGGATTGGCGGGATCGACGATGATGCTCATTACGTCAGAGTCATCAATCATGCCCTTCACAACCGGGAACCAGTTCTTGCCGCCGTCGGTGGTCTTCCAGGGCAAGTGGTACGTGCCCGCGTACATAATGTTGTTGTCTTTTACGTCGAACGCCACGGAGTCAAAATTCTTGAGGTCCGAGTGATTGTCTGGCGTAATCTTTTCCCAGCTTGCGCCTTCGTCATGAGAGCGATAAACGCCGGTGAGCGCTCCAGCAAGAAGCAGAGTTGGATCAGTTGGAGATTGTGCCAGCGCGCGAACAGTTTCATGCGCCAGTCCGATGATGTTCCAAGTGCGGCCAGCGTCATCGCTGCGATACACGCCGCCACCATTGGAATACAGAGCCCAGGTGCTGGCGTAGAGGCGATTCGAATTACGTGGATCGACCATGATGTGAGTAATCACATCATCCTGTGAACCGCTGATGCGGCTGAGCAATGCCCAGTGCGCGCCTTCATCGTTAGAGGTGAAGACGTGCCCATCGGCAGTACCCAAATAGAGTTTGTTGATATTGTTGGGATCTGCGGAGAGACTGATAACGGTTCCGCCAGATGGTCCAACCTGATGCCAAGTCTGCGCCTGAGTCCCGACAACGGAAACGAGGCAAAGTGCGGTTAGCCCCAAAATGAATCGCTTCATAGTTTTCTATTCTCCCCGAAGTTACAATCCCAGTACAAGACGTAGTCTACGGAAGTGTGTGTGGAATTGGCGCTGGCCTTAAGTACAGATTCCGGACCAGTTACCTTCGGTCCTAGTACCCCGCTCGGTTGGACATCCGTCCAATTCGTTCATTTTGGGATGAGCAACTTATTTCCCATACCGGGGTTCTATCCAGCGGGGACCGTCCGCATCCTAGTAATAGGAGCCGGAAGGTTCCTGGGTTCGGTCAACTCTTCCGAGCCTTTTTCAGGGGAAAAGTCATGAAGAACATGTTGAACAAGAAAAGCAACATGGCATATTGGGTCTCTTTTTTCGCTCTGCTGTTTGCTTTAGCGCCGGTCATCCGCGCGCAGAGTGAGGGACAAAATCCTAATGGTGGATATCCAGCGCAGGGGCAACCGGCGGGAGATATGGCCCAAGGTGAAGCGGCAAATGATCAAGCTGATCCTCCATCGCGCGTGGCACGCATTAGCTTTTTGGATGGCTCGGTTTCCATGCAGCCGGGAGGGACGGGTGACTGGGGTGCTGCTTCTCTCAATCGTCCCGTAACGATTGGGGACAAGCTTTGGACCGATCAGAATTCACGCATGGAATTGGAAGCTGGTGAAGCCTCTATCCATCTTGGCGGTATGACTGCGCTTTCGTTTTTGAATCTGGATGACAACGCGACGCAGATGCGGCTGGCGGAAGGCCGAATTAATTTCCGAGTGCGCGAAATGCGCGAAGGCGATTTATATGAAGTCGACACTCCGAATCTGGCATTTACAGTTCGCCAAGCCGGGGCATTTCGCATTGACGTAAACGAAAATGGCGATACCACAAACGTCACGGTGATTCGCGGTGAGGGGGAAGTTGCTGCAGGCGGCCAGACGTACACAGTTCATGCTGGGGAACGCGCGACCGTTACAGGCACGGACAACAACGTTCAGTACGACGTAAAGGCAGCTCCGCTTACTCCCGACGAACTGGACCGCTGGGCGGAACAACGCGATTTGCGCGAAGAGAATTCCGCTTCGGCAAAACACGTTTCGCGTGAGGTCGTTGGATACAGTGACTTGGACGATAACGGCACATGGAATGAAGAACCGACTTATGGCTCGGTATGGTATCCAAACACAGTGCCAGTGGGATGGGCTCCTTACAGCTACGGCTACTGGAATTGGGTTGGACCCTGGGGCTGGACGTGGATGGACTACTCGCCTTGGGGATTTGCTCCTTACCACTATGGCCGCTGGATCTATGGCGGAGGTCGCTGGGGCTGGTGCCCTGGTCCAATTTACGCGCGCCCGTGTTACGGGCCTGCTTTCGTTGGGTTCCTTGGCGGATTCCATGCTGGATTCGGATTTGGATTTGGTGTTGGCGTGGGCGTGGGGTGGTTCCCACTGGGTTGGGGAGAGGCCTACCATCCTTGGTATCACGCGGGACCGCACTACTGGAACAACATCAACGTCCATAACACTTATATTCGTAACGTGAATGCCATTCACAACGTTAACGTGAATAATTACGCCTACGCGCACAACACAAACGCAGTTACGGTTGCTTCACACAGCGCGTTTACGAACGGCCAGGCCATCAATCGTGGCGCTGCGCACATTACGGAAGCTTCTTTGCGGGGCACCACGGTGTCGAACCGTGTAAATGCCACTCCGACGAACGCCAGCTATCATGGGGCGTCGAACGCGCACGGACGAGTTGCCACACCATCGAGCGCGATTCAGAATCGCGCGGTAGTTGCACGGACTGCGCCGGCAGCGGGCGCTTCTCATTTGCCGGTGCATACCATGAACGCGGCCGCCTTGCATAGTAATCCAACTACAAGCAGCAACGCGCGCGGCTTTTCTTCTACGAACAACAATCGCCCGGGAGCATCCGGCGGAAATTCGGCTACAACGATGAATCGTCAGCAGCAGATTTCGTCGAACCGGCCACCATCCGCTCGTACGCAAGGTTCGTTCAATACCAACAACACAAATGCTTCTCGTCCCAATTCCGCTTCGACCAGATCGTGGAACGCACAGGGCAACGTCACCGATTCCGGCAGAGCGCCACAAGGGTTTGGCGCAAACCGGCCGAACACGACGGGCAACGTTCGCACAACACAAATGAATCAGGCCAACCGCCCGCCATACGCCGGCAACAATACATATGGCAACGCGAACACGAGGGCTACGGTGAATCGGCCACCGTCTACTTATCATGCGCCATCGAATTTCAACGGTAACCGGTCGTATTCGCCACCACGGGCTAACACTTCTATGCCATCGCACACTTACAATCCTCCCGCTCCTCGAGCCTCCTACGGAGGTGGTGGAGGCTATCATCCGAGTGGCGGTGGGGGCGGTTATCATCCTAGCGGTGGCGTCGGGAGTGGACATCCGAGCGGCGGTGGAGGTGGATCGCATCCTAGTGGCGGTGGCGGAGGTCACCCGCATCGCTAAGAGAAAAGAGAATTCCAACAAATCTGCAAGGCCCGTCCGTCTTTCCCATGGACGGGCCTTTTCTTTCGGGGCCGGATGCCTGGACCTTATCTCATTCGTGTCCATTCGAACGACTGCACAACTCTTGAACTCCTTCTGTGTTAGAAATAGAGAACGCAGGTGCTGCTGAGCTTAAGGCTCAACCTAGAGAGACACCGGGTGTCCCAGCGCTTCGGCGATCTCAGCGGCTTATTTTTCCCAATTATTCTCAGAGTGAGTTGTGAAGAACTGCGTCAGGAGAGAAGGACTCGTATGAAAACTCGAAAAGTGTATTGGCTTGTATGCATTGCGGTTTTGCTTTGCTTTGGCTTATCTACCGCAAACTCGGCACTAGCTGATGATGACGACCCACCAGGCCGCGTGGCGCGGCTCAGCCTGGCAACTGGGCAAGTCTCTTTCAATCCGGCGGGGACGGATGATTGGGTTGATGCTGTTATCAATCGCCCGTTAACAACGGGAGACAAACTCTGGACGGATCGCGATGGCCGCGTTGAATTGCACACTGGCTCCACCGCCTTTCGTCTTTCCAGCATGACCGGGTTTTCCTTTCTAAATTTGACGGATCGCATGATGCAAGTCCGCCTGACCGAAGGCACATTGAGCATTCGAGTGCGTCGACTGGATGACGATGAATCGATCGAGATCGACACACCCAATCTGGCGTTTTCAATTTTGCGCCCCGGCCGTTACCGGGTAAATGTGAACGAAGCCGGAGACACTACGATCCTGAATATCCGCGATGGCGAAGGCGAAGTTACCGGCGGCGGTTCAGCGTATACCGTGCATGCTGGCGAACAAGCGATCCTTACCGGAAGCGATTCTCTGAACGCGGATATCGAAGCGCTAGCGGACAACGATGATTTTGACAATTGGTGCAATCAACGCGATTTGCGCGAAGAGCACGCAGCTTCGCGGCGCTACGTATCTGACGACGTGATCGGTTATGAAGACCTCGACGATTACGGAGGATGGCGCCCCGATCCGCAATACGGCAACGTATGGTTTCCCCATGTCACTGTTGTGGATTGGGCACCCTATCGCTACGGCCACTGGGCTTGGATTTCGCCATGGGGATGGACGTGGGTCGATAATGCGCCTTGGGGATTTGCGCCATTCCACTATGGCCGCTGGGTATCGGTCAGAGGCGCGTGGGGTTGGGTGCCGTGCCCACCGCCTGTCGTAGCCATCGGATATGTCCGCCCAGTTTATGCGCCCGCACTGGTGGCTTGGGTAGGCGGCCCGCATTTCGGAGTCGCTGTCGGAGTTGGCGGGGCTGTCGGAATGGGCGTAAACGTCGGATGGTTCCCGCTTGGACCGCGAGAAGTGTATGTGCCTTCTTATCCCGTGAGCCGGACGTATGTGAACAATGTGAACATCTCAAACACGACCGTGAATCAAACCGTGGTGAACAACTACTACAACACGACAATCGTGAACAAAAACGTGGTAGTAAATAACGTGAGGTACGTCAACCAAGGCGTGCCCGGCGGAGTTACAGCGACCTCTGGGCAAAACTTCACTTCGGCTCGTGCGGTAAATAATAATCTGGTGCGCGTGGATGCAAGGGAAGTTGCTTCCGCACCGGTTGCGGTAGCAGCGCCGGCAATAGCACCACCAAAGCAGGCCGTGATTGGCTCCGGCGCTCCGACTAACTATCATCCTCCTGCAGCGGTGATGAACCGCGCGGTGGTTGCGAAGACTGCGCCGCCACCTCCTCCTCCGACGTTTGCGAAACAGCAAGCGGCGATCCAGGCGAATCAGGGACGGCCAATTAGCATCGCGCAAGCTCACCAGCTTGAACCGCAGCAGACCCGTGCAGCCGTTTCGCCAGTGAGGATCGCACCTGCGGCCACACCGGTTGCACCCCGCGCGAATAACGTGCAGGGCAACGTCAATCGCAATGTCCAAAGCGTTCAACCAAACGCCAATCGGCCTGTGAACACTCCAGCACCCAACGGGAGCGTGCCCCAGAATGCTCCACAGAACGCAAATCACAACAACGAGCCGGGACCGTTAAATACGAATCGTCCGACGAACGCCCAAGTAAATAACAACGCGAACAACAATGTGAATAACAGCCGTCCGCCGTCGGTCCGGCCAAATGGCAATTCCAACGTTGACGCTCAACTGGAGCAAAAACATCAGCAGCAGATTCAGCAACTCCAGCAAAAGCAGGACCAGGAACGCCAAAAGCTTGACGAGCAACGTTTCAAGCAACAACAACAACTGCAGAAGGAGACTGCCGATGAAGAAAAACAGAAACAAGCCCAGGAAAAACAGCAGCAGCAGCTTCAGCAACTCGAACAAAAGCACGAACAGCAACAGCAGCAACTGAAACAAAAACAAGAAACCGAGCACGCGAAGGCGGAGCCCCAAAAGCAGGCACCTCCACCAAAATCAAAGCCCAGTGAAGATAAACCTCACCACTAGATCAATGCTCGGCTGTGGTTTCTCGGCCGATTCAAAATTGGCAAAGGCGCTCCGAAACTCTCGGGGCGCTTTGCTTTCCCGGGTGCATGTCCGAACGGCTGTTATGCTATCTTCAAAAGAACTGCTATGAGTTCGACAACGCTGAATCCCCAATTGTTCCGCCGTGTGGTTGGCCATTTTGCCACCGGCATCACCGTGATTACGGTGGAACGGGAACCCGGCCTGGTCCATGGAATGACCGCCAATTCATTTACCTCGGTTTCGCTGGACCCGCTGCTGATATTGATTTGCGTGGACCACAATGCCCGGTTGCTGTCGTTTTTAGAAGTGCAAGGGCGCTTTGGTGTGAACATCCTCAAGGATAATCAGCAGTCTGTCTCCGAATATTTTGCAAAGCCGTTACAGGATTATCAGGCCAATGAACGCTCGGGAATTCGTTTTCGTTGGACCGACGGTGGAATTCCGTTGCTGGAAGATTCGCTGGCGTATCTGGCGTGCAATGTCGTTGCGAAACACCCGGCCGGAGACCACACCTTGTTTTTGGCTGAGGTGGAAACCATGGATGTGGGAGAAGGGAACCCGCTCTTGTACCACATGGGGAAATACCGGCGGTTGGAAAGCTAAGTTAAAACGTAAGGCTATTAGCGTTCGGAACCAGAGGGACGCGCGGGTTCTGCGGAGTCGCCTAATTCCTTGCGATGACTTTTCACTTCGCGCAGCGCGTAGATGGACTTGTTCTGCGATTCGTAATACGTGCGTGAGCTGATTTCGCCCAACAGTCCCATGGAAATGAATTGAATTCCACTGACAAATAGCGCGATGGCCAGCAGCAACAGCGGACCGTGCTGCGTCATGATGCTTTCATGAGTAACAAATTTTTCTACGGCCAGAAAAACGGCCAGCAAGAAGCCAGTGCCTGCGCCCGCCATTCCCAGCAACCCAAAAAATTGCAGTGGCCGGGTAGAGTAATCCAGCAAAAACTTGATCATGATCAGATCAAAAAATACCCGTACGCTGCGGCTGATCCCATAATTCGATTTGCCATTCTTGCGTTCGGGATTGGAGATGGGCACTTCGGCAATGCGAGCGCCGGTGGCGCTTGCCAGCGCGGGAATGAAGCGATGCAACTCACCGTACAATTGAATTTCCTGCAAAATTTCCCGGCGATAAGCTTTAAAGGTAGTGCCGAAATCGTGCAATTCAATCCCGCTCAGCTTGGCCATCAACCAATTTGCGATGCGGCTAGGCATCTGCCGCATCAGCCAGTGATCCTTACGGCGCGACCGCCAGCCACTCACCAGATCGTAGCCTTCTTCAATTTTTTCCAGGAAACGAGGAATCTCTTCGGGATCGTGCTGCAGATCTCCATCCATGGAGATAACCACTTCGCCGCGGGCAAAATCAAATCCAGCTTTCAGTGCCGGTGTTTGCCCAAAATTCCGTCGCAAACGCACCACATTTACCCGGCGATCGTGTTCGTAGATATCGGATAGCACTTTGTAGCTATTGTCTTTGCTGCCGTCGTCGACGAACACCATTTCATATGGCTCGCCAATGGCGTCCATCACTTCCGTCAACTTCATGTACAACTGTGGGATGTTCTCTTGTTCGTTATAGAACGGAACGACCAGCGAATACCGAATAGAAGCGTCGCTTCGCATACTTCTGTTGTTGCCTCTCAATTTTTCTTTCGCGGCGCCGTGCGCCAAGCCTGCCACGTGGCAGGCACTTCCCCTGAGTCTAGAAACCCGCTCCGAATATCAAAAATAGCCGCCGCTGCCGATTGTCACCTAATGGGCTATATCTTTAAAGTTTATCAGGCGAATACCCTGCGTGGCGACAACTTTTCTAATGCCTGCATCCGTCAGGATATCCAACTCCGTTTGCCGGGAATCTTGCAGCCGCGTATGGGTTTGCCGCAATTCTTCGTCCGCGTACCCCGGGTGACACATCAACTCAGTCGTTCCCTCTGGCAGAATCTCCAGCAGGCGTTGTACGCCTTCCCGCATCAAAACGCCGGTCTGCGCAATACCGCAGAAATAATCTGGAGTGGCCATGCCGGCCCGTTCCACCATTTTTCGGGCATCACGCGCCAACAGCTTTAGCCCTCGCGCCTGGACTCCTTGCTTTACCAGCACGCCCGAGCTTTGGCTTTGTCCCATAGAAAGCAGTGAACGCAGCTTGGAATCTTCGTGCGAGACACGGATCGCCCGGATGCCATGCTTCTTTGCCAGGCGTAACCCAATTTCAAATAATCCAGGCAGCATGTGAACGTGCTTATGGCCGTCCAAGTGACTTGGCTGGATTCCCGCATCACGAATTTTCTGGATTTGCGCATCCCATTCGTGCTCAACTTCCTCGCAACGCAAACTCCGTCTTGCAATTTTCAGCAGCAGGCTTTCTGGGCCACCCTCTAATTCGCCTGCGGAATTCAGCAATGTTCTTACCGAGTCGGCGGGAGCTGTGGGTGTGCCGTCGCTCAAGTTCAAATGAACGGCGATGCCCAATTCGCGGTTACTTTGCGCGACCGCAAGCGCGCCGGCAAACGCACGTCCATTAGCTAGCAGGGATGTGCTGGTTACCAAGCCCCGGCGGTGAGCGTCGGCGATGCCGCGGTTCACTCCTTCGGTCCAGCCCAGATCATCCGCATTTACGATTAAATTCCTCAATCTGCCTGTCCTTCTGTACAGCTATTCTTTTGCTGCACAGTGCCAATTCGTACCATTGACCCCTATTCTCTCTAACTTTAGCATGCGAAGGAGAGGGGCAGATGACCGTTAACCTAAGTGAATTGAAGCAACTAGGTGTTGGCCATGGCGAAAAGCGGCGCGGCCGGAGAATGAATTCGCGCGTTCCTGTGCGTCTGGAATGGGATTCGACCGACAGCGGGCGGGTTTCCGTGAATACTGTCACGCGCATCGTCAATCCCTATGGGTGCATGATTATCCTGCGGCACTCCCTCGATTTGAACCATCGAATTGCCCTGACCAATCTTTCCACGCAATCCAGCAACGCCGCAGTCGTAGTGTGGAAAGGGAATCCGCAACCGGATGGCTGGGAATATGGCGTGGAACTGGTCGCGCCGGAAATGGATTTCTGGGACATCGAACTATGACGCCTCCGCTGAAATCGACGATCCCCGCGCCTGCTTCAATAGGGGCGCCATCTACTGCTGCGCATCACGTCAAGCGCAGCCCTAACGCGGCGCGCCCGCAAACGAATGAAGAGCGGCGGCGTGCACAACGCGTGTTGCTGAGGATGCCGATTCTGGTGCACTTAACCGGCAAGGCTAACCCGATTCACGGCGTGACTCATACGGTCAGTGCGACGGGAGCAATGATCATTTTGCCGGAAGGACTCTCGCAGGGCACCAAGTTCTCCATCGAAAATCCGAAAACGCAGAAGAAGGTGGAAGTGAATGTGGTGCGTCCGCCGCAACTCAACGCAGAAGGCTCGTTGATTCCGGTGGAGTTCACTTCGCCCAACCCCAACTTCTGGAATATTTTCTTCCCGCCAAACCCCGCCTAAATTCCGCGAATATCTGTGTTGGTAGCACAGGCTTCAGTCTGTGATTACTTTGCGATGGGAACCGCGAATGGAGTAGCAGCGGCGAAAGAAAAGCCACAGACTGAAGTCTGTGCTACAAAAAAAGGCGCTCGGAAATTTCCGAGCGCCTCTTGTAGATTCAGAATGTGAAATTTGCTTTATTGAATTTGAATCGTCGTAGAACCGTTTGATGTCGAGTAGTTCGTATCTCCCGAATATGTGGCTTTGATGGTTCTGGTTGAACCGCCGCCACCGCCGCCACCACCATTACTGCTGCCGCCTCCGCCACAACCCGCGATCACCCCTGCCAGCAGAGCGAATGCAACCAATGCGGCGTAACCGTAAGCACGGCGCCGACTTTCTGGCATCCAGCGAACGAGTGCCAGAAAGAGGATCAGGCCCAGGGCGAAGAGAACCAGCGGGATCGTTGGGATCTTCGGCTGGTTCGTTGGCGGCGGGTAAAGTGAGGAAATAGCCGTCGTCAACGTTGCCGTGCAGGCTGCCGCCGCCCCGCTGGTTGTATTGAAAGGAATCGCCGTATAGGAAACTGTGCCTGTGAGTGCTGTGCCATTGCTGGTAAACGCGACGGTTCCGCCGTTCGTAATTCCGCAGGGAGCCTCGCCACTGCTTGTCGTGCCAATACTAGCAGTCAACTGGACAGTTGCGCCTGTGGTGATGGCGCTCATACTGGTTGTCACGTTCGTCGTCGTGGATCCCGGCGTAATCGTCACGGACATGGCTGGGCTGCTGCTCGCCTGATAATTTGGATCGCCCGCGTAGCTTGCCACGATGCTATGCGGCCCGGCAGGCAGCTGAATCGGTTGATCTTCGGCAATACCAACGTTATTGAGTGTGGCTGTGTTGGTGGCGTTAGATGTTGGGCCCTTAGGAAAATCATTCAGCGGAGAGTTGTTATCCGTCAGTGTGATTTTTCCAGTTGCGCAAGGGAATGTCGGCGTTGGAAACGTTGAGGTGCCTCCCGAAGGTGCGCACGCGTTGCCGTTCGTCGGAGTCACCGAGATTTGCAGAATATATGCACTGCCGTAGGCGGCAGTGACGGATTGCGACGGGCTACTCAGAACCGGATTATTGTTGCTATCGAAGGTGACGAATCTGAGATTGGTCTTGCTGGCTTGGTTGCTGCCGTTAGCCACGAATGGGAGAGGCGGAGTTGACGTGCTTGCGGTATGAGTCGCGTCGCCGCCATAACTCGCTACGATCGAAGTAGTCCCCGGCGGCAAGAGATTCGTGGTGGCCGTTACCGTTCCGTTGGACGCTAACACAAACGGCAGTCCATTCGTACCCGCTCCAATTGCCACTTGTCCGTTGGCTGTGTTAGCAATCAACGAGACAGTCTCAGAGGATGTAGTTGGTGGTGCTGGCGTAACGGTCACTGTAAAAGTGAAATTCTGGCCAGAGACGCTCGGTGAAGTGCTCTGCGTAGTAAGTGTAGTAGTGGTTGGCGTGCGACTAAAGGTACCCCAAGCCTTCAGCAAGTTGGTCACATTGATGGAACCAAGTCCAGTCGCGGCGTCGTAGCCGACGTTCGCAACGAATGCTGCTGTACTGCCAGAAACAAGAACGCCAAAGCCACCAGTGGCGGTATTGCTGCAATTCAAGCTTCCGCCCGCACAGGCAACCGTATTGTTCCACTCCACGCTATTTGTGTTTGCCGCTTCCACCACATCGTTGAACACGCAGGTAGACGCAGGCGGAGTTCCTGGAATTGACCCATTACATTTGCCGCCGACGTAGTTGGTGTCCTTGGCAGCAAGGCCGTAGAGTACATAGTTCGCGTTTCCTTGCCGCTGTCCCGTTTTTTGATTCACCATCGCCATGACTGCAGCAAACGCCGGGGTCGAAACCGAGGTTCCGCCTACCAGGGAAAAATCCGTAAATGGCGAACTCAAACTGCAGGAAGCCCCATTTTGCGGGCTGCTGTCCGCTTGACAGACAATGACCGCCACGCCGTTCCATCCGTTGCTGGCAAAGAAGGATACGTCGGGTAGTACTCGATTCGTGGAGGCAGATAAAAAGGATCCGAAACCACTGCCGGTTTGGAATGCAGGCTTGGTATAACCGGCGCTGCAACCAGAGCCGTTGCTCGTCAGGACAGCGCAATTGCTAGGCCCGCCGCTCGCTGCAGTCAAATCCCCTCCCGTAGAATCCACGGTAGTACAGGCGGTTGGATAGTTGGTGGCGCAAGTGGAATCGTTCCACGTGACTTCAGGAATGTAAGACAGCGCGGAGCCCTGCGTTGTTGTGGTGTTAGTTGCGCCCCAATATTGCGTTGTTGTGGTTGAGGGATTGAAATCCGTCCCACCGATGGCGACATTGTACGGAGTCGACGCTACTCCATTAACCGCAAGACCGCCGCTCGCCGCAGTCGCTGTATTTGGGTTATCGCATGCCGCCGAGCCATTATCTCCGGCGGAAACCGCTACTGTAATGCCCTGTGCCGCCGCCTGTTGCCATATTTGATTGTAGAAGGCGTTTCCAAGCGTTCCGTTGTTGAATTCGCAGCCGCCATAACTCTCGCTCATCACCGGCGCAAGATTGTTGTCAATAATGTAGAGCGCAGAAAGGTCTACCCCTGCGGTGACCTGGCTGGGATTCGAACTTGTGGCCTCAGAAGTTACGAATAGAATATTCGCATTCGGCGCCAGGGCTCCGGCCCACTCAATATCAAGATCCGATTCGCCCTCATCTCCGGCAACAATCCCAGGGTCTGGCCCATTCACAATGATGTTGTTGGCTTGGGTGAAGTTTTGCGGAAGGCCAAACAGATTGCGGAAATCGATTATATCCTGCACGATGATATTGGATTGCCCGACAACGGCAATCGTTTGTCCCGTACCATCCGCTCCTGCAATAGGAACGGCGTTGTAAATTGTGGCGAAATCAGCAGGAGCCAGCGCATAGTTAGCAGGGCTTCCGTATGTAAAAAGAGGCTTCAGTTCGCCGGTAGCCTTAATACGGCGATATTGTCCGACATTTCGTACATGCGCTTCCTTCGGATAATTGTGGAGTGCTACCACCCCTCTCACTACTGGCGCCAGCGCGGCGGGAATGGACGGTTCGCTGACGTTGGCGATGAAATTTTTGCCGTTTGCCGAGAATTGATGAATCTCCGTTTGAAATGCGCTGCGCACCTGGCCAGCAGTACCGCTGAACTCCACCGTGGTGCGTCCTGCGGAAACTTTTGTGACTTGAAAACCCTGTCGCGTCAGCCAATCCGTAACCGCCTGAACCTCTGCATCGGATGGACCAAACTCCGTACCAAATTGTGCGGGTGTCAGCCATTTATGATAATTGGCCGATCCTGTCGTTTGCTGATCTTCCAGCAACTGGCGCAGCGACGCTTCCTGATCGTCGCCTCTCTGCAGAAGAATCAGCATCCGTGTCATCGGCTGCGAATCTCCCAACGCCCCCTGATCGTACTCAGTACGCGCCAACGGATGAACGTTGCCAGACGTTTTCACGGTGCGCGTTTCATCGACTGGCCCAATAACCCGCGAGCGCACCTGGGATTTTTGTGCGCTGGCTTGGGACGCAAAGAGCAATGTTGCCGCACACAAAGTTATCGCGCAAACTTGCCTCACTGATCTCATGTTAGTATCGGCTCCCGAACTCGTGTTGAATTTTTCCAGACTGATTTTCGGTTGTGCGGCTCTGCCCCCATTGCAGAGTCACGATGCAAGCTTCCTACACAGATGCCTTAGGAGGAAAAACGGTTTTCCGATATCTAATTCCCGAATTTCCATGAAACAGTTCCCTCAACTAACTGCGTCGTTAAGGGCGCTGCCTGCGTGATGCTACCGGAAGTGGCGGCGATGGAAAATGATAAATTTCCAGCAATAACCTGACTAGTTACCGATGAATTGCAACTCCGTGTGCCCGTGTCCCCCCAATATTGCGCCGTGAAGATGCACTCTCGCAGCAGCAAAGTTGAAGATTCACAAATAACGCGCAATAGCAGCCAACCCAGCGGCAACGAAAAAGTTGCGGTCGCCCTTTAGATGCCCGAACCACTCGGTCCGGATGCGGTGTGAACGGGGATGCGAGATCCTGGTGCGCCGGAGTGCCGCACCTACGGCGCTCGGTCTTCTTTATTTTGGCTTCCCACGGCTGACGCCGTGGGCTAAATTCTGTCGGGCCGCTGGCGCTGGTAGCAGAAACGCAGGTCTTTATGGAACAGTTTTCACGAGGAAATCAACGGAGCCTAATAGCCTTTAAGGTAGATCCACATTTCCACCAGAGAAGATGATCCCAATCTTGAGTGGTTTGCCGTCTGCCTGTTCGGCAATATTCAAAACTCGCGCACCTTCCTGGCGCAATAGTGGGGCAAGAGCGATGGAGCTGGACGGTTCAACGATTAATTTCATGCGTTCCGCGACCAATCGTGCTGCGGATTTAATTTCTTCTTCTGAGATCAGCACGATGCCGTCGACATAATTTCGCAGAATCGCAAAAGTGCGCGGCGAAAGGGAAGCGCGCAGTCCGTCGGCAATTGTGTCGCTGGATTCCAGCGTCTGGAGCACTCCAGTTTTCAGCGAACGAAACGCATCATCGGCGCGCTCTGGCTCGCAACCAAACACGCGCACTTCCGGGCGGATACCCTTTGCTCCCAGGCAAGTGCCGCTGAGCAGTCCGCCACCGCTGACCGGCGTTAGAACTGCGTCCAGATCGGGAATTTCCTCGAAAAGTTCCTTAGCGGCAGTGGCTTGGCCCGCGATGATTCGGTTATCGTCGTACGGATGAATCATTACCGCTCCCGTTTCCGCCTTTATCTTTGCGGCCGTTTCGGCGCGGGACGATACCTTCGGTTCGCAGAACGTAATCTTCCCGCCATACGATTCCACCGCACGGCATTTCACCGCCGGCGCGTTCCTCGGCATTACAATCCACGCGGGAATTCCTCGCCAGCTTGCCGCGCACGCCACTGCAGCTCCGTGATTGCCACTCGAATGGGTCATGACCCCATGGGACGCTTCCTCTTGTGAAAGCGACAGAATGGCATTCGAAGCGCCCCGGATTTTGAACGATCCAGTCTTCTGCAGGTTTTCGCATTTAAAGAACAACTGTGCCCCTGCCAGCTTGTCTAAGGATTGGCAGGTCAGTACCGGCGTGCGATGGATGCGGGGCTTGATGCGCTCGTGCGCTTCGCTAATCGTTTTGCTTTCGATGTGAGTAATCTTGTCACTTGCGGTTGGAGTGGAAGTGGCCATGAACGAAGTTTATTCCAGCGCGAATGGCAAGGCGAGTGCCATTGTGGCTGGTCATCCGTAGAAGTAGAATGCACGGCAATTGAGTTAGCGCTCGCGATCAGCACGTACCTGGATGAAGATACTCGCACACCTGATTGGCATATCGCTCCTCGCAGTCATATGCGCAGCCCAGATTCCGGCGCAAACCACCGCTGGCACTTCTCCAGCGACGGCGAGCTCATCAGCGCCTGCGACGGCAAATCCATGGGATTTCAATCTGAGCGTCAGCGGATATATCGTCCCCCGTGGCCAATCATACGTTTCGCCGACCTTCACCGGTGATCACGACACGCTGCACATCGAGGCACGCTACAACTATGAAGCCCAACGAACCGGTTCATTGTGGGCGGGCTATGACCTGAGCGTTGGCAAAAAACTGGTGCTGGATGCCACGCCCATGATTGGTGGCGTATTTGGCAACGTGAACGGAATTGCGCCAGGCCTGGAAGTTACGATGACTTACAGGAAGCTTCAGTTCTACAGCGCGAACGAGTACATTTTCGACACGGACACCAAAGCTGGAAATTTTTTCTATACCTGGACACAACTGACATACTCCCCCGTGAAATGGTTCACCGCAGGGTACGTTATGCAGCGGACGCGCGCCTACCAGACTCAATTGGACATCCAGCGCGGCCTGCTCATCGGCTTCACGGTCAAAAAATTAACATTCACAACGCAAATCTTCAACATTGGCGAAACCGACCCCACTACGGTCCTCTCCCTCGGGTACAGTTTTTGATTGGGCACTGGAAATCAGATAGTTTTGGCCGGTTTGGCACTTGACCTCCAGCCCACCTCTGATACGCTTAGGCTTCTAAATAGCACGGTCCGACTTGCCACCTTCGAGACCGCAGAGCACTTACTCATGGCACCTTCGGAACGTCGACATCTTGAGCGATTTAGGCTGCGTGTATCTCTGCGCTTCCGCCCCACTGGCTTAGCTTCCGATACCACCGAACACTTTACCGAAGCCATCAATCTTTCCCGTGGCGGATTTTTCTTTGTAACTTCGGCGCCCTTGCAGGTGGGCATGCCAATTGAAGCCACGCTAAGAATGCCGATTGAAGTTACCGGTACGCAACCGGAAGAGACTCACTGCAGAGCTCGTGTGGTGCATGCGAAGGCCGATGCCTTCAGCGATGGCCGCATGGGATTTGGCGCAGAAATCGAAAGCTTCATCGAGCCAAGCAAACCGCGGCCTCCCCGGCCTGAACTAGTAAAAGCCCCGCCCGCCTCCGCGAAGCTTAAGCCTTAAGTCTTCCCGCTGGCAACATTGATGGTGGTCTTTCCTGCTCCCACATTTTCGAACCGGTCGTAAGCTCGCACCGCAATGGTGTGTTCGCCCGGCGCAAGCCCTCGCACTGTGAATGAATAATTCTCCGCGCGGCTATCGCTGATTCCATTCACGGGGGCCAGCAAAATCCATTCCCCGCCATCCACGCTGTACTGCGCGCGATCGATGCTGCTGAACGAATCAACCGCGGTGAATTGAAAATCGTAAGAAACCATCGAGCGGTCCGCATTCATCCCGGTCGCGCTTGCTTCCAACTTTTCGATAGCTGGCGGCGTGTTGTCGATCTCGAAGCGCTCGCTTTCGCGCTCCGTCTTCAGCGCAATCGCCGGCGGATTGGAAGGTACATCGCTGGCCACTATTTTCAAGTAATACGCGCCGTCCGGCATGGTCGTCGTGTCCCAGGAATAAAACTTCTGCTCCAAATTGTCTTTCAGCAAGCGCCAGTCGTGCTCGTTTTCCCCCCGAAAATAGACTGCATACTTCAGGTCATCGTCGTTGTCATCGTGAGCTGTCCATAATACCGATTGCCAGCCTTTTTGCTGCGTGCCCTGGGGCTGCTGTTCGAATTTCGTCACCGTAGTTGTGGTGATGACGACTCCGCTGGGGTTTGGCGCTTGCGGTTGGCGCAATGTGACGTTGCCGGCCTGCCCGGCAATCCCCTGGGGGGCCTGCGCGTGTACACCGGCATCCTGCACAGCGATTCCATCGATCACCGGCGCAACATTCCTCGGCAAATACGCTTCGCTTACCCAATTGATTCCATCGCCCGTCCGTCCGTCATGAATGACAGCTTTCCATTGAAAAAATCGCGCCGCGGGCGCTTCCACAGCCGTGCCAGTCTTGGAATACGGCCCGAACCATTTTGACCACTCTTTGCCTGGATCTTCGGTGTTGCCGCTGCGCACAAAAAATTCCAGCCGGGGTTCCTTTGATGAATCGGCGCTGGCCTTCTCACTTTTCGCGGATTTTCCTGGCGCGCCCATCGATGTAGCAGGCCCCCACCATTCCAGACGCCCCCATTGCGAAAACAACTTTGCGTCGTAAGACTGTGATTCGAACGTGCCTTCCGCTTCAAATTCCGGCCCCACAGAAAAAACTTTCCCTGGATTCGCGGTACATAGAAAAATCTTGCCACCGGAGTTGCGGGTAATTCCGGTAATTTGCGCGGCTCCCGATTTCGCCAGTTGTGCGTAGACACCTCGCCCGTCAATCACTAGCAGCGAGCCAGTATTCCCCGCTCCCGCCAGCAGCCGACCATCGGCACTTAACCCCAGTGCGTAAACCACCTCATCCCGCGAAGTCCACAATTCTTCGGGAGCCGCCTCTGGCGCCAATTTATAAATGCTGCTGGAGATGGCAGCCGGAAAAGTTAGAAACGATGCGGGGCCTTGACCGGCTATTTGGGCGGTGTTGGTAATTGTTGTTGTGCCTTGCGATGTGGCAATCACAGCCGACGGAGCCGGAGTACTTATTTTGTTCTTCTCGCCGATTGCCGCAACATAAATCGCGCCATCCGTTGCCACCGCCAGGGAAGTCACCTCGCGCTTTGCCGTTTCGTAGAGAACGAACCCTTCACCAGTGGGCCCTTCCGCGGATTTCTTTGCGCCATTTTTGCGGGTCACCCGTAAAAGGCGCCCGTTGGGTTCCGTTCCTGCCAACAAGCTTCCTTTTGCGTCGAATCCGAGAATTTTGATGTGTGCTTCATCGCTGGCATAAAAAAGCTGGCCATTTCCATCGGGGGCTACGGCATAAATCTGTCCCTTATCTCCGGTAGCCACGAACAGCGTTCCGTCCCCAGCGAACGCAAGATCCCAGATGTATTTTGTCTTGGGATCGAAGAACACCGATTTTTCTCCGCTGGCTGAGACTTTGTACACTTTGCCGTCCGGCGAAGTCGCTACATAAAGTGTGCCCTTCGTGTCGAACGCTATCGATTGCGCCAGCAAATCAGTTGACTCAAAGATAGTTTTTGGTTTGCCAGTTCCTTCGAAGCGAAATACTCTTGCGGGCGAGCCGCCTGCGGCATAAAGTACTCCCGCCGCGTCAGTCTTCAGGGACCATAAGTACGACGCATCCGCATCGGAGATCAAAGTGAACTTCGGAGCCAGTTCCAGGTGCCCGTCACTGCGCACCGCAATTCCTTTGGCCGTGCCTTTCAGGAATTCCTCGTATGTGGATTGCCGCCAACGCCGTGTATGTTCGGCGTAACTGACAAAGCTCACCGCGAGCACGCACGCAATCACCGAACTCGCGTGCAAAATAGTCTGCCAGCGAAATTTCGTTTTGAATTGCGGCAAGAAATGTTTCGAAGCAGTTTTCGACATGGACTTGGTCACCGGATTTGCAGATTCAAAGAGATTAGCCCCGTTACAGGGCCGCCAAGCGGGATGGAAGCTTCGCTCGCTAAGGATTCACGCAACACCTGCACGCTACCGGGTGTTGGCCGTCCATCGATCACGTTGATCGCGGAGAGCGGCACATTCGGCAATTCCTTGTCGTCCCAGACCAACGTTGGCGCTGGCGCAAACAAGCCAACATAGAGCCGGTCATTCCGCCGCTCGCGGTTCAGCAACGTAATTAACTGATCGAGTCCCTCCGGGCCACTGGCACCACCCGGGATGCCCGCAAAATTGAAACCGCGCGAGGCTCGATTCAGCCAATCCGCATCACTGACCAGCACGCGCAACGTTGTTCCGCGCGTCGCCTGGTCCGGCACGTGTACGGTGGTTTCTTCCACATGCGAGGCTCCACGATATGGGCGCAGCATCACCCGCACCTTCACATCTTCTCCCGGCATTGCTTCGCCTTTTTCCAGCCACGCGCTCTCTATCGTGTACGATTTGCGTCCGGGCTGGCTTTCCACTCGCAGAGTAATGTGCTCCACATTGGGAATCTCAAAATTGTTGGTGAACAATTTGCCAAATACGTTCTGCACTACTAGCGCGATAGGCAAACTGTCTGGTGCTCCGGAATCCGTCGGTGCAAAGGTATTTTCAATTTGCACCGGAGTATGTCCCTGCAACCGGATCTCGCCGGTCAGATGCAGCGTCGTGCCTTCTCCATAAAGTGAATTCTGGGTGATGCCATTGAACGTGGTGATAGCTACAAGGAGTGGGGTCAGCTTTGGATGATTGATGATGTCGAAATGCAATTTCTTCTCGCCGGACCCATTGTTGAAACTCAAATCCAGCGGGACCATCGCCGGTGACGCGCCCAATTTTCCGGTCACCGCGGTTAGATGATCCCCCGTAATTGTTCCAATGGGCCCGCCAACATTGACAATTTTTGTGGATGATAAGCTCGACGACAAAGTCATTACCACTCGACTGCGCGACATCGGCATCTGTATGTCGCCGAGGCTCATGAACGGATGGCCGCACAAAAATACTTTGTCGCCCTGTACTGCGGTTACTGTGCACGCCGAATTAATCGACACATCGCCCGAAACCAGCACCATTCCCGCCATGTCACCGGCGGCCAATTTTTTATCGTCGGGTTGTGCCGCCGCCGTGCCACCTTGCGTGGCTACGAATCCGTAGCTTTGCAGTTGCGGTGCAAATTGCTGCACTGCACCTGGCTGAAATCCGGAAAAGACCAGCGGCGTTTCAATCCGCTCCAGTGAAGAACCACCCGGCAGTGAATTACGCGCCAAAGTTTCATTCGGCAGATTAAATTGTTGCGGCATCGCCTGCAAATCAGCGGATGGTGTGGGCGGCCGCAGCACATCTTCAATCGGCGTTACACCGGCAATCGCTTCCTTGGTGAAAATTCCCAGCTTCAACGAAAGCGCGCCTGCCAGCCGCCCTTCCAGATAAACCGGGCTGCCGCTCATGCCCGCTACCACGCCCGTGTGTTCGACTTTGGGGCCCTTCAATTCGACCAGAATGATCGATTGCTTCGGTCCCAGGAAATTCGGCATGATCCCGATCACTTGCAGGTCAAATTTCTCAACCGTATCGCCTTCGAAAATCGTATACGCATAGCCCTGCATTCCCGGGTGCACTTCCGAAAGCGGAATGATTGCGTTGGATTCTGGTGGCTCAGCCAGCAGGGAACTGGCCATCAAGACATTTGCAATTACTAGGGAAAGAAGCAGCGGCAATCTCTGGCGTAGGCGATGCATGGAAAGAGACAGAATCCCCCGGAACGAACGACTATGATACGCGGGTGCGCCATAGCGAGGCAATTCAACTCCTGCGGTAGCCCGCCCAGGACTTCCGCCTCATACGTCCTAGAACTGCGTTAAGATGTTCGTCCAAAGGAGAGCCTTATGTCTGAACCGACCAGAGAAGAATTGCTCGCCCAAATCGAGGAGCTGAAACAAAAAGCCGACGGGCGCAAGAAGGGTGCGTTGGAATTTCGTGTGGGAGAAAAAGGTGGCGTGAGTGTTTATGGCCTCGGCCGCTTCCCAGTCACGCTTTATTACGAACAGTGGGTGCGCCTGCTAGACATGGCCAAGGATTTGCGCGAATTCCTGGAAGAGAACAAACACAAGCTCAAACTCAAAGATCAGTAGATTGTTTTGAAGCCCCCTGCTTCGCGAGAGCGGAAAAGCGGCAGTTGGACTGACGCACTTTGAACACAGCCCCGGCCGAAGCGTTCTACAAAGAATGGGCTTTTGAAGCCCCTGAAGAAACTCTCGCTACAATTGATCTCAGTCGTGGTGGTGCATCGCAAATATTTTGTCTGGCGAAGATTCATACGGATACACGTGGACCATCCAGCCGAACACCACCGGCGAGAACCGTCCGCCCGCGGCATCGCAAGCTTCCTGCGTAGCAATCGAGCCCCTTAGTCCAAACTTGCTCCAGTCCGCGGAATTCATCTGATCTTTTTGCGGCATGCACAAGTTGGTGTGCAGGTGCCAGGTCGCCATGCTCAACGGCACGCGCTCGTTCAGCTGATCCTCAGTCGCCCGCTTTGGCATGGTGTACATCCCTCCGACCAACTCATAGCCTGTCGCCGTTTTCCTATATAGCAAAGACGTCGGCCTCGCGGGGTCAAACGTGAACGCTTCCAAAAATCCATTTGTATAGTTCGTGAAGTGATATTCCTTTTGCGGCAAGTTGGGCATGAAAATCTTAAAGCCCTCATTGATCGCGACGTGGTAATCCTTGTACTTCTCCATTCCCGCCCGCAATTTTTCAACGATCTCGTTCGCGCGTTGCTGGTCTGCGGCATTGGCGGAGCGCGGCGAAGTCATGTACATGTGCGCGCTGTGGCCATGTTCCATGCCAGCCATATCCTGCATGGCGAGATGTTCGCTGGTCTTGGCATCGTCCATATCCATCCCGGGCATTTTGTTGTGATCCATCGGGGCAGAGGGTGCTTGCTGAGCTTCTTGTGTGGGCTCATTGCCGACCCTCGCTGCGGGAACTCGATGATTGGGAATTGCGGCCAGAAGCACGCCTACCAGGAATAACGCTACAAGCCCGATCGAAGCTTTGGTCAACAAATGAAGAATTGTTCTACTGCCGGTCATACTGACTCCCGTCAATGCGCTTGCGCGGTATTTACTGTTAATTTGATACGCCCTACTCACTTAATGATACGAATCTCATAGCCTTTCTGTTTCGCCGGAATTATCGAGATTTCCTCCCACAAAACTGGTCTCCCGTACAGTGGTAAGTGCGCTGCCATCAGCAAATTGCGCTGCAAGTGGGCGTAGAAACGACCGATGCAGCCACCTTTTGTTCCATCGCGGTCGTGTCTTTTGCTCTTCTCCGCTCGCGACTTGCGGTTTCCCGCTTGCCAAGTTACTTGATGCCGCATGCTAGACTGAAATCAGGACCCGACCCGTGAAAAAAGAGATTATTCATCCTGCAAGAGCCTTGTCTGGCGGACTGGAACTCCCCGGAGACAAATCCATTTCCCACCGCTATGCCATGATCGCGGCCCTCGCCGAAGGCACCAGCGAATTGCGTCACTTCGCCGCCGCCTGCGATTGCCACAGCACCTTGGGCTGCATGAAAGCGCTGGGCGCAGAAGTAACTGTGGATAAGAGCACGGTCAAGATTAGCGGCCGGGGACTTCGCGGGTTGAAAAGCAGCTGGCGCACGCTCGATGCGGAAAACTCCGGCACGACAATTCGTCTGCTCTCCGGCATTCTTAGCGGACAGGAATTCACTACACGTATTACTGGCGACGCTTCGCTGCAGAAACGTCCGATGAAACGTGTGGTCACTCCGCTTCGCCAAATGGGCGCGGACATCCGCGCCAAGGACGATAATTTCCCCCCGCTGGAAATTCATGGCAGCAAACTCCGCGCGATGCATTACGAAATGCCGATGGCCAGCGCGCAGGTTAAATCCGCCGTGCTACTGGCCGGCCTTTTTGCCGATGGCGACACCAGTGTCACCGAACCCGCTGCCACTCGCGATCACACCGAACTGGCGCTCGCCGAGTTCGGCGCAAATATTCAGAAACATGGCCGCACCATCACCGTTCACGGAATGTCTAACGGCGCCAACCGCGCAAATTTGCAGGCGCGTTCGCTCGATGTTCCCGGCGATCTTTCCTCCGCGGTATTCTTCATCGCCGCCGCGTCGTTGCTTCCGGAATCCGATCTTTTTATTGCGGGCGTGGGCATGAATCCCACGCGTTCCGCAATCCTCGATTTTTTTCAATCCATGGGCGCAGCTGTTTCCGTCGTCAATTTGACGGCTAACCAGGGCGAAGTGGTTGGCGACCTCTCAATTAAAGGTGCCGCATTAAAAGGCGGCGTCGTCTCAGGTGATTTAGTGCCGCTTCTCATCGATGAACTGCCCATGCTCGCGGCCCTGGCGCCATTCACCGAGCAGGGAATTGAGATTCGCGACGCTGCAGAACTCCGCGTGAAAGAAAGCGATCGCATCGCTGCACTCGCGGAAAATTTGAAGCGCATGGGTGCAACGGTAGAAGAACGGTCCGACGGATTACGTATCGCGGGTAAGAGTGCCGGCAAACTCCATGGCGCGGAGATTGAACCACACGGCGATCATCGTATCGCCATGGCCTTCGCCGTGGCAGGCCTCGCCTCAGACGGTGAAACCGTTATCCGCGACGCTGATTGTGCGGCAGTCTCCTACCCCACATTTTTCGATGAATTGCGACGCCTGTCTACAGCGCTTTGAACCAGTGATCCGTAACCGGATAGCAGTGATGCTTGACCAGGCGCTGGGTTTCCTATAGGCTCGGCCTCAATAAGAGTAGTTTCCTTCCCTGGAAGTCAGGCCCCACCAAAACAGGTCCAAGTTGCAAGACAGGAGAAACAAAACGATGAGAAAATTCGGCAGGTTGTTATTGGCATTGTCACTCACCGCTACCTACGCGTGCGTTACCGCAGCACAGACATCTTCGGGCAGTGCTTCAGTACCCAAGGTTTTGCAGGTCACGCGAGAATTCATCAAGCCCGGTAAAGCAGGAATGGCTCACGACAAGTCCGAAAGCGCGTTCGTTGAAGCAATGACGCGCGCCAAGTGGCCCACGCATTACATTGCTATGACTTCACTTTCGGGGAAATCGCGCGCCCTATATCTCACGTCGTATGAATCCTTCGACGCTTGGCAAAAAGACACCGCCGCAGTGGCAAAGAACGCCGCTCTTACGGCCGCTCTGGACCGCGCTGCAATGGCGGACGGCGAGTTACTCGACTCCATGGACCAGGGCGTATTTTACTTCCACGAGGAAATGAGCCTGCGGCCGCGCGCAGACCTCTCTCAAATGCGGTTCATGGAATTAATCCTCTTTCACGTCCGTCCGGGAAAACAGGAGCAATGGAGCGAGGTCGTCAAGATGGCCAAGGCCGGTTATGAGAAGGGAATTCCGGATTCGCATTGGGGAATGTTCGAACAAATGTATGGGGCCGACGGCGGTACCTATCTGCTCATGACCAGTCATAAGTCCCTGGCAGAAATCGATAAGAGTTTGTTGGACGATAAGCAATTCATTGCCGCTATGGGTGAAGATGGTATGAAGAAATTCAACACGCTCTACGCGGAATGCTGTGAAGCCGCTCAACAACAATTGTTCGCCTTCAGCCCCGCCCAGAGTTATGTGCAGGATGAATGGATTAAGGCTAATCCGGATTTCTGGAAGCCGAGAGCAGTCGCCAACGCTAAAGCTGCCCCACCGGACAAGAAGCCAAATCCATAAAAAATCGCACAAAGTCGCTTAGAAGTTTGCTCACCAGGGGGAACGGGGGAGTGAGTTCGAGATGACTCGCTCCCTCATTCTTTTTTGTTTCGGCCCCCCCTGCATCCCTCTTATCCAGGCCAAATTGCCCTCAAGACATGTGTCAGGCGTCCTTGACACTAGTGTGGCAGGAAACTAGCATCGCCCTCAGGTGCGCTCCAACCTGAAGCAGTGGTTCTTCAGACAGGAGAGATGACAATGCCGCACCGTCCGTGGCCTTTTTTGATAGTTGCATTTTCAGTTCTGCTTTTCGCGTGTTCCAATTCCCCGACGACTTCCAACAATACCCAGCCTATCGCCGACGCGCGAACTAGTTTCAAGTCTTCCGATTTCAGCGCTGCTTTGAGGAATCTTGACAAGGCCATCAAGACTGGTCCTGACGACACCACTCGTCAGCAGGCAATTGAGCTTCGCACCGCGCTGGTTACTGCTCTCGCCGATGCCAACAAGCAGATGGCAGAGGCCTACTACATCGGAGCAAAACAGCCGGCCGCCCAGGCACACACCGGGCCGTTTTATGAAAAGCGCTCTGACTATTACAAGACCGCCCAAGGCTACCTGATGGACGCTATGCAAGCGGTCATGGACCAGCGCGCCAAATTGAACAACAACTCCATGGTTGTAGAGGTCACCTTCCCGGGTTTTACCGGAACGAATCCCGGCTTGAACAAGATCAAGACCGGTCAATTAGTCTCGGATTCCGAAGGATTGAACGCTGAACTGCAGGCCGATCGCAATGCTTTTGCTGTCGTACTTTCAGGAGTGGCGGGAGCAGGCCAGGATCCCAACAAAGGTCAACAGGTTTTCAGCAGCGGCACGGTCCAAGTCGATCCGCGTGTTTACCTCATCGAACTTAGCAATAGTTTCCTGCAAAGTGGCGCCATGTTTGAGTATCGTGGCCTCAACTCCCCGGATCGCCTGCGCACCGTGCATGAAGTTGTGATCGGCAACCTCGATGTTGCGCAGAAATTGCTCGACGCCAAGCCGGACAAGGATCTGGAAGCACGCGTGAAGAAGATGCGCGCCGACTGCGACAAGGCGCTCAAAACCAAGACCTAGAAGTTAATTGGAAAGCCACGGATCCGGAAATAGCGTCCGGGAAAGTCGAGAACGTGCGACGGCGACCTTTGAGTGCCCGGCCAGATCCAGTGACTACTCAATCGTTGTAGTCCCGAAGGGTGGCGCTGGACCTCCCCGCAGATAACGGATCAGTAGGGTCATCTCGGCAACGACTAGATCGAGTCTGTCGTGGTGTACACTGTGCCCAGCGCTGCGCGCAATCACCAACCAACTCAATGGTGAGAGCGACTTGAATGCTTGCTGTTCTCGGGCCCACACCGGCTCTCCTGCAATCGCATTCGCCGTCATTCCTTCTCTTCGCTGATCGGTATCCTGCGAGATAATTAGCAGGGGTACGCTGCCGAAGCTCGTAAGACGATCCGCTTGTTTGAACGACTCCTCGAAATACATAAGTTCATCGTCCTCACCGCCCACATAGCCGGGTCGACACATCATGGCATTGTACTGGTCAACGAAGCCCTGAACCTCTGCCTCATCGGAGGGATGGACTCGACAGCGCCCCATCAAGCGCTGCCATCCTGACCAAACCCGCAATTTTTCCATCAGAAGTTCGCGCCCTTGGGCTTGTTTATCCTGCTCATATGATGCTCGCCAGCCTGGGAGCTCATCAATCTGCTGGGGCGAACTGGAATCGATCAACACTACACCCGCGACTTCAGCCGGAAATGCTCGAGCGTACTCGCGGAGATAGAGGCCACCGGCAGAATGGCCCGCCAATACTAACGGTCGCTGCACACCAGCCTGGTCAAGCAACGTGTGCAATTCTCGAGCAATCGTTTGGGCATCTCGCGGACCAGGGCGAGGCTCACTCCAGCCATGCCCCGCACGATCATAGGAGCAAACGCGAGTTAATTGCGAAAGCTCCGGCTGCACTCTCCGCCAGGCTAACCAGGTTGCGCTGGCACCAGCTTCCAAAATGACTGTAGGTGAGCCTGTACCGGTGCAATAGATGTGCATTTGGCGTCCGTCCACGGAATAGAAATCACCGGCCACCGGGTTATGCGCGTGCTGCCACTGAGTCACCGCCAGATTCCAAAGCGATAGTCCCAGCATGAGCAACAGGCAGAAACCCGCTAGTATTCCGACCATGCGCGCGATTCTTTGTATGAACGAGTGACCCTTCGATTGATTGTTGTGCCAAAGACTTGGCACCGATGCATCTTGCCGCATCCATCTCCTCCGCCAACACGAGCGCTGACCCTGCGCAGGGCGCGAGTGGAGAATCATCATTGACCTAAAGTCTACGGTCAACGACTAAAGTGCGGGCTTAAGCCGGAGGACAGGTGCGCTTTTCATTGGCTCTTTGTGTGCGTTATTGAGCGGTTGGCGCAACCGTCTCAGCAGCAGCGACGCTGCGTTGCAACACAATTCCCAGACGTTCGTAAATCGGGCGCATCTCTTTGCCTATGGTCTTCAGTTGTGACCAGAACCACAGCGAACCCAATACGCAAATTACCCCGCTGAAAATTACGGTGCGCTGTGCCCCGATGGCCTTGGCCAGAGCACCCGCCAACAAGCTGCCAAACGGAGCCATACCCACAAACGCCATCGTATAGAAGCTCATTACCCGTCCACGCATCTTTCCATCAACTAGCGTTTGAATAATCGTGTTGCTGGCCGTGGTTCCCTGCATCATGCCAAATCCGGTGAACAACATCATCAGCATCGAGAGCCATACGGAGTGCGAGAATCCAAACAAGATCAAGCCTGTGCCAAATATGGCTGCAGCTACAGGGATGACCCTGGTTAACCCGCGTACGGATCTGCGTGCCACCAGCAACAGGGCAGAGGTCAACGAACCTACGCCAACCGCGCCCATCAGGAATCCCAGGGTATGCGGCCCGCCGTGCAACACCTGCGCGGCAAAAACCGGCATCAGCACCATGAAGGGCCATCCCATCAAACTGATCAAAGCGAACAGGAGCAGAATGGTGCGAACCGGCGAGAAGTTGGCGACATAGCTCCAGCCCTCGCGCAATTGCTCCATCATTGATGTGGATGACTCTGCCTGGGCGGCGGGTTTGACGCGCATCATCAGCAGGGAAATGATCACGGCAATGTAGCTGATCCCGTCAATCGCAAAACACCAGCCCTCATTGGTTGCGGCGATCAATATTCCAGCCAGCGCGGGGCCAAGCAGGCGCGCCAGATTGACCATGGAAGAGTTGATGGCGATGGCGTTCGAGAGGTCCGCTCGATCCTCAACCATCTCGATCATGAAGGATTGCCGACCAGGCATGTCGAACGCATTGACGCTGCCCTGCAAGATGCTGAGCGCCAGCACTTCCATGATGTTGATGTGGTGCGTGAGGGTCAACACAGCCAGCAATAGCGACTGGATCATCGCGATAGCCTGCGTCCAAATCAGCACAGAGCGGCGATCGATCCGATCTACGATGACTCCCGCAAACGGAGCCAACAGAAACGTGGGAATCTGCCCCGCAAAACCAACGGTGCCAAGCATTAGCGGCGATTTGGTGAGCCGGTAGACCAACCACGAAGTGGCGACGCGAGTCATCCACGTGCCGATCAGCGATACACTCTGTCCGCCAAAGAACAGCCGGAAGTTTCTGTGCTGCAGAGCGCGCCATGCGTGCGAGAAATCCCGCGCCGGTTTCTGTTCCTGTTGTGCTACTGTGTTCATCTTCGTTTTATGAAACGCAAGAGGCGCGTTCTTCGGTACTTGGCGCCGCCAAAAATCTGCTACTGTGCGAGCGCCGCTAGAACTTCTTCCGCTTTTCGCACTCGCCCCATGCGCGGGAAGATGTGTTGCACCGCAAAGCCATGCACCTCCGCGCTGATGCTGGTCATCGCGTCTTCGACAAAAATTACCTCATAACCTCGATCGAAGGCCGCGCGTGCGGTGGACTCGACACCAAAGTTCGTGGCGACTCCACCCAGGATGATCGTGCGAATTCCTCGCCGGCGCAATTGCTGGTCAAGTTCCGTGCCGTAAAATGCGCCCCACTGCCGCTTGGTGATCAGCAGGTCGCCGCTCTGATACCCGTTCTCGGGAATAAGTTGTGAAGCGGTAGCTGGTGGTGGCGGTGCATTCGGATCTCGGGTGGGAGCATCGGCCGGAAGGTGTGGCATACCAACCACATCAATCCGCACATACACCACGGTGACACCCTTCATCCGCAGCGCGGCGGCCAGGTGGGCTGCACGAGCGACGATATCACTGGCAGAGTGCGGGGCAAGTGTTCTGCCTGAGATTCCGTTCTGCAGGTCTATAAGAACCAGGGCTGTAGTTCGCGGGTTAAATTTCGGGGTATTCATTGCGTTTTTCTCCATATGAGGGTAGCCTCATGTTTCATCTACTATAATATGAGAATGCCCTCAGATATGTCAAAACGGAAACGCCGGGTCCCTCAACAAGACCGGGGCGAGCGCAGGGTCGCTGAGGTTCTGGAAGCCGCCGCCGCAGTGATCGCCGAGGTTGGCTATGAGGCTGCCACGATGACCGAGATGGCAGAACGGGCGGGCGCGTCGATCGGCGCTTTGTATCAATACTTCCCCAACAAAGAAGCAATTGCCCGGGCGCTCCGCCAGCAGTACGGCAATGAAATGGAGGCGCGCTGGGCCCTGCTGACGGCTCAAGGTTCTCGGCTCGACATCAACCAGTTGGTCGATAAAATCTTCGATTTGATGATCAATTTCATGAAGGATCGGCCGGCCTACATCCCACTGCTGAACGTGCCGAGAAACTACAAACGCGATCCTGCGGCAAGAAATCGGCTGCGACAACATTTTACCGACCTGTTTCGCGAGAAGCGGCCGGATCTGACCCAAGAGGCCGCTTTCCGTATAGCAAATGTGACCGTGCAGGTGGTGAAGGGGATGAATCCTCTCTATGCCGACGCGAAGCCTGCCGAACGAGAGGAAATTGTCCGGGAATTCAAGCTGCTCCTAACCACCTACCTCAGCTCCCGTCTCCATTCCTGATCGGATTCGATCCAAAACCACCATCCATCCGCCAAAAAAAAGACACAGAACTTGTCGATTTTGCCCCCTTTCGCGCGACATATAAGTGAGAGGCAAGCAACGCACTATTCAGGAGGCGGATATGTCAAGGCAAAGCACACTTTCTCAGAGCACCAAATCAATCGCGAGAGTAATCCTGATTGGTCTCGCCATGGCAATCCTGTTCGCAAACCTGGATGGGACTACGGCGCAGGCGAGTTGCCCCCTTGAAAACACCGCGGGCGAGGCGCTAGACGTGCTGCCTTCCGTTGTCCTTGCAATCGCCATGCAAGCCTTAGAGGCCGTAGTCTTCGATCATCAGTGGCTCTTGCAAAGTTTATTCCAGATGTTGGTATCATTCTGGGCGTTGTTTAGCCTTGTCGTCGGAGCGGTGTTGCTGCGCGCAGCCCAAAAATGAAATGTTGAAACATTGCCTGCAACCAGCACAAACTTACGAAAATTGAGACACAGCAAGTGTCGATCTGCCCGCCCTTCATTCGACGCTTAAGTAGAGCGAGGGTTCAGCCAGTCCAGCCAGTCGGAACTGGAGCGGCACCTGGCTCCTATTCTAGAAAACAGGAGAATCTACGATGCGAGTTATGGTGATGGTGAAGGCCAACAAGGACTCTGAAGCAGGTGTCATGCCCAGTCAGAAGCTCTTGGGCGAGATGGGGAAGTTCAACCAGGAATTGATTAAGGCTGGCATGCTGCTTGGAGGAGACGGGTTACATCCGAGTTCCAAAGGCAAGCGCGTCCGATTTTCCGGCCAGCAGCGAACGGTGATCGATGGTCCATTCAGCGAGACTAAAGAACTTGTCGGTGGCTACTGGCTCTGGCAAGTGAAGTCCATGGACGAGGCGGTGGAATGGCTCAAGCGCGCCCCGTTTGACCGGGAAACCGAAGTCGAAATTCGTCCGGTGTTTGAAGCCGCCGATTTCGCTCGCTGACTATTCTCAAAAAATATTCTTGGCCCTGTCGACTTCTCAGATCGTCATTCGTCGTAGAAATAGAGCGGGAATTCTATTCCGCTCATAAATACCCGGCAGTAGAAACACCGAGTCCAAGTTCAACCACCCAATATTAAGGAGAAATCACGATGCGATTCCTAAGTATCTACAAGACGGTCGAGCGGGGAGTTCCCCCAACACTGGAAGAAATGAACAAGATGGGGAAGCTCATCGAGGAAGGGATGAAGTCCGGCTGGCTGGTTTCCACCGAAGGCTGCCTTTCAAGCTCCTTCGGCGCGCGGGTACGGCTCTCGAACGGCAAGCTGACCGTAACCGATGGTCCTTTCACCGAAGCCAAGGAACTGGTCGGTGGGTTCGCCATTCTTAAGACCAACACTAAGGAGGAGGCCATCGAATTGGCCAAGCAGTTCCTTCCGGTAGCTGGTGAAGGTGAGTGCGAGCTCCGCCAATTATACGAGGCGGGCTCGGAAACGTGCGTCGAAAGGGCAGCGCACTCTTAGTTGCCCTGTCTTCTTGACCTTGCACCGGCGAATTGAAGATGGTGTGATGGGTAGCCATGACGGCTACCCCTATCCATCGCACGATTCAGACGGTCTGGAGGATCGAGTCTGCCAAAATCATCGCCGGTGTCGCGCGCATCGTACGCGATGTTGGTCTGGCTGAGGAGCTTGCACAGGACGCTCTCGTCGCCGCTCTCGAGCAATGGCCCGAATCGGGCATCCCCGACAATCCAGGCGCATGGCTCATGGCCGCCGCCAAACATCGCGCCATCGACCACTTTCGCCGCAACAAACTTCTCGAACGCAAGCATGGAGAACTTGGCCGCGAGCTTCAGAGCCGGCAGGAGGGAGCCGTGGCGGATTTCGAAACTGCGATTGATGATGATATTGGCGACGACTTGCTACGCCTGGTGTTTACTGCCTGTCATCCGGTGCTCTCTTCCGAGGGACGTGTGGCGCTCACGCTCCGTTTGTTGGGCGGCTTGACCACTGACGAAATTGCGCGTGCTTTCCTCGTTCCAGAGCCGACCGTCGCCCAACGCATCGTACGTGCCAAGCGCACCTTGGCCGAAGCTCGTGTTCCGTTCGAAGTGCCCCGCGGAAGCGAGCGCGCCTCTCGGCTTTCCTCAGTTCTCGAAGTCATCTACCTGGTGTTCAATGAAGGCTACACCGCGACTGCGGGCGCCGACTGGATGCGGCCTGCACTCTGTGAGGATGCACTACGGCTCGGTCGCATTCTGGCTGAACTGACTCCAAATGACCCCGAGGTTCATGGACTGGTCGCGCTGATGGAAATTCAATCATCGCGCTCGAGGGCTCGCGTGAGCCCGACCGGAGAGCCCATCTTGCTTCTGGAACAAGACCGTTCGCGCTGGGATCAACTGCTAATTCGTCGTGGCTTTGCAGCGCTCGAACGTGCCGAAAAGCTCGGTGGCGCGCGTGGCCCGTACGCGCTTCAGGCGGCTATTACTGCTTGCCATGCGCGAGCCCGAACGCCGTCAGAGACGGACTGGGCGCGTATCGTGGCTCTCTATGAAGTGCTCGCCCAAGTCGCTCCTTCACCGATTGTCGAGCTGAATCGCGCGGTCGCAATTGCCATGGCGTCCGGACCTGCCGCGGGTCTCGCGCTCATCGATGAGCTAGCCTCAGAGCCTTCGCTCAAGGGCTACCACCTCTTGCCCAGCATTCGTGGCGATTTTCTTTTTAAACTTAGTCGCTTCGCCGAAGCCCAAAGGGAATTTGAGCGCGCCGCATCGATCACTCGCAATGCCCGCGAACGAGAACTTCTACTCGACCGCGCCAAAGCATGCGCAGCAGCCCAACCATAGCCCACAGTGAAAAAAGAGAGTGTCTCGGCGATTGCGCCTTGCAGTTCAGTTGACCTCAACCAATACCAGGGAAACGTCGTCGGAGGGTGGGCCCACGCGCCATCCGTCTACCTTGTCGAGAATTCCCCGCATCATTTTGCTGAAAGGAAGCAGCGCGGCCTCTCGCACAAATTCCCGTATTCCCGGAACACCCAGCATTTCATCCTGCGAATTGAAAACTTCCGTGATTCCATCGGAGTAAAGAACAATACGGTCGCCCTGCTGCAGGTTAACGTCCAGGGGTGCTTCTCGACTGACAGCTTCCGGAATAGCCCCCAGAACCATGCTGCGTGATTCCAGCAGTCGAGGTTCTTGGCCGGGTGTCACCACCATCGCTGGAGGATGACCGCCTCCGGCAAAGTGCATTTTCCTGCCACCCAGGTCAATCTGGGCCAATGCCGCGGTGAAAAAGAAGCCTGAAATCCCCATGTTTTCGAGGACGAAACGATTCATGTGTTGCAGCATGTCGCCCAGGGGCTTAGCCGCTCGCAGTTGCGTCACCACCTCGGTATAGATTCGATTGGCGACCAACGCCGACCCTATGCCATGACCCGATACATCGCCTACCAGCAAATTCAGATGATCTTCCCCGCTCGGCATTGCAAGTCCAAAATCACCGCCGATCGTGCGAACGGCTTGAAAATGTGCTTCGACACTCATGCCACCCCAGGTGAGGCTCTTGGGAGCAAGGCTTTCCTGGACGCGCGCCGCGAGGGCCAGATCCTCTTCGATCTCTTTCTGCCGTTCTTCCAATTGTTTGTTCACTTTGCGTAGCTGCTCCTCCGCTCGCTTCTGTTCCGAAATCTCCGTAAATGTGATTACGCCGTATTTACGGCCATCCGAAGAAATCATCGCTCGCGAACTAATGATCACCGGCAAGCGGCTTCCGTCACTTTTCGGCAAGACGAATTCGAACCGGTTGTGACCCTGTTTCATTCCTTTTTCTTTTTGTTTGGCGATTACATTTGCTTCGTCGGGAGAATAGAAATGGTAGGCTTCCTTTCCAATAACTTCTTCTCGCGGGATCCCGATCATCGCTTCAAATCGAGAATTGACGGAAAGGATGCGGGCTCCATCATCGCTCACGATCACGCCTTCATTCAGCGTCTCAAGAACACCTTCCACTTGTAGAAGCCAATCAGGTCTTTGAATGCCCATAGAATGCCTCTCTTCCAAACCGTGAGGAAAAGCCGCGTCTCACCGGAACCGCTCCCAAACAACTTCCCACCGTAATCACGATCCGGAAACGTCTACTAAGTTTAGCCGTTCAGAAAACAGACCGCACGTTTTCGATTACAGAATGATCGGTGATCGATCCTGCCAGTCGAACGCGCGTAACCTTGGGACTGGAAGTCTGCGACGTTGTGCAGGTATCCCAGTGAGGGTCCCCTTGATGAAGGTAATGATCACCAAAAGTTATCGGTGAAGCTGAGAAGGCTCAAAGCCAAGCAGATTGAGTGCACTGCGGTAAGGTTTCAGGTACCCAGCGAGGTGGAGTGCTTTTGGCTGAGAAAATCGGCGACAATCCACGCCGCTCCGGTTATCGCCAAATTCTGCGCATTGCCTACCCAATTAAACATCTTATGGGGATCGACGAAAGGCGCGCGCAGCCATACCAGGAGCCCGAAACCCACAAGCATCGCCGTAAGTAAGCGAGACGCTAGAAGGGCCGAACGTCCGGAAAGTAGAGCGATGGCCGCGAGCGCAAACGCAATCGTGGTCGTGATCGCCCAGAACATTTGTCCCGGAGGAATCCATTTTGGAACGAAAGATGCCGTTCCAGAAAGATAAACGAGTTGTTCGATCGTGAATGAAACTACACAGATTCCGAAAATTATGTATCCGAGCCGAGCCGCGGTTGCCGGTCCTTGCGAAGCGCTCGACCTCAACGACCCGTAGACAATTAGGCCCCCCGAGACCAGAGAAAATTGCTCGAAAAAGTTGCCCCAGCGGTCAAAAACGCCCGGTTCCGCCGCAATACGCGGCACCCAGAGCAACGCAAAGACAAGATAGATGAAGCCTAGTGCGAACGCGCCGGCTCGCGCCGTTCTAGGCCATTGAATCGCCACGCCCCCAAAGATCTCGATTGCAGCCGCAATGTATGCGAGAATCTCGCGGTGAGGAACGTTACCAAGCGCCTGGATCTGTTGCCAAGTGTTGAAATCATGCCAGACGAAAGTGATGATGCCAAAAGCGACAGCAGCCAATCCATATATGTGACGTCCCAGATAGATTCTCGTCATCTCCATCCTAAGTAACGAGTATGTTCAGCTACATCAAGGACAAGCACAATAACCACTTTCGAGTCCGTTTATATAGCCACTTTCGGGAAATTTCTGTCGATTTTAAAATTACGGCGAACTCGGAGGTAGCCGCACCATGGGGCAAGTTAAGGGTTAAAAGGTTTCAGTGGCGGCAGGTTGGAAGTCGATCCAACGTTCTACGTCTTCGAATTCAGCGACGGTTTCCAATAGGATTGCGGTCCATTTCCTTTATCCAAATACTTGACAACGTCCAACAATATGATGGACGATTCCTTGCATGGCTGCCATCGACCCAAGCGCCTCGCTGAATGACCAAGTCGCCGCATTTCGCCGCTTCAACCGCCTCTACACCCGTTTTATTGGTGTCATCACCGAAGACGTGCTCAACAGTGGCTGCAGCCTGGCCGAGGCTCGCGTGCTCTTCGAACTCGCCACCCATCCGAAAATCACCTCGAAGGATATTGCCGTGGCTCTCAGCATGGACCAGGCCTACTTGAGCCGTATTCTCAGCCGGCTTGAGAAGAGCTCCCTGTTGAAGCGCAGGGCCTCGAAAAAGGATGGCCGCTCGGCCTATTTGGTCCTGACGCAAAAGGGAAGGTCCAAGTTCGAGAAGCTCAATGCGCGTTCAGAAGAGCAGGCTCGCGGTATCCTCACGGCGTTGCCTCCGGCGGGTCAGACCAAACTCATTAGCTCCATGGGAGCAATCGAGCGCTTGCTCGCCCCAAGTAATCAGGAACAGGCGAGGTACGTCCTACGCCCGCATAGGCCAGGCGACATGGGTTGGGTCGTCTATCGGGAAGGCGCGCTCTATGCCCAAGAGTACGGCTTCGACGAGACATTTGAGGCCATGGTGGCGCGCATCGTTGCGGATTTTCTCAACCAATTCGACCCCGGGCGCGAACATTGCTGGATCGCGGAAGTGGATGGGCAGAATGTGGGGCACATCTTCCTGGTAAAACATCCCACTGAACCCTCGACCGCGAAGTTGCGTCTCTTGCTGGTTGAACCGAGTGCGCGAGGATTGCATTTGGGGTCTGCGCTGGTGGAAGAATGCGTGGATTTTGCTCGATCAGTCGGCTACAAAAAAATCACCCTCTGGACTCAGAGCATTCTGGTGGCAGCCCGGCATATCTACCAAAAAGCAGGATTCCACCTGGTGGAAGAGCGAGTCAACCACGAGTTCGGCAAAGATTTGTTGTCCCAAACGTGGGAACTGGATTTGACGGAAAAGGCACCTGAAATATTTCCAGGCTGATAGTCTGCGCTGCCGACGATCGCGAGCAACCAGACTCTGGATGGACCTTCCGTTCGTTACGGGAGCGTGCCACTGGTGAACACGTAAAGCAGCGGATCCCCCGAAGCGGGAATGGCAAAGATGACCGCTCCATTGGTTACCAGCAGGAAGCCTCCATTCAAAGTGCCTGATCCGTCGGAATTGATGCTGACTGCTCCGGAGCTCGGAAGATTGGGCACGGAGCCGGTGGTGTTCTGTGTAGCTGTAAATTGCCCGCCACTCGTGAATGTAAACGCGCCGACGGATGCTCCGTTAAGCCCATCTAAATCTTCTTCCGTACTCGACGCATAAGCCCCGGAAATATTACTGGTGAGATAGCTAGGTGGGTTGGTCGATTGAAACAAGACAACTCCGGAAGTCGCCGCGGTATCCGTCCCAATAAGAAAACCAACAATTTCGTCGTCGGTCGCGCTGCCGGCAGTCAGATACATAATTGGCGATGTTGCCGTGATTCCAGCAGTGGCAACGCGCCCTGAAGCCGCCTCTACCGTGTAGCTGCCATTCGTGTACGGTGTATTGGAGTGGATTCTCGCATCGTTTACGTAAAGAATTGTATTAGGAATTACTCCCGTGTTGGTGGCATTCAGCGTGCCAATCTCTGCAAAATTTCCTCCGCTGCTCCCGCCCACAAGTCCTTGCGCCGCCAGAATGAAGTAGCCGTTCAACGCACCCGGAGCATACGTCGCGCTCGAAGCCAACGCGCGCCCTGAAAGCAAGGGCGCGGAGCCTGCCGTGATCGGCGAATCAGTGGAAATTAAAATAAAATCCGTTCCGTTCAAGATGTAAAATGCAAAGTTAAAAGTGAGGTTCCCAGCGGTAGCCGGGATCGTATATGTGCCCGTTCCGCGGCCCGTCGTCGCGTCGATCGTAGAGTTCAACGTTCCACTCCCTCCTGTCAACTCTCCCGAAGGCGTGCCACTAGTATTCATATCCGCATATCCAGCCGAAAGCGTGCCCGACGAATTTGTAAACGTCCCAGCAATGGCGGTACGGAAGAAAGCAGTGGACACTGCGGTCCATCCATCCACGCCGAACGCGTAATTCGGCTGCAGGGAAGCGAGCGAAAAGGCATTCGGTGTCTGCAGGTGAATGAAACCCGATGCTTTCGTGCCGCTCGCGATCGTGTCGGATTCAATGACTCTTCCCGTGTGATACAGAGTTCCATCAAATCCGCTGAGGCTGAACGTGAACTTCACGCTGGCTGGACTGGTAACTGGCCCGGAGAATGCCAGATACAAACACCCAAGAGTGGACGTAGAGAACGCATACGAACTCGCCGCCAGATTTACTTGCATCTGCGCTGGGCCGTTGCTGAGTCCGTTGTAATCCACGGTAGCGTTCGTAATGCCACCAAGGCCATTCGCCGTGAAGCTGCCCGCTATGTCGATCGGGTTGCCGTCTACATCGGTCCCTTTCACCAGGAATGCGTACGGGGTCGCGGACGTAAGTGCGGCCTCGTTCATCAGCGGTGTGCACGACGCGGCCACGGTTGAAGTGATGATAATAGTCAGGCTTGCGGAAGCCGCTGTTGCGTTGGCAGAGTCAGTCGCAGTGAACACATAAGGGCCGTACGTGCCCGCAGTCGTGGGCGTTCCAGCAATCACTCCGCTGCCCGTTACATTCGCCAATCCCGGCGGCAACGCGCCACCGGAAGTTTCTGTCCAGGTATAAGGAGCGGTTCCGCCAACAGCAGTGAGTGTGACGGAATAAGCCGCGTTTACAACTCCATTTGGCAACGCAGTGGTAGTCACGCTAAGCGATGTGGCTTTGATCGTGATTCCCATGCTTGCTGAGGCCGCCACCGTCCCCGTCGCATCCGTCGCGTTGAAAACGTAGGGCCCAAATGTGCCGGCGATTGTTGGCGTTCCGTTGAAAACTCCGGAGCTTCCCAATGACACGCCACCAGGCATGGCCCCGCCAGAGACTTGCGACCAGGTATAAGGTGAAGTTCCGCCCGTTGCCTCGAGTGTCGCAGAATAGGGAGCGCCGACGTTGCCATTCGGAAGAGAAGTGGTCGTAACCATCAAGCGAGTTGTTCCACCACCCCCGCACCCCATCGTTTGCATACACGCGAACAACACTGCAAGAAAGAAAACACAACGATAACCACGCCGCATGGAGTCTCCCCAAAAATGTTAGGTGTTAATTGTACGCGATTTCCTTCTCGCGCTTTGATGATTCACTCTGCACTTTTCTGAATCGACAGCGCGATACGTGAGGCAAGGCAACCCGCGCGTATCGCGCCAATAAAAAAACAGCTGTTCGGCTATTTGATCTTCCCGAGAAGCGGAAGAATAGTTCCTTCGGGTTTCTCTGACTCTTGCAGCGATTAAATTTGCAAACAAAAACCCGCTCCATCACTGCTTAATCCACTTCGCATTTCGAACTTACCAAACTACCAGATCAACCTGAGTACTCCCCGAATTTCCAATGATCATACCGGCAAATAATCACTCACCTGAATTAAACTTGGCATTTGCGGGATGACAAGTTTTGCATAAAATATATCCATGACCTCGTAATGCTGTATATGCCTGGATGCAACTTCATTCGTATTGGGTGCCAGTTCCAGGACCGGCCAGCTGATTTTCCCAATTGGTTCTAATGGTTCCCGCAACGAAAAGGCGAATGATGGGTTGTAGTTGATATGAAGGGTGTTCAAAACCAAAAATAGCCTCTCGAATCCGCTTCCGCCAAACACGCGTCGTGCTGGCAAAAAGGACGAGCAGGCAGAAGGAAGCCTAATGCGTACTCTCGTGCTGATCCGTTCATTGCTCTTTTCGCTTCTGTTATTGGGTTTTTCCGCTGCTTCATTCGCGCAAGTCGGTATCGGTATTTCTGTCAGCTTCGGTCCACCCGCTATTCCAGTTTACGAGCAGCCTATCTGCCCCGGGGATGGCTACATCTGGACGCCCGGTTATTGGTCCTGGGATACCGACGGCGACGATTATTACTGGGTGCCCGGCACTTGGATTCTGGCTCCTCAGCCGGGCTTCTTGTGGACCCCCGGATATTGGGCTTGGGGCGGCAGCGCCTTTTTCTTTCATGAAGGTTATTGGGGGCCGCACATTGGCTTTTACGGCGGAATCAACTACGGATTCGGCTACTTTGGCCACGGTTACGAAGGTGGCCGTTGGGATCACGATCATTTTTACTACAACACTTCTGTCAATCGCGTAAACACCACGATCATTCACAACACCTACAACACCAGAATTGAAAACGTTAACGTAAACCGCGTCAGCTACAACGGTGGTAACGGCGGCATTGAAGCTCGTCCCTCGGGGGAAGAACAAAACTACGATAGAGAGCACCACGTTGGCCCCGTCGCCGCGCAAAATCAGCATATCCAACAAGCTCGTTCCAACCCCGAACTGCGCGCCTCCAGGAATCAAGGCAAGCCACCGATCGCGGCTACTGCCAGGCCCGGAGATTTCAGGGGCGAAGCTGTCCCCGCTAGGGAAGCCGGCGCTCCTTACAAAGCTCCCGAGCACACGGCGGGTGGAAATCCAAATCGTCCACCCAACGCGTCCAACAACAATCACGCCAGCGAACTTCAACAGCATCAGTACACGGCCACAAACTCCGGCAATGCTGCAACCGATAAGAAATATCAACAGCAGCAGGACAAGTTAGCTGCGAAACAAAACCAGGAACACCAAAAACTTCAGCAGCAGCAGGAAAAAGAACACCAGCAAATGGTCCAGAAAAGCGCCAATGACGCTCAAAGACAACAGATGGAGCAGCGCCACACTCAGCAAACCCAGCAACTCGAGCAAAAACATGTCACCCAACAGGAACATGTGCAGGCGCACCAGCCGCCACCACCACACCAGAGCCAGCCGCAGCAAAGTCATCCTCACTAATCGCTGAGGTGGAGTTGGCGATCGCTTAAGTCATCGTTCCAGATGTTTCATCTATCTTGATGTGTCATCCCTCATCCGCGCCTTTTGCGGGTGAGGGATCTGCTTTTTCTTTCGAGTTTCGAGCGTGGGGATTTTTCTTTCGTCTCCCCCTTTAGCTCTTGCTACCTCGCAGATTCACTGGTGGGAAAATCTTCTTTTTAGGAGGCGGGGCTTCCGTTCACCCTGAGCTTCGAAGGTCCCCGGCACAGAGCCCTTATAGCCAATGAGCTTTAGCCCCTGAAGAAACCGCGCTACAATCCTGCCCCAGTGATGGTCTGAAAAAAGGGAGATCCCGCATGCCTACCTTCACAGGAATCCACTGGGTCCGTATTTTAACCGGCGGATTTTTGGCAGAAGTATCCGTAATCGCGTTTGTCATTCCCATCTCATTGTTATTCGGCCAGCACTCCTTGCTCTACACCGCTCCACCGGCATCGATGGTTGCCTGCTTTTTATTTGCCCTCTGGGTAGGGCGACGCATCGATTCCCGCTTCGTCTTGCACGGCGCTCTGGTTGGAGTTGTCGCTACTCTGATCTACGTTGCCCTCACTCGCGCCCAACCTGAACCTTGGCCCTACATTGTTGCCCACGCACTGAAGATTCTAGGAGGGGCAGCAGGCGGGCTGCTAGCAGCCCGAAAAAGAAATCTGCTCGCCACCCGCGAAAAAGAGTCGGTCGTTTAGACACGAGAGCACAGGTTCGACCGAACTGTGTTGGGACCCCAATGCGATAATCTACTTGTTCAGCAAAGCAATACGAGAACGCTCGAATGGCTGAGAGAACGATTTAGGCGAATCTGTTCGATTGGCGGCTGCCGTTATGTGCCGCATTAATTACTCTTGCCATCTCTATTTCGCTAGCGGTTTGCCAAGCTGACATTACACTTTTCCTATATTTCTTTCTTGTTGGTCCAATTCTGATCGCCTTCAGTATTGCGTTGTTGGTCTTCACACTCTTCGGTAAAGGCCGTCGAAAGCGCCTAACACTGTTGTCCACATTGGCCACCGTTTGGATTGTTTCAGCATCGCTGTTCGTTTATCACTTCCATGTCCGAACGGCCGCGAGATGGTTGATGTGGTCTCACAATTACAAGGACACAGTCTTGGCGCAGAAGTCCAGAGCAAACGGAGAGTTTCGGCATGTGGAATGGGATGGCTGGGGCTGGGGCGGACAGGACACTACTGTTTTTCTTGTTTTCGATCCGACGGATTCGCTTTCCTCAGCTGCCTCAATTCATCAACCGGGTAAGTTCGACGGCATACCATGTGCGGTTCCCGAAGTGAATCGTTTGGAAAGCCAATGGTATGCCGTTCGTTTTTACACTAATCAGGATTGGGACCGGTGTAACTAGAGTGGTACTGCGCGGTAAACGTCGCATCCGGGACGAGTGGTTCTCGACATCTGGAGCATGGTTCCCACAACCCGTTTGATACAGCTTTCATGCTCGATCCATTTGCTACTGCTCGGTTGGCGGCGGAATTGGCGGCGCTGGCACTCGCGGCACTTTAGGTGCTGGCATCGGCGTTGGAATGGCCGGGGGCGCAATATTCGTCGACGTTCGTCTCAGCCCGATATTTCCATAACTGGTCTTCAACATAATCTTCGGCCCGTGCCCAGGCCCAAACGTTCCCGCCACGCGGCTATCTCCCGAAGCAGACTTAACCGGCATGAGGCTCGGAAATTCCGAATCTATTTCACAATTCCGGCACTCCGCATCGATATCGAAGCTCGAACTTCCCGGCACCGACAAGGAAATCTCTGAAGATGAATTCGTCAACGAAATATCATCTTTCGGCGTGGAAGAGAATCGCACATTGATGCTTGCGTTGCGATTGTCCACGTTTACCTTCCCACCCGGATTCTCGATATTCACTTCCGTGTCGCGCGTTCGCGCGCTCAAATTTCCCGGCGCATCCACGATATCCAGATTTCCCGAACCCGCTTCCAAATGCCCGGAAAGGGAAGAAAGTGTTAAATCCGTTTTCACCGTGATCAGCCGCACCCCTTTTGTCACTTTATCGGCGCGCACCGGCCCATAAAAATCTCCATCCAACGTAAAACTGCCGGCTGCGTTGATGACTTCCACCTCGCCGCCCTTGCCCGTCACCTTCACGTTGCCCGTTGTATCCGATATTTTCACGTCGCCTTTGCGCGTTTCTACCGAGACATCTCCCTTGGTATTGCGAATCTCCACGTCGCCGTTCTGCAGCGTCACGGAAACATCCGCCACCTGGTCGGATATGGACACATCTCCACGGTCGGTCTTCACCGTTACCGGCGATTTCTTCGGCACATCGATTTCCAGGTCCACATTGACCCGTCCATCCGACAGGTCGTAGCCATCAGGACGAATCTCATACGCATCGCCGTTTTTCACCACCAGCACTTTTACCGGTTTTTCCAGCCGGTCCGCTTCCGTCTGGCTCCACGTCCGTACGCTTTTTTTTGCGGTCACGCTCAGTTCCTGCGTATCCGCCGCTCGCAGCACTATATCTCCGCGCCCCACGTGAATGTTTACGCGCGCTCCGACCGGAATTGTTTGCGATGGCACTTCGATATCGTCGAAGGAATAGTTGTCGCCTTGAATGTCTCCCCAATTATCTCCAACCACTTTCTTGCCGTAATCGACTCCAATTACGGCACCGATCAACGCAAGCATCCCGAACACCAGGAGCACTTCACCAGCCGTGATCGCTCCACCGGTTCCCCCGAATCGGCGGCCCGCGGTTCTTTCGTAAAGTTTGATTACCCCCCAGAAAATAATCAGCAGGGGCCACCAATGTTTGAAGGTTTCCGTAAGATCGAAGTTCCCGTAATAATGCATCAACAGCAGCACGCTTACGGTAATGAGAACCAATCCGGAAAATAGACCGCCACCGCGAGACTGGGTGTTCGCCATAGTGTCTATTGACCTTGCGCCGAGTATGGAGTTTGCGGCGGCACCGCAGGCGGTTGCGGTGTTACCTGTGGTGGAATCGTACCTGGCGTCACTGGAGCCACGTGACCGTCACGCGGCGCTAATGCCGAAGCCACGTGCAATATTCCAATCACCAGCAGGATCACCGGCCAGGTATTTCCGAAATAAAAGTGTCCCCCTTGCACCTGATGCAGCAGGAATAACGCGCCAATCGTGATCACCACGGCGGGTCCGATTAGACCCCGGATGGTGCAACTGGGGCAATGGCAGCGTGTTTGTGCGCTCATTTTGCCTCTCCTCTACTTTTCCACGCGGTTCTTCATCATCAGAAATCCGATCCCGATCAATACCAGTGGCCAAAATATCTGCCGTACCCGGAAATAATCGAAGAAACCAAAATTGTTCAGCAGGAAAAGAGCGCCGGCGCCGATCAACACGATGGGTCCCAGCGAACGATTATTCGTCCAGGTTTGAAACGGGTCGGTAACCGGCTGGCCGGTTTGCTTTGCCTTGGCTGATCGCACCGCATCGATCGCCATGTAAAAGACGAAACACACCAGCGCCAAAACCCAGAACTCGGTCAGTCTGTCACCAAACACTCCGGTGATACCAACGATGATTCCGCCAAAAATTAAAACGTGAATGATGGCCTTGTTGTACTCACCGTTGTACACCGCGCCCAGTCCCGGAACCAGTCCGAGCAAAAATGCGATCGCAGCATTTCCCTCGTGATTCGGACCCGCCATTGCCGTTGGCACTGCGCCGGGAATTGTCGCCTGCGCTGGCAGTCCCGGAGTGAGTCCGGGTGCTATACCCACCGGTTGTGGCGCGGGAATGCCGATCACTTGCGCTAGGCAATCCTCGCAATACAGCACATCTCTCACGGGGCGCACACACGCCGGACACATCGGCTTCCCGCAATTCCGGCAAAACCCGGTGGCATCCACCTCAGGATGTACCGCACATTTCATCGAAGGCTCCTCTCGTAAAACACGGGACACTCGGCGGCCAATACTTCTAACGCATGCGCAACGTCATTTGCCCGGTTCTGTTGCCGGGGCTGCGCGGGTTTCTGATCGTCGGTTTGGCCAGGATTCTTCTCGGGTACCGGCTTCGGCAGCGATTGTTCCGGAACGGTCTGCAAATCGTTTTGGTCGCTGCGCAACCGCGATTGAATCTCGTACACCACGCGGAGATCGCTCACGTACTTCACGCTCTTCGCATAACCAAGATGGAGCTGTCTGTTTGCATTGTTAAACACAGTGGCAGGCCGCAGATCGGCAAGCTTCGGCTTGTTAAACGAAAACCCGGAAGCTCCAATCAAAATCAGGAACGTGGCCATCACACTGGCAGCGCCATACGCAAACTTTGGCGTAGCGAATCCACCAAGGAAATTTCGTATCGCCTGCCAATTGGAAACAGTTTCCCGCGGCCCAAGAGTCTTATCCAAAATCGCATAGATCAGCCGTGGGGGTGGTTCGACCTGTTCCATACTGTGCATGCCGGTAACAAGGTGTTGGACACTGGCCAGCAGCGGCGCGCATTGTCCGCACTCCACCACGTGCGCTTCAAACGCCGCGCGTTCCGATCCCTGTAGCATTCCGTCCAGGTAATCAATCAACCGTTCTTCGATTAGATCGCATGTCCAATTCATGGCTTACTCCGTACCCACATCCAAAATCTTTGAATCTCTTCTATCCCAGCCATCTCCACTTTTCCAATCCAATTCTTTCTCATGATGGCGGTCCCACTCCCATCTGGTGCAATATCCGTGCCAGTTCAATTCTTCCGCGGTTAATCCTCGATTTTACCGTTCCTTCCGGTACCGCCAGCGTTTGCTGAATCTCCGCATACTCCAGTTGCTGTAAGTCGCGCAAGATTACCGCTTCTCTTAACTCCGGTGACAATTTCGTCAGCGCCGCCTGCACTTGCCCGCTTAACTCCTTCAACAACGCTTGCTCGTCCGGTCGTCGTCCCGCAGACTCCTTGTTCTCCACCACCGGCATCGCGTCGTCCAGCGAATCCGTAATCCGATCCCGCTTGGTTCGACGATAATGATCGATCAGCAGGTTTCGCGTTACGCTGGTCATCCACGTTGCAAATCCTCCGTGCGCCGAACGGTAACTTCCTAAAGTTCGATACACTCGCAGGAATACTTCCTGCGATAAATCCTCGGCTTCCGTGCCATTCCCAGTAAATCGGTAGCATAAATTGAAAATCCGGCGCGTGTGCCGACGCACCAGTTCCTCCCAGGCTGAGCCATCTCCCTGGAGGCATTGCTGGACCAGTTGGGCATCCTGCTCCAAACTGCTTAGCCCCGATTTCCATATGCCTGCTCTGGCAAGACCTGCTGTGTATCCCCTGCCAAACAGTGAAACGCATAATGTGGCAAAAATGTTCCCTTTGTTCGAGTTAGACGGTTCGACTCTATTGGTGGCATCTTACCTACCCCAGCCACTCGTTACAAGCTACTGGAAGCAAAATGTTTAGCCACGGCTTGACGGAACGCCCGGAGCCCAGTACGCTGCCCCCACATGCCTCCTAAGTTGAGAAAATGGTGGGTTCTGGGTCTTGCTGTGCTGGTAGTGGCGTTCCTCCTCTACCACTCCCGTGCTGCCCTCCACCTCAGCCAATTCAGTGGCGAGAAGCTCTGGGCCGCCATCCGCAACGCTAATTTCGCCCTCTTATTCTTATCTGTCGTCACGATTTACGTCTGTTACGCCGTTCGCGCTCTTCGCTGGCAGAAGTTCCAGGCTCACGTTGGCCAGGCGAATTTTGGGAACATTTACGCCATGAATCTAGCCGGATTCAGCGCTCTCTTCCTGCTTGGTCGCGCCGCCGAACCTGTTCGGCCTCTGCTCATCTCCCGAAAAGATAAGATCCCTCTCGCCGATACATTCGGCATCTACGCGCTAGAACGGATTCTCGACGCTGCCTGCACTGCTGTTCTCGCCGCCATTGGCCTCCTCGTCTTCGAGTCCTCTGGCCATCTCGCTGCCGAGGGCACTGGTCGCGCTTTCGAAAAGGCCGCCCGCACTGCAGGTACCGCATTTTCCATCGGCGCTATAGTTGCCATCGCCGGTCTAATTTATTTGCGCTTCCACGGTCATTCCGTTCTGGAGCGCAAATCGCAAATTTGGCTCGCCTCTCATGGTTGGCGCGCAACTCTCGCTCGGGTTCTCCTTGGTTTCTCTCGTGGCGTACAGACCATTCGCAGTTGGGGCGATCTTGTTGCCGCGATCGTTCTTTCTTTCCTGCACTGGTGCCTGGTGGTTCTTACCTACTATCTGATTGCACACAGTTTTGGCGGACACATCGGGACGCTCACCTTTGCTGATTCCATGCTTGTCCTAGTCTTCACCATGGTCGGCTCCGCGGTGCAACTTCCCGGCGTCGGTGGTGGCGCTCAGGCTCTCTCCATCATTGCATTCACCCGTTTGTATGGAGTAGAACAGGAAACGGCCGTCGCGGCCGCACTAGTGCTTTGGCTCATCACCTTTGCTGCGTGCTGCCTGGCCGGTGTGCCGATATTATTCCGTGAAGGCTGGTCGCTCGGCGAATTGCGCAAAATGAGAGCACAGGAAGCCGAAGAGCTCGACGCTGAAATGACCGCGGAAATTCCCGTAGAAGTTCCTGGAGATAAAAAAGAGTGAAGTGTCCCTTTTGCGCGCACCTGGATGACAAAGTAATCGATTCTCGCGAAGGCCGCACCGGCGATACCATTCGCCGCCGCCGCGAATGCCTCAAATGCAGCCGCCGTTTCACCACTTACGAGCGCATCGACGAAATTCCCTACATGGTCATTAAGAAAGATGGCCGACGCGAACGCTTCGAGCGCCAGAAAATTTTGCAGGGACTCTTGAAAGCTTGCGAAAAGCGCCCAGTACCCACGCCCAAACTCGAAGCCATTGTCGATGAGATCGAAGGAGTGGTCCACGAAGCCACCGAAAGGGAATTGACCACCACCGAAATCGGCGAAATGATCATGCATCGTCTCAAGAAACTCGACAAAGTGGCTTACGTCCGTTTCGCTAGCGTCTATATGGACTTCAAAGACGTCCAGGAATTCATGTCCGAGCTAAAGAACCTCCTCAAAGACCGCGCCATAAAAAAATAAGAGAACTCTCGCAGCACGCATGCATCGAATCATATGTGTCGATCGCGTCGTTTTTGTGCTGACCTATCCTCCATTTTGTCGTCTGAATGCTGAGAGGACTTCCTCGATGAAAAAACTATCTGCGCTTTTTCTGCTCTTGGCAACTTTCGCGCTATTCACGTCCGCACAATCCGCATCATCACAGTCCACTGACGTGCAAGCCTCCACGCAAGATTCCCCCGCGACACAACAATTTCAAGCCTGGCTCGCCGCCTTCAATTCTGGTGACCGCACCACACTGCAGCAGTATCTCGAGAAAAATCGTCCCAGCTTGCTTCCTCATCTTGACGATGAACTTGCATTTCGCCAGCAGACCGGCGGCTTCGAATTTAAGAAAATCGAATCCAGCACTCCCACTTCGGTTACCGCTTTGTTAAAGGAACACGACAGCGATCAATTCGCGCGCCTTGAACTCGAAGTTGAACCCGAGGATCCCCACCGCATCACCAAGTTGGGCTTGCAAGCTATCTCTCGCCCAGCCGGATTTGCCATTCCGCGTTTGACGCAACCAGTGGCCATCGCCGATCTCCGCACCTACCTCGATCAGGCGGCTGCCGCCGACCATTTTTCAGGCACTGCCCTCGTTGCGGTGAATGGCCTGCCCATTTTCGCTAAAGCCTATGGCTTTGCAGACCGCGAAAAGAGAACCCCCAATCAACTCAGCACCCAATTTCGGATTGGCTCCATGAACAAAATGTTTACCGCCGTAGCGATCATTCAACTCGTTCAAGCAGGTAAGCTCAAACTCACCGATCCGCTGATAAAATTCCTGCCCAACTACGCCAACAAGGAGCTCGCTTCTAAGGTCACCATCCACCAAATGCTTACTCACACTGGTGGAACCGGTGATATCTTTGGCCCCGATTTTGAATCTCACCGCCTGGAACTGCGCACTCTGAACGATTACGTGAAGCTCTACGAAAATCGTCCAGTAAAATTCGAGCCAGGCAGCCGCTGGGAATACAGCAACTACGGCTTCATTCTTTTGGGCGTTGTGATTGAAAAAGTCACTGGCCAGAGCTATTACGATTACGTTCGCGATCATGTCTTTAAACCTGCGGGGATGTTGTCCACGGATTCGTTGCCCGAAAGCACAACGGTTGCCGGCCGTTCCGTTGGCTACATGAAAGAAAAGCCCGATGCCTCCTGGTCTCCGAACAACGACACACTGCCTTACCGCGGAACTGCCGCTGGCGGTGGTTATTCCACTGTCGAAGACTTGCTGCGATTTGCGAACGCGCTTGAAAATAACAAACTGCTGGATGCCGACCACACCGGATTGCTCACCAGCGGCAAAGCAGACACCCCGCGCGGCTCCAAATACGCTTATGGTTTCATGGAGATTGATGAATCGGGCCTTCACTGCTTCGGCCATGGTGGCGGCGCGCCCGGTATGAACGGTGACCTGAAAATTTGCCCACAATCCGGCTATGTCATCGCGGTTCTAGCCAACTTGGATCCACCAGCCGCAGAACGCCCCGCAAACTTTATCGCCGACCGCTTGCCGCTGAACCAGTAGGCCTTACTCTAAATTATGGAAACCCGTAAGGCGGCTTTACCTTTACCCTGGTCCGCGAAGGGTCGCCCTTTGTGCCACCTATAGCGGCCACCTTCAGGTAGGCGAGTTTTCCTCGAGCTTTTTACCAAATCCTAACGCGATCTCCAGTCGCAAGATAAAGCTTCTCTCCCGCCGTCACCGGGAACGCGCTATACCAAGCATCGATATTCCGCACTGTGTCCGCGCGATATCGTGCAGGCGCATGTGGATCGGTCATCACTTGTTGGCGTTGCGCCGCTTCGCGCGATTTCGATCCCCAATTCTGTCCGAACGCAATGAAAAATTGCTGGTCGCCGCTGAACCCGTCCTGCACTAGCGCGGTCTTACCGCCCAATGCAGCGCGATATCCGTCATATGCCGCGGAAACTCCGGCCACATCCGCAATGTTTTCCGCCAGCGTCTGCTTTCCATTCACCGAAATATCTGGGAATGGTTTATACGCGTCATACTGCGCCGCCAATCTTGCCGTCGCTGCATCAAAATGCGCCAGATCCGCGGGCGTCCACCAATTCCGCACCCGCCCCTTCGAATCAAACGCGCTTCCTTCGGTGTCAAACGTGTGGCTGATTTCGTGCCCGATCACCGTTCCAATCGCGCCATAGTTCACTGCGTCCGGCGCCTGCGCGTCAAAAAACGGTGGCTGCAAAATTGCCGCCGGAAAACTCAGCGCATTCTGCAAGGGCAAATTCACCGCGTTCACCGTTTGCGGCTCCATCGTCCATTTCTTGCGGTCCACCGGCTTCCCCAGAAGCGCCAAATCATCGTGATAGTCCAGCAATCGTCCTCGCCAAACATTTCCAAAAATGTCGTCGGCCTTCACTTCGTACGCCGAATAATCCCGCCACGTTTCTGGATACCCGATGCCGATATAAAGCGTGGTCAACTTCGCTTGTGCCTCAGCCTTTGTCGCCGGGTCCATCCATGTCAGCGCATCAATCCGCTTTCGAAAGGCCACAACGAGATTCGCCACCATCGCTTCCGCCCGCGCCTTCGCTTCCGGCGGGAAGTATTTTTGCGCGTAGATCTGTCCCACCGCGTCGCCCAGAAATCCGTTGATGATTGCAACTCCGCGTTGCCACCTTGGACGTTGCTCCTGCGCTCCCGTCATCCCTTTGCCAAAAAACGCAAAACGCTCGTCGCTGAACGCCTTCGGCAGCACGCCAGCCATCGCTTCGATTTCATGATAGGCCAGCCAATCCTTCCAAGTTTCCAACGGCTCCGATGCCACCAATGCCGCTTCACCCGTGAATGCACTGGGCTGCCACACGATAAAGCTTGCTTGCTTGCCGAGCCCTGCCGCGCGGAAATATTCCGTCCAATCCAGCCCCGGGGCCTTCGCCGCGAAATCCCCCTGACTCCACGGGTTGTTCGCTTTATGAATGTCCTGATCCTCCGACAAGCTCCAATGTTTTTCCGCAATCGAATGTTCCAGTGCAACAATCCGTTTCGCGCGCTCGTCCGCCTCACTAAATCCCGCCAACTTCAGCATGGCCGCGACGTGTGCTTGATAGTCGCTGCGAAGCTTCTTCATCCGCTCGCTGTCGCCCAAATAATATTCGCGATCCGGCAGTTGCAGTCCGCCTTGCAATATGTACGCGGCATAATGTTCGGAGTCGTTGAATCCGGGCGCCACCCACAATCCAAGAATATTCGCGGTGTGAAAATTGGTATTGTTCAGCGCATCTACGTCCGTGCGTAAGCTCTGGCCCAACGCCCGCGCCAGTTCGTGTTTATCCTTGATTGCCGCAATCGCGTCCAAGTGCGGCTTCAGCGGCGATAATCCCTTGGCCTCGATCCCTGCTTCGTCCATGTAAGAGTTGTACAAATCCGCGATTTTGCGGGTATTTGATCCCGTTGCAGCGTTGGCTTTCACCGCATCTTCGATGATTCCTGCCGTGCGCTTGCTGCTTTCCGTATCTAGCTTTGTGAATACTCCAATCCCCGCCCGGTCCGGTGGAATTTCCGTTTTCTTGATCCATTCTCCATTCGCATACAGGTAAAAATCATCGCCTGGCTTCACCGAGTGGTCGATGTTTGCGACCGCAATGCCATGAGTATCTTCGCTCGGCGCAGTCTGTGCATTCTGTGCGTGCACTGGCACAAGGGCAAAACTTAGCGCGAAAATTCCTGCACAATTCAAGGCAATTCGCAAAATGCGATTGGAAAAATTCATTCGTGGATCTCCCGGGGCTGCTGCCACTTCACGCGCAGCAAGCTCTTTCCATGTTTAGACGTAACAAATCCTAACATGGTACCTAGTCCACCGCCTTGTGACGCAATTTAGGGCCAGGAAGTAGGTTGCATAGGAGGTCGGACCTTCAGGTCCGATATTATTGAAGCTCTTACCTTACGGCTTTTAGCCGCTGAAGAATTCGCAATCCCTAATTCTCTGGCGGTTGCGACCCGAACTCTGTGTTTGACCCATGCCATCCGGTGTCGGATCTGTTTGTGGGGCGGGATTCGCGGCAGGCGTCTGGCCATCCTGAGGCCCAGCCGTTCCAGTCGCATTCGTTGCAGGTATCTTCCTCGCCGGTATATAGCTCACATCGAGCGGCGCATGCAGCGTGAAATCCAATTTCGTTTCCGCAGGGATCTTCACCTGCTCGCCCTTAGTCATTGCTTGGACCGCTGTGCCAGTCGCACCTCCAGCGGCCGCTCCAATCGCCGCGCCCTTTTCCTCCACCGGCAATTCCACCGATGATCGCGCCCAGAACTGCTCCGCCACCGATCACCGTCGCGGATCGTTTGCCGCGCGATGCCCCTTTTTCCTGCACTTCACTACTCGCAACGGTGTACCTCTTGCCTTGATAGATAAAATTGTCCAGCGAAACTGTAAGCTCACCTCGCCCAGACATTCGTCCGGCGGTGCTTGCGTTCACTAATTTTAGTGTGACGCTTAAATCTTTTGGCACTACCGCTTTGCCTTCCACCAGAATCGGCGCATCCAGCGAAGCCTTGAACTTCTGTCCCGTGGTATTCACGGAAGAGTCGATCTTGTCGATCGTGCGCACCGATTATCAGCGTGCCTTCGGGAATGGTTACTGTCACTGGCTGTGGGTTCGGCGGTGGAGGTGGCGCGGAAGGCGCAACCGCCGGTGTAGCAGTGGCCTCCTTTGCGACTGGCGCCGGATCGGCTGCAGGGGCCGCCGCAGCCCCAGGAATTACATCTCGTGAAGTCACCGGAGGCACTGTCGTATCCCCCGAATTCTGCGCGTTCGTTACTGCAGTGCGGTGTTTTACCGGCGCAGAAGCGGCACTTGGTCGCGCAGGTTTCGGCGATGGCGCAGGAATAGGCTTCTCTTCTGCAACGGCCGGAGGAGGAACAACCGCAGCAGTTTGCGGCTTAGCAATCGTAGTCTGGTCAATGATCTTGTTGACGCCCTTCGTATCCGCCGCAATCTTCTGAGCCGCTTGGCGTGCTGCATCATCCGGCAACTCTCCGGAAAGCGTCACCACTCCGTCCTTCGCCGTCACCGTAATCGGCGCAGCTTTTAATATGGGATCTGAAAACATTTTCGCCTGGATCCCCGTAACGACCGCCTCATCCGAAGGCCGCGAAATATCTCCACACGCAGTAGCAAATATCAAAAGAAAGGTGCAAAGTATCGCTACCCATTGCTCCGCACTCAAGGTCATCCTCACCGGTGAAATGGAGGCTTCCCCCTAAAACCAAGCCCCTCTTTTCCATAAGATGCACCCTATCCTCGAAACGCAACTTCCGCCCTGAGAACGCCAACTCTCCACTATCCCGCGGTTTAAGCGGGATGAATCTCCCGCTTGGCGATTAGCCTTCTGTCCTGTCCCGTGCACCGTGCAAGACGGCAAGAATTGCCAACCGGCCCCGGTGGATTCTATACGGGACGACATAGGGTGTGTCCGTAACAACAAGTTCTCGTGTTTCGGGTTCCCGACCCGCGTGACCAAGATGTGGGTGTTTGGCGAGTCGCTCGACTGACCTCAGGATGCGCTCTGCCAACAGGCGTGCTGCCTCAGGTTTATCCTGTGCGATGTATTCACGAATTTCTATTAGGTTGCTAATTGCTTTTCGCGACCAGATTATTCGCATGTTGGTGGTGGCAACTCACGTTTACTACCCCAGGAGCGCAACCACCGGGACGTCTTTTCGTGAGAGACCACTCGCCCCCTCCGCACGTCCCTGTCTCCCTCTCGAATCATCTCAATCTGCCATTCCTGCTCTTCCACATAAACATGGAGCGCCCGCGCCGCGAGCCATGAACTGCTACGATCCGTGACTTCAGCCAACTTGTCGATACGCTTCTTCAACTTTTCCGGCACTCGCACCGTCATTGTTGTGGATTTGGTTATGGGCATATGTGCGCTCCTGTACACAATTTAACACAACGATGCGCCTTGCGAACGCCAATCTACCGATTCGCGACTCTAAGAATCCATCAGAAACGTAGACTTCTTCGCATCGAACTCCGCGGCCAGTTCCAAAACCTGTCCCCATATTGCTCCAATTCCCCACCCAACTGTTATTAAGTACCGTAGAATTATTATTTGCATTTAGTTATCATCGTTCTTTACCTCGGCGGAGTACTTGATGTCTGTCATTGCGCAAGCAAAGATCGAAGCCTCAACCCAAGAACGCCGACTCTGCGCCATCCTGCGCTTTCAGCGGGATGGATCTCTCGATTGGCGGCCGCCACATCTGAAAGCACCATTTAGTAGAATGGCGCTCCCAGCGTTCACCCGGAATGGAATCCTGGGTACTCTTCGTTCACCCAACAATCATCTTCCCGCCCTTGTGCTAACTTCTTTGCTTGCCACTCTTACGAACCACCCCTCCCGTAACTCCTTTAGATGGCACTCTTATGTAGGCAATAATATACTTGACTCAGTATCATGGAGCGGGTATGTTGAACCTTGTCAGGAGAGGGTAAGTGCATGAGTGACAATTATCGAAAGTATTCCATGTCCTGAACTATTTCAGGCATTTGCGGGAAGAGATTTCAGGAAAAGGAATTTTGCCATGCTTATCGGCCACATAGATGACAGTGGAGATGACAAAACTCGTCTTTTCACTTTGTCTTGCTTGGTAACCTCCGGAGGAATTTGGGGAAGGTTTGAGCACGATTGGAAACATTGCCTTAAGAAGAAAAATAAGGAACTTAAAAAACAAGGTAGGAAGCAGATTTCAAGATTCCATGCCACTGATTTCAACTTTTCTTATGGTGATTTTATTGGATGGGATTCATCCGAACGCAAAGATTTTAGCGAAAGGCTAATCAAGATATTTGCGGAATACAATGTCGCAATATTTTCGTACACCATAAGTCTAAGAGAGCTGCAAGAAGTTATCCCAGAGTCTGCGAAAAATCCCGTCGGCCTGGCGCATATCTTGTGCTTAAACAAAATAATGATCGAAATAGGTTCTACGATATTCGCGCAGCGAAACTACGCGAAAGAAAAGCTTATCTTCTTACATGACCGAGGCAACTATGATGCAGTATTACTGGAAGCATTTCATTTTATGAAGGACGACAAGCTATTTGAATTCAGGGACCATTTTGTATCCATTGCTCCAATGTGCTGGAAAGATTGCATACTGCTTCAACCAGCAGACATGATTGCATACGAAAATTTCAAAATTATCGAAAGAAAAGAAGGTGGCCACGCGAGCAGAACAAGCATGGATTTGATTCTAAATTTAGAATCAATTGGTGGCGTAGGGAAAAAAATTACTAAGGTGGGTTTAGAATACATAAATGGAAAACTTGGTGAAGAGGCGCGGCAAATCCTCTACGAAAATGCAAGAATTAGACAATTTTCAAAAGGTTATAGACACCTTGTTACAAGTTCCCCATGCAGAGATGAAAGCGAAACTTGAGAATGAAAAGAAGCGAAAAAAGTTTAAGAAATCTTCTGCTTCCCGCGAGGCAGTCTAGTTGGGCAGGCTATCCGTCGTACCCACCTTGCCAGTGACCTCGGCATAGGTGAGTCGCTTTCCGATAAGGTGATTTGAAAGATGCTCGAAACGAAATCCATCGTGAGCCAGTTTCCGATTGTTATAGCGGAATACTTGTTCATCCAAGTATCGGAAGAGATGGAACGGCTCAACGCTGATATAGGTGCCCTTCAATTGCCGTTTGAGCAAGCTCCAGAAGTTTTCGAGTCCGTTGGTGTGAACTTGCCCGTTAACGTATCGGTCAGCGTGGTCGATGGCCTTGTGGACATATTTTGGAGTCAAGTATTGGTAGGACATGAGCGCATCCGAATAGATTGCACTACCAGCAGAGATGTTCTCGTGAATATGGGGATGCAGAGCGGACTTGCGACGATTGGGAACAACGGTTGCGCGAACTTCTCCACCGCGTTCCATAATTCCAAAGACCGCTGTTTTGTCCTTGCTTCCAGTTTCAGTGATTCGGCGCTTGCGCTTGTCAGCGTGCATGAATCGCGCCGCGCCACCGATGAAAGTTTCGTCTACTTCTACTTCGCTGCCGGGGCCGCCCAGCTTAACAAGCGAGCGAGCCTGCATCGCAAGCCGGATTCGGTGGAGCATGAACCATGCAGATTTTTGAGTGATGCCCAAACCGCGAGCCACTTCATAACTGCTAACACCGTTCTTGCAATTGGAGACCATCCAGATAGCGATAAGCCATTTGTCCAGTGGCAGCGCAGAATCCTCAAAGATAGTTCCGACCTTGACAGAGAATTGTTTGCGAGCGTGCTTGCTCTTGCATTCCCAGAGGCGGCGGGTGGGAAGGAAACGTACTTCAGTGCTTCCGCAGGTGGGGCAGACAACACCATTAGGCCAGCGGCGCTCAACCATGAAGCTGAGGCAGTTATCGGGATTCGAGAAGTAGATAATGGCTTGCTGGAGAGTCTTTGGTTTGGCGCTCATCACGTTCCTCACTGGCCAGATACTCTCACAAACGGTTTACTGAGTCAAGTATATTATTGCCCTTATGTAAAACAGGGGGGATGGGGTGGATCATTTCCGTGGAAAATACAATTTCCAAATTGGCACCCAAGAACCGCTCGGTCTGTCTTAAACTTTCAGCTTTCGACTTTGAACTTTCAACTGCCTTCGGGGGCTTCATGCAACGCTTAATGAAATTAGCTGCAATCACCATCCTCGCAACAAGCCCGGTCCTTGCCCAAAAAGTGCAAACGCCCAAAATCGATCCGCTCAAGATTCGTGAAACTGTCCAGTATCTTTCCAACGATGAACTGGAAGGCCGGGGCACGGGCCAAAAAGGCGGAGACGTTGCTGCCGATTGGATCGCGGAGCAGTTCAAAAGCTATGGGCTGAAACCTGCCGGCGACAACGGCACTTTTTTTCAGCATGTGCCCATGGTTGGTGTGAAGACCCTGCCATCCACCTCGTTCACGCTGGTCCCGGCAAATGGTTCGCCTGTGGAACTCAAGAATTTGGACGACTACGTCACCAGCAACGAGACACAAACTCCAACTGCAGATTTTGATGCTCCCATCGTGTTCGTCGGATTCGGCATCAATGCGCCGGAAGAAAAGTGGAACGACTACAAGGGCTACGACCTAAAGGGAAAAGTTGCCTTGCTGTTTGTGAGTGAGCCGGAATCGAGCGACCCCAAATTTTTCAAAGGCAAAGCCCTTACTTACAACGGCCGCTGGACTTACAAGTTTGAAGAAACCGCACGGCAGGGGGCGATCGCAACACTCATCATTCACCGAACCGATTTGGCCAGTTATGGCTGGGAAGTAGTGCGAAATTCCTGGGGCGGAGAACGCTCGTATCTGAAGCGCGATGCCACGCCTAAACTGGAAGCAGCATCGTGGATTCAACTCGACATTGCCAGAAAGCTCGTGGCGCTTGGCGGGCTTGACCTCGACAAGCTTTATAAGCAAGCCCAGTCGCGCGATTTCAGGCCCATCGAATTATCCGTGAAATTGAAAGCGCATATTGCCAGCGAGATTCGCCCGTTCACTTCGCGCAATGTCGTCGGCAAAGTAGAGGGAGCCGATTCGGCGCGGAAGAACGAGGCCATTCTCTACACCGCTCACTACGATCACTTCGGCATCGATAAAAGCAGGCCGAAGGGCGACAACATTTATCACGGAGCCATCGACAACGGCACCGGTTGCGGTATTCTGCTGGAATTAGGCCGTGTGTGGGCTGGCACCAGGCCTGCGCCTCCACGCACGATCCTGTTCGCTGCTGTTACTGCAGAAGAGCAAGGCTTGCTCGGCTCCGAATATTTCGGTGAGCATCCTTCTATCCCTGCCGCAAAAATTTCTTTGGATTTAAATTATGACGCGCTTGCGCCCATCGGCGATCCGGAAGAAGTGGAAGTAAGCGGCGCAGAACGAACTACCTTTTATACCGAAGTGCAAAAGATTGCCGACGAGTATGGACTAGCCATTAAAGCGGACGCGCATCCCGAGGCAGGGCACTACTATCGCTCCGATCACTTCAGCCTTTCGCGTGTTGGCATCCCTTCATTTTCGATTAGCGAAGGCTTGAAATATAAAGGGCACGATCTCGCCTGGGGAGAAGCGCAAGCCAAAGATTATGTTGAAAACAATTACCACAAGCCCAGCGATGAATTTCATCCCGGCTGGGATTTCCAAGGCCTGGCAAAAATGGCCAGTTTCGGCTACGAATTAGGCGTCGCTGCCGCCCAGCAACCGGACCTAATCCAATGGCTCCCCAACGACGAATTCGAGCCTGCCCGTAAGAATGCTGGATTATTGACGATCGATGGAGATGCGATCTTTGCGGGCGTCCAGATCTGCGTCCAGACCGCGTTGAAGCCTTTATCTATCCGCCGCTAGCAAGGCTAGCCCGTATCGGCGGCACCGTAGTTTTGGAAGCTACGATTGCCGAAGACGGATCGGTCTCGACGGTAAATATTCTCAAAGGCCACCCACTCTTGGTAGCGGAAGTAACTGAAACTGTAAAGCGATGGAAATTTGAACTGAGCCCTTACGCGGCCAGAGAGTTCGATTTGAGTTGCGATTTCCATATTGACGACACTGCGTTCTCGGTGGAACCAAAGACGAGAATTAGCGTGCCCGCACCTCTTCACGTATCGGTGGTCACTAATCCAGCGAATAGCGGCATCTTTTATTCGTCAACCTAGGCTAACGCGGCCAGACGCCCGCGGTGAAGGACTTGATCGTGGAGAAGCCGAGGCGTTCATACAAATGAACAGCGGTGCGATTTTCGGAAGTGACCGTCAACGTGAGTTCGTTGTAGTTCATTACGCGCAAAGCTTCGGCGGAAGTCTGCATCAGGATGCGGCCCAGCCGGTGGCCTTGAAATCCAGGCTGAACGCAAAGTTGCGTGGTGTGGCCCACGCCAGGAGAAACTTCGCTGGTCAACGTAGCGCCGACCAATTCATCGCTGCCTGGATGGCGAATCACAAACGAAGCGCTCGGCAGAAATTGTCCGCAGCCGGGAAGCAACACAATGTTTTTCAGAAAGCGTAGAGCTCCGTGACGGGTTCGATACTGGTCATTGATGTCGCCATCAATGTGGTCCGCGTACGCGAGATAAATCAACTTGGCGCATGGTTCAAAGTATCGTTCGTGCCAGCGCTCCATCCGCAATCCTGAATTCAGGCCCGGTGCCTCTTCCACTTTGCTGTGAAGATTCAAGAGCATGAACTGCCGCGTGTACAGCGCAAATCCTTGATCGCGCAGCGCGGTCTCAACCGGCCCGCCAAAGGGCATCAATTGCGCTTCGATGCGATGCAATTGTGGAAGTGCGCGCATGGAAAAGAGCATCTCTTCCAGTAGTCTTCGCCCGATGGGTTCTTGGTCTACGCGAGGGGAAACATACAAGCCGCCAATCAGTCCCTTCTGCTCCTCGAGTACGTAGAAGCAATAACCGACGGCCGTACCTTTTCCGTCGATGGCTACACAGCCCGATAAGGCATGCGCATCTAGGAAACGTTTGATGAGATCTAGGGCGCTGCGATAGTCCCAGTGGAGTTCATCGCGCCAATGGCGAGCCTCCTCCAGCAGCAGCGGCTCGATATGGCGAACGGTTGTCTGTCGAAGGTCGATAATATTCATCGGACGGAAACGAGATGCGCCCCTGGACGCAATTCCATCATATCCGATTCAGCCAATGGACCGCCAAAAGGGAAGTTTTCACTCGATACGAATCGAGCACATGGTCTGGAAATGGGAAAGTGGTCTCCCGAGGTGCATGTTACGATTCAAATATACTTAAGTGTTGAGATGCAGGAGAAAACGTTAAACTCGCCAGTCTTTTACTGGCTGAACGACCAAAGGTCATGTCAATCCTGTTTGAATTACGGTATCCCACGCGGTGGTACACCAAACTGTTGACCATCATCCTGGCGCTGGTGTTTTTTACGGTGCTGGCTACGGCGGTAATTTCGTGCGTGCTGGTGTATTGGATTGTGAAGCCGCAGCGGACGAGTTCCGAGATCAGCATGGCGAGTTTCCCCGGACGTCCCGACGAAGTGGATTTTACCGTGGCTGGACTGGGAGATCGCAAGGGATGGTTTTTCCCGGGATTGCGTGGAGCGCCGACAATTCTGTTATGTCACGGGTATCAATCGAGCCGCGGAGAATTGCTGACGCTAGTTTCTGCATTGCAGGATCACCAGTACAACGTGTTCGTATTTGATTTTGCGGCGCATGGCGCCAACGCAGGTATTACTTCATTCGGCTACCGGGAATCGGATGAAGTGCGCGCTGCAATCGACACGATCGCTAAACGCAGCGACGTGGACCCGACGCGATTTGGCCTTTGGGGGTACAACCTGGGCGCGTATGCCGCATTGCGCGAAGCGGAAAAAGATCCTCGGGTGCGCGCGATTGCGCTTGATTCCGTGTACGACTATCCCAAGCAGATGGTGAAGATTGGCGTGGAAAAAACGGGAGTAGCGGGATTTCCGTTGATGGTGAAGTCGGCGGAGACCGGGTTTGAATGGCTGAATTACGGTTATAAGGATGACCCGCCGCTATCCGCAAAGTTGAAAGCCATGAATGGCGTGCCCATCTTATTTATTCAGGCGGCGGACGATCCGGAACTTTCTTCGGTGACGCGCGACATGTTTATGAAAGCGTCGGAGCTGCGGGAGCAGCAAATCATAGCGCATGGAAACTTTGTGAATTTGCCGGATGACGAGAAGAGAACGTACGAAGATCGGGTGGTGACTTTCTTCCTGTCGAGACTGCCGGTCGCCTCAGTGAACACCACCACTGTTGCCAACACTAAGCCGGTTAAGTGATTCCACGTTGCGGCAGGGAATCACAGCTAGGTAGATCGCATACGTGGCACATTTGAATCCCTGCTGAATGGCTTCCTGCCTTTTTTCCTTTTTGACAAACAGCCAGTCCGGTTTTTGCTGGTTCGATTGCCACTCTGGAATTTCCTTGTGCAAGTAAAAACTCAATTGATAGACGTAGGAACGGTTTAGCTGCCACGCTGCCGCATGTTGCGGCGAGAAATCCGGCCAAATATTTTTTACAGCTAAAGTTGTGTCCCGAGTGGAGACACCAGGGTCGAGGTTTGGCAAGAAACGATCGATCTCAATGACGAGGGAGAGCGCGGTCAAGACAACCGCTAAGAGCGAGAGTTGGAACTTGCGAATGCAGCCGAGTCCGCCGATCACGACGCCGCCGATTGCAGCGATCAACCAGATTCGCGTGATGCCGCAGAGTGGAGTGACGCATTGCATGGCCGGAAGCTTTCGGGCGTAATGCTGCAACCCGAAGCCGAGCAATAGGAATGCAACACCAGTGAGCAGGGAAATCCAACGAGTAGAGTGTTTATTTTCGCGGAGTAAATGCACGGCGTAGCGCGAGATTAGGATTACGATAGCTGGCAGAGCCGGCAGAATGTAGCCGGGAAGTTTGGATTTGGAAATGGAGAAGAAAAGGATCGTGAAGAGCGCCCAGGTGAGGAAAAAAAGAAGAGCAGGGTGATTGGAGAAGGTTCTTCGGGAAATCCTGGTTGCTCTTGTAACGCCGCAAACCAGAAGAATGGTCCACGGGAAAGTAGTGAGCAGAATTACAGGGATGTAATACCAGAATGGCTGGATGTGTTGAAATTCAGGAGTGAGGAAGCGTTTGAAATTGTGTTCGATAATGAAAACGTGGAAGAAATCCGGATTGCGGCGAGTGCAAAGAATGTACCAGGGAAGCGCGGTTGCGCAGAAACTGACGATGGCTAGGGGATGAAGACAACGGAAAGCATCGCGCCAGCGTCTTGCAAAAGCCGCCCATAGGAAAATGGCGGAACCGGAAAGAATGAGGGCCGCCGGACCTTTAGCAAGAACTGCCAATCCCAGGGAAAATCCTAAGAACAGAAGAGCGAGCCACGGGGTGCGTGGAAGAATGGGCGAATCACTATTCCAAGTAAGGCCGACCACGACGGCAGCGAAAACCATGGCGATGGTTAACGTGCCGGAAAAAAGCATGTCCGTGGCGGCGGCGTGGGAAAAGCCAATCATTCCAACTGTTGTTGGTAAGAGGAGGAGCAGCCAGCGAGCCGTTTCTGTGCCGTAAAGCTTCCAAGAAAGCCACGCCATGGAGAGTGTAGCTAGCAGCGCGCAAAAGGCGCTGGGGAAGCGAGCGGAGGCTTCGCTGACGCCAAAAAGCTTGAAAGTCTTTGCGGCAGCCCAGTAGTAAAGAACTGGTTTCTCAAACCAGGGTTGACCATAAAGTCTGGGAGTAACCAGGTCGCCGGATTCGGCCATGTCGCGGGCGATCCAGGCGTAACGCGGTTCGTCTGGGCCAACGAGACCGATGGCGCCGAGCTTGTGGAAATAACAGAGATAGAGAGTGGCGAGGATCAGGAGGATCCAGAGGAGGCGCGCGGTGGTTAAAGAAATACCGCCAAAAGGAGTTGGGCCATCAATGGAAGAACTATTTGTTTGTCTCACGAAATGTTGAGTCTAACATCGAAAGTGCAAGTTGGAGCAGCGGAACAAACCTAAGAAAGGGACGATGCGGAGACGCGAAGTGGCGCAGAGATTCGCAGTGTAGGGAGAAACCTGGGAAAAAGCGTGTCCCAATCATGGTGCAATCACTGAAAATCTGACTGAGCTGCCACACTCCAAATGGTGCGGATATGGGAAGATAGTCGGAACAATGAAAGAACGGTTGCAATATGCAGTGGCATGGTCGGCGATCAAGCTGCTTGGAGTGCTCCCACGTGCGGTGGCGCGCGCATTAGCCGCGGGAGGCGCAGGGATCTTGTTGTGGATGTTGCCGAAATTACGGAAGACGGCGGAATTCAATTTGCAACTGGCGTTTCCGGAATGGCCAGAAGCAAGACGACGAGAAGTCATGCAGAAGATGGTTCGGAATTTGGGATGGATGGCTGCGGAATTTGCACGGTTGCCGAAATACACAAAGGAAAACATCGAGCAATTCGTGATTTTGGATGGGCATGAAAATTTTCTTGCCGGGCAGAGCCGCGGAAAAGGCGTGATTTATTTGACCGGACACATCGGTGCTTGGGAGCTTTCTTCGTTCGCTCACGCGCTCTACGGATTTCCGCTGCAATACATGGCGAGGCTATTGGATAACAAGCCGCTCGATGCGCTGGTAAATCAGTACCGCGGATTGTCGGGGAATACGCCAATTTTTAAAAATGAGGCCGCACGTGGAATGCTGCGGATTTTGAAAAATGCGGGAACGGTGGGAATCCTGGCGGATCAGAACACGATGCATGCGGAAGGCGTGTTCGTTGATTTTTTCGGGACGCAAGCATGCACGACAACTGGAATTGCCCGAGTTGCGCTGCACACTGGAGCAGCAGTGGTGCCTGGATATGCGTATTGGGATGAAAGAATACGGAAATATCGATTACGGTTTGAGCCGCCGGTGGAACTGACACAGACGGGGAATGCGGAGCAGGACATCCTGGAAAATACGCAGTGTTTTGCGAAGGTGATTGAGGGAATTATTCGAAAACATCCGGAGCAGTGGGTGTGGATTCACGCGCGATGGAAGACGCGGCCAAGGGGGGAGGAGAAATTATATCCGTTTTTGGATTAGAAGCGAAGAGAGGAAGGAATAACGCAGAGTTCGCTGAGGTTCGCAGAGGGAACGGAGGAGTTGAGATGAGGTATACGGCTGGGGAATTGGCGAAGGCGATTGGGGCGAGGGTCGAAGGCGATGAGGCGCTGGACATTGCAGGGGCCGCGGCACCAGAGAGGGCCAGCTCGAAAGACTTGATTTATGTAGATAGCGCGAAGAATGTTCAGCGCGCGGTCGATTCGCCGGCGGTTTGCGTAATCGCGGCTGAAGAGCTCTCGTTTCCGGGGAAAACGGTATTGCGGAGCGCTCAGCCAAAGGTAAGTTTCGCCAAAGCAGCGGCTTTGCTCAGAGAAAGTGCACCGTTGGCAACGGGGATACATCCAACAGCAGTAGTGGCACCGCTGGCCCATCTTGGAGCAAGTGTGAGCCTGGGCCCCTATGCGGTGATTGGTGAGGATGTGCACATTGGAGATGGAACGCAGATTGGGTCGCATACCGTAATAGGCGAGGGGAGCTGGATCGGCGAAAATTGCCGAATTCATCCGAGGGTGACGTTTTATTCCGGCGTGCGCATCGGGCACCGAGTGGAAATTCATTCTGGCGCGGTGCTGGGCGCGGATGGATTTGGATTTGCGTTTGATGGGGAACGTTACTGGAAGTTCCCGCAAGCTGGGATTGTGGAGATTGGCGACGATGTAGAGATTGGAGCCAACACAACGATTGATCGAGGGTCGCTGGATGACACACGGATCGACGAAGGAGTGAAACTCGACAACCTGGTGCACGTGGGACACAACGTGCAGATTGGACGACACACGGTGATTGCGGCGCAGACTGGGATTTCCGGGTCGAGCACGTTGGGGCACCATGTTGTGGTGGGCGGGCAAGTGGGAATTGCGGATCACTGCAAGATGGAAGATGGATCGATTGCCGGTGCGCAGGCCGGAATACCGACTGGAAAAATTATTCGGAAGGGACAAACGGTTTGGGGAACGCCAGCGCGGCCGTTGGATAAGTTCAAGGAAGCGTATTTTTGGTTTGCACGACTGCCAGAATTGGCAGAGCGGGTGAAGAAGTTGGAGAAGTGAAATGACAGTTTGATTTTGTGGGTAAGTGGCAAAGGAGAAACCCAGGAGCACAGTCAAGAATGACTGTGCCACAAGGATGGCATGGAGAAGTGGAGAGTGGTGGTGGTTGGCGGGCACACGCGGAGTATTGGGAAGACGCAGTTGGTGTGTGATGTGATCGCGGCATTTCCCAAGGTGAATTGGGTGGCTGGGAAGATTACGCAGTATGGGCATGGGGTGTGTGCGCAGAACGGGGAGAATTGCGACTGTGCACCGCTGGAACATGTGTGCGCTCTGGATTGGGAGACTTGGGCTGAAACGGGAACGGATAGTGCGCGATTTTTGGCGGCGGGTGCGAAGCGTTCGTTCTGGCTGCGCACCAGACAGGGATTCTTGGCTGAGGGGATGCCCCTCCTGCGGGAAGCGATGGGAGACATGGAGAAGGAGTTGGACGCGACGCAGAAAAGAGCGCTGATTGTTGAGAGCAATTCGCTAATGCAATTTGTGAAGCCTTCACTTTATCTTGTGGTGATCGACCCGGGCAAAGAAGATTTTAAAGAGTCAGCACAAATCGCATTGGATCGCGCCAATGCTTTGGTGTTGCGTGGAGGAGAGGTAAGTGGCGACGCGCCACCGGCACCCCTGTGGATGAAATTGCCGGCAAAATTACTGCAAGAGAGGCCCTCGGTGTTGCAAAGAGAGGGGGAAAGTTTGCCGCGACCTTTAGAGGCACTTGTGTATCAAATGTTGGACGATCCGGCAGGCGTGGCGCTGTAATCTTCAGCCAACTGAGAGTGTGAATAAAGCATCTTAGGCGTTGACCGAAATTTGCAACGCGGAGATAATAACTTAGTACTTAGGGTACTCCGATTCACCTCGCCTGCACTGGAAGTATAACGGAACAGAGAAGTTAGCAAGCGCGGAGAATTAGGTGACTCTGAAGACTGCAAGCAGATTGCTCTTGGGGGAGCACGGATGGCGTCGTTCGTTCGAGTAGGTGAAGAACTACCGGTTGCGCCAGCGCCAGTCCCTTGGCGTCAAGAAAATTGGGCTGAGCGAGTTGAAAAAGCGGTTGAAAACGGCGCGAACTACCTTCTTTCGGTGCAAGCCGAAGAGGGATATTGGCTTGGTGAGTTGGAAGCTGATACCACCCTTGAATCCGATTACATTTATTACCTCTACGTCCTAGGAAAAGCGGATCCCGAACGAATTGCAAAATTAGCGAATTATGTTCGTCAGCGGCAGTTGGCAGATGGCGGCTGGCCGATCTATCCGGGTGGACCTTCGGAACTGAATGCTACGTGCAAAGCTTATTTCGCATTGAAGCTTGCAGGCGATTCGGTTGATTCTCCACATCTAACCAAAGCACGCGAAGTCGTGCACAAGCTTGGCGGATTAGAGCACACGAATTCTTATGTGCGGTTTTATCTGGCGCTGGTGGGTGCGGTGGGATGGGAGTTGGTGCCCGCGATTCCGCCTGAGCTGATGCTCCTGCCGAATTGGTTCTACATCAACATCTACGAGATGTCCTCGTGGACGCGCGGGATTGTGATTCCGATGGCGATTTTGTCGGCGTTGCGGCCGGAATTCCGCTTGCCAGAGCATGCGCGGGTGGATGAGTTGTTCAATGATCCGTCGCAGAAAACTGCGGCGTTTCACTGGAGCAAACAAGTTCTTTCCTGGAAGAATTTCTTCCTCATCGTGGATCGCGGCTTGAAACTGTACGAGAAATTGCCGTGGAAGCCGCTGCGGAATAAGGCGATTCGCGAAGCAAAACAGTGGATGGTCGAACACATGGAACGCACCGAGGGATTGGCGGCCATTTATCCTTCGATGATGAATTCGATTTTTGCGCTCATGGCGCTTGGGCACGGACCGGACGATCCGGTGACGCACCGGGAGATCAAGGAATTTTCGCGATTTGAAATTGAAGATGAGCAGACGATTCGGTTGCAGCCTTGCGTCTCGCCGATTTGGGATACCTGCATCGCGATGGTGGCCCTGGAGGAGGCAGGATTGCCTGCGGATCATCCGGCGCTAATTAAGGCAGCGGAGTGGACCCTTTCTAAGCAGATTCTGGGTGGCGGCGACTGGCAAATTAAGAATAAGGACGCGGAGCCAGGTGGATGGGCGTTTGAGTTTCGCAACGATTTTTACCCGGACGTGGATGACACGGCGTTTGTGTTGATGGCACTGCAGCGGGTGAAGTTTCCGGATGAGAAGCGCATGGAAGGCGCAATGCGGCGCGGAATTCAATGGCTGCTGAGCATGCAGAATCGCGATGGCGGATGGGGCGCGTTTGACCGCGACAATGACCGGCAATTTTTGTGCAACATTCCGTTCGCGGATCATAACGCGATGATCGATCCGTCGACGGCGGACGTTACTGCGCGCGTGTTGGAGTGTTTGGGACGATTTGGATGGACGGCGCAAAGTGCAGTGGTGCGTAAGGCCGTAGAATTTTTGATGAAGGACCAGTGTAAGGATGGGTCGTGGTTCGGCCGCTGGGGCGTGAACTACGTTTATGGAACCAGCGGCGTTTTGCGGGCGTTGGAAACGGTTTCGCTGACAGCACAGGAATATTGCGCGCGAGCGGTTGCCTGGTTGCGGCAGGTGCAGAAGTCGGATGGAAGTTTCGGTGAGTCGCTGGCCAGCTATGAATTACCGTCGACCAAGGGACAGGGAAACAGCACACCTTCGCAAACGGCCTGGGGATTAATCGGATTGCTGGCGGGCGCGGATCAGAACGACCCAGCGATTGGAAAAGCCGCGTCTTATCTGGTGCAGCAGCAGAATTCCGATGGCTCGTGGAGCGAAAGCGATTTTACCGGCACCGGATTTCCTGGTGTTTTCTATTTGAAATATCACCTGTATAAAAATTCTTTCCCGGTTTATGCGCTGGCGCGTTATCGAAATCAGGCAAAGCGCGCTGAAGAGTATTGTGCGGTGAAATTTAAGGCCGGCGAATTCCGGCTACGCAGCGGCCTATACTCCGAGCGTGAACGCCGGGTCTCTTAAGACTCGAATGAGGTACCCACTCGGCCTCGTTTACGACTCAACAAAACATATCCTTGCGGGAAAGTTTCGACGCAACTCGAAGTTTGCGATTAGCGTTTCGCTGGACCCTCTGGGCGGATGCGAGAGCCGGTGTACAAAAGCGAAACAGGTGGCGAACCGGGATGAGGCCACGGAAATCCGGCGGATGTTGAGCGTGGAGCAATGCCTCGCGGCCTTGGATGAGTGTGGTGCCCCGGTTGTATCAATCAGTGGAAGCGAGCCACTCGAGTATCCCGACATTGCAGAACTGACGCGAGAAATCCTGGCGCGCGGGAAATACCTGTTTTTGTGCACGGATGGGACATTCATCCGGCGGCGGCTGCATATGATTCCTCCGTACACCAATTTTTTCTGGAATGTGAAGTTGGATGGGACCGCCGACGTGCATGATGTGCGCGCGGGAAGGCCTGGGATGTTTGCGGAAGCGCTGGATGGGGTGAAAGCGGCGAAAAACGCAGGATTTTTTGTAGTGGCGACGACGACGGTTTGTCCCGATACGAATGCGGGCGACGTGGCGGAGTTGTATCGGAAATTGCACGCGATGCACGTGGATGGATATATGTTTGCGCCTACGTATGCGCGGAAAGTTTGCAAGACGGGGAGTCAGGAGTTTCACCGGAAGATGCAACAGCGCTTTCGTGAATTGAGCGACGCGTTGAGCGGATACAATTTGCTAATGTCCCCCGTTTATCTGGAGTATTTGCGAGGGGAAAGAGAGTTGGATTGCAGCGCGTGGGGTAGTCCGGTTTACGGTCCGAGGGGATGGGCGGCGCCGTGTTCGTTGCTAAATCAGGGAACTGTGAAAAGCTACGCGAAGTTGACCGAGAAAACGATGTGGGAAAATTTTGGGCGAGGCGTAAATCCGCGATGCGAGACTTGTATGTGTGCAGCGGGATTTGAGTCGTCGGCACTGATGGGAAAGAACCCGAAGGCGGGCGACATCTGGAAGATGCTTGCTTGGCAATTTGGCGGGAGTCTGGGAGAGAAGCGGGAAGGCGCGGGGAGGCGATGACCACGCTGGTAACCGGAGCGGCGGGATTTTTGGGAAGCCACGTGGCACGGCAGCTTGTGGCGCGTGGGGATAGCGTGCGCGTCTTGATGCGGGCGTCAAGCAGTAACCGGGCGATTAGCGATTTGTCGCTGGAATATGTGACCGGGGATTTGCGGGATGTTGCGTCGCTGGGACGGGCGATGAAGGGTGTGGAGCGGGTCTTTCACGTGGCGGCGGATTATCGTTTGTGGGCGAAGAACCCGCAGGATATTTACGATTCGAATGTTGGCGGTACGAAGAATCTACTCGCGGCAGCGAAACACGCGGGCGTTTCGCAATTGATTTATACGAGCACGGTGGCGACGATTGCGGTGGATCGGGCGGAGATTCCGAATGAGTTTACGGACGCCAAACTGGAAGAGATGATCGGGCATTACAAGCGGTCGAAGTGGATGGCGGAGCAGGAAGTGCTGCGAGAGGCGAAGAAAGGTGCGCCGATCGTTATAGCGATGCCGACGACTCCAGTAGGGCCATGGGATTGGAAGCCCACGCCGACGGGAAAGATTATTTTGGATTTTCTGAATGGCAAGATGCCGGGATATGTGGAAACGGGATTGAATTTCGTAGGCGTGGAGGATTGCGCGGCGGGACATTTGCTGGTTTCGGAAAAGGGTAAAGCGGGCGAAAGATATTTGCTGGGCGCGGAGAATTTAACGCTAAAGGGATTGTTGGATTTGCTGGCAGAGATTACCGGGTTGCGCGCTCCGACGATGAAAATCCCGCATGGGATGGCATTGGGTGTAGCTTATGTGGAGAGCGCATTTTCGCGGCTGGTGGGGAAAGAACCACAAATCCCCGTTGAAGGCGTAAAGATCGCACAGCATAAAATGTTTGTGGACGCTTCGCGGGCGCAAAGGGAGTTGGGATTTAAGCCGGGGCCGGTGAAGGCTGCGTTGGAGCGTGCGGTGCAGTGGTACGTGGCGAATGGATATGTAAAGGCGGGGCGCGCGAAGAAAATGAAGCTGGCGGTGGCAGCGTAGAGATTGACGATGAGAGTGTTGGTCACATTTGCGGTGGATGCGGAGTTTGCGCCGTGGCGCAAGCTGCGGAATTTCAAGAAGAGCAAGCTTGGCAAAGCAGGCTTTTCTGGATTCAAGGGGAATGTCGAAGATAACGATGTCTTAGTCTTCTTGACAGGAATGGGAACCAAATCATGCGTAGATTCCTTGGCGCGTTATGATTTCGGCGAGGATGAGCGGCCTGATGTAGTCATTTCCTCAGGGTTGGCAGGAGCGCTTAAGGAGGCGCTCAAGCCAGGGGATGTGGTGGTACCACAGAGAAACAGAACACTAAACAACGATGCCGATGCCACCGCGGATGAACACCTCCTTGAGAGAGCAGTGCAATCCGGTGGCAGAAGGATTGAAACTCTGATTACGGCAAAGCAACTCGTCCAGACCGCAGGAGAGAAGAATCGGTTGGCTTTTTTCGGTGAAGCAGTAGATATGGAATCAGCCTATGTTATGGCCAAGTGCGTCGAAGCTCAAATTCCATGTGTGACTATCCGAAGCGTTAGCGATGGTTTCGATGAGGATTTGCCCATTGATTTCGATCGCTGTTTGACCCCACAGGGTGGGGTGAGACCGATGAACCTGTTGAACGCAATTGTGGAGCGACCCTCAGGGCTGCCGAAGTTAATTCGATTTGGGAGGCAAAGCAACCGGGCAGCTCATAAATTGATTGAGTTTCTTGATAGTTTTGTGGCGACGTTATCAAGAGTTGAAGCGGGGATTCGATGAGTGGGACGGAGACGGTGGTGCCAAAGACGCCATTCGGGAGAATGGCGTTCCAGGAGGCGAAGACTTTGGGGCCGATGCCGAAGACGATGCGGGCGGGAGTATATCGGGATAAGGGTGTGGTAAAGGTGGAAGAAGTGCCGGTTCCGGAAGTTGGTGCTGGCGAGGTTTTGATCAAGGTGGCGGCTTGCGGGGTCTGCGGGACCGACATTAAGAAGATATTTCAGCGGTACGTGGAACCGCCACAGATTTTGGGTCACGAGTTAGCGGGAACGGTGGTGGCAATCGGACCCGGCGTGACGAAGTGGAAGCTGGGCGATCGGGTGATGAGTTTCCATCACATTCCCTGTGGTAAGTGCTTCTTCTGCGAACGACGGCTGTTTTCGCAATGCAAACAGTACAAGACCACCGGGCTGACAGGTGGGTTTACGCCTAATGGCGGCGGTTTTGGCGAGTATGTGAAGGCCATGCCATGGGTAGCGGAAGGCGGAATTGTGGCGCTTCCCGATAATGTCAGCTTCGAGGAAGCTACGTTTATCGAGCCGATCAACACGATTGTGAAGGCAGTGCAGAAGGCGCGTATCGTGGCTGGAGAAACGGTGCTGGTGATCGGGTGTGGGCCGATCGGCCTGCAGCTTTTGATGGTTGCCAAAACTACAGGTGTCCGCATCTTTACCAGTGACCCGATGGCGACTCGGCGGGAAAAGAGCAAAACGTTAGGAGCGACGGAGTCTTTTGACCCAGTAAGTGGTAAGCTTGTGGAAGAAGTTCGGGCCCGAACGGAGGGTCGTGGGGTGGACGCGGTTTTGGTAGCCGTTGCACATCCGGCGGTCGTGGTGGAAGGGTTAGCAGCAGCTCGACCAGGGGGAAGAGTGCTATTGTTCGCCGCAAACGATCCGGTAACCAAGATAGAATTTCCCGCCGCGGCTGTAGGAATTGACGAAAAAGAGATACTAGGTAGCTATAGCGCGGCCGTGGACATCCAAGAGAGCGCGGCAGCATTGGTGCTGGGGAAGAAACTGCCGGTAATGGAAATTGTCACGCATCGGTTCCCATTGACTAGAATCCAAGAGGGGTTGGAGTTGGCGGCTAGGCCCACGGAAGAATCACTGAAAATTTTGATAACGCATTCATGAGAACAGCTTCTACAAAGAAGACGGAAACAGGGCTGGAAGAAAGCCGAATGCCGACGAAGACTCTGGTGCCGTCCAGGATGACCGCTGCCGTGCTGTATGGCATTGAAGATCTGCGCATCGAGCAGATTGATGTGCCGGTGCTTGCAGTCGATGAGGTTTTGCTTCGCGTGCGCTTGGCGCTGACGGATGGAACGGACTTAAAAGTTTGGAAGCGCGGCTACCACGCGAAAATGATTCAGCCACCGGCAGTCTTTGGGCATGAGGTAGTGGGCGAAATCGTCGCGATGGGAAAGCGGGTAGACCAGCGCTGGAATTTGGGAGTACGAGTCATCGCGGCGAATTCGGCACCGTGTTTCCGTTGCTACCATTGCCGACGCGGCCAAGAAAATCTTTGCGACGACCTGTTATTCAATAACGGAGCGTACGCGGAATACATGCGGATTCCCGGACGCATCGTGCGGGAAAATATGCTGGAAGTGCCGCACTCTGTGGATGATCACAGCGCGGCGTTGGTAGAACCGCTGGCCTGTGTGATGCGTGGAATTCATGAAATGGAAGTGCGGACGGGGGACACGGCAGCAGTCATTGGCTGCGGTCCGATTGGGCTGAAATATGTGCGCATGCTTTCCCGGCGAGGTGTCCGGGTGATTGCCTTGGCGCGCAGGGAAGCGCCGTTAGCGGTGGCTCGGAAATTGGGGGCATCGGCAACGATCAACGTGACGGAAGTGGCGGACGTGGTGGGAACCGTGCGCGAACTGACGGATGAACGGCGGGGACCTGATTCCGTAGTAGAAGCGGCCGGAAATCCAGCGACTTGGGAACAAGCATTGTGTATGGTGCGCCGGGGCGGTGTGGTGAACTTCTTTAGCGGACTGCCGACCGGCACGCGTGTTGAAATCGAACCTTCCGCGATTCACTATTCCGAAATAAAAATGATTTCGCCATTTCACCATACGCCGAGATTTATTCGTGAAGCGATGGAAGCGATCCGGCGCGGGGACGTGTCGGCGCAAGAGTTTGTGACGGAAGAGATTCGATTGGATGAACTGCCGGAAGCGTTTGCGCGGATGAAGTCGCGCAGCGGAGAAATAAAATTGGCAGTGCGTCCGTAAAATTTGCAAAGCGACCCGCAGATTGCGGTCGATCCCTCAAATTTGTGATTGTGATTAACGCAAAGAACAGATTCGCGTAGAGAGCGTACGAATCCTGAAGATGCTGCGTCCTGGTGAACTCGAATTAGCCGAAAAGCTGCCGGAGAATGGTTGTGCGCCTGAGATTGCGCAGGAGTATACGCGCTGGCTGGCGACGAGCCACTACGAGAATTTCAGTGTAGCGTCGTGGCTGTTGCCCAAGGAATTGCACCAGCATTTTTATAATTTATACGCATATTGCCGGTGGGCGGACGATTTAGGGGATGAAATTCCCACGCGAGACCGAGCGCTGGAGTTGCTGGATTGGTGGGAAACGGAACTGGATTCCTGCTATGAGGGAAGGCCGAATCATCCGGTGTTTGTGGCTTTGCGGGAAACGATTGTAGCGAAGGATGTGCCGAGACAACCGTTTGCGGATTTGCTGAAAGCGTTTCGCCAGGATCAGGTGGTGAAGCGGTACCCGACCTGGAATTCGATGATTGATTATTGCGTTTATTCCGCGAACCCGGTGGGGCGATTGGTTTTGTATTTGTGCGGTTATCGGGATAAGGCGAGGCAAGAACTTTCAGACGCGACATGCACGGCATTGCAATTGGCGAATTTTTGGCAAGACGTTTCGCGTGATTTGGATATCGGGCGGATCTACATCCCATTGGATCGCGCGGCGGCCCACGGTTTGAGTGAAAAAGCGATTGTTGAGAGAGAGTTTGACGACCGTTATGTCGCATTGATGAAGGATTTGATTGCGCGAACGCGAGCGCTGTTCGACGAAGGGCTGCCGCTAGCAAAGATGGTGGATGGCAAGCTGGCGATCGATCTGGAAATGTTCAGCCGTGGCGGTATGGCGGTGCTGGACGCAATTGAAAGAATTGGATACGACACGTTGCACGTGCGGCCTTCGGTGAGCAAAGGGAAGCAGGTCCGGCTGCTAGGGCGGGTGGTTGTGACGCACGTTTTGGGTAATGGCAGTTTGTCCACCGCGAAAGTTAAACCGTTAACGGAAGAAACGGCGAGAGAGAAATCAGAGACTTTGTTTGACGTGTCGGATTCCTACGAAGAGTGTCATCGAATTGCACGGGAAGCTCACAGTAGTTTTTATCCGGCATTTTTTCTACTGCCAAAGGCGAAGCGCGATGGGATTGTTGCACTCTACGCGTTTATGCGGTTGATCGACGACGTTTCGGATGAGGGCGCAGGCTTGGTTGCGAAGCAGCGAGGTCTGGCGCGATGGCGCGCAGCGCTCGATGAAGTGCTGACTGGAGGAGTCGAACTTTTTGATGGCACAGCAACACTGCCGGCAAGCTCGGTTGTAAAGACCACTAGCGGAGCGGCTGAAGTTCTACCGGCGCTGGTGGATACGATTCAACGCTATAAGATGCCGGCACGCTATCTGCACGATTTAATTTCTGGCGCGGAGATGGATCTGACGGAGCATTCGTATTCCTCGTTCGACCGCCTGAGAGAATATTGCTATCGCGTGGCTGGAACTGTCGGACTGACGTGTACACATATATTCGGATTCAATGATGCTAAAGCACTGGACCTTTCAGAAAGGCTCGGGCTGGCGTTCCAACTGACGAATATTATTCGCGATGTTAAAGAAGACTATGCCATTGGGCGGGTTTACCTTCCCTACGAGGATTTGGAGCGCTACGGAGTGGTGAAGGAAGACTTTGGCACCAGCGAAGCAACGCTTGGGGTGCGGGAGCTTTTGCGATTTGAAGCGGATCGCGCGTGGAATTTATACGAGCAGGGTTCGCAATTGCTGGGGCTAATCGACGAGAATAGCCGCAGTACTTTGTGGTTGCTGGTGCATACGTATAGTGGATTGCTGGCGCGGATTGAATCGGTGGATTTTGCAGTTTTTGGAGAGCGAGTTAGGCTCTCTAGAGCGGAAAAGATGATGGCAATAGCGAAGGCGCGATTCGGGCGTCCTACGGAAGAGAATATTCTTGCAAAACGTGATCGTGATCGGCGGAGGACTGGCAGGGCTGTCGGCGGGCGTCGCGCTGGCTGAAGCAGGCTGGCGAGTCCGACTGTTTGAACAAAGGCCATTCCTGGGCGGCCGCGCAACGTCCTATGTGTTGCCAAATGGGGAGCACGTGGATAACTGCCAGCACGTGACGCTGGGTTGCTGCACGAATCTGGATGATTTTTATCGCCGTGTAGGATCGGCAGATAAAGTGAAGTATTTCGATCGCCTGGTATTTATGGATCCACAAGGACGAGTGGGCGAAATGGAGGCAGGAATATTGCCAGCGCCGTTTCACATGCTGGGTTCATTTGCCAATTTTGCGCCGTTGACGTTTGCGGATAAGAGATGCATCGGCTGGGCGATGCTGGATATTTTGCGAGCGCAGGGACACACCGCGGATCTAAATGAAGCGGGCGGTATTTCGATGTTGGAGTGGCTGCGGCGGCGAAAGCAGACGACCGGAGCGATTGAGAGATTCTGGAGAGTGGTGCTAGTGAGCGCGCTTGATGAAGAACTCGATCGAACGGATGCAAGATATGGCGTGGACGTGTTTTGGAAGGCGTTCGTTTCGAATCGGACGGGATACCGAATGGGGATTCCGACGGTGCCGCTGGCGGAGTTATACGACGGATGTCAGGCAGAGATCGAAAAGAGGTGCGGGGAAGTCACGCTGCGATCCCCGCTCCGGAAGATACGTATGTCGAATGGCGCGGTGGAGAACGTGGAATTTGCTGGTGGGCGGGTGGAATCTGCGGACGCGTATGTGTTCGCACTGCCACACGAGGCCTTGTTGGAATTATTGCCGGGAGAAGCTAAGGAACGGGAACCTGCCTTCCAGCAATTGGGAAAGATTAAAGTATCACCAATTACAGGAGTGCATTTCTGGTTTGACCGGGAAGTGACAAAGGAACCGTTCGTAACGTTGTTGGATACCACGACGCAATGGATCTTTAACAAAACTTTGCTTTACGGGCCAAAGACGGGAAACAACAAAAAGGAACAATACTTGCAGCTTGTGATTAGCGCTTCCTACGATCTTCTACCGAAGTCCCGACAAGAGATCATCGACTTATGTCTCAAAGAAGTAAAACTTGTGTTTCCCGAGGCTCGAAACGCAAACCTTGTGAAGGCCACGGTCATCAAAGAGACGGCTGCTACTTTTTCACCGGAACCTGGTGTGGACCGCTTGCGCCCAAATCAGCAGACAAGAATTGGTGGAATGTTTTTGGCGGGCGATTGGACGAAGACGGGCTGGCCCGCAACGATGGAAGGAGCAGTTCGCAGCGGTTATCTGGCGGCGGAAGCAGTACTGCGAGCGGCCGGCAAGCCGAGAAGCTTTCTGCAAGCCGATCTAGGGGCAGATGGACTGGTCGGAATGTTTGTTAAGAAGAAGTTGGCTCGGGGCCAAGTTGCAGGAAGCAGCCAAGGTTACGTTCGCGGATCGTCAGGGGCGCAGTAGAACGGTCCAGCGAATCGTAGTCAATTTGGTTGGAATGTTTGAAGTGTTCGTAATCGTGTTGGGAATCCCAGAAGTCGAGAGTGAAGTAAATCCTGGAGCGGGAAGGATCTTTCAGGAGTTGAGTCTGCCGGAAGCGTAGATCACGGTGAAAGAGCTGGACCCAAGGCCCTAGGGGGCCATAGGCTCTTTCGAAGGATGCTTCTTCTCCCGGCTTGACTTCGAACTCCCATAGGATTAAAAACATAGAGGTCCCATCTCCTGCTCTCGCCCAAGGCAATCTGGTTTCATTTCTGAGGGAAGTCTGGTCTGCTCTGGCGATTGTAGCAATTTTGTAGCAACCCGATTGGATTACCATCGCGACGAGAATCTTTATCTAGGTGAATTGTACATTTTTGAAGTAGTGGCAGTCTGTCATGACTGACGGACGGAGGCGTTTGTGGATCGCAAGTACGGGCACCGCGGCTATCGAGATGCCGAGAGACAAGAGAAACACGAAAAGAAAAATAAGCCAGAGCGCAAACCGCCGCAGGGCGGACCGCGCGGGGCAACGGATCATCTAGGGCCTCGCACGCCACGCATGGTTGGCACTGTCACGCGCGCGCGATGCTCGAATTGCGGCGCGGTGCTGGTAGCCGGATTCGATGCGAACGGAAAATGTCCGAAGTGTAATTTTGAATTGCATTGTTGCAAGCAGTGTAGGTTTTTCGACAGCGGAGTGCAGTTTGAGTGTACGCAGCCGATACCGGCTCGCGTAACGCCGAAAGACACCAAAAACGATTGCAAGTTCTATGAATTTCGCACGACGGTGGAAAAGGATACCGCGCCCACCTCTTATATGCAGCCGGCCCAGGTGCCCGTGGAGGCGCCAAGTCCTGCTCGGCCAATGGATGCACGCCAGGCGTTTGAAAATTTATTCAAGAAGTAATGCGATTGGATTTTCTAGTTTGCGGTGAACCCAGCGGAAACAGAGTTGGTTCAGCGGGCATTTCGCTGGCGATTTGTTCCAGTTGTGGATAGTGCTGACGCAGCGGCTCCGGAATCTTCACTTTATTCCCTTTTAAAATACTGATCAGTTGCAGAGCGTTTACAACAGCTTTGCCTTGGAAATGATTGTTGGTAACGACAAACGTTTTGCGAGTGTTCTGTTGAATCTTGCGAATACGAGCAGCCCAGGGATCTAGTTCTTCGGCGGAGTAAAGATAGTTGTAGCGTTCATGGGCGGGGATGGTGGGATCATCGGAAAACCATGTGTCGTAGCGGCGGCCGTGAAAACGGATGTAGCCGATCGGAGAGGTGGCGTCGGCGGAAGGTTCCAATGAGTGGCCAATGATGGGCTGATCGATATTGCAAAAACCGACTTGATGCTTATGCAGTAGCTCGAGGGTTTCTTCGGTTTGCCAGGAAGCGTGACGGAGTTCGACAACGAGAGGATAGTCGGAGAAACGTTTGATAAGAGCAGTGAGATGGGCAATGGTTTCGCTGGTGCTGTGGAAAGAGAACGGGAACTGAAGAAGTATGGCGCCGAGCTTGCCTGCTTGTTGGAGAACGTCGAACCCGGCGCGGACGGCGCGTTCGTCCTCTGCGGAGGCTTTGGGTTCGTGGGTGAATCGTTGCCATAGTTTTGCGGTAAAGAGGAAGGTAGGATTTGTGGCGACGCGATCGATCCACATGGCGGCGTGGTCGGGGCGCATTGGTTGGTAAAAGGAGGTGTTGATCTCGATGGTGTCGAAAAAACCGGAAAGATAGGACGCTTCGTGGAAATCCTTGCCACGTGGAGTAGGGTAAACGTAACCACACCAATCAGGATAAGACCAGCCAGCAGGGCCGACACGAAGTTGATTGGGAGGATTGGCGGGGGGGTGCTTGTGGTTCTTCATGTAGCCTCGATCTAAAGAGAGCAGCGACTGCCGCGCTGGGGAGTGGCCGCCATAACGCCACAAATAGACTAGAAATTGCTGTGGTGACTGTCAAACGCACAGAGGATTGCGTTACGCAAAGCCAGTTGTTATGCTGTGCTTGTATGCGGTGCAGAATGCAAGACTGCGTCGCTTTCCTTCCTCAATTCGTGAACTCCCTACAGGTGCACATATGAACGTATCATTCAGCTATAAGCATGTTGATTCGCAACAAGCAGTTGCTGCTGAAGTGACCCGCCGGCTGGACAAACTCGAGAAATTCCTGAAGAGCTACGAGCCGGACCTGATTCAATTGCACGGCGTTTTTTCGAAGAACCACCGAACCGATGAGCAAACACTGGCCCTGACTCTTTCCTTACCGTCGGGAACTTTACACGCGATCGGCGGGGGGAAGAATATTTTGGCAGGGTGCAAGAACGCATTCAGCGATATTGAAGCGCAACTGAAAAAGCATCAATCGCTACTCCGTCGCGAACACGAATGGAAACGGAAGAGGCCGTTGCAAGCCTGAAACAAAAGAAGGCATCGAAAAATTGAGTGAAGATTGATAAATCGAAGCGACAGAATTCGGTCGAAAAGAACGTCGAGATTTCTGCTTCACTGTATTGGTCGCAATCCGAAGAACTTGCAAATGACTGATTGTAAAAAGAATTTGTGTAGTGATCAGCTATCTTTAACGTTTATGGATATCAACCCTATCTAAAAATTTATCTTTCGAATCCTCTGTGAATGGCTGACCTTTGTGGAGGAACAAGATAGAATTGAACCCGGCATTGCTCTTATATCGTCGAACGTTCTAGCCGCCTGCTCAGCGGTAAGGAGGTCGCGTGATGCACGCAAAGGAGCAAATGCAAAGCGTCTCCGATTTGAGATGGCCCCGCCCGTATTGCATCCGAAAACAAATGAGAATCCAACGTATTCTGATCAAAAATGTAACTTTCGCCCTGCTGGTGGTTCTAAGCATTTTACTGGGCGGCTGTGGATCGTCGAAAACTCCCGAGTCTCCTACAATCGAGTTCACCAAGATTCCGCCTGCGGCCCAGGGCGGAAGGGAAAGAGTGGATATCATATCGGGGCGGGTCACGGGCGTACGCCCGGGTCAGAGGGTCGTTGTTTATGCGAGGAGCGGGCCGTGGTGGGTGCAGCCGTGGCCCGATAAACCGTTTATTCCCATTCAGGCGGACTCTACGTGGAGCACAGAGACCCATCTCGGATTCGAGTATGCAGCGATGGTGGTTGAGCCGACGTATCACCCGCCACCCACCATGGATATAGCCCCAACAAAGGGTGGCTCCATTGTCGCCGTCAAGACTGAAAAGGGCATTGGCACTCCGGAACTTGCACCGGTAAAAATTGTTCATTTCAGTGGCTACGATTGGAAAGTTCGCACGATTTCCAGCGATCGTGGAGGAATGAATAACTTGTACGACGGAGATAATGCATGGACGGACGCGAAGGGCGCGCTCCACCTGCGTATTCAAAAGAAGGAAGGCAAGTGGTCCTGTGCAGAAGTGGTTTTGACTCGAAGTTTGGGATACGGAACATACGTTGTTGTGGTGCGAGATGTTTCACACTTGGAACCGGCCGCCGTTTTCAGCACCACCACTTTCGACGATTGGGGTGGCGAACAGCATTACCGAGAGATGGATACGGAAATCAGCAAATGGGGAGATGCTGAGAGCAAGAATAATGCGCAATATGGTATCCAGCCGTTCTTCGTGCCTGGCAATGTGGCTCCGTTTGTTGCTCCACCGGGGACTCTGACGCACTCTCTGCATTGGGAATCAGGTCGAGCCAGCTTTAAAACCGTTCGTGGATCTTCGATGCAACCCGGAACGTCTGTTGTTTCCGGGCACGTCTTTACGTCGGGAGTGCCTACGCCTGGCCAGGAGACTTTTCAACTCTTGTTTTACGTTGTCGCGAGCGAGAAAAGCCCGTGGCAAAAAGAAAATGAGGTTGTAGTTGAGAAATTCGAATACCTCCCCTGATGCGAATTGCAAGCGGCGTTGCCTCCGCTGGTTCCTGTTGATTGGCTTTGTTGCGGCGTGTTGCGCATGCACAGCGCAGGCGATCGACCCACACCGTCTGCTTTCGCAATATATGCGGGACCATTGGGGCAGCGAGAAAGGCTTTACGGGGGGCTCTGTTACTGCGGTTGCACAAACCGCCGATGGCTATCTATGGATCGGCACAGAGCGAGGACTGATTCGCTTCGACGGACTAAGTTTCCGAACATTCCCGCAGGCAATTCCAACAACTTTTCCCATCGGTGCTGTCCAGCAACTTATCGCCGATTCGCGGGGCGACCTCTGGATTTTGTTGCAGAGCACTAAGATTCTGCGTTATCACAACGGAAAATTTGACCTTGGCAGGGAGGAAGCCGAGTTTGGCATCACTTCCATGACGAGGCGTCTGGATGGCACGATTTTACTCTCGTCACTAGCACTTGGACCGCTTACTTACCACGACGAAAAGTTCGAAATTGTGGATCCCGCTGCGGCCGCTGCAAACTCCTCGTCGCCGCCGGACGCCGATGAACTCTCCGCGCGGCTCAGTTGGGCCACCGGTGTAACTCCGCATCGCTTTGCGGAACCGAATTCCGCGGTCATTTCCATGGCGCAAAGTTCGGACGGAAAGCTCTGGCTCGGTACGCGCGACAAAGGCCTTTTCTACATGGGCGGAGGAAAAGTGTTTTCAGCCGGAAAGGCGCCTTCGGCTGCAGCGATCAACTGCTTATTGGTAATTTCCGATCGCGAACTGTGGATTGGCACAGATCGCGGCGTCCTGCGATGGAATGGAACGGAAATCACTACCCGGGGAGTTCCTCCTGCCCTGGCTCACTTATCCGTGCTCGCCATGCTCCGCGACCGGGATTCCAACATCTGGATTGGTACATCCAGTGGACTAATTCGCTTAAACGCTGACGGAGTCTTGCTTGATGATCAGTCCCTCCACGCAAACGGCGCGGTTACAGCGCTTTTTGAGGATCGAGAAGGAAATGTCTGGGTCGGAAGCCCGCGAGGAATTGATCGTCTTCGAGACAGTGCGTTTGTCACCTACTCCGTTGGTGGTCTGCAGTCAGGAAGCGGCGGGCCGATTTATGTCGACGAGCATGAACGCATCTGGTTCGCACCGTACGAAGGTGGCTTGCAATGGTTCGCCGGAGGCAAGAGTGGAGACGTGGCTAGCGCCGGTCTCTTGCAAGATGTTGTCTACTCAATTACTGGAACAGGAGACGAGCTGTGGCTCGGCAGGCAGCGGGGAGGCCTGACGCATCTGACGTTCACTAATGGAGCAGTCATAGCAAAAACTTACACCCAAGCCGATGGTTTGCCGCAAAACGGCGTTTACGCGGTCTACCAGAGCCGCGACGGATCTGTCTGGGCGGGCACGCTGAGTGGCGGCGTGAGCTTATTGAAAAACGGCCGTTTCACGTCGTACACCGCATCAGATGGCATGTCCTCCAACACCATAGCGGCAATTGCGGAAAATTCTCACGGCACGATGTGGTTTGCTACGCCAAACGGGATCAATTCTCTCTCTCAGGGGCGATGGAGTGTAATGCGAAAAAGCGATGGCTTGCCTTCAGACAACGTGAATTGTCTCCTGTCTGACTCGTCGGATGTTCTGTGGATTGGAACGTCTGCAGGCCTCGCGTTTTTCCGCTCAGGACAGGTTCAAAACGCCTCTGGATTCGGCCAATCTTTGAGTGAACAAATATTGGGAATCGCCGAAGATAAAAATGCACGGCTGTGGATCTCCACATCCAGTCATGTATTGCGACTCGATCGCGACAAAATTCTCGATGGCTCGTTAAAGGAAGCGGATATCCGCGAATATGGAATGGAAGACGGATTAAATGGGGTCGAAGGTGTTAAACGCTTTCAATCTGTACTCGCAGATCACAACGGAAAGATCTGGTTCTCGATGAATCGAGGGCTTTCTGTTGTTGACCCGGCGCGTGCGACTTCTAGTTCTCCCCCTGCCCTGGTTCACATCGATGGAGTTACCGTAGATGGTAATCCAGCCAGCATCGGTGATTCGCTGCGCCTCAATGGGTCACACAAAAGAATTATCTTCAGCTATGCGGCGCTCAGTCTTTCGATTCCAGAGCGAGTGCAGTACAAATACAAACTCGAAGGCGTTGACGAATCTTGGAGCAATCCGGTTACCGCACGGGAAGTCACGTACAACAACCTGAACTCTGGCCAGTACCGCTTCCGGCTAATGGCCAGCAACAGTGAAGGGCTCTGGAATAGTGCAGAGCTGGATTTGCCACTGCACATCGCGCCCCAGTATTGGCAAACCTGGTGGTTTCGAATTGCGGTTGGAATATTGGGCACGCTCGCCGTGTTTTTGATTTACCGGCTGCGTATCCGGGCCTTAGCCGTACAAATGAATATGCGATTCGAAGAGCGGCTTGCGGAACGTACGCGAATTGCGCAAGAACTGCACGATACCCTATTGCAGGGCTTTCTCAGTGCCTCGATGCAGCTTCACGTTGCCGATGATCGCTTACCCGAGAATTCAGAAGCAAAACCGCTCGTTGCGCGCGCGCTTCAGTTGATGACACGTGTGATTGACGAAGGCCGCAACACAGTCAGGGGGTTGCGTTCGTCCGACCTTGCCGATCGGAATCTGGAAGAAGCATTTTCGAGATTGCAACAAGAACTGGCACCCACAAGAGACTCGGAGTTTCGGGTCATCGTCGAAGGTGCTCCCAGGCAATTGCGGCCGGTTATCCGTGACGACATTTATCACATAGGCCGCGAAGCTTTGGCAAACGCTTTCCGCCATTCACGGGCTGAGGAGATCGTGGTAGAAATTGAGTACACTGTAAATTTTTTCCGCGTTATGGTGCGCGACAACGGTGTCGGCATTAACCCTGATGTTTTGCGCGAAGGACGCGAAGGCCACTGGGGCCTTTCCGGCATGCGTGAACGCGCGGAACGCATCGGCGCAAGGCTGCGAGTTCTAAGCCGGGCCGACGCCGGGACGGAAATGGAGCTGTCCGTTCCAGGCAGCATCGCTTTCGCCTCGCCGCCTTCCAACGGCCGTAAATTTTGGTTTTCCAGGTTGTACGCGAAAAAGAGCGGCGATGTGAAATCGGCAACGGAGAGCGAGCTACTCCAATGAGTGAAACGAACAGCATTCGAATTCTGAGTGTGGACGATCATCCACTGTTGCGAGAGGGCATCGCTGCAGTCATCAACAGCCAGCAAGATATGCGCGTGATTGCTGACGCCTCCAGCGCAAAGGACGCCATCGAACAGTTTCGTCAGCACAAACCAGATGTCACCCTGATGGATCTGCGCCTTCCGGACAAAAGCGGGATCGATACGATGATCTCGATCCGCACGGAATTTCCAGAAGCTCGCATCATCATGCTGACGACGTTTGAGGGTGACGTCGAAATCCAGCGCGCGCTAGAGGCTGGAGCCCGCGCGTATTTGCTGAAAAGCATGCCCCCGAAGGAATTGGTGGAAGTGATTCGCCAAGTCCACGCGGGCAAGAAGCGCCTTCCTCCGCAACTTGCCGCGCAACTGGCGGAACACATGAGTGATGAAGCCCTGACCAGCCGCGAAATCGAAGTTCTCAGTCAGGTCGCCGAAGGTAACCGAAATCGGGACATCGGCGAAAAGCTTTTTATCACCGAGGAAACGGTCAAAGTGCACCTCAAAAACATCATGGGAAAGCTGGGAGCCAGCGACCGAACGCAAGCTGTTGCCATCGCAATTCGGCGCGGAATTATCCACCTGTAATTCATTTCGGTCCAATACCCCTAAAGCGTTAGGAAAAGATACCGGAATCGCGGGTATCGCCGTCTTGGTTCGTCATCTACCGTCGCGGATAAGGCATTTTAGCGTTAGATGGGAGATCTACTCTGCAAAGGCTTTTCTCTGCGTTTCCCGGCGGCCCTCCTGGCGTTGGACTGTTGGTCTTGCGAGCAGCGGCTGGTTCTATGCTAGCAGCTCAAGGTATTGTCTATCTTCTTTCTCCTCCGAACCTAACAGTAGGTGTCATTGCACTAAGCGTGTTTCTAACTTTGACGGGTGTTTTCATTTTAATTGGATTTCTGACGCCGATTGTTAACATGCTGGCCGCGCTGGAATGTACTGTCGCCCTTGTCTGGGTCCAACTGCCTTGGGGATTGTTAACCTCAAATCTGGGTTTTTTTTGCCTGATAATGATGTTTGTCGCTATCGCTTTGATTGGCCCGGGCGCATTTTCCATAGATGCCCATCTGTTCGGCTGGAAAGAAATTGTGATCCCTGCGGCGCATCACAAGTCGGAAGAATAGGGAAACTGCAGTTCTTATTCGAATCCTCATCGCCCGTCGCGACACAGGATTCACCCCCAAATCCTCCAATAGTGGTAGAGCAAACCCACTCTTGCGGTGTACCAAAAAACTATTCCATCTCGTGATGTTTGTCTTCTTCGAATCTGTGAATGTGTCCCGGTCGAGCCAATTTCTAAAAGGGATTACGAGCGATTTGAGGCTCGCCAAGAAGGAGGACGGGGAATTGTTAACCATCTCACCGAAGTCAGCGAGCGTCAGCCATATTTTAAACAGCACTCCTGAGGAGATTTCGGAGGAGTGCCTTCTCGCCGCGGCACAGAAAGGGGATCAGGCAGCGTACGGAGAGATCTGCAAACGGCACTCACAGAAAATCCTGCGCATTACACTTCGCATCACACGGAACTACGAAGACGCCGAAGACGCACTTCAGGAATCTTTTTTGAAAGCCATGGTGCACATGGGGGAATTCAAGGGTAAATCACAGTTTTCCACTTGGCTTACGCGCATTGCGATTAATACCGCTCTCATGAAGATCCGTCAGAACCAGAAGCACCGGGAAACGCCCATCCAAACTACCGAAGATTTTGATGAAGGGCGAGAGCTTATCGAATTGACCGATCGCTCGTTGAATCCCGAAGACACTTATTCACAACGCGAGAAGGCCGCGATTTTGCGAAAGGCACTTGGCGCGCTCCGTCCGCGAATTCGGGAGGCCATTCAAGTCTGCCATCTTCAGGAATGTTCCTTGAAGGAGACATCTCGTAAGTTGGGCATCTCGATCGGGGCCACCAAAGGCCGTCTTTTTCAGGCGAAGGCCGCCTTGCGGAAATCGAGCCCCCTTAGGCAGATGGGTCCTGCACGAATTCAGCGCGCAGCGTAAAGACGCCCGTCGCCGCACATCTGATTCACACGGGGTTCGTGGAGAACGTTATAGGAGTCAAATATGGCAAACACGAAGATTTTAGTGACGGGAGCCGCAGGGGCAATTGGTTGGACTGCCATCAAATTGCGCATGGATCTAAAGGCACTTGTAAGAGCTGTGGTTTATGGGACGGATGCTCGGTCAGAGCAGCGAAGCGTCCGAGGTGAGCACGCGAGAAGGGTGTATTCCCGGTACGGTCCAGAGGAACTCAATCAATATATTGTGTTGTTGAAATCCTCGCTCGGATGTTAGGTAGAAAAATTACCTAAACGAGATTTAAGCGTTCATCAAGCCTCCTGAAAGAGAGCTCACTAAGGTCCGCCAACTTCACCAAACGGTGGATCATGATTTCGCCACCCAGATGTCTAAGTGTTCGACCCATTCCTCTCCGTGAGCGCACTGCATTGCGAGGCCTGCGGAATTCCCGTGCGTTGGGTTACTTTGATCGCGCCGAGGCGGCGTTGGAACTCCGCGGGAATACCTCCTCTGGTTTCGGCGGTTTCTCCAATTTTTGATTTGGCTCTTTGTTCCCTAGATAAATGAAGCGCAGAGACGAACCACGCCACTGCGTGCTGGTACTTCACTCACAGTCAATTCACGAAGGAAACCTGGTTGGTCTCGCTGAGGTCTCAATTTTTTCCCTGACCCCAACTCAACTTGAGGTTGTATCGTGGTCTGTGAAAAAATAGCAAATAGAACGATGGATCGTAGAGAAGGGGAATCCTAATCTCCTGACAAGTTCGATGGCGCAAGAGCATTCGATTCTGAGCCGAATGCCGTAAAAAGAATTTCAGAATTTGCCCACCACCCAAAATACCTTTTCGGTAGCGTGTTCTTCTCTCGACTATTTTCAGACCCAGGCCCAGATCCTTTTCTGTCCGGGACCGGCGGCCCCCGGGCATTCCGGTCCGGCAAAAACAGCGGTCTTGACAGTTTTATAAAAAGAAAGTAAAAGAAAGAAACCGAAAGAACTCGTAACCAAAGGTTTTGTAAAGCCTGACAAAAAGGAAACGGGGTGTGTTATGGGCTGGTTCCTACAAAGTTTAAAAGACTTCGTCTCAGCTATATTGCTAGGCGGGTTGCTGTTCATATGCAACCCGACGCCGTGTGCGGCGCAAGCTACTTTCACCGGACAGCTAACTGGAGTGGTTACAGACTCGAGCGGTGGGGTAATTGCGGAAGCCAAGGTGACGCTCACTGATGAGGCTACCAACGTCGGGGCAACATCCACGACGGATAGTCGTGGAATCTATGTGTTCACTGGCATACGACCTGGCACTTATACGATCAAGGTGGCGGCAGCAGGTTTTGGCACTCTGGAGCGGAAGAATCTAGTTGTGGCTGTGTCCCAGCAAGCGACTCTAGACTTCACGATGTCTCCAAGAGGAGTGTCGGAGAGTATCACCGTGACGGAGCAACCTCCTCTGCTTGATACGGCAAACGCGGCCCTCGGAACCGACGTGAGCAATGAATATGTTCGAGATATCCCCTTGGCGAATCGCAGCATGTTTGGATTGGTCTACCTCGCCGGCGGCGTAACCGAAACAAGTGGATCTGGAACGCAGGATTCTTATCCGTCCGGCACAAACTTTGTTTCAAATGGACAACGCAATGCGACAGCGGAAGTGCGGCTGGACGGAGCGTTAACAAGCGCGCCGGAACAGGGCGAAGGCGGTACGACCAATGTCTACTATCAACCGTCTGTCGAGATCGTTCAGGAATTCAAAGTAGAGAACAACAGTTTCTCCGCGGAGTACGGTAACAATGGAGGAACCGTCGTAAACATGGTGCTGAAGCAAGGGGGCAACCAGTTTCATGGAAGTGGCTGGTGGTTCGGGCAGAGATCGGCGCTTGATGCCAACGATTTCTTCAGCAATGCAGACGGAATTCCGAGGCCGGATCATGTGCGCGACCAGTACGGATTTTCGTTGGGCGGTCCGATCCGTAAAAACAAAACTTTTTTCTTTGTCGACCTGGAATTTCTAAGGCAGCATGACCCCATAAACATGAGTGGCACCGTGCCAACCGACGCGCAACGTGCCGGTGACTTCTCCCAGACCTACACCGCCGACGCAAACGGAAACGCCGTATTGCAACAAATCTACAATCCATATCAGACGACGTGTCCGCCTGACCCTCTGGGCGGTCCTTGCACCCTTACCCGACAGCCGTTCAGTGGAAATATGATTGGGTCGCAATATATTAGTTCGATAGGTCAGGCACTGCTTAAACTCTACCCCGAACCAAACGTGACTCCGGATCAGTACGGTTTAAACAACTTCCGCACGACGATCCTGAACAACACGCCTTCGCATCAGTTCGATATAAAGATAGATCATAATTTCACCGACTCGCAAAAGTTGTCAGGTCGATTCAGCCATTTATACAGTCAATACGACGTTCCCTTTGTCCTCGCCAGCGCAGATTTTAATGACGCGTTCAACTCGCACACGTCTGTCTACAATGTGGGGCTCGAATACGACTGGATGATCTCTCCAACTTTCGTTTGGACGAGCCGCTTTGCCGTCGACCGAGTGAGCGCGCCGGAAGAGTCAAATTTTCCGTCTTTGAGTGCGGCCGGTTTTCCGTCGATCCTCGCGGCGAACGGCTTCCAGCGTATGCCGACAATTGCTCTGGACACAACTAACAACTGGCTTTCGATGTACACGCAGTGCTGCACGGACACGAGTTTTGCGCACACTTTGTACAGTTATTCTTCGTCGCTGACTTGGATTAAGCACCAGCACACTCTTAAGTTCGGGTTCGAGCAGCGGCAATTCTTCAATAATTTCTGGCAGCCGAACTATCCGACGGGGTATTTTTCGTTCCCGCAAAACATAACTGCCTCAACTCCGGGCAGTGGAGACACAACTCAGGGTAATTCCTTTGCAAGCCTCCTTCTGGGTTATGGAGCAGCGGGCGGTTCAAGCTATTTAGGTATTCTTCCCTCGGTCGCGGATAAATCCACGGAGACTGGGTTTTACGTTCAGGACGATTGGAAGATTTCGGCCTCGCTTACGGTGAACCTGGGTTTGCGGTACGAATGGAGCTCTCCATACACGGAGCGGATGAATCTTCAACAATATTCGAACTTCACCGGCGATACGGGAATATCAGTTCCACTCCCGAATCCGCTAAACCCCAATGTCACCACACCGACTGAATTAGTGGGTACAACCCTGTTTGTAGGTCAAGGTGGGTTGGGGCGGAGTGTACCGACCGACCGGAATAATATTGCCCCGCGGATCGGATTTGCCTGGTCCATTCAACCCACGACGGTGCTGCGTGGCGGCTTCGGAGTTTATTACGGTTTGAGCCCGGCAACGAATTTCCAATATCCTGGTACAACCTTTAGCACAACCGATCCAATCTTGTTTACAACAGACAATTATCAAACGCAGTTTGCAACCTTACAGAATCCCTTCCCGCTGGGAATTTCGCAGTCTCAGGGGAAAACTTACGGTCCGTTGGCTCTTTGGGGTTACGACAATTCGAATAATTTGGGTACGGAACAAGCTCGCAATGCGGACATCTATCAATGGAACCTCGGAGTCCAACATTTATTTGAAAAAGGCATCACGATAGGAATTGACTACTCCGCAAACCACAGCAATCACTTGCCATGGGGAGGCTACTCGAGCACGCGAAACCGCAACTTCATTTCGTCCAACACCTTGGCCCAAATTTCGGCACAACAACACGCCGCGGACCCAACCTGCGATACAGATAGCTGCGTGAGCAATTATCTGAATCAGTCTGTTGCGAATCCCTTCCAACCTTTTTTTACTGGTTCTACAGCTATCTTCAATGAACCCTCATCCCCATATACCTTGGATACTGTTCCTTTAATCAATTTGCTTCGACCTTATCCGCAATTCAATGGCACCTTTCAAGGATTGCCAAAGTTCGGAGCCAATTCCTGGTACAACTCACTCCAGGTTCGTTTCCAAAAGCATGAGGGTAAATACCTCAGTTTTGAGGGCAACTATACTTTTTCCAAATCTCAAGATAACTCCTCGGCTGGATTCAATGCCTTTGTAGGCGGTTTAAATCTCGGGAACCCACAACAGTTGGATCGACTGAGAAATGAGTATTCGGTGAGCGCCAACGACGCGACTCATCGCTTTGTCGTGGCTGCCGTCCTGCAAGTTCCTGTTGGTCGAGGTCGATGGATCGGTTCGGACATGAACCGCTTCCTGGATGGAGTACTCGGAGGATGGTCGATCAACACAATTATCACACTACAGAGTGGCCAACCGCTGCCGATTGCTATCTCAATTCCGCGACTGCAGGATGGGAATCAACGGCCCAATGTCATCTGCAACGCAGTGGGCAGTAGAATTAGTTACCACCAGGCGGCGGCTACCGGCCAATCCCTGTTCAATGCAGGTTGCTTTGCCGATCCGGGTGATCAGAATCCTGGGAACGCGCCGCGCTACTTTTCTGATTTGCACGGGGATCACCTCCACAATACGGACCTGTCCTTCATTAAGGAATTTGCGATTCACGAAAAGATGAATCTGCAACTGCGCGCGGAGTTCTTTAACTTTACCAATACGCCCCGGTTCGCATTCCCGGATCTCGGCTACGGAAGCGCTACTTTTGGAGAAGTCACGGCCACGGCTCCTGGCAGCACTCCGCGCCTGACGCAGTTTGGCCTGCGATTCCAATTTTAGGGTAGAGGCCGCTTGTGCAAAGCAAAATGATTCGCGGGTTGTGTCTAGCCGCCGCGCTCGCAGTTGCGAGCAAGGCGGATACGCCGGTGCAGAACTGGACGCATTTTGTGCGCATCGGAGCTTATGGATTGCACAGCGCCCAGGATGCAGCCATGATTATCCGGGATGCTCAGGAAAGCCGGGTATTCGGAATCGAAGTCGATAACGACATTACCGGCCGCTACGAAAGCTTTCTTGACCCTACCGCCAAATTGCAGGCAATTCGGATGGTCGCTGAGCTGGCACATAAAGCGAATAACAAGGCGTTCGTGTATATCGCCGGTACAGAATGTATTACTGCAAACGCTGACAAATCAGCTCACTCTGTTATGAAAGACCACCCAGATTGGTTGCAACGAAAATTAACTGGAGAGCCGGCGGTCTTTACGTCAGGCGCAGCATTTTGGATAAGCCCCGGTGATGAAGATGTCTGGATCAGCCCATACGTGAAGGATTGGCGAAAAACATATATGGAAAGGGTCCGCCAGATCGCCGGCACAGGAATTGATGGAATCTACATCGATATTCCTTATTGGATGACCCACTTCGACGGTTGGGAAGATAGTTGGGCGAGCTTTGATGATGCCACGCTTGCTGCCTTTCGCGAAAAAACGGGACTTGATGCAAAGAAGGATGTGAAGATTGGGGATTTCCGTGATACCGGATTTCGCAAGTGGATTGATTTTCGGATCGATACCCTGACAGATTTCATAAGCGAAATTCGTCAAAATGCTCGCAAGGTAAATCCGCAAATCATGATCATTCCGGAGATTTACCCCGGGATTGAGGAGGAAGCGACGCGCGTGGGCGCGGATGTTTACGAAATGTACGGTGTAGCCGATGCGATCGCTCATGAATACGAATTTGGCAGCGGAGAACACATGGCCGCGAGCCGTACGCAGCTTGATTGGTTCCTTTATCAGGCTGGCATGCTGACTTTTCGCGCATTTGCGCAGGGTAAGGCGACATGGATTCTGAATTATTCCTGGGATGGCGATAAAGTCATCGATGCGCGAGAGGCCATGAAGAATCTGGCCATGTCGCAAGTAATTGCCGGAGCAAATTTCTGGGATGCGCCTGGGCATTCCATGGCAGGCTCGAACGATCTGGCCACACGAAAACAGATTTTTGAGTGGATCGCGAAACACGAGAAGATACTTTACGCTCCGCGCGAACCGATGCATCCGGTCGGTGTTTATTTCTCGCCGAAGAGCCGCGATTATGACCCGAAAGAATTTCTGACATCTTATCGCGGAACCGTTCTAGCCTTGCTCCAGGCTCATCGTGAATTTCAAGTTGTAACTCCGCGAACGCTAGAATCATTTCATGGACAGACGCTTTTATTTCCCAGCGTGAGTGTCGTGAGCGCAAAGGAAAGGGACTCGCTCCAGAGTCTGGCGGGGAAAGGGATTCGCTTCATTGTTCTGGGACCAATCGTTGCTGACTTTCCTCGGACAGCAAATACGGTGCAACTTGAACCTGATCCAGCTAGGCAATTCCTTGACCGACTGCAAGCTAATTTTGCAAACGGAACTGAAAACCCGCCAAAGGCGCTGCTGGATGCACTCGATTCCAAAAACCAGATCGAAGTAGGGGCGCCTCCTACCGTCGCTGTTAACTTTGGCTTCGTGAACGGACATCCGCAAATGTTCTTTGCAAATTTTACTGGCCTCGAACCGAGCAAGAATGCTTTGCCTACCACAGTGACCAATATTCGGATTCGGGTATCGGCGGAACTGGGTGACGCTTTGCTATACCTGCCGTTTCTTGGTGATTCGCAGATCGTGCACGGAACAAAAGAGAATGGCAAATCGGTATTCACTCTTCCCGCTTTAGAACGTGGTGCGGTCGTATCGATCGGAGCGACAGAGCAATAATCATGGGTTCAACACTCAATGGCGCAACGAATCGACTCTTCCGCATTCTTGAAGAAAATCATCGGAGTCGCCCCATCGGAATATATTCGGTCTGTTCCGCCAATCGCTATGTCCTGGAGGCGGGAATGATTCAGGCTCAGCGCGATGACAGTTTGCTTTTAATCGAATCGACCTCCAACCAAGTGAATCAATTTGGTGGGTATACAGGACAGACGCCCGTAGAGTTCGCCGCCTTTCTTCACGAATTGGCTCGATCGCACCGCTTCCCCAGTGAAAATATCATTCTTGGCGGCGACCATTTGGGACCGCAACTCTGGCGAAAAGAAGTCCCCGAATCGGCCATGCAAAAAGCTTGCGTGCTTGTTCAGGATTGCGTCCTTGCCGGCTACACAAAAATTCATCTGGACGCGAGCATGCCTCTCGGAGAGAATTCCGGCACTGCCGACGAGCCTCTCTCGGATGAAATTGTCAGTGGAAGAGCAGCCGAACTTTGTCTGGCGGCGGAGCAAGCGCATCAACGAATGGGAACCGGAAGCACGGCCCCACTTTACGTAGTGGGGACGGAAGTGCCCATTCCGGGTGGAGAACAGTTGGGTAGTCTTCCTCCACAAATTACAGGCGCACACAGTGTGGAACAGACCTTGCGACTCACCAAGCAGGCATTTTACTCGCGGGGTTTACATGCAGCGTGGGAACGCGTGATTGCCGTCGTCGTGCAACCAGGCGTGGAATTTGGCGATTCCTCGGTTTTTAGTTACGATCATGCGAAAGCGAGCCCGCTTTCTCGCTTCATCGAACAATCCTGGCATGGCGTCTATGAAGCGCATTCTACCGACTACCAAACACCATCGGCGCTTCGGCAAATGGTACAAGATCATTTCGCGATTCTGAAAGTGGGGCCCTGGCTCACTTTCGCTTTCCGGGAAGCCGTGTTCGGCCTGGCAGCGGTGGAAGAAGAATGGCTGGGAAATCGCGCTGGAATCCAAACATCAAAAATCAGAGAAGAATTGGAGCGCGCGATGCAACAGGACCCGTCACACTGGAAAAGCTACTATCACGGAGACGAAGCGAGTTTACTTTTCTCACGAAAGTATAGCTATAGCGACCGTTCCCGCTACTATTGGCCTAACTCTTCTGTTGCAAATTCCCTAGGTCACCTAATCGCCAATTTACGCACACATCCTGCGCCTCTCGCACTATTGAGCCAATATCTACCGAAACAGAGTGAAGCTGTCTGTGAAGGGTTGGCGGAAAATGATCCGGCCGCTCTGATTCGGCACAACGTTTTGGAAGTATTATCCAAGTATTCCCTCGCCTGCGGAATGCAGATGGCACAAGGAACATGCGGCTAACTTTAATGGGGATGGAGAGGAAGTCCAATGCTGCGTGAAGAACGTCGACGCGACATCCTAGAGCTTCTACAAGCAGACGGTCGCGTGCTGGTTGGCGACCTTGCCAAACGCTTCAGAACGTCGTTGATCACGATACGGAAAGATTTAGAATTTCTTCACCACGGGGGACAGTTGGAAAGAACCCATGGTGGAGCATTGCCGATAAAAACGGGAGCGATGAAGGACATCTCCTTGCATGAAAAGGAGAGACTCCATCGTCAAGAGAAGATGCGAATTGCTGCGGCCGCTTCTCAGATGATTCGTCAAGGCCAAGTCATCATTCTCGATTCGGGCACCACCACAACCGCGATCGCCCGGGCATGCCGTCACTTTAAAAGTCTCACCATCATCACCAATGCTACGAATATCGCGGCGGAGTTAGCCGACACGCCGGTTGAAGTCATTTTGACCGGGGGCGTTTTGCGGAAAAATTCCTTTTCCCTGGTAGGACCGCTTGCAGAGGAATCTCTTCGCAAGCTGAATGCGGACTTGCTCTTTCTTGCGGTCGATGGCTTCGATGTCCGCTATGGATTGACCACTCCTAATTTATTGGAAGCCAGAGTCAACCGCGTGATGGCGGAATCGGCCCGCAGAACTGTAGTTGTTTGCGATTCAAGTAAATTCGGCCGCCGAAGTCTTTCGTTAATTCTGCCGCCGTCTGCTGTGCATGAAACCATTACCGACAAAAACATTCCCAGGAAAGATCTCAAGGCGCTTCGCGACGCACAAGTAGAAGTGAAATTGGTCTGAATTCGCGATACGAAAAGGGCGAAACCCATGTTCAACAACGATGGACAACATCCAGGGTCGCACACCTGGAACGAACTCATTTCACAGGGAGAAGTGTGGCAAGCAGTCCTCTCGCAATTGGACAGCAGTTCTACGGTGGAAACTATTCTGACGAGCTGTCGCAAATCAAGCGAATGGGTGTTTGTTGGCTGCGGAACCAGTTATTACCTGGCGGAAGCTGCGGCCCTTTCGTGGACAACGCTCACCGGTCAGCGCGCTATGGCCCTTCCGGCCTCCGAAATACTGCTCTTTCCCAAGAGCATCCAAGCGGGTGGCAAGGGAACGCAGGCCGTGGTCATCTCGCGCTCTGGCAAAACATCGGAAGCAGTCCGGGTCGCGAGGGTTTTGGTTCGACAGTTGCATGTTCCAACGATTGGTATCACTTGTGCGCAGGGAAGCCCACTCGAAAAAGAATGCGACAGAACGATCATTTTGCAAGCTGCGGACGAACAAAGCACCGTGATGACTCGCTCTTTCACGAGTATGCTTATCAGCTTGCAGTATCTAGCGGCACGCCATGCAAACAATCGAGCGTTCGTAGAGCAACTGGCGAAGGCGGCTCAACATATTTCTCAGCATGTTCACAAAATAGCTTTGGACATCGAACGCTTTGTCGCCGATCACTCTTTTGATGATTACATTTTTCTAGGACAGGGACCTTGGCATGGCATCGCAAGGGAAGGAGCGCTAAAAGTAATGGAAATGTCCTGCTCCTACAGTCAAGTTTTCCATACACTCGAATTCCGGCATGGACCGAAGGCGATTGTCAGCGAAAACACTTGCTTGTTCTTTTTCCTGGATAGTGCAGGGCTTGAGGCTGAATCCGAAGTGCTGATCGAAATGAAGGCTTTAGGAGGCGTGATCGTTGCGATTGGCAATCGTGTCACTGAACAGGTTCGGTCGCATTGCGATCTTGTGATCGTGATCGACGCAGGATTAAGCGATTTAGCATTATTGGCCGCCTGCACTGTCCCTTGCCAGCTTATGGGCTTTTTTACGGGCCTGGGAAAGGGACTGAATCCCGATGCACCGAAAAATCTGTCCCGCGTGGTCATCCTTGACTGATTGCTTTCGGAGAGGCATGTGACCACCTTTGATGTAAGCGTGATCGGCGAGTTGAACCTTGATTTGATCTTGTATGGGTTACCTAAAGAACTGGTGCTCGAGCGAGAGCAGTTAGCGAGCGACTTGAGCATCACCTTGGGAAGTTCTTCTGCCATTTTTGCGCACAATCTCGCTCGGCTTGGGAACAAAGTCAGTTTTAGTTCGTGTATCGGCGACGATCCGTTGGGAGAAATTTGTCTGCAGCGTTTGGAAGAGGCCGGCGTGGATTTGTCTCGCGTAAGACGGTTCAAACACAAAAGCACTGGATTGACTGTAATCCTACAACAACACAAAGAACGTTACATCCTGACGTATCCCGGAACGATGTATGAGTTTAGCGAGCGCGAACTCGACTTCGATTATATTTTCAGCGCAAAACATTTGCACATCTGTTCCTATTTCCTTCAAAAAGGATTGCGCGGAAGCTGGAACGAGATCTTTCGCAAAGCCAAAGAAGCCGGTCTAACAACTTCCCTTGATACAAATGACGATCCCGAAGATCGTTGGTCTAGCGATATCCAATCATTATTCAAATACGTGGATGTCCTTCTGCCGAACGAAAGAGAAGCATGTAAATTAGCGGAAGTGAATGAAGTTGAACGCGCCGCGGATATCCTATCAGAAAAAGTGCCCGTTGTGGTTGTCAAGCGAGGGGCACAAGGCGCCACCGCTCGCGTTGCAAAAAATAAGTATGTGAATTTCTCTCCTGCCGTCGATATGGTGGACCCGGTTGGCGCCGGCGATAGTTTCGACGCTGGGTTCATTCATCAATACATTCGAGGCGCAGGAATTGAGGACTGTTTGAAATTTGGGAATATTGCCGGTGCCCTAAACGTGACCAAAATTGGTGGCACAGAAGCGTTTCGCGACTCCCGCTACCGAGAAGCATTTTTAGCTAAACAGACAAATGCTGCCGAGCGTGGCTGATCCTTGCGAAAGCCTTAAACGACCCGACGCTTTATTTTATTGGCGTAACTTGGAGCAAGAGGTAGTCATTGAATTCCACGCTTAGCTTTCCCGTCGGCCCTGTCACTGTTCCCAAATCTTTGTTATTCACAAAGTCGGTGACTTGATAAGGCTTCGCTGAAAGTCCACGCAATTCCACTTCACCATTCCATGATTGTCCAACATTGGCTCCCGCAGCTTTTCCTTCCTTAGACGCGGGGGGCGCATAAAACGAATAGTAGATGCTTCCGTCCTTTTTTATGGCGTAAGCCTCTGGCTTATCAAAGCCGTACACGTAAAGATCCAGGAAATCCCCTTTTGAAAGCATCTTTTCGTTGTACAAGCCGATCCATTTTTTCCAATAACTATCCTTTTCCGGATCCAGATAGACATTCTTGAATTTGGGTCCGTAGTCGGGCCAAGTAAATTTTGTGCCAAGAACTCCGCCGGTTCCCAGAGTTGAAGCAAAATCCTTGCCTACATCCTGTTCTTTGTCTGTGAACACATTGTTGACCCGTGTAAGTTCTACGTGATCGCCATACACAGCGGCATTCGCTCCAAGCAGTGCTTTGTACATTTTTATGCGGCGCCGCACTTGGATTGAGCCAACAGGATCGGCTGTCACCGCCTGATCCATGAAGCGGAGCCATGCCAGGCTGGGAGGGGTGCCGCAGGGGCAACTTTGCGTGATGCTATCCGGTTTTATCGCTCGTGTGGTCTCGAAAATAATCTTGTATACCTCTCCCATCGCGTATACGGAATCATATGGCGATTTGTGGTGATGCTTTGGGTTATAACAAAGCGGCGTCGCATAGATGTTATCCAGTTTGTGTCCGTCAAATCCCCATTCGCGAACAAAGCGCTCTGTCAACTGCTTGTAGTAACTTTGCACTTCGGGCAAAGCCGGACAAAGTGTTGCCAAATTTCGCGCCATACGGGCCGGCTTGCCTTGCTTATCCAGAATCAACCAATCGGGATGCTGCTTCACCACTTCCGAAACTTCATATTTGCGTCCGCCATAGGCGAAATGGCCGTCTTCCGCGGCCAGCGGTAACCACCACAATTGCACTTTAATTCCCTGGTCATGAAAAGTTTTCACCATTCCCTGAATGGAATCGCCCGCAAAGGCAGGGGATCGAGGTTGCCAATCGCCGTAATTGTTAAACCATCCATCGTCGAGCGTGGCCCAATGGATGCCTAACTCTCTTAACTTCGGAATCGTATCCAACATCTGTTTGGGTGTGACCCCAAACTCATATCCCCAACCGCACCAACTCACCGCGTAGTTTTCTTCATTGTTTGTCGGCTTTTTAAGCCCTTCTTTGTCGATCACGTCGGACCAGAGGCTAAGTGGCTTATAGAAATCTCCGGAATAAACCGTTAGAAAAGTGCGGGGAGTTGAAATCGTGTCACCAGTTTTGAGTTCAGAATTGGAGGGAATTCGTACTGACGCGTTTACCATGTCGCTGTCGGTTGACTTTACGGGCAGTGCTAGCACCAGAGGCAAAGTCTCGATATGCCCAATCGCTTCACCAACGTTCTTGCTCCAGAAAGCCACAACCGGAATGCCACCACCCGCATATCCAAGATCATCTTTCGTACTTACGGGAGCGCCGAATGGATTCTCTTGAGAAAATTTCGCCGGTAGGGCAAATATTTCATCTTTTCCCCACTTCAAACTGGAGCCTTGAAATGTCCACAACGGACTCGGGGAGCTTTCGGAGTCCGCATTCGAGGAAAAGTTGTGAGCCTGCATCGTGATCGAATCGATAGAAACCGGCTTTGCTCCCGAGTTGCGAATTTGCAGCGAAAGCAAGGCGAGATTGGGAAACGAATCATAGATCTCAAGCGTGCTTACTTCTTCCAATTCGGTTCCCGGGATCTTTCCCTTTACGCGAATCTGCTTTCCAACGTTTCCAAGTTTGCCCTGCGCTTCACGAATCTCAGCAGTTCCAAAGTCCAGAATTACTCCGGAGTGTTCAGCATTCTCAATCCTGACAATCTGCTCGGAATCTTTGCCGGTTGCCTCCAACGAAATGAGCTTCCCATCCTTTTTCAGCGCCCCCTTCAGCTCACCATTAGCGTGCAATGTAAACACGGCTGCTGAAGTGCTAACAACCAGGGCATTCGCCTTGGTCTCAATTTGTATGGTGGACTCGGGAACTGCTCTCGAGACCGCCGGTGAATTACTTCCGCTCTTTTGGCAACCATCGGTGAGGAGCAATCCGCTAGCCGCGAAAAGCACAAACGTAAGTAGAGCTTTCTTTTGCCAGTTCATATGCAGTTGTCGAGACCTCATATACATGTCCTAATTGTGGAAAATGGCCGACTCAGTGGAGACCTTTGTATTGAGCGAACACCTTCTCCGCATTCTTGTGATAAACCTTTTCCAGAATTGGATCCGGCAGTTCTAAGCCGTAAATTTCCCATCGCCCCTGCCCCGGATAACCCCAGTAGGGAAAATATTCATCGGCTGTTTCCAGCCAACGAAAATAATTTGCATACATCGTGGTTTCTGGTTCGCTATCGGTTCCAAACAATATGCGATCCTGGTAATCCATAAAGAACTTATGCGCCCGGCGCGGTTGCCTGCCAAGTTCCGCCTGGCGCGCGCCGAATTCCACCACCATGTTCGGATATTTATCGAGCCACGAAGAAACCAGGTCCAGATTCTCTGGCCAGTTCGCCACGTGCAGAGCAATAAAGGTAGTGCCGGGATGCTTTTCAAAAACATGATTACGTTGCGCGATTAGCGCCTCTTTGCTGGGGAACTTTGGACCGTAAAAACTCCATGATGGATTTTCGTTCAGTTCTTCGTATCGCTCATTGTGCCGATCGACAGGCGTAAAAAAGGCCAATGGGTCCGTTGTATGGATGGCTACGGGAATTCCCAATCTGCCGCATTCCTCCCATATGGGATCGAGTCGCGGGTCATCCACGGCAATCAGATTGCCCGATTTGTCGCGCACGCCCAACCCTAAGTCCTTCAAGACTTTTAATCCACGCGCTCCTCTGTGAACGGCGTCGTCCAATTGCGCAACCATCTTTTGGCTGAAAGTGGGGTCGTCAATCTTGGTCCAATCAATTTGCGTGAAAATAATAAAGCGATCCGGATATGGTTTCACCATCTTGTCGTAGACACTTTGGAATCTATCGCCCCACAATCCGGTAAGAATGACAATTTTCTGGACGTTCGCCGCATCCATTCGTCGCACTACTTCCGCCGGAGGGATCTCTTGACCGTGAATGCCTCCAGGATCATTAACGTGGTTGTGCACGTCGATCACGGGGAATTTTGCCCGGGGGATTTCATGCTCGGCGACGTGCAGCATGGAAGTTGGGTCAAAATCCTTCAGAAGAAGAGTCATATGCTTCGCAGCATCCGGATCCTGGCTATATTTAATTTCCTGGGCAGCAGCTGAACCGGGTGAAACCACCAGTACGAACAGATAAAATAAATCGAGAAAAGGAATTCTGCTTCGATTAATCATTGTGAGGCCAAGCCATTTCAAGACGGGCATGAACATCTCCCTTGCGATTTTTCGACTGAATGAGTGTACATAGATGTACTCGAAAAAGGAAACAATAAGAAAGTAAAAGTAGCAAAGCGAAACATGCCATGAAAGCCGCATTCTTCATGAAGTTTCTGCCAAGTATTCAGGCGAGGCCGAAGTCCTTGAACCGGCACCTGCAGTCCGGTTCCTTAGTCGAAAGACGGACGAAGGAGAGTAGGAGCGGTTGGTGAAAGTGATCCGCGATAAGTACCGGAGCACCTGGCCGAATTTTCTTTTTCTCTGAATGTCGGTTTGCGTTTGGGTAGCCAGTATGGCGTGACCTATGAGATGATTAATTGGTTACGAAATGTCTTGGACGTTCCCCGCACGAAGAACGACGAAGCTGTTCACACTCCGTTGAACAGTGATGCGCTCGCGGCGATTCGCTAGCTGCCTTCGCGGAAAGAGCGCAACCAGGAGTGAAGGTTCTGCAAGCTATTTGAAATTAAAAAGTTTAGGGGCGTAGCTCAGTGGTAGAGCAGCGGCCTTTTAAGCCGAAGGTCGTGGGTTCGATCCCCACCGCCCCTACCAACCTAACCAATTGAAAAAGAATCAATTGTATTGCTTCCTTCCGCTGTGTACCTCTGGCGTACCCTTCGTCTCCATGAGCGCGATCGGATCTTGCTCCCACACGCGTCGCAAATCCTGTTCGAGCTGCTCCTGGCGCGAACGGACCCATGGAGAATAGTGTCGCTCGGTGATTCTCACGCTCTGATGCCCGAGAAGCACGGAGACACGCTCCAGCGGGACGCCGGCGAGAAGTAGTTCAACGGCGAAGGTGTCGCGGAAACGGTGCGCGTGACCGCGCGGAACTTCAGCCAGTTTGAAGAGGGTTTGAAGCCTTCGCTGCCATTTGCCGATCGCGCTGTGGAGTTTCGATTTTCCAGTCCAGAAGAAATGCCCTTCGCTTGATTTGGGAGCCGCATCCAACTCCCGTAGGACAAAATCAGGAAGTATGCAGTGGACGGGCACGCCCGTCTTTTGGGTATATAGAAACAGTTTGTTTCCGGCGATCCGATCCACATCGCACCTCACCGCGTCGCCAATTCTCATTCCGGAGTAACGGAGGACCAGCACAAACGCTTTGAGACGCTGCGCGTTTGCAACTCCGGCCCTGGTCCCATACTTCTCAAACGCGGCGAGCACTTTGACCATCTCTACGTGAGTGAAAGGCATGGTTGGACGGTTCTGAATCTTCGGCGCCTTGAGTTCGAGGGCCGGATTGTTGTCAACCCACTTCCGCCGTTCACAGAATCTCAGAAATGCTCGCAGACGTTCGAGCTTCTTGAGGCTAGAACGCGGGCCGTCTTTCCATTCGGAGCGGAAGAGGTCAAGGGTTTCGATTTCCAGCTCTTTCAAGTAACGCAATCCATGCCTCTGGGCGAAGTTATTGAGCTGCTTGAACAGCAGACGGTATTTGTAGATCGTGGACTCGTTGAGGCATCGCGCGGTGGCGTCAGTCAGGTACTTTTCGGTGGTCTGTTGGATTGCCATCGGTTCCGCAGTGCTCTGCGGTTCCAGCTCCTTCGCCTCCCATTCACGGACGTAATCCTGCGCCTTCTGCCAGTCGCGAATTTCGAGAGACTTGCGCACTTCCTGGGACCCAAGAGTTCCATCGACCCAGATGGGACACATGCATCGACGATACGCACGGCCCTCAGTTCGGTGGCTGCAACTTTTACGATGCCTGCGATAAATTGTGAGCATGTGCGCGGGATTGTACTGCTACCGCCTCCCTGTGACTACCAGATGTGTCTTGTGAACGCGCTCGACAACGGATTCTGGGACCTCCAGAGAGGGAAGGGGAAGGAATTCCTGCTGCTCCCGATCCCATCGGAGCCAGGAGGAGGGATTTGAGAGAACTTCGGCAAGAAACTGTTTGAATTGATCCGCAAACGGGGCTTTGACGCGAATGATGAGGCACGCCGCGCCACCTCCCCAGTCAAGCGCTCGGCCCGGGCAGTCCGAGAAGATCAGATCGCGCGCAGCGGGAGCCAGCTTCCATTCCGTTGCAAACCAATCTGCGTCGAAGTTGGTTGAGTCGGTGCGTTCGGATACTCGAAAGCGGATGGATTCTCGGCTTGAACGGACGTGATGGAAGCGTCGGGAGGTGGTAACTTCGTGGAATTCAATTTTTGGTGAGATCATGCTGCATCCTTTATCGAGCGATTGCCGACGCCAACGGTTGCGATTCGCTTTCGGAGGAATGCACTCCGATCGTCGCTGATCTTTCCGCCTAAGGCGCCGCTGCAAAAGTATTTTTGTGGATGAAGAATCGAGTGGAGTGCGTTCAGGAAATCCTTGGTGACTTTTGCCGTTGCCCAACTCTTCCCTTGGACCTGAAAAATCCAATCCGACAAGGAAGCGCAATCGGTTATTTGTTCAAGATCGACTTCGTAGCGACCCAGAAAGACTAGGTATTGCGGCACTCCCTGGGTAACTCCCGAACCATCGCCTCGCTTGGCTGGCTGTCCATCGAAGGCCAGGACCAACCTCTCGGCGTCCAAAGTCCACGAGCCCCACTTCCGGCCGTGGAACAACCGTGGCGGTGCGTATTCGTACATCAGTTCGCCCCCGGTCATAGCTCCGCCGGACTTGCGGACGTATCGTGGGCATTCGGAGTTTGTGCATCGGCCGGTATTCGGGTACAACGCATAGCCACATTTGCCGCACGATAGTGGCCGACGGCCGGTGGGATTTTTCTTGCGAGGATTATCGTGGACTGGAGAGAGGGAGGGTGGTATGTTATGTTTGTTTTTCAAGTTGGTTATACCTTTCCGTTTTCGAATTTCGGATTCACTGTGGAGCAGCGTTTCCGAGTACAAAATTGAGAGTTCACGAAGCCATCGACGCCAATCGGTGGCTTTCGTGTTTGGGGCTCATGCGCCGGCCTGATCCGGACGAGCGGTCTCAAGGTCGCCCCCAGTTCGAGATTGTCCAATACACGACTTCAACCTCTCCCGGTATGCAGCAATGCCACATTCTGGCACTAACCACTGTCCATCACGCTTAAACGCTCCAGCCAACCGCTGGGTGCGAACGAGATTGTAAACATGGGTCAGTGTGCAACCCATTCGGATTGCCGCGGTTCTGACCGACAAATTTGATTCTTCTGGCATTTCTCACCTCTCCTCCAATTCTAGTTATTTAGGTACTAGCGACAAAAGGCGGCTCCGGCGATAATGGGACATGAGTGTGACAGAGTTGTCCAACCTGCCAATGTTGGTGAAATGCGACAAATCAAAGGCAAATGGTGTTTGCGGAAATGACTACGTGAGGGTGATTTCGCATGATGCGTTGCTAAAGGTGGAAGAGTTAACGGAATACGTGGAATCGTTTGCCGCGGCCGCTGCGGGAGATAGAGAAGAAATGGAGAGCGCTTTTGACCGCTATCCTTGTAAGCTCGACGATTCCCAAGAAAAATGTACTACTCTGCGCGAACTCGATCACACCCTAAACTTTGGTGCAAATGAAGCGAAAGTTGTGATCTGGCGCGGAAAAGAAACCAATTTTCGACGACTTGGTCTGTTGTGCAACACTCGGAGAACAGTTGAAGCTCTGCTGATCCTGCTGCATTACAGTTCGATCAAACTCAAGCTGAGAAGAGAATGCATTGTCTGCGGAGAGATGATGGAAAGTCAGCGCCCGAACCGGAAGAAAACCTGCACGGATGCCTGCCGAAAGCAACTTTCGCGGATGAGATCAGCAAAACTACAATCAAGATAATCCGTCCCGCGATCTACGCACTCTTCCCCGAATCCCTAAGCATTTCCTGTAACGCATCAAACGGAATCACCCGGCGCCTTCCGAGCTGAACCGTGCGCATCCGGCCGTCCTTCGCGTGCCGACGCAGCGTGCTTCGAGAGACGCTCGTAATTTCCGCGGCTTCTTTGAACGAGACTGAGAGTGGATACTGGGGAATCAATGGGAACCTCCGGAGGGATTCGTGGGGCTTCTACACTTCCATTGTGCCCGTTTCGCCGCCATCGAAGCAAGGCAGCCCAGTCCAAAAAAAGAACGTGTTTGACGCTGTGTTGAGTCTCTGTCGAAATTGGGCAAACGGTGCTCTCGCGCATCTGAGAACAACTGGGAGTTCTCATTGGATGAGATGGTACTGTGGCCGCAATGGGACCTCGCTGGTACTCGCTTGAGCCGGAATCAGAAAATAACCGAGAAATCTTCGACTTTTGTTCTAAATAACTAGTTCTATTTGCAATGAGTTATGAGGGAATCACCGATTTTTGACCGAAATTGGCGCCCAAGCTGCGGAATCGTTGCTAAGCGTAGTGGAATGTGCATGATGGGGCCCAAAAGGACCTGTAGTTTCGCCCCCCTCGACAGCCCTTATTATCGATCGAAGCTCTTCAAGATTCTTCGGACAACCTCACTAGCCCTGGCACGGCGATCCTCTCTTCTCCACTCACGCGGCCAATCCAACTCAGGCTACGTCCTGCGAATTCCTGTGGAGACTTCGGTGGCGGATAACGAAAAATGGCTGCATTATGCTGCGGACTCCGCAATATCGGCAGTTGGATGTTGCAAATCGCCGAGGTTTTATTTGTGAAGGCAGTCGGCGCAAACTTTTCCGGAGCAGACCTGGATGGGTGTTTGATGTACAGAACTTCAGAATGCGTGTTTTGATGAAGCCAAATTCACACACAAGAGCGACATTCACAATTGGCGATGTTCGTATGCGGACAAACGAATCAAACGAAGCAAAGAAGATTTGGCGCGCGTTCCAGAACGGCCGCGTAGCCTGTTGATCCTCGGTGATCCGATGGGCCCACATCAGCGGTACGAACAAGCGATTTATGAAGTGATGTTTTCGACTAGGTCGGCGCGTGAACGGATGCGAGCTACTGAGAACAGATCCGAAGTCAACATCCCGGACAAGATTGTCGCCGGACCTTTCTCCGCTTAATCCCGGCGTATTCTCAAAAATAAACTTTACTTCCTCTCAACCGCGGCGTATGGTGCACCGAGCAAACAGGCAGAGCAACCAGGTGCAAGCAGTCTTTTCCATTTACTAGGTCCCTTCGCTCTTTCTGACTTCATCCTCAGTTACTTTGCCCCAATTTGCTTCGGCCCACCCATAGGAAATTCTGGAGAAAGGACACAAGAAATGCGACTAGCGAAAAACTGTTGTCTATTGGTGTTTGGCTTCGCGATGATGCTTGTGGCGCGCCCAACGCTTGTTTCGGCTACTGTTCCTGACCCAGTGCTTGAATGGATTGGTATTATGAACGACACGGCCCTCGCAGGCGGAACTAACCCGCTCATAACCTCGCGTGTGGTCGCGCTTGTGTCATCGTCCGTCTTCGATGCGGTAAACGGCATTGAGGGGCGCTACCAACCGATCCATGTAACGACCGAAGCTCCACGGCACGCATCCGCGCGCGCCGCGGCGGTTCAGGCAGCCTATGCAATGCTGCTCAAGCTTTATCCAGCGCAGTCAGATCCGCTCACGATGCACCGCGACGCCTCGATTGCGGCGATCATGGGAGAGAAGCCGCAATCCATAGCGGCAGGAATTGCATGGGGACAAGAGGTCGCAGATAGCATTTGGGATTGGCGGAGCACGGATGGCTTCAACCCTCCAGCGCCCCCATTTGTCGGTGTTCTCGGAATCGTTGGGATGCAGTCCGCCATTGGAGTGTGGCGGCCGACTCCACTGCTGAACGCGCCGGGCGCCGGCCCCCAGTTTGCCTCGATGACGCCTTGGACGCTGAAGCGGCCTTCTCAATTTCGTCCGGCTCCACCGCCGGCGCTGACTAGTGCGACGTACACCTCCGATTACAACGAAGTAAAAACCATGGGAATGTATGCAAGCACTCAGCGCAGTTCAGACCAGTCGGATTTAGCACTGTTCTGGGCGGGGAATACAGCTCTCTACTGGAATCGCATCGCCTCGCAAATTGCGACGGAACGCAATCTGAGTTTCTCAGAAAACGCGCACCTGTTCGCCCAACTTAACCTGACGATGGCGGACGCGGCTATCGCTTGTTGGGATGCCAAGTACCGTTTTGTATTCTGGCGCCCGATTACCGCCATCCGCGGCGGAGATACTGACGGCAACGATGAAACGGCAGTGGACACCACTTGGACGCCCTGGCTGGACGCTCTCCCATCCGGTACCCCGGCCCATCCGGAATACCCCTCAGGCCATTCCACCGTTAGCGGTGCTGCGGCTTTTGTTCTCGAGGCCGCGTTTGGGGACAATACTCCATTTACAGTTACGTCCGAGGTTCACATGGTGAAGACTAACCCTCGATCATTCTCGAGCTTCTCCGCGGCTACTGCGGAGATCGCCGACGCGCGCGTCTTCGGCGGCATCCACTACCGGAACTCCTGCGTGCAAGGGAATACGGTCGGGCGTGCTGTGGCGGACTATGTCCTGTCCCATGCGATGCGTTCCGGCCACGAACACGATGACGACCATCGGTAGAGAGAAACGCCTGGCCTGCTGTCAAGGCCTCATGAGAAAGGTGTAGGCGCGTGCAGCGAGAGCAGCATGCGCCTCGTCACCTTAGGCCGCCGCGCCACCATTGCGTATTGCACTCCAATCTTCCTGCCTTGCTGCTTACTTCGATATTTTGAAAACTCCCC
>DASXIT010000006.1:0-3204 GCA_036497825.1 Candidatus Acidiferrum sp.
AAGTGAGTTGTACTAGAAGTCGCCACGCTAACCGCAAGGAGGCAGGCGCCCAAGGTATGACTCATGATTGGGGTGAAGTCGTAACAAGGTAGCCGTAGGAGAACCTGCGGCTGGATCACCTCCTTTCTAAATATAGAGAGAGATCTACTCCGCTATGGTGTGCGGAGGATGGTCTCCACGCGAAGGGCAGCTCTCACGGGCTTGCTCGTTCGCTAGACTCAAGTAATTCAAATCCTTTTGGGCTCCAACCCAAGAGGCGGGCAGATTCTGGCAGATCGCTATCGGCGATCAAAGAGATACAACGACGAAGGGCCACTGAGAAATCGGTGGCCCTTTTTGTTTTTGTGGCCAAAGTTTTTGTCCACTTAAGCGGTGCGCTCGCGGCTAGTTCTATTGTCTAAGACAGACAGAAGCTCAGTTTTCGTCAATTCCCACCCATTTTAGGAAAACAGTCCAAATCGAAATTGGCCAAATTGCTTGCCGAAGATTGGCTTAGAAGAATGTGTGCCGTTCGGTTGAGTCGAAAAGGTTTAGCTGTTCCAAATTGGGAACAGGAATCAGAAGAGTTTGGATTCTCTAATGCAATAGAAATTCTGTCGCTCAAATAAAACTGAGAGAGTTGGGAACGGAATTTATGTGTAAAAAGAAACTACAGATTACGTTGAGGTGTCACCGTTGCATGCGACGTTGCACTTCACCTTCGCAGGCAGGTTCAGACTTTTGGGTGCAGTTACGACGCACCGTGAAGGCGTCCACTTGCGCGTTATTTCATTTAATTGAGAAAGCGACAACGACGATGTTGATTTTTACGATGCTGTTTCGTCAGCAGTGTTGTTCCGGCGCGAGTGGTGCAGGCCACCTTCGGATCCTAATATCCGTCGTGATTGCGCTTTGGACGAATCAACAGTGAGATCCGATTGGAAGCCCAGGCACTGCAAAACCTAACGAAACCGAATGTGACGGCGGGTGGCAGTGGCTCGTATTGCGAGGGAATTGGACGAACTAAAGAGCGAGTAATTCGTCGAACAACGGGAGGTGCCAGCCATTTGCAACAAAAAGCGCAAAGGGCAGGCGACCCTGAGAAGAATTCGAAAAGAGGTTAGGCCTTGGCCTCTTGGGCACGCTTGCGGGAGGCGGCATCCGGGTCGGTGATGATGTCGACCCATTTTTGATTGGGGGAGGGCTCGGAACTGTAGTTGTCGTGCCAGTTCCACCATTTGTAAGGCTCGGACTGGGGATAGCCCTGCGGCGAGTCTTCCCATTTTTCCTGACGGCCGAGTGGGGTGAGGTCGAGATAACTCCAGAGAGAACCCATGGCTTCGTCGCCGCGGCTGTTGATGAAGTAGGTGCGGAAAATTTTTTCGCCGTCGCGGATGAAAACATTGTGGCCATGCCATTGGTCCACACCGAAGTCCTTGTCGAAAGAGTCTGTGATGGTGTACCAGGGCATCTTCCAATCCATACGCGCTTTCAGGCGCTGGATGTCTTGCTGCGGGGCGCGTGAAGCATACGCGAGGGTAGTGTCGCGGGCGTTGAGATGGGAGAGGTGCGAGACCTGATCGGCGCCGAGGGAGCAGCCGCGGCAAGCGTGGTCGGGCCAGCCAAAGACGCCGGGTTCGAAGAAGGCGCGATACAGGATCAACTGCGGGCGGCCCTCAAACAAATCGAGCAAAGTGACTTTGCCGTTGGGTCCGTCAAATTCGTAGTTTTTATCGACGGCCATCCAAGGTATCCGGCGGCGCTCGGCCGCAAGCGCATCACGCGAGCGGGTTAGGGCTTTCTCTTTCACGAGGAGTTGCTGGCGGGCGGCTTCCCACTCTTGCGGCGAAACGATCGGAGGAGTGTTGGGCGGGAGGGTTTTGCCGCGCTTACTATTTTTTTCTTCGCTTGTTGCCATTTTTATTTCTCCTTTATTTTTTGAAACAGACTCAGGCCACTCGCTATGAAAATTTTTCGGAACTTGGCTATGCAGACCGCTAAAATCCCTCCGGTGGATCCAACGCCGGCTACGGCGATTGCGGCGGTGCTGGCGATGCATGCTGGACACATACGACCTCCTGTGAACTTTTAATGCGTGCGCGAATCGAGACGCTCTTTTAGCCGGGCGTGACTATGGCGCCAGCCTTGGGCGACGTTTCTGTCGTCTTCGCGAAGCAGGCCGAAAGCCTTGTGGTGAAATTTGATCAGGGTGCCGCCATCGACTTCGCTGAGGCGATACTGGAGATTGTTGGAGATGGGATAAGACATGATGAGCGGGCCGCAGATTTCGAGGAGAGTTGGGCGCTTGATGGCTTGCACGTGTCCCCAGAAATGGCCGTTGTCGTCGCCCAAGTCGCGGAACCATCGGCCACCGGGCCAAGGCTCGAGCTTCATCGGGAGTTTGTGGCCCTCGCCCAGTTCCTGAAGCGGGCCGAGTTGATCGAGCAGGGCAGAGAAGGTGACATCGATCGGCGCGCGCACATGAATTTCCTCGGCGATGTCGAGTGTCAGATCTTCCATTTTTGGTGAAAGTACGTTCATGTTTTTTCTCTCCATGGGCGGGATTAGATTTTGTTGGCCTGGGCTTCGGCCCGTTCCTTGACGCGAATTAGCTGATGCCGCCAGAAGCGCTGGAAGGTGCTGGTCCATTCATAAAGAGGGCGGATGGCTTCGGCGTTGGTGCGGTAGAACTTCTGGCGGCCTTCGCGGCGTACGCGAACCAGGCCCACATCGCGCAACACGCGGAGGTGCTTGGAGACGGAGGGCTGCTCCAAACCAAGCTGGAGAACGATGTCTGTAACGGGCCGTTCCTGCTGGGCGAGGAAGCTGAGGATGTCGCGGCGGCGCGATTCGGCGATAGCGTTGAAGACATCGGAAGTGGTAGAGGCGCGAGGCATGGGAAGAGTATATATGCCGATATGGGAATATGTCAAGGGATCGGGTATTGCGGTAGTGGGTCAGTTTCCGATAAGCGCTGCCAGTTCAAACGGTCGACGCAACACCCCGCTAATCGGTCGATCCCATAATAGTTTTCGACAAAACGGATCTTCCTAGGCTGTTCTCATTTAGACGGTGCAAACTGTCGGGCGCGATTACCAACCCATTTGGGCCATGCGTCTGAGGATGATCTCGCTATAGCTATTCATGCGCTCGGGCCGGCGCTTGAGGGGAGCCGGGAGAATTGCGGCGAGGCGCGCGGCCTGTTGCCGGCCGATGTAGCGGGCT
>DASXIT010000007.1:0-57962 GCA_036497825.1 Candidatus Acidiferrum sp.
AGCAACATCCGCCGCACCTGGCGGTCGGTTACCTTTAGCCGCTCAGCTGCTTCTACCTGCGAAAGATGCTTCTGCTCCACCTCGTGCAACACCTTCAATCGGTCCCGTTCTCGTTGGCTCAAAGCGATTCGCTCCGTTTCCCTAGGGCCCTCGGCCATCCATGGAAGCGGACATTTCTACTTTGCACAAACCGGACATTCTCATTTTGCAGCGACACTTTAGACCTCAGAGGTTGACTTCCCATTCCTACCCCATCTACCATCGTCCGGCGGAGTCGGAACTTCACTTTACCGAAACTTTTCCCCCTCCGGTTTCATCCAAACAATACACTCGTTGGCCGGTGATTCTTAAGGAGATCGTCCCCTTTGCCTTCCACCCGCGAAAAAATTCTGATTGCCGTGGCTGACCCAACTCTTCGTCAGGACCTGCAATCTTTATTTGCAGGCGCCGACTACGAAATCGCCCTTGCAGATTCCGCCACGGATGCATTCCAACTCCTCCGCGCCGGTGGCATTGATCTATTGTTCCTTTCCGCGGAGCCAACCGACCCAATCTTTTCCTCGACTCTTTCCGAAACCAATCCCGCCTCCCTCGCTGCGAAGACCCGCATCATCTTGCTCTCCCAAGCCTACCCAGCAGACCGCGCTCGTGCTCTTGATTTAGGCGTCGACGACGTCATCTCGCCACCCTGGGATCCTACTGAACTGCTCGCTCGTGCCCGGGCCCAGCTTCGCACCAAACGTGAACTCCACGCCTTCGCCGAAAAAGCCCGCCATGCTGAGGAGAGTTTTGAAGTCGCGCAAACTGCTTTTCAAGCCTTAGCCGTTACTGAGAAAATGACCCGGGACGCCTTCAACCTCGACCGTGCTCTCAAGATCGGTGTCGGTGCCTTGTTTGCCCTCGCCCTTGTCGTTGGTGGCATCTTCTTTCTATTTTCTCGCCGCGCCGACAAGGAATCGCGCCGCGCCTATTCCATGATTGCCAGGCTAGAGCGCGGCGTTCAATCTGAACAGGAACTTCTCTCCGCAACACAGAAGGCACGTCAGGAATTGAATGCCATAGAATCCGCTCCGCCTGCTCCCGTAGCCGAGCCATCCAAAAACGCCCCCGCCAAGCCTGCGTCTGCGATTCAGTCTCCAGAGGTCGTTATTCGCTCTTATGCTCCGAGCGTTTGCCTGATTCATGTCTCCGTCGGATTCGTTGACAAAAACTCCGGCCAGCCGCTTCGGTACGGCGGCATGGGCCCCGACGGCCCTTATAAGGACAGCGAAGGCAATATCGTCTACACCCTGGAGGGGCGCGGCCCCGAAGTTCGTGAAGATTTTTTCGGCACCGGCTTCATCGTGGGCACAAACAAAATCCTCACCAATCACCATGTGGCTCAGCCGTGGTGGGAGAACGACGAGCTGAACCACGTTACCCAACAAGGTTTGCAGCCTGCAGTCGCCACCATGAATGCTTATTTCCCGGAGTCTCCAAAGGGCGTTCGTGTCGAAATCTCTGAAATTTCGAAAGATGCCGACCTCACTCTTCTTACCGGCAATCTTTCTGAACTTAAACGCAACACACTCAAGCTCGATCCACGTAAAGATGCCGCTATTAGCGGCCAGCCGCTCATCTCTCTTGGATATCCTACCGGACTCAGCGCCATCCTAGCCCGAGCCAGCGATAGCGCCGTTCAGGACATCGTGAAGGTCACCGCTGGCGACCCTAAGGGCGTCATCGATGAACTAGCTCGCCGTAAACTAATCCGTCCAACCGTCACTCAAGGCCATATCGGTGACGTTTTGACCGACCGCATCGTTTACGACGCCCAAACTACTTCCGGCGGCTCTGGCGGTCCACTTATCAATCAGGAGGGCGAGGTCGTTGGAGTGACCTACGCCATCATTCGCGGCTTCGGCGGCTCCAATTTCGGTGTTCCCATCCGCTATGCCGAGCCCCTTCTAAAAGCCCCGACCACAGTACCTTAGCCGCTTAAAATTCTTTTCAACGTAAGGCGCAGCATGTAGGGACCGCCTTCCGAGGAGGTCCGCCAACGAAACCCATCCACGCATTCACGCCCCACCCAAGAATCCTGCAGCGCTCTTTCTACTCCCTTCAAATTCCCTGGAACTTTCCCACACCTCCATCCGTATTCATCTGCAAGGGAGAACACTAATGAACCTTTCATCTCGGGGAATCCTCAAGGCTACGTTTACCTTGGCCCTAGCCACCGTCATCCTCATCCCAGCCTCCACTTCCGCGCAAAGCTCTTCTGCCGCCTCCAAGGATCAATGGATCCACGTTCGCGTCGAAAGCAAAGACAACGGTGGAGACACTGTTCGCGTAAATGTCCCCATCGAACTGGCCGAAAAAGTTCTTCCCACCATCAACAAAGACAAGCTCCACAACGGCAAAGTTCATATCGATTCCGCGCACATGGAAGATGTCGACCTTCGCGCCCTTCTTGACGCCATTCGCACTTCCAAAGACGGCGAATTCGTTACTGTCCAGAGCAAGGAAAACGATGTCCGCGTCGCAAAGAGCGGTGGCTACCTCATCATTCATGTAACCGACAAGAACCAGGACATCGTGTCCGAAAACATGGCGTCTTCCAGCCATTCCAAAGCCAAGGCCCATCATGAATCCAAGGTTGAAGTCAAAGTTCCCATGAAAGTTGTCGATGCCCTGCTCTCTGCCGGAAAAGACGAGTTGGACGTGGTAGCCGCTCTTCGCGCACTCTCCTCCTTTGGCGACACCGAACTCGTCAGCGTAAAAGATTCTGAAAACACCGTGCGCATTTGGATCGATTCCAAAAACATCAGCGACTAGTTTTTGTCACGGCCACCTTTGATTTGAATTATTGCGATTAAGATCAAGCGGCAAATTACTGAGGAGAAATCACAATGCTTTTTCTAGCTAAAGCGGCCCTCGGCCTAAGCGCCACGCTCGCGATGTCCACCGCCTACGTCTTCCATGAAGGAGTCATCAAGGTCGATGTGGATGAATATCGAGGCGATGGTAAACACGTTCACCTCTGGGTGCCCGCTACCGCTATAAATCTCGGGATGCACTTTGTCCCTGATCATCACCTGCAGAAAGCCTCTATGCAGGTTCAACCCTACCTGCCTGCTCTCCGCGAGCTAACCAAAGAACTCAAGAAATATCCCAATGTGCAATTAGTTGATGTCAAGGATTCCAACGAGCACGTCCAAATTGCCCTGGTCGACGGCAAAATTCAAATCGATGTTGTCGCTCCCGATGAAACCATCCACGTCCGCGTCCCCGTCGAAACTCTAGAGGATGTGACCGACCGCCTAGAAGCCACCGCTCCCTCCATCTAAACAAAGCTAAATGTAGGGACCGCCTTCTGAGGCAGTCCGTCACGCCGCAAGTAGCACATGCTTCAGCCTGTGTTTGAATCTTCTACCGAACCGATCTACCTTGCGCTTCCTATCCTTCCACCACCGTCTCCTTCTCTTTCCCCGGCTGAAAATACACCTCATCCTGTATCGCCGTCTTCTCCCACCCCGCTCGCAACAAAATCCCTCGCCCGTTCGATACCATATTGGGATGCCCGCACAAATATGCGGTCGTTTCCGCAGGCTTCAATCCCCACAAATCCACATATTTCCGGATCACGTCCTCCACTCGCCCCAGTTCGCCCTTCCACTCCAAATCCTCCCATGACCTACTCACCGTCGTCACATATTTCAGCCAGGACGCTTCCGCTGCGCACTTCTCCAATTCTTCCCGGTAGCCAAATTCCGCCGAGCGGCTCGCTCCCTGCACGCAGAATAACCGGTGCTCGCCCGGCATTGGCGTTCCTCCTTTTTTCCAGTCCGCGTAGACCGTCCGCACATAACTCACATACGGCGCCACACCAGTTACCGTAGAAAGCAGCAGGTGATTTTTCCTTCCGCTCCGCAAATCCAGCGTGAATCTTCCCTTCGCGTACTTGCGCAGCAGCAGCGGCGCTCCCTTATCCATCGCGTGCAGCAAGGGGCTCAATTCTCCGCCATGAACTCGCTCCACAAAAAATTCCAGCACATCTTCATAAGGAGAAGAGCACAACGAATAAGCTCGCTCCAGCCGCTTCCCCTCTACTTCTACCCCCAACGTCGCATACTGCCCCGCCAGGTACGAGAACGGCCCGCCCGGTTCCACTCGCAACACGAACAAATCCTCGGCCACTTCCTGCCGATCCACAATTTTCGCCGTAAAATGTTTTTCCGACATGCTCCGTTGCCCTCAACTCCTTTCGATGCCATGCCTTCTTAAACGATACGGGCGGAGACGCCGCGCCTCCGCCCGTAAAAGACCTTCACAGTAGCACAGGCTTCAGCCTGTGTTCCGAGATTTCGGCACAAATTGCCCTTCGATTCTCACTCACTCGCTTTCAAGGCTTAGGTTGCTGCCCCTGCTGGTGCAGCTGCATAAGTGCCTGCGGATCAAACTTCGTCACCGGCCCGGTAATCCGGTCCGGCACATCGCTCAGCACTTTCACCAGCACCATTGAATTGTCCTTCCCAACTTGCTTCACCAATCCGATCGGTGTCACCTTATCGCTAGCCCACAATTCCGAGCCATTCTTCTCGTTCTTATAGTGCTCGCACACAAACGTTCCTGCCGGCACGGTAATCGTTTCGGTCCCCGCAGAATGCCAATCATTCATCGCGTCTTGCACCTTCTGATCCCGCGCCATCGTCGCCGGACTAAAGGGCATCTCCATCGCTGGCTGTCCCGCCATCTGCACAACCATCTTGTGAAATTGAAAATCGTCTTTGCTGATCAGTGCTTTCGCCACCATCGGCTGCCCTTTGCCAGTTGTCGTAATTATCCGCATCCAGAATCCGTCTTTCCCATCCACGCTCTCTTTCTCGATCACTCCCATCTCCGTGGTGTGTGTGCCTTGATAATTCGAATTTGTCGACTCGTACTCCGCACCCTTCCCAACCACGGGATTCACGAACTTTGCGATTGCTGGCCTTTGAAAGAGACTCGCTCCCATCTGCGCATCCACTGCGCGACCCATTCCCAAACTCAATGCCAGCATCCCCATTGTTGTTAAAAATCTTCTCATCTCACTCTCCCTTCAACACCCAAACCTCATTCGCTCACAATCGTGCTTCGCACGCTAGCTGCATTCGTGCTTTTCATATCAGTTTCAACCATAGGAATCAATTCAAGGCAGGAAAATGATGTGTGGAAAACTTCTCCTAAACTTACTCGTACGCGAGCGCTTCGACCGGATCGAATCCCGATGCTCGCAATGCGGGCACGGTCGCACCCAGCGCCGCCCCCAGTAGCGCCAACCCAATCGCTCCAACCACCCATCCGGTGCTTAACAAAATCGATAGTCCGGGGCTTGTCTGCTTCAGAATCGCTTGTGCGATATACGTAATTGCGATTCCCACCAGGCTTCCAAACAGCGTAATCACCGCCGTCTCACCCAGCAACATTTTCACAATATCAAATCTCGAAAAGCCCAGCGCTTTCAGAATTCCTATCTCTCGTGTCCGTTCCAGGATCATGGTGTGCATATTCATCAGCACAACCAAAAAGCTCACGATTACTCCCAATCCCACCATCGTCCGAATAAATGGCTTCAACTCCGGCAAGTTCGAAGAGTTCATTAACGAAACATACTCGGCCATCGACCGTATGCGATTCTGCGGATTCAATTTCAGAATCTCCGCCCGTGTCGCTTCGGTGTCGCCTTTACTCCGCACGAAGAACATCGACACGTGATTCTGTGCGCCCACGATATCTTGCGCGCTCTTTAGTGGAACAAAATACCTCGCGCCTTTGCCATGCGCTACAATGCCCGAAATCTTGAACGGATGGTTGATCAATGTCACCGTATCACCCACCTTCAAGTGCTTCGTTTGCGCGATGATGTCATCGGCAATCGCTTCGTCGGGCGCTTCGAATGGCCGCCCATCGCGAAACACAAATCCCTGGCTCAATGCATTAAATCTTTTGTAATCAATACAGAAAATATTGACCAGGCTTTTGGGGTCGGAAAGAATCAGTGTCGGCGAAACTTCGTCCACTCCAGGCAACTTCTCAATCTGGTCGCCGAGCGACTGTTGCATCGTTGCGCTTGAAAAGGCGAAGAAAATCGAGGAATTCGGTGGCTGGACTAGTATATCTGCGCCCACTCCCTCCACTCGCTTGCCCCACTCGGCAATGACGCCAGACGTCATCCCCACGATCATCAAGATCAACACCACCTGAATCGCTATGGCCAATATGCTCAGCGCGCAGCGAAGCGGACGGGCGACAATGTTGCCCCAAAACATTTGAAATAGGGAAAAAGGTCCTTCGTTACTTTCAGTCATTCATTTACCGTAACTAGAACTTTAGCAGATGATTTTTGCGTTGGTCAAAATCCTGACTCACTTTGTGTACAAGCTTGTAGCACGATCATTTCCGAACTGCATCACAAATAATTTATTTTTGGTTAAGATTTCAACACATCTGTTAATAAGTTTGTGGAAAGGTCCCCAATTGGTCCGCTAACTCCAAATCCTATAACGCGATGGTACGGTTTGCACAATTTTGGTGCAATTCCTTTTTCTTTCTTGCTGCAAATTTCTTTTCTGACAGTTGCACATGAGGATTCTGCACAATCGCAGCTCGATTGGGCTAACTTTCTCTCTCATTCTCGTCGCTCATTCAGGATGGAATAGGAAGTTCGTCAATGATTTCTTTTTCTTGCACTTAGTACCACTTCGGTGGACGATCCAGATGAATCTTGATTACTTGCCTCGGGTCTGCGATGTCGTACCAATGCCCGTAGCTCTTCCAACCTTCTGCCACAATTTGAATGAGCACTCTTCCGGTCGGTGCATCCGGAATGTGCGCCACGCCATTTTGATTCGTTTTCACATTCAATTCCGTCTTTTTATCTTTCAACACGCTATGTTCTTCCACTGTCTTGACATAAACGCTGGCGTTTTCAACTGGCTTATTTGCGTCTCCTCCGGTCACTTCTATCGTCATTCGCGGAATTCCCGAAGTCGTCCCCGTTGCCGCAGGCGCATCTTTACCCTTCGCGGGTGGATCTTGCCCCCACACCAACATCGCTCCGGCTGAAACCCCCAGCGTCACCGTCAAGGCAATCAATAGCGGTCTATTTCTCATAACTCTCTCAATGTTCCGCCTGAACTAATCTTCCGTCAAGTTTCTCGCTTGCCCGCCCGCTCTTTAACTCTTTTCTTCTCACCGATAAGTCTCAGCTGCATCTCTTCCCTCCGCTTGCTGCGCACATCCCCTCATCGACCGCCTTGCGCTCACCCGCAAATTGTTGAGAGAATTCATTTCGCTGTTGCATCGCCCTTAACATCACGAGTCAAAATACCTCTTTGGCGACAGCTCCTTCTTCGGGTCTGCGCCTGCTCTCAAGGAGAACCAATGGGATTTGCTACCAACGCTATTCATGTGGGACAAGAGCCCGATCCTTCCACCGGCGCCGTTGTTGCTCCCATCTATCAAACTTCGACCTACGTCTACGAAGAGTTAGGCAAGACCAAGGGCGGTTTTGATTATGCGCGCACCAATCACCCCAATCGCAAAGCCATCGAACGCACCCTCGCCAAACTCGAAGGCGGCCACAGCGCCTACGCTTTTTCTTCCGGCATGGCAGGCATTGATGCGGTTTTTCGTCTTCTGCGCCCCGGCGATCACGTAGTTCTTTCCGAAGCTGTTTATGGCGGCGTTTATCGCATTACCACCCAGCTCCTCGTCCACTTCGGTTTGGAATTTAGTTTTGTTGACACCACTGACCCTGCCGTTGTTCTCGGCGCTCTTCGCCCCAACACCAAGATGATTTATATCGAGACGCCCACCAATCCCACCATGCGTCTTTCCGACATCTCCTCCTTGGCCAAACTTGCCACCGAGCGCCACGCTACTCTCGTCGTCGACAACACTTTCCTGACTCCCTACTTGCAGCGTCCCATCGAACTCGGCGCGCACATTGTCGTCCATTCCATGACCAAATATCTCAATGGCCATAGCGACTGCACCGGCGGCGCCGTAATTCTCACGCGCGCCGAAGATGCCGAGAAAATCTATTTCGTTCAACGTTCGGCAGGCGCGGGCCTCTCTCCCATGGATTGTTTCTTAATTTCCCGCGGCATCAAGACTCTCGCGGTCCGCATGCTCCAGCACAACGCCAACGGCCAAGCCGTCGCTCGCCACCTCGATGCCCACCCCAAAGTCCGCAAAGTCTTCTATCCCGGCCTGGCCTCTCATCCGCAACACGATCTGGCGCGCCGCCAACAAAAAGGTCCTGGCGCGATGCTCTCCTTCGACCTCGGTACTGAGGAAGCCGCTCGCCGCTTCCTGAACAATGTGAAACTTTGCTCCCTGGCAGAAAGCCTCGGCGGCGTCGAATCCCTGATCTCCTTGCCGGCTCAGATGACTCACTCTTCCATGCCCAAAGAAGTCCGCGACCGCGTCGGCATTACCGACAGCCTGGTCCGCCTAAGCGTCGGCATCGAAGACGTAGAAGACATAATCGCCGATCTAGACCAAGCCCTCCTCTACATCTAACGTGGCACAGTCACTTTTGACTGTGCTCTTGGGCTTCTCTTTTCTTCGGGTGCCCGCTCTCGTCTCTTGAGGGTGAATTTTCTTCTTTCCTGCCTTTCTTCTGTGCCCTCTACGTCCGATCTACGTGCCCTCTCCGTCAAAATCCTTCCCTTGCCTTTTCTTTCTACCCTATTGTCTCCCCCAACCACTTCAAATATTCTTTCGAACCTCCCTCCACCTCTATCACCAAAAACTCCGGCACCTCGTATGAATGCATTCTCCGCACTTCTTTCTCCAATTCCTTCGCTCGACCCGCGCTCGTCTTCATCATCAGCAATCGCTCCCGGCCCGTTTCCACTTTCCCTTTCCACCAATAAATCGACTCAACCTCTCCGCCAACAATATTCACGCAAGCCGCCAGCCGCTTCTCAACTACTGCCCTCGCAATCTTCCGCGCCTCCGCCGTCGATCCACACGTCACCAATACAACCCGAAATTTCGATCCTCGTCTCATCCCATTCCCTCCGGCCACCATCTACACAAATACTGACCCTACACGAGACCATCAAGACAAGCTAGAATAGCTCCCATGTCTAATTCCACGATTACTTCACCCATCAAATTCGGCACCAGCGGTTGGCGAGGGCTCATCGCCGACGATTTCACCTTCGCAACTGTTCGCTTGGCCGTTCAAGCCATTTCCGGACATCTCACCAGCAAGACGCCTCATCCCACGGTCCTCGTCGGCTACGATACGCGCTTCTATGCCGAAGAATTTTCCGCGCTCGCCGTCCAGGTCCTCCAGGAACAGGGCATCAAAACTCTCCTCTGCGAAACTTTCACCCCCACTCCCGCCATCGCCTACGAAATCCAGCGCCGCAAGCTCGACGGCGCGATCAACTTCACCGCCAGCCATAATCCCGCACAATATCAGGGTCTCAAGTTCTCCGGCGCTGACGCTGGCCCAGCCCTTCCGGAAGCCACCAAGGACATCGAAGCGCGTGTTGCCACAATTCTCGGCAAAGACGCTTCTTTTCCGCTCACCTCTTCCTCCAACTATGGAACGAAGAAAGATCTCGGCGAACGCGTCAATCTCAAGGCCGACTATCTCAAACGCATCGAAGAACTCGTTCGCTTCGACGTCATCCGCAAAGGCAATCTCAAAGTTGTTGTCGACGCCCTGCACGGTGCTGGCGCGGGCTACCTCGACAAAGCTTTCGCCGATCACGGCATTGCTGTCCAATCCCGCCGCACCAATCGCGATTGCCTTTTTGATGGCGGTGGACCTGACGTCAGTGAAGAAAATCTCGCCTCCCTCGGCAAAGCCGTGAAAGACAGCGGCTCGAAAATTGGCCTGGCCACCGACGGCGACGCCGATCGCTTCGGTATCATTGACACCGACGGCTCTTGGATTCAACCCAATCTAGTCCTCGCTTTGGCTTACGACTACATTGTCGAAACCCGTGGATGGAATCTTCCCGCAGCACGCAGCGTCGCCTCCACCCAAATGATTGACGCCGCGGCCAAATCCCACGGTCAGACTGCCTACCAAACTCCCGTGGGCTTCAAATATATCGGCCAGCTTATTCGCGAAGACAAAATCGCACTCGGTGGGGAAGAAAGTGCCGGACTCACCATCCGCGGACACATTCCCGAGAAAGATGGCATCCTCGCTTGCCTCCTCGTAGCCGAAATGACCGCCGCTCGCGGCGCTTCCATCGGCGAACAAGTCCGCGCCATGTTCAAAAAATTGGGCCGCGAGTTCCACCCAGTCCGCCAAAACCTGCATCTAACTGACGAACAGAAAGCAAACGCGATCAAACGGGTAGCCGTGGACTCTTCGACACTGCTGGGAAGAAAAGTTGTATCCGTGGACCGCACCGATGGAGCAAAATTTGTATTCGAGGACGGTTCTTGGATGCTTCTCCGTTTGAGCGGTACCGAACCTCTCCTCCGTTTATATGTCGAGGCGGAAAGTGCGGCCTCGACGAAAAAGCTGGTACAAGAAGCTTCAGATTGGGTACTAAAGGGCGCATGACAATTAATTTTCAGGAATCATGCAAAAATCTCTTCGCGAACTACGGCCGTCATCTTCTTGCTATTTTTGTTGTCGTTCTTTTCGTTCACGATGTTTTCGGTACCCACGGATTCATGGCCATGCGCCACAAACAGCAGGAAATCCAGAAAGTAAAAACCGAACTCGACCGCCTGAACAAAGAAAATATCGGCCTTGAACAAGATCGTAAAAATCTGAAGTCCGACCCCGCCACCATCGAAAAAATCGCCCGCGAAGAATTCGGTCAGTCGCGTCCCGGCGAGGTCGTCATCAAACTGCCGGCACAGGCGCCGGTTGAGGCTGCCGCGGCAAAACCCTGACCGGCTTTTCTTTTGCCTCGCTTCTCCACAGCGATAGCGCCCACATCGCCAAAAATATTACACTCAATCCAATCGTGGCTTTGCCAATTCCACATTCGTGCTTTCTCAATAGCGAAAACCGGCCATACACAAATTCCAGATGCACCCAGTAAACCAGTAAGGATGTTTTTCCAAGCTGGACTACCGGGCTCAATCCCTCTTGACCCATTCCCTTCTGACACCACGCATAACCAATCGCCAACAAAATCAATAAAATCCCGCAACGCAGCATCAAGAATTCGGGCGAGGCATGCCAATAATCCTGCAGCGAATAAATCCGCACAGGCAAGGCATCCAATCCCATCGACAGAACGATTGCTCCGGCGCCAATCCCGGCCATCCATCGAAATAATCGCGTTTCATTCTTTCGTGCCACTGGAGAAAATAAGGCAAATCCTGTCGCCAATCCTATAAACGCAAACGCGCACCACGGAAATATCGGAAATAACCAGCTCTGCGGCTCATTAAACGTGTGCACCCCGTTGATGTACGACTCCAAAGGCCACGGCAAGAATCGCGGTCGCCACGTGCTCCAGAGCGGCGGCGTCAGTACAGCAACAAGTGCCCCCATCACCAGCCCGGCAATCAAACTCCGTCGCCGTGCCACCTCCGCATCCTTAGCCGAAGCGAACCAACACAACACTCCCATCAAAGCGATCGAGATTCCCAAAATGTTCAAAATGTCCACGCGCAGTAAATCCGTCCATGGCACCCACTTGTGCCCCAGCGCATACTCTTGAATGCGAAACAGCAACCCTAATCCGAAAACCTCACCGCCACGCAAGATCGTTTGCTTTGCAATTTGATTGCGAGCTGTTCCCTTCTCGCGGAATCTCTCTGTCGTCAGCGCTACAGAAATACCTGCAATGAACAGGAACAATGGCGCGGGCACGCTCCCGAGTATCTGCGACCACCTCACGAACTCTGTCTGATGCCATTCCGGCGTGAGCCACGAATCGTAGCAATGCGCCTGAAACATAAGCACGCAGGCCAATCCGCGCATCCAGTCGATGTATGCCAGACGTTTCAATTCGCCATTCCCATTTTTAGTTTACAGTTTTCCGTCCCACGCATTTCTACAATGCCTCCACCTTTGTGTAAAGTTTACTATCGGCATCTTGACCGTAGCGCTGGTTTCCATCTGGCTCTTGGTTTTTAGTGAGGCATATCCGCGAATGAAACAAATCAGTGTATGGGTCACACTCGGAGTCTGGGCTCTTCTCTCTCTCTCAGGAATTCTCTTTGCTCTTTGGCAGGGCAACACCGGCCGCGCCTTTGCTGCAACCGCAACCACTCTGTCTCTACTGCTTCTCCTTATGCTTCTGTTCGCTGCGCGTGGCTTCGCGGATAAATTCTTGGCCAGCCTCGGCTCTGGCGGCAGTCTGCTCCTTGGAGTTTTGGTTTTTCTTCTTTACGTAATTTATCTGTTTGGGACAGGGACTTTCGCTCTTAGCCGCATCGGAATCGTGGCGGGGCTTATTTTTGTTCCCTTAACTTTGGCCATGTCTGCCGCCAAATCCGCTCCCGGTTCTTGGCAAGACTTTCTCATCCTCGTGGCCGTCTGGGTCTTCGTAAAATTCGGGCCGTCCCACTATCTCTGGCCCTATCCCGGCGGCAGGCTTGCCTACATCTGCACCGTTCTGCTTGCCGTCAACGCTGCCATTGTGACATTCCTGCTGGCCCGCAAAACAAAGGGCATCGGTTATTCCATTGGATGGGGAAATAATTGGACGCTCTATGCCTTGGGGAGTTTTCTAGTGTTCGCCTGCATTGCAATCCCGCTGGGAATTTCCATGCATTTCATTTCTTTTGCACCGCAATGGAATCAATGGCATTCCTTCCTCGGTCTCTCCGTCGCCATTCTCGTTTTCACCGCGTGGCCCGAGGAATTCCTATTTCGTGGCCTGCTGCAAAATCTCCTCGCCCGTTCTTCCAAGAGCGAAGTTGCCGGTTGGTGGACATCTTCCGTCCTCTTCGGCCTCTCTCACATCACCAACAACGGGCATTTTCCCAACTGGCGCTATGCGATCCTCGCCACAATCGCAGGCCTCTTCTACGCCTATACCTGGCGCAGAACTAATTCCATCTTCGCCTCAGCCCTGGTTCACGCCGCCGTAGACGTCACTTGGCACTTCCTCTTCCGCACCCTATAAACTTCTCATCTCTTTTTCCAAATCGCTGGCACAGTCACTCTCGCTTGCCCCGAGCAGCGAAGGGACTGCGTTCTTGGGTTTCCTTCCGAAGGGTGCCCACAGGCCGTTTTTGCGTGTGGGTCTTGGATTTACTCTGTGTCCTCTGCGGACCTCAACGAACTCTGGGTTAAATCTTTACCTTTGCTTTGTCCTTCAACTATTAACTTTTGGCTTTCAACTCTTCTTCCTCATCCAAACCACTCACTCCGATACGCCAACCACCAACAAAAGGCTAACAACGGTATCGTTACTCCCATCGCCCACCAAAATGGCAACACCAAATCCGCTATCAATCCCAGCGCCCCAAACGTCATCCAAAATATCTTTCTCTGCATATTTCCAGTCTATCTCTAATCCCCCGATACCTCGCCACTAGTAATTCCCCGTTATCTGAGATACAAACGCACCTGTCGCGCCCACAGTCAATCCTCAACCCTCGAAGGAGTCCGCATCATGACTTACGAACATCTCCTCAACACTATGGGCGAATTCCGCGTGCACAACTACACCTCCGAGACCGGTTTAGTCGTCGAGTGCCACGGCAAACTCACCAGCGAGAACGCTCTAAAACTCCGCGACGAAGTTCGCAAGCTTATCCCAAATCAAAAGAAAATCTCATTGGATTTAAGGGGTGTCCCGCAAATGGACAGCACCGGCCTAGGCGCCGTCGCCACACTCTACGTTTCCGCCCGCACTCGCGGGTGCCAGATTCAGGTGATCAATGCCGCTCCACAAATCCGCAAACTCTTTAGTGTCACCAATCTCCTTCTCCTCTTCGAAGACGTAGGCCGTCACGGCGGCAAATTGGTCTAATCGCCCCGCAATGCACTAAACACCATCGTAGCGGCCGCCTTCCGTTCACCCTGAGCCTCGAAGGGAGGCAGGCGTCTTTGCAGTGCGGCTAGCCGTGCGCCGCGAAAAAACACTCCAACTACCGCTTTTCCGTACGCTATCGCCAAGCACTCCCGCTTGTTCTCTCATGTTAATGTATATACACTGCGTATATACGAAATGAGGTGATTCCATGGCCACTGCCAGAGTGTTTAAATCCGGGAACAGCCAAGCCGTCCGGCTACCCAAACAGTTCCGCGTAAAAACCAAAGAACTCGAAATCGAAAAACGGGGCAACGAAATCATCCTTCGCGAAAAGCCCGTCGGCATGGAACGCGCATTCCAACTCCTGTCAGAACTCTTAAATATTGACGCTTTGAAGGATCGCAAAAAAGATAAACCCCAAAAACGTAAGGGCTTGTAAATGGAAACCCAATTCCTGCTGGATACCGATATTTGCATCTACGTTCGTCAAAACAAATCGGAGAAGTTGCTTCGACGGTTTCACGCCTTACAACCAGGCGAGGCTGCGATTTCGGTGACTACCTTCGGAGAATTGCTATTTGGGGCCATCAAACGCGGAACTTTGGCCGCAGAGCGGGAGAAATGGCTGGAGTTGGTCCACTTGCTCCCCGTTCTCTCTCTGCCAGTCGAGACCTCAGAAAAATATGGAAGAATCCGCGCAGACCTCGAATACGCCGGCAGGATCATCGGCAATAACGATCTTTGGATCGCCGCCCACGCCATGGCCGCTGGCTTGATCCTAGTCACCAACAATGAAAAGGAATTTCGCCGCGTCCGCGGCTTGAGAGTTCAAAACTGGGCCCGCTGAAGGATCTACCGCACCACGCCCGTCAATGGTGACGACGCCGACGCGTACAATCTCTTCGGCATACGCCCCGCTAAATACGCCTTTCGCCCGGCAATCACCGCGTCCCTCATCGCTTCCGCCATCAACTCTGCTTCCACCGCTTCTGCAATCGCCGTATTCATCAGTACGCCGTCAGCCCCCAACTCCATCGCAACGGCCGCATCCGAAGCCGTTCCCACTCCAGCATCCACAATCATCGGCACTTCCGTGATCCGCTCTCGCAGAATCCGCAGATTCGCCGGATTCTGAATTCCCAGTCCCGATCCAATCGGCGCTGCCAGCGGCATCACTGCCGAAGCTCCCGCATCAATTAATTTTAGCGCCGCGATCAAATCATCATTGGTATACGGCAGCACCACGAATCCTTCCTTCACTAGTACCTTTGTCGCTTCAATCAACTGCTCCGTATCCGGAAACAATGTTTGCTGATCTCCGATTACTTCCAGCTTGATCCAATTGGACAATCCCACTTCGCGCGCCAATCGCGCCGTGCGTATCGCTTCATCCGCGCTATAGCACGCCGCCGTATTCGGCAAAATAAATATCTTTTCTCGATTGATATAGTCGAGCAGCGATTCTTTCGACTTGTCGGTGAGATTCACTCGGCGGACCGCAACGGTAACCATGTCCGCGCCAGAAGCGGCATGAGCGCGCGCCATTTCCTGAAAGCTTCGATACTTTCCGGTTCCTACAATGAGCCTGGATTTAAATGCGCGTCCTGCAATCACCAATTCATCTGACATAGGGAGTCTCCCAGCCCGTATTCTAGTCCCGCGAGACTCCCCTGCCAAATTACAATTCCCGTGGCACAGTCACTCCGGACTGTGCTTTTGGGTCACTCTTCAACTTTCAACTTTCGCGCCCTTGCCCCTACGCCTGCGTGTGCGCTTCCAAAAACCACAAATCCTTATCCATCTCTCGCGTCACCGTGGTAAACAAATCCGCCGTGATGGCATCGTCCAAATCATCCGACTCCTTCACAGACTCTCTCATCGCATTGGTCGCAAATCCGAAATTGTGCACCAGAAATTTCAGCATATCCGGACCATCCGTCGCGCCCAGATCCGCTTCTTTGATACTCGACTTCGCCGCCGCCTCGCGCACCGTTCCGTTCGCAACTCCGCCCAGCGAGGTAATCCGTTCCGCGATCGTATCGATGTGGTCTTCCAGATGTTCGGCGATCGAATCAAACAGCAAATGCAGTTGGTAAAAATCCTTGCCCTTCACATTCCAATGCGCCCATTTCACTTGGCTATGAAGATCCGTGGTATCCGCAAGCCGCAAATTCAACAAAGCTGTAAGCGCCTGCCGATTGCTTTCCGGAACCCCAACACTGCTGTGAAATGCGCGAGCCGTAGCTGTACCTGCCTTAGCCATGCGAAATACCTCCTGAGATTTGATAGCTGACAACTATAGGATGTGCTGGAAATCCAAATGGTTCAGTAATTCTGATCACAATTGCGTTAAACTTAGCTTAATTCAACGCTACCGGCCGAGGTTCGGTCACGTCTGCATATAATTTTGCAATCAAATCGTGGTACTGATTTTCCACTACGCGCCTTTTTAATTTCATCGTAAACGTCATGGTTCCGCTATCGAACGTGAAATCCTCCGGCAGCAGCGCAAAACGTTTAATCGTTTCGTACTGCGCCAAATGCGCGGTCAGCCGGCTTACTTCGGTTTCTATCAACGCGTAAGCGCGTGGATGCGCCGCCAATTCGGCGTTCGACGAAAATTTCAGGCCTTCTTCCGCTAACTTCGCCGACACCGTCACCGGATTCGGCACAATCAGCGCCACAATAAACTTCCTCTGGTCCCCCACCACCATCGCATTCAAAACATAAGGACTGGTCTTCAAGGTATTTTCAATCGGTTGTGGCGCTACAAATTTTCCCGCCGCCGTTTTCAGCAAATCCTTCTTCCGGTCGGTGATAAAAAGGTAGTGGTCCTTATCCAGGTATCCAATATCGCCGGTTTTAAACCACCCATCTTCCGACAGTACTTCCCTGGTAGCTTCCGGCAGCTTGTAATAACCCTGCATTACGCAAGGCCCCTTTGCCAGAATCTCGCCATCATCCGCAATTCGGATCTGCACATTCTCAATCGGCCGGCCAGAACTTCCCATTCGGTTTTTCGGATAATTGGAAGTCAGAACTGGCGAAGTCTCCGTCAATCCGTATCCTTGATAGATAAATATCCCAAGAGCCCAGAAAAATTCTGCGAGCTCCTTTGATAGCGGCGCTCCGCCAGACATCACCACCCGAAGCCTTCCGCCTGTTCCAGCCCGCACCTTGGAATAGACCAGCCGGTCCGCCAGCGCCCACTTCAGCTTCAGCGACAGGCTCCCAGGTTTCTCGCCGGAACGCCACGGCGCTGCTTCCCGCGCCGTCTTCATCCCAAAATCAAATATTTTTCTTTGAATCCCGGTGTGCTGCGATCCTTTTTCCATCAGCCGGGCATAAATCTTTTCAAAAAACCTTGGCACGGCCGCCAATATCGTCGGTTTCACTTCCAGCAAAGCCTGCGCAACGTTTTCCACAACTTCGACGTACGCTATCGGGCATCCCCTAAAAATGTATAGGTAATCCAGCATCCGCCCGTAAACATGCGCCAGCGGCAAAAAAGAAACCGCCAAGTCCGTTTCCGGCTTCAGCCCCAAATCTGCCACGGAATCCGTTACGTTCGAGCTGAAATTCATATGCGTCAGCATCACGCCTTTCGGCTCACCCGTCGTACCGGACGTGTAAATTAATGACGCCAACTGCCCAGGTAAAACCTGCGCTGCTCGCATCCGATACTCCGCGATTTCCGTTCCTCCAGCCGTCGCGATCAACGTTTCATATCGAAGAAATTCCGCCGGTATCGACTCCCCCACATTGGCAACCACTACTTGCTGCAAATCTTTAAGCGAATCTCTGATTTCAAAGAATTTCTCCAGTTGGCTGGCTCCGCAAACAAACACCACCTGTGCACCGCAGTGGTTCAGGATATACGTCATTCGATCTGGCGATTCGTTGAAATAAACCGGAACAGTGATCGCCCCTGATCCACTAATCGCAAAATCCGCCGTATGCCATTCCGGACAGTTCGGTGCGAACAGCCCCACGCGATCTCCGGGCTTTACACCCAACTCCACGAAGGCGTTTGCCAGCCCGGCTACTCGGCGCAAGAATTCTATAGAGGAAACAGCCTCCCAATGCTCATCGCGCCGCACCATTTGCGCGCGCGGAGAGGGGTATTCATCCACTGCATGAAGGAACCTGGAAGGAAGTGTGCCGTAATTCATTCGCGTTTTGAATTTACCCTACCCACATTTTGGATGCAATGTCCCTCTCCAGAGTCCACCACCCTCTGCAAATACCTAACGTATCGTTACCATATAGCGGCCGCGAGTGCCGCACCCTTCGCCTCTAAGGGTGCGGGTTTTCGCGTTCCGGGACTGTCAAACGCCGCCTCTTCTGCACTTTGTAACGGCCACCTTCTAAGGCGGGGCTTTTCTCTTGCCGTTTTGTAGGGACGGCCTTCCGAGGTCGTCCGCCAACTCAAATATAGCAACCAACCATTCCGCCTCCCGTTCTTTGCCGCCGCCTTCCGCGCTGCGCTAGAATACCTGCTGAATCACGGAGCACAATCCATGAGCGTCACCACTCCAATCCTTAACGATCCCGCCACTTCCCGCGGTCCATTTCGCGCCCCTCGCGGCACACAGCTCTCCTGCAAAGGCTGGCCGCAAGAGGCCGCTCTCCGCATGCTTCTCAACAATCTTGACCCAGAAGTCGCCGAAAAGCCCGAAGACCTCGTTGTATACGGTGGAACCGGCAAAGCCGCCCGCAACTGGGACTGCTTCCACGCCATTGTAAAATCTTTACGGGCGCTGGAAAGCGACGAGACTCTTCTTATCCAATCAGGCAAGCCGGTCGCCGTCTTCCGCACCCACGATTACGCTCCTCGCGTCCTTCTTTGCAATTCCAATCTTGTCGGCCATTGGAACAATTGGGAAAAATTTAACGAGTTCGACCGGGCCGGCCTGATGATGTACGGCCAAATGACTGCTGGTAGTTGGATTTACATCGGTACGCAAGGAATTTTGCAAGGTACCTTCGAAACCTTTGCCGCCGCAGCCCAGCAACACTTTGGCGGCACCTTAGCAGGAAAACTCGTCGTAACTGGCGGTATGGGTGGTATGGGTGGAGCGCAACCTCTCGCCGCCACCATGAACGGCGCTGCATTCCTTGGCATTGATGTGGACGCCGAGCGTATCAAGCGCCGCGTAAAGATTGGCTATTGCGATGTGATGGTCACTTCGCTGGATGAAGCTCTGCGCATCCTGAAAAATGCCGTGCGCAAAGGTGAAGCCACATCTGTCGGCCTTGTCGGCAATTGTGCCGACCTGATCCCCGAACTCGCCAACCGTGGCGTCGTCCCTGACATCCTCACCGATCAGACCAGCGCCCACGATCCCATCGGCGGCTACGTCCCCAATGGCATGACTCTCGACCAAGCCTTCCAATTGCGCAAAAAAGATCCAGAGGAATACCGCAAGCATTCCATTGCCGCCATGGGACAGCACGTCCAAGGCATGCTCGACCTGCAAAAACTCGGCTCCGTTACTTTCGATTATGGCAACAACATTCGCACCTTTGCCTTCGAAGCCGGTGTTAAAAACGCTTACGACTTCCCCGGTTTCGTTCCCGCTTATATTCGCCCGCTCTTCTGCGAAGGCAAGGGCCCCTTCCGTTGGGCTGCCCTTTCTGGTGAAGCTTCCGACATCGCCCGCACCGATCAACTTGTCCTCGAAATGTTTCCGGAAAACGAGCATCTCAAGCGCTGGATCACCATGGCCCAGAAAAAAGTTAAGTTTCAGGGCCTGCCCTCGCGCATCTGTTGGCTAGGCTACGGCGAACGCGACAAGTTCGGCCTCGCTCTCAATGATCTTGTTGCTAAAGGCGAATTGAAAGCTCCTATCGTCATCGGCCGTGATCACCTGGATTGCGGTAGCGTCGCTTCTCCTTATCGCGAAACCGAATCCATGAAAGATGGTTCCGACGCCATTGCCGACTGGGCTTTTCTTAACGCTCTCGTCAACACCGCTAGCGGCGCGACCTGGGTTTCCATCCACAATGGCGGCGGCGTGGGCATTGGCTATTCGCAACACGCCGGTCAAGTCCTTTGCGCCGACGGTACCCAACAGATGGCCAAGCGCATCGAACGTGTGTTGACCAACGATCCGGGCATGGGCGTTGTTCGCCATGTCGACGCTGGTTATCCGGAGGCCATTGCCTTTGCGAAAAGGACTGGCGTCAAGGTTCCGATGCTATAATCTGCCGCACAGCTCGTCGACCCTCACCGGGTCAAAACAAATTTTCAGTCGAGGAAACCGCCCATGTATACCGTTCTAGGTGCATCAGGAAATATCGGCTCGGTCATCACCAAAGCCTTGCTCGACAAAGGCGAAAAAGTCCGTGTCGTCGGACGTCACCCGGGAAAGTTGCAACCCTTTGTCCAGAAGGGTGCGGAATCTTTTATTGCCGACGTCACCGACCCCGAAGCTCTTTCGGCTGCCTTCTCTGGCGCTCGCGCCGCTTTTCTGTTGGTTCCCCCTAACATGACTTGTCCCGATTATCGCGCCGACCAGGATCGCGTCAGTGATGCCATCGCCTCCGCGGTGAAAAAATCCGGCCTGCAATATGCCGTGAACCTCAGCAGTTTCGGTGCGCAAGCCCCTGCGGGCACCGGCCCAATAGCCGGCTTGCACCATGAAGAAATCAAATTGAATGCCATCGACAAGCTTAACGTTCTCCATCTTCGCCCCGCTTATTTTTTCGAAAATCATCTTGCGGGCGTCGGCATGATCCAAATGATGGGCCTCTTCGGTGGCGCCATCAAAGCGGATCTAAAGATCCCCCAAATTGCCACCAAGGACATCGGCGCCTACGCCGCGGATCGTTTGCTGAAGCTCGACTTCAGCGGCAAGCAAACTCAGGAATTGTTAGGTGAACGTGACCTCAGCATGAACGAAGTCGCCACCGTGATCAGCAAAGCTCTAAACAATAGCGAACTCCGCTACGTCCAGTTCACTTACGAGCAAGTCGAGCAAGTCCTTACGCAAATGGGCACACCTCCAAAAACGGCCGCCACGATAATCGAGATGTTCCAAGGCATCAACAACGGCACAGTCGCTCCCCAAGAATCGCGCAGCGCCGCCAACACCACCCCCACCTCCATCGAATCTTTCATCAGAGACGTCTTCGTCCCCGCGTTCCATCAAAACAAGGCCGTCGGCGCCTAATATGCCGTGCCACAGTCACGATTGCTTCCCCTGAACCCTCCTTGGACTTACCTTTCTCTGCGAATCTCCGGCATCTCTGCGTCTCTGCGCTGTCTTTTCCCTTTCTCCGCGCGGCCGCCACACACACCGTTTTTGCGGGTGGGTCTTGGGGTGTTCAAAGTTTGCATGTCTCCTGCGGTCGATTTCTCTAACTTTCAACAACACAACAAACCGTTTGTCATCCTGAGGTCCGCTCCTTTTGCGGCCGAAGGATCTCAACCCATCTGCAATCTCAATCTCTCTGTCCTCCCACAAAATGCATTCCTTCCCAATCTTCGGCATAATACAAACAGGTGACCGACACCCTACTCATTACTGGCGCATCGCAACTCCTAACTTTGCGGGGCACTTCTCAACGCCGCTCTGATTCCATTTCCGATCTCGCCATCATCAAAGACGGCGCCCTCCTCATTCGTGACAGCCAAATCCTCGCCGTAGGCACCCGCGCCAAAATCGAATCCAACCCAACTGCCCGCAGTGCTGAAAAACTCGATGTCGCAGGCCGTGTCATTCTTCCAGGCTTCGTCGACTCCCACACCCACCTGATCCACGCCGCCAGCCGCGCCGAAGAGTACGAGCTAAAAATCAAAGGAGCCAGCTACGAAGAAATCGCCCGCAAAGGCGGCGGCATCCTCAATTCCGTAAAAAAACTTCGCGCAGCGACCTCCCAAGCCTTAAAAGCCCGCGCCGCCTCCGCTCTCCAAGAATTTGCTTCCTACGGCACCACCACCATCGAAGCCAAAAGCGGCTACGGCCTCGATGTCGCCAGTGAACTCAAAGTCCTTTCCCTCCACAAAGAACTCTCCTCCGAACAACCCGTCGAAATTGCCTCCACTTTCCTCGGCGCTCACGTGGTTCCTGCCGAGTTTCGCAAGCATCCCGACGGCGCTGAAAAATATATTCGTCTCTTGATTGAACAGTTGCTCCCCGAAGTTGCCGCCCAAAATCTTGCCGAATTCTGCGACGTCTTCTGCGATCGTGGTGCCTTCACCCGTGAGCAATCCGAGCACATCCTGCAAGAAGGCCAATCCCACGGTCTCACTCCACGCCTACATGCCGAGCAACTTTCCAACACCGGCGCTACCCAACTCGCCGTCCAACTCGGCGCCGCCAGTTGCGATCACCTCGAACAAATCACCGCCGCGGATATTCGCGCTCTTGCCAAATCAAACACCGTTGCCACGCTCCTCCCCGGCTGTGATTTTCACCTTGTCCTGAAGCAATACGCCCCCGCACGTAACCTAATCGACGCAGGCGCCATCGTCTCCCTCGCCACCGATTACAATCCCGGCACCAGTCCAACCGTCAGCATGCCCATGATTTTATCTCTGGCTTGCACGCAGCTTCGCATGACTCCCGCCGAAGCCATCGCCGCCGCCACTATCAACGCCGCCTGCGCCTTGCGCCGCGAAAAACGCATTGGCTCTCTCGAACCCGGCAAGCAAGCTGACCTCGCTGTCTTCGATGTGGAGGATTATCGCGAAATTCCCTATTATTTTGGTATGAACCGCTGTTGGATGACCATCAAACGTGGTGAGATCATTTACGTCAGGGATTAATTTTAAATTCTCAAACGGCCAGGCATCCGTAAGGGTGCGCCCGAAAGTGCTACGGAAACTCAACCCATGAAGAGACTCATTGAATCGGTGCCTAATTTTTCCGAAGGCCGTGACCCGGCCAAGGTCGACGCGATCGTTCACGTCATGAGCAGCGTGCCCGGGGTCTACGTCCTCGACCGCGAAATGGACGCCGATCACAATCGCTGCGTCATCACCCTGGCGGGAGAACCGGAGGCCGTCGGCGAGGCCACCATTCTTGGCGCGGGCAAAGCTCTCGAACTCATCGACATGAACCACCACATCGGTGCGCATCCCCGCGTCGGCGCCACCGACGTTATTCCCTTCATCCCCATTGAGGGTGCCACGCTCGAAGATTGTGTCGCTCTCGCGCGCCACGTCGGCTACGAAATCTGGAAACGTTACCGCATTCCCATTTTTTTCTACGAAGCCGCTGCCACTCGCCCCGATCGTGTCAATCTTGAAAATGTCAGGCGTGGCCAGTACGAAGGTCTGCGCGAAGAACTAAAGAAGAATCACGAGCGACAGCCGGACGTTGGTGAACCGAAGCTCCATCCCACTGCCGGAGTTACCGTCGTCGGCGCCCGCAAATTCCTCGTTGCCTACAACGTCAATCTCAACACTCCAGACATCTCCATCGCCAACAAAATTGCCAAAGCGATTCGCTACTCCAGCGGCGGTCTGCGCTACGTGAAATCCATGGGCGTCGATCTGAAGGCCCGCAACCTCGCTCAAGTCTCCATCAATCTCACCGACTACGAAAACACTCCCATGCATCGCGTGTATGAGATGGTCAAACGCGAAGCCGCGCGCTACGGCGTCATGCCTGTGGGCAGCGAGATCGTCGGCCTGGTTCCAAAAAAAGCCATCGAGATGGCCGCCGACTATTTCCTACAACTCGAAAATTTCGCTCCCTCCCAGGTTTTTGAAAACAAGCTGGCCTCCATTCTCTCCGGCGCCCCCGCAGAATCCAAGGACGCGAAGTTTGCCATCTTGGCTCATCCGTTTCTCGATGCCGTTGCCGAACCCACCGCTACTCCCGGTGGTGGCAGTGTTTCTGCCTTCGCTTCCGCGTTGGCAGCCGCTCTAGGCCAAATGGTTGCCGGCCTAGCCCGCAAAAAGAAATCCCAAATCCTCCACGTAGAAAAACTGTCCGACCACCTCGATGCTCTTCGGCGAATCGCCGACGAATTCGCCGCTGCCATCGACCGCGACGCTTCTTCTTACGATTCCGTCATGGCCGCCTTCAAACTTCCCAACTCCACACCCGAAGAGATCACGAAGCGCGATGCCGCCATACAGTCGGCCACAAGAGGTGCCGCCGAAGTCCCTCTGGAAGTCGCTCGCAAGAGCGCCGACCTCCATGACCGTTTGGTACAACTGGAAGCAATCTCTCCCGCATCCATGAAGTCAGATCTTCTCGTCGCGCGTCTAATGGCTGTAGCAGGGGCAAGCGGTGCTCTTGCCAACGTGGAGATTAATCTCGATGGTTTGAAGGATGCCTCGTACGTCGCGACCATGCGTACTAAAGTTGATGAACTGCGCAAGCGCCTGAGCTAATCGGCACACAATACGCTAAAATATGTTCTCGGCCCCATTTCAAAGGAGCTTTTCATGAAGTTTTATAAAGTATCATTTCGCTTGCTTGCGGTTATTGCTGCACTTTTCCTTATATCAGCCGCGGCCAAGCCGGCCCGGGCAGGTAGTCTCAGCGCCGACACTATCGGCCTTTTCCCGAAGAATACCGGTGAATTCGCGTACGCCGACCTCAAGAAAGCGCGCACCATGCCGTGGTATCCCGCTCTTCAGGAACAGATGCTCCCCGAACGTTTTCGCCAATTTGAAAAGTTTCTAGCTTCTGCCGGAGTCGATCCGAACACCCAAGTCGATGAATTGTGCTGGGGACTCGTTCCCGAATCCATGACCAAAGCTGACGGCTCTGCTCCCACCACCGGCAATGTTCCCTCTAGCGAAGAGATCGTTGGTATTGCCCTCGGCAATTACAATCCTTCGTCCACGGAAGCCTTTTTCAAGCAACAGAAGCTCGCCACCGCCAGCAAGCGTGGCTACACACTTTTCGCCTTCGGTTCCGGCGCCGGTCCAGACGATCTTTTTTTCTTTTTTATCGATTCCAACAAAGCGGCGTTTGGCCATCGCCAATTGCTGGAAAAATTGATTGAGATTCGCTACGGCGCGGAAGAAAGCCTTCTCCGCAACGATCAGATGTTCAGCCTCATTAGCGAAGTCAACGGCTCAGGCATCGTCTGGGCGGTGCTTGATTCCGACTACACTCGCCTCGCCATGGGCCAACTCGCTCCCGAAGTCCAGCAATTTCCCGAAGCCGCAAAACTCATCGCCCGCATGCAGGCCATGATCATCTCCGCAAGTTCCGGCAGCGGCCTCGAAGGAAAATTCCAGGCTGTCTGCGCCACTCCGGATGATGCCAATACTCTTAGTCAGTTAATGGCGGCAGGCCTGCTCTACAAAAAATATCAGTCTGCCAAAGATAATCCTGACCTGGGACAACTCTTAGACCAGACTAGCGTTTCCCCATCCGGTGAACGCATCCTCGTTCGCATGAACGTTACCGATGATCAAATGACTTCCTTAATCCGCAAAAACACTTTCGCCTTCAAAATGTAATTCCTGTAGGGGCACGGGACTGCCGTGCCCGTCTTCGCTCTCTCTTGCCTCTGTAGGGAAGGGACCGCCTTCCGAGGCGGTCCGCCAATTCAGCCAATCCACAAACCCACCCGAACGCACGAAAGGTTTGCAACTGTTCTAACCGTTTGTCATTCCTCGGGCGCCGTTTGCCCGAGGAATCTGCTTTTTCTTCTTTGCTCTAACCCGCCACCGGTATCCGCTTGATCATCCTCATCCGCGCCGATTCTTCCAAAAACTCACACTCAATCTCATCCACTCCCACTATCGACGGCTTTTCTTTCCCTTCCGGCGACTCTTTCCCTGGGAACGACAACTCAATCTCGATCCGGTCCGTCAATCGCTGCAACGCAATATCACAACTTTTCGCTGTGCTGTGGCACGCAAAACAATATTTGCACGCCGCTACCACCGCCGCCTGCAATCCCAATATTTCTGAATTTTCCAGTCCCGCGGAATCCGCCATATATCGCGCAGCTCCACCGGCCGCGGCCGCCAATCGTTCATCCGCGTCCATCTGAAGAACAATCCGTTGAGTATGGGTCGCCACGTTTAAACGTTACTGGCCAAAGCCACGTCGCACGCCTCTCTGCAGTCCGGACAATAATATAGCCCATCCGCGCAAAGCCGGACGTTTAATTGCCCTTTGCAGATCACGCAATACTTATCGCAACGGCAATACTCTTCGCTCTTGTCGCATTGCGAACAAACAATCTGTTGTTTCGCCGCCATTTCTTGCCTCTCGCCAAACTCTACCTGACCGCTCTTCCCCCAGCAAGCTTTGCGTAAACCCTTATCCCCCAATTTGCCAAGCCCCATTTGGAGTTCCCCAGTTTATAATCACCGTTGTATCCATCGTTCCTTGCGATGACCCTCGTCGCGCAATTCATTTGGTGACGGCTAGCGATTCCATGATTTATCTGCAACAAACTCCTTCTCCCCCTCTCCGCTCTCTTGTTGGTTCGCTGTGGTATTGTCGCGCGCCTCACGTCTCTCACAGCCGCGAACGCGTGCTTCCCAATGGCTGCATGCAAATCATCTTCAATCTTTCACGCAGTTACCTAACCGACTGCGGCAAGGATGGCACAGCCAATCTTCGCCTCCCACGCGCAATCATCAGCGGTGCAGGCGCGCGATACGGCTTCGTCGATACCGCGGACATGGAAGAACTTTGCGGAATCCTGATTCGCCCAGGTGGCTTTGCGCGGCTTTTCCACGAGCGTGCCGACCTATTCTTCGAACAATCCATCGGCCTGGATGCCGTCTGGACCGACCCGACTTTCATCGAGAAGCTCTCCGAACCTCGCACACCTCTCGAAAAGCTAAAAACTCTGGATGCGCTTCTTACCAGCCTCCTCGATAACCACCAGCAGCGTCACGAAATCGTCGATCATTCCATGCATCTTTTGCTGCAAAAATCCCTAAGCATCGCTCAGTGTGCCCATTCCATCGGCATTAGCGAGCGATACCTCTCGCGCGTATTTCGCGAGCATGTCGGCTTGTCCCCAAAACTGTATTGTCGCGTCTGGCGTTTTCAATCTGCCACTCGTTCCCTTCATCAAGGTGTAGATATTCCCTGGGCCGAGTTAGCCCTCTCCTGCGGCTACTACGATCAATCGCATTTCGCCAATGACTTTCGAGCTTTCTCCGGTATCGATCCGACTACCTACTCTCGCCATCCACGGCTGTGGCAAAATCACGTCGCCGTTCCTTGATTTCTTCCGGCAGTTCCGATTTTTCCAAGCCAATCAATTTGTCATGGTGGCAGAATGGGCCCATGACAAACTTCTCTAAGAACTGCAAATCCACTGTAATTCCTGGACTTCGCTATCGAAATGCCAAAACCATGATCGATTGGCTTTGCAAAGCCTTCGGTTTCGAACAACAAGCCGTCTACCTCGGCCCTGACGACATCGTCATGCACGCCCAACTGACTTTCGGCAACGGCATGATCATGATCGGCTCCGTCGAAAATGGCACACCCTCTTCCCAATTACTCAAACAGCCTGACGAAGTAGGCGGTGCAGAAACCCAAGCTCCCTGCCTCATCGTTTCAGACATCGACTCGCTCTACGCCAGCGCAAAAGCCGCAGGCGCCAAAATCATCACCGCCCTCGAAACCAAGGAATACGGAGGCAAAGCCTTCACCTGCTCCGACCCCGAAGGCCACCTTTGGTTCTTCGGCACCTACGACCCCTGGGAAAATCAACAAACCTAGACCGTCGAACGATCAACAGGTAGGGGCACGGCACTGCCGTGCCCGTCTTGCGTTTTACCGGTGGCACAGTCACTCTTGACTGTGCGCTCTTGGCAAGTGTGCACGCGTAATCAAACTCCTCTCATCAAGGCAAACTTTCATGAGCGACGATTCCCATCGCCAATCTGCTGCACCAGCCAAGCATTTGCGGCCGCAAGTTCCCGCCGACATCAAAATGCCCGTAGCCAACCTGATCGGTTTTGAAATTACGGAGGCCTTCAAGGGCCGCGCCATCACTACCCTGCAAACCGGTCCACAACATGCCAATCCCATGGGCACTCTGCATGGCGGAATTCTGTGCGACATCTCCGATGCCGCGATGGGTATTTCTCTGGCCACCACGCTCGAGCCCAATCAATCCTTCACCACCATGGAGCTAAAAATAAATTTCTTCCGCCCAGTTTGGACCTCCAAACTCACCGCCGAAGCCAACGTCATCCAGCGCGGCAAAACCACCGCCTACATCGAATGCACCATTACCGATGAAAACAACAAACTCATCGCCAAGGCCTCCAGCACCTGCATGATCCTTCACGGCGATCGCGCCCACGGCCGCTAATCCAAACGAGCCCTCATCATTTTTTTAGTCCGTCACGATAAGTGTGTTGTCATCCTGCCTGCCCACTGAACCGTGAAGGGAACGAAGAGTCGCGCCGTTAGCGACTGGCAGTGAAAGACCTCTACTCCAACGAATCACCAACCTCTGCATGACACAGCACTTTTTTGACGCCTCCTACCTCGCGTGTTACCATTCCTTTTCTGCCCGAGATCACAATGGAATCGGCTATCTCTCCTGCCAACACTACACCTCGCAAAACACCCCTCAATGGGGTTCACCGCCATTTGGGCGCGAAAATGGTCAATTTCGGCGGCTGGGACATGCCTGTCGAATATCCCTCAACCGGCGGACTCGTTGTCGAACACAAAGCCGTCCGCAATTCCGTCGGTCTTTTCGATGTCAGTCACATGGGCGACATTCGCGTTCATTCCGCCAAGCATCCCGACGGAGCGCTCGCGGCCGTTCAACACATCACTATGAACGACGCCTCCCGTTTGACCATCGGCCAGGCTCACTATTCCGCAATGCTCTATCCCGAAGGCACTTTCGTTGACGACGTCATCGTCCATCGCCTCGCCGAAGACGACTACCTTCTCGTGATCAACGCGGGCACGCGCGAAAAAGACATCAACTGGGTGCGCGACAATACCAAATCCTTCGATTGCACTGTCGACGAACTGAGCGACGCCTACACCCAGCTCGCCATCCAGGGTCCCAATGCCACCAATGTTCTTCGCAAACTGACCGACGCCAATCTCGACGCCGTCAAAAATTACTGGTTCACTCACGGCACCGTCTGCGGCTTAAAAAATATTCTCATCGCCCGCACTGGCTACACCGGTGAAGATGGCTTTGAGATTTACATTCCCAGCGATCAAGCTACCAGCGAACGCGTCTGGAACGAAGTCGTCGAAGCGGGCAAGGAGTTTGGCTTGATTCCCTGCGGCCTCGGCGCGCGCAACACCCTTCGCCTCGAATCCAAAATGGCCCTGTACGAACACGAAATCAGCGACAAAATTAATGTTTGGGAAGCCAACCTCGATCGCTACTGCCGCATGGAAAAAGGTGATTTCATCGGTCGCTCCGCACTGGAAAAAGCACGCGCCGCTGGCCTCACTCGCACTCTTGTTGGGCTCGAGATGGTGGAGCGCGGCATCGCCCGCGACGGCTATCGCGTTGTGAACCAATCGGGCGAACCGATCGGCATTATCACCAGCGGCTCTCCTTCCCCTACTTTGTGCAAAAATATTGCTTTGGCGTATGTCCCCCCGTCCTACGCCGCTCTTGGCACGGCAATTTATGTAGAAGTTCGTTCGCAAAAATGCAAAGCGCGGGTAGTCGCAACACCTTTTTACAAACGGCCTAAAAAGGCAGTCGCTTCATAACGTAGCAGCACGTGAGCTAATCAAACTAAGGAGTTAGTGTCATGGCGTACCCAACACAGTTTCGCTACACCAAAGAACACGAGTGGATCGATGTGAAAGGCGACACCGCCACCATCGGCATCACCGACTACGCGCAGCATGAACTCGGCGACGTGGTCTTCGTGGAATTGCCCGCGGTCGGCAGCAGAATCACCACTGGCAAAACTTTTGGCTCCATCGAATCCGTAAAGGCCGTCAGCGAAATTTTCGCTCCCGCTACAGGCGAAGTCGTCGAAGCAAACGCCTCCCTCCACGATAAACCGGAAACCGTGAACACCGACCCTCACGGCGCTGCTTGGCTCATCAAAGTCAAACTTTCCAGCCCGTCGGAAATTAATTCCCTCATGGATGCCAAAGCCTACGAAGCCTTCATCGAGGAGAAGCAAAAGGAAGCCTCCGCCTGATGCGCTATTTGCCGAAGAGCCCAACTGAACGCCAGGAAATGTTGGCCGATATTGGCGTCAAGTCGATCGAAGATTTGTTTTCAACGATTCCCGAGCAGTACCGTTTGAAAAATCCTCTAAACTTGCCGGGCCCGTTTTCCGAATCCGAAGTCATAGATTATTTTCAGGCGCGCGCCAAAGAAAACTCGGTCGGTTATACCAGCTTTCTCGGCGCCGGAATTTACAATCATCTCCGCAGCGTAATCACCGACACCATTATCCAGCGTGGCGAGTTCCTCACTTCTTACACGCCGTACCAAGCGGAAATGGCCCAGGGTACTCTGCAAGCCATCTTCGAATTTCAAACCATGATTTGCCAACTCACTGGCCAGGAAGTCGCCAACGCTTCCATGTACGACGGCTCCACCGCCACCACCGAAGCCGTGCTCATGGCCGAACGCCTCACCAATCGCCGCCACGTTTTAGTCGCTCGCGGCCTGCATCCCGAATATCGTGATGTTCTTCGCACTTATGCCAAGCACTCTGGCCTGAAAGTAGAAGAAATTTCATATACGCACGCCGGTACCCTCGACGTGAAAGCGTTGCAATCCGCATTGCGCGATGATGTTTGCGCCGTTGTCGTCCAATCGCCAAACTTTTTCGGCGCTATCGAATCTCTGCACCCACTGGCGGAAGCGGCGCATGCTTCTGGTGCATTACTCGTCGTCGTCACCACCGAAGCCATGTCCCTCGGCACAATTAAGCCTCCTGCTGAAGCCGACATCGTTGCGATGGAGGGCCAGAGTTTTGGTTTGCCTGCCAGTTACGGGGGCCCGTTCGTCGGCGTTCTTGCTTCGAAAGATAAATTCGTTCGCCAAATGCCCGGGCGCCTTGTAGGCCAAACCACCGATCAAGATGGCCGTCGCGGTTTCGTTCTCACCCTCGCCACTCGCGAGCAACACATCCGCCGTGAAAAAGCCACCTCCAACATTTGCACCAATCAGGCACTATGCGCCCTCGCCGCCACTGTCCACATGACGTTGCTTGGCAAAGAAGGCTTGCGCGAACTGGCCGAACAGAATCTTTCCAAGGCTCATTACGCCCTCACCGAACTGGAAAAAGTTCCTGGCGTGAAGCGCACCTTCCCTTCTCCATTTTTCAACGAATTCACCGTGAAATTTCCGCGTTCCGTGAAAATGGTCAACGCCGCATTGCTAAGGGACAAAATTATCGGCCCATTCGTTCTCGGCTCCGCTTATCCCGAATTATCCAAGCACGCGCTGGTCTGCGTCACGGAAACCACCACGCGCGCGGAAATTGATCGCTTTGTCGCTGCTGTAAAGCACGCCGTGGAACAACCGCTCTAACTCAGGAGGATTTGGGCGGAAACGACTAGTCATTCATAGAGGGTTCGTCAGGGCACGGCTTCAGCCGTGCCGAACAGGGCAGCGTGATTGGGGGTTTCAACCCTGAGGCCAACTGTCGAAGCGTTTACTAGTTCTTCCGCCCTTGCAGGCAAGATGAAAGACAACATTAAGAAAGCAACACGCAACGTCAATCAGAACGAAGGCCTGATCTTCGAGCACTCCTCCACGGGCAAACGTGCTTTTGATTTGCCGCGCCTCGACGTTCCCGCCGTCGATCCCCAAAAAGTTCTCGGCGATCATCACCGTGCCAACGGCACCGAAGGCTTCCCCGAAGTCAGCGAGATCGAAGTTTTGCGCCACTATACACGTCTCTCCACCTGGAATTACGCCATCGACCTCGGCATGTACCCGCTCGGCTCCTGCACCATGAAATACAATCCCCGCGTAAATGAATTTGTTGCGCGGCTATCTGGCATCGCCACGGAACATCCTTATCAGCCGCAGGAACTTTCCCAAGGCTGCCTGAAAATTCTGCAACTCCTCGAAAAGTGCTTGCTCGAAATCACCGGCATGGATGCCATCACTTTGCAACCCGCCGCTGGCGCGCAAGGTGAACTCACCGGCCTTCTGCTGATCCGCTCGTATCACGAAAAAAATGGCAATCCGCGCAAGATCGTACTCATTCCTGATTCCGCGCACGGCACCAATCCGGCCACTGCGGTCATCGCCGGCTACGAAGTGCAGAACATCAAATCCAATGCCGATGGCCAGATTGACTTACAGCACTTTCGTGAGCAGGTCACCGCCGATGTCGCCGCGCTGATGCTTACCAATCCATCCACGCTCGGCATCTTCGAGCAGCAAATTCCGGAAATCGCCGAAATCCTGCATGCCAAAGGCGCTTTGCTCTACATGGATGGCGCCAACATGAACGCTCTGGCAGGCGTCACTCGGCCCGGCGATCTTGGCGTTGATGTAATGCACCTCAACCTGCACAAAACGTTTTCCACTCCTCATGGCGGAGGCGGTCCCGGCGCCGGCCCAGTCGCCATGAAGAAAATTCTCGAACCATTTCTCCCCGTTCCAGTCATCGTTGAAAAAGACGGCGGCAAACTCGTTCTCGATTTCCAGCGTAAGGATTCCATCGGCAAAGTGAAAGCGTTCAGCGGAAATTTCGGTGTGCTCGTCCGTGCTCTCGCCTACATCCTTGCCTACGGTCCCGGCGTCCGCCAGGCCACTCTCGACGCGGTGCTCAACGCCAACTACATTCGCAAACATCTCGAAGGTGTTTTCGATTTGCCGTATACGCGTCCATCCATGCATGAGGTGGTCTTCAGCGACTCGCTGCAAAAAAAGAATGGCGTCAACACCATGGACATCGCCAAGCGCCTGATCGACTACGGCTTTCATCCCTACACCACAGCATTCCCGCTGATCGTTCCCGGCGCCATGATGATTGAGCCTACCGAATCCGAATCCAAAGACGAGTGTGATCTCTTCATCGACGCGATGAAATCCATCGCCCTCGAAGCTGCTTCCACTCCCGACCTCGTCAAAACCGCCCCGCACAACACCCGCGTCCGCCGCCTGGACGAAGTAGCCGCCGCCCGCAAACCCGTCCTCCGCTGGCAGTCCAACGCAAAACAAAGCAAAGCCGCCGACTAGTAGTGGCACAGCACGCCGTGCCCGTCTTAGGCTTCTCCTCCATTCGGCTTCGTAGGGGCAGCTTTACGCCAGCGTCTTGAGTTGTCCTGTAGGAACCGCCTGCTGTTTACCCTGAGCTTCGAAGGGAGGCGGTCCGCCAACTCACCAATTCCTCGACTCACTGGCTATACACAAATTTGTCATCTTGAGCGAAGTGACCCGATTTTTTCTTCGCGCCGCCTTTTGGCGCGCTTGCCCTGAGATTCGCGAAGGGTCGGGTCCCGCAGCCGAAGGATCTCACCTCAAAATTCAACTTAAGCTCTGTAGCCCTTTCTCCTCACGAACATCAATGACACGCCTCACACGTTCCCCTGCTCCCGCCTGATATAATGGACCTACCAAGAGACGGAAGCAGGTTTTCTAGAAATGAGTTTCACGCTCGATGCATGGCTCCCCAAGTCTGTAATCCTACTGCGCGACTACAACCTCCAAAAATTTTCGGCTGACCTACTCGCCGGCGTCACTGTTGGTCTCGTTGCTCTTCCCCTGGCCATGGCCTTTGCCATCGCCTCGGGCGTTCCTCCCCAAGCGGGCATCTATTGCGCCATAGTTACTGGCTTCCTGATTTCCGCCCTAGGCGGCTCGCGCACGCAAATCGGCGGACCCACTGGCGCATTCGTCGTCGTCGTACTCGGCATCATTTCGCGTTACGGCATCGCCGGCCTTTTCACCTGCACCATGCTCGCGGGCGTCATCCTCGTCATCATGGGCATCACTGGTTTGGGGGCGCTGGTGAAATATTTTCCTCGACCCGTCGTAGTCGGCTTCACCAACGGCATCGCCATCCTCATCGCCAGCACCCAACTCCGCGATTTCTTCGGTCTGCGCATGGAGCACGTTCCCGGCGATTTCTTCCATCGCATGGGCGCCCTCGCGCAAAACTTTCACACCCTGAATCCGGTCGCCACCATACTCGGCGTCGTTTCCTTGATTGTGATGATTGTCTGCGTGAAATATTTTAAGAAAATTCCCGGCGCTATCTTGGTCTGCTTCGGAGCCACCGCCGCGGTCCGTTTATTCCACCTGCCAATCGAAACCATCGGCACTCGTTTTGGCGGCATTCCCAGCGGCTGGCCGCATATCGTTGTGCCCGCTCTGGACCCACAACTCCTCCTGCATCTTCTGTCGCCTGCCGTGACCGTTGCCATGCTTGGAGCCATCGAATCCCTGATGTCCGCGGTTGTTTCCGATCGCATGAGCGGCGACAAACATAATCCCAATGTCGAACTCATCGCCCAGGGTGTCGCCAACATTTTCTCTCCGCTCTTTGGCGGTCTTCCCGCTACCGGCGCCATCGCCCGCACCGCCACCAACGTTCGTTCTGGCGCCAAGACTCCCGTAAGTGGCATAATTCACGCCCTTACTCTCCTCGCGGTAATCTTATTTGCCGCGCCGCTGGTGAAAGATCTGCCACTGGCCGCGCTGGCTGGCATTCTGTTCATGGTCGCCTACAACATGGGCGATTGGGCCGAAATCCCGGAAATTTTAAAACTCAGTGCGGCCGACATCACCGTCTGGTCGATCACCGTCTTTTTAACTGTTTTTGCTGATCTCACAATAGCCGTGGAAGTTGGCATGATCCTCGCCGCCTTTACGTTCATTCGTAAAATTTCCCTCACCACCACCATCTCAAAAGTTACCGACGACTACATTGAAGACAGCCGCGCGCACAACTTACAGGACAAGGATATTCCGGATTATGCCGCGGTCTATCGCATTCACGGCCCGTTTCTCTTTGGTGTCACCGACAAAATTGCCACCATCACCGACCATCTTTCTTCCCTTCCACCTATCGTGATCCTCCGTCTCCGCAACATGACCGCCATCGATGCCACCGGCATCGCCGCGCTCGAAGAACTTGCCACTTCTCTCCACGACAAGGGCAGAACCATGCTGATCTGCGGCGCTCGTCCGCAACCGGAAGCGCTCATGCGCGAATCCGGCTTCGATCGTCACGTTGGCGCGGAAAACATCTGCGCCAATATTGACGAAGCTCTCGCTCGCGCGAAATATCTCCACGAGACTGTTTCGGTGGAAGTGCACTGATCCTCTGGCGCAATTCGCCATAACCACCACGAGATTACGCGCTCCAACTTCCCTAATGGTTCGTATCCTACGATAACCCTAATTTTTCCAGCTTTTTGCACACCCCAGTGAATGCAATTTCAGACGAATTCTTCGTTTAGAAATATCCCTCTCTCCGTTCATTAACATTTCCCATCTAGCATCCGTACGGGTCCACCAGCCCCAATAAACTTGCCTTCGGTAGTTCATTTTTCAAGGAGAAAATCAGATGAAGAAGTTACTCGCAGCTGCCCTGTCCCTCTGCCTCATCGGGGCCGCTTTTCCGGCTCCGGCGCGCGCAAATGACGGGTGGGAAGATCACAAGATTAAGCACGTTCTATTAATCAGCGTGGACGGCTTGCATGCACTCGATGTAGTTAACTATGTGGCTGCCAATCCTAACTCCGCATTAGCCGAACTCTATGGACATGGCATCAACTACACTTTCGCGCGGACGCCGGCAAACTCTGACTCCTTTCCTGGCTTGCTCGCCCTGGTGACTGGCGGTTCTCCGCTGAGCCATGGCCTCTTCTACGACGTCAGCTACAACCGCAGCATCTTCGATCCGACCAACACCACTTGCTCTGGCCAACCGGGCAATATGCAAGTCTTCGATGAAAGCATCGATGTTTACAATTCGGCTGGCGTTTCACAAAACGTCATTGATGTGACGAAGCTTCCCCGCTACATCAATGAAGATGGCAAGTGCGCCCCGAAGTTCCCGCACAACGCCATGCGTAGCAACACCATTTTCGAAGTTGTGAAATTTTCGGGACACGGGCGGACCGCATGGGCCGACAAACATCCCGCATACGACATGGTGAATGGTCCATCGGGCAAGGGCGTCGACGACCTCTACACACCAGAACTCACCAATGCCGGTGGATTCGACAATACCGTGAGCGTGGTTTGCACCGCGCAGAACGATTATTTAAAAGTTCAGGGAATCCTGAATGAGGTTAAGGGCTTTACCCACGACGGCAAAACCCACGTCGGTGTGCCCACCGTGTTTGGCATGAATTTCCAGGCGGTCAGCGTTGGCCAGAAACTTCTGAAAGACAATAAGGTCAGCGACCCAACGCTCGCCTGCCCCACCGATACCGATCCCAGCATTAACGGCCAGCCTGGCGGATACCTAGACGGCTCTGGCACTCCGACCGCCGTTCTCTCTTACGGACTCAAAAAGACGGACGACGCTTTGGGACAAATGATTCATGCCCTCAAGACCGCCGGGATTTACGAACAGACACTGTTCATCGTGACGGCCAAGCATGGTCAATCGCCAATCAACCCCGTCAAGACCAATAAGCCAGGCCATTTTGCCGACTTGGTTGCGGCACTGCCAGGTGCTGGTTCGGATCCCGCCGCCATCGCCATTGCTAACGCTAACAACTGTGCCACCGGCCCCTGCGGTTTCGTGCAGGATGACGACATCGCTTTGATCTGGTTGCAAGACCAGACGCAAACCGGCATTGTCGCCAACTACTTGTACACCAACGCCAACTCTCTGTTCATCGACGAAGTGATGGCTGGCAACGAACTCGACCTCAAATTCAATAGCCCGCTGAAAGATCCCGCCACGCCGGACATTATCGTGCAGCCCATCTACGGCACGATCTACACCGGTTCCAAGACCAAGAATGCTGAACACGGCGGCTTCAGCTTCGGTGACACCAACGTTGGGCTCATCGTCTCGAACCCGAGCTTTAGCCATCGCACCGTCAAAACCCCGGTGGCCACTTCACAGGTGGCAACCACCATCCTGTCGGTTCTGGGAATCGATCCAAGCGAACTCGGTGCCGTCCGCAGAGAAGGCACGCCAGTTCTGCCCTTCTTCGATGCCGGTGACGACAACTAGCCACATCTGCGCATCAACATAGGTAAGAAACGGGCGCCTCGATCCATTCGTGGCGCCCGTCTTTTTTGGAGTGCGGGAGCCCAGTTCCCGCTTTTCACAATCTCAAAATGAATCACAATTTGTAGCCCCAAGAGAAAAGCCCGGACGGTTGCCCGCCCGGGCTTTTGAGAGAGGAGCTTAACTTTTCTGAACCCTTATCGTGCGAATCGCGGCGCCGGTTCCGGCGGCAATTGCAGGCCCGGCACTTCAACCGGACGTCCGCCGCGAGCTATCGCTGGCTTCTGCGCCATCAGAGGTTCCGCGCGCCGTACCGGCATCGCCACGTTTTCACCCTCGCGCACAAAGCTCAAATTCATTTCGTCGTTATCATCCCGGTCGATACAGATCAAATCGCCAAAGTGTACCTGTTCGGTGGCCAGTAAATTCGCCATTGGGTACACCACGTGCCGCTCAATCGCGCGTTTCAGGTGGCGCGCACCATAACGCTGGTCCGTGCCTTCCTTCAACAGGAAGTCGCGGCCTTGCTCCGTCACGCGGAACAGGAACTGCCCCTTGGCTGTCTCCAGAACGCGCTGCTGCACCATCGTCAACTCGATGTCCAAAACCTCTTCCAGTTGCTTTCTCTGCAGTGGATGGAAGACCACCACTTTATCGAGGCGGTTCATGAATTCCGGCGAGAACTTCCGGCGCGCTGCCTCCACTGCCGTACGCTCTACCTTTATATCCAAATTATCCTTCGGCTTGTCGTCGGACTTGATGAATCCGTACCCGCCGCCCATTAGTTCCGTAATCTCTCCGCCGCCAAGGTTGGAAGTCATGAAGATGACCGTCTGCGACAGATCCACGCGCCGGTTATCTCCCAAAGTCAAAGTTGCCTTGTCCAACATGCCCAGCAACAACTGCCACAGCGAGTCGCTGGCTTTCTCAATTTCGTCAAACAACAGGAACGACAGTTTCAGTTTATCCGTGTGTGAAGCCGCCAAAGCTTCTTGGGTAATCAACGGATGGGTTTCCCGGTGTCCCAAATAGCCTGGGGGCGAACCGATCAATTTTGCGATTTCGTGTGAGTGCTGGAACTCCGCGCAATCTACCTTAATGACTGCCCGTGGATCCCCAAACAAAATCTCTGCCGCCGCTTCCACAATCCGCGTCTTGCCAGACCCGGTCGGCCCCAGGAAAAGTAGATTTCCCACTGGCCTGCCTGGCGAATTCAACCCCGCGCAGAATACCTGGTAGAGGTCGACCAAAGCCTGTACGCCCTCTTCCTGTCCCACGATCTTGGCCTTCAAGGCCTGCTGAAAATCGCGAGTTTCGCTGCTGCGGATGTTCGGATTCAATTGTTGTCTGACGGCTGCTCTCATGGCGTCTTCCCTCGAGTGGTGAAGGCCCCTCGCCTCACCAACTGCCTTGATGCCCAAATAGTGCGCCGTCGTTCTCACAGCGACGCATTGCTACTGAGAGCATGGCGCGTGCCAATCGTGTCCTTTCACACAAATCTCGCCAACAGCCGCGCGATCAATGAGATACAAATGTTGCTGTTCTGGAAACTGTCTCACTCCGTGAGACGCCGTTTCATCCGTGTGCATTTTGAGAGCACCGAAACAGATTCTGTCACTTCACCATGACAAAAAGGGGCGCTGCAACTTCGCGCGCCCCTGAACATTCGAACAGTTTTTTGGTTTTCTCTTACCGCTCGCTCTTCCTGCGATTTTGCGCTGGCACTCGTGCGACGGCTTGCCCGGCTGCAGGCAAAGCCGGAAGCGCTTTCGCCGCTTCTGCTACGGTTTCTGTTGGAGCTTCCTGGCTTAGGCCCTCGTCGCTTGCGGTTGCTCCAACTGCGACTTCCTCAACCGGATCGACTTGCAGCAGCGCTCCCTGGCTTTCGCGGACAAAGGTGAGTTCCTTGTGCACGCCATCCCAATCGATGCGCACCAGGTCTCCCACGTTCACTTGCCGCGTTGCCAGCAGGTTCGCCAGCGGATAAACGATGTAGCGTTCGATGGCTCGCTTCAGGTGCCGCGCTCCGTAGCGCTGGTCGGTCCCTTCCTGCAGCAGGAAGCGCCGGCCTTCCGGCGTCACGCGGAACAGAAACTTGCCCATCGCCGTATCCAGCACGCGTTTCTGCACCTGGCCAAGTTCGATGTCCAGCACCTGCTCCAGTTCTGCATGCCTCAGCGGCTGGAACACTACGATCTTGTCCAGGCGATTCATGAACTCTGGCGAGAATTTGCGGCGCGCCGCTTCCACGGCTGTCCGCTCTAACTTCACTTCCAGATTAGCTTGCGGCTTGTCATCGGACTTGATAAATCCGTAGCCGCCGCCCATCAGTTCGGTGATTTCGCCTCCACCAAGGTTTGAGGTCATGAAAATGACCGTTTGCGTCAGGTCTACGCGGCGATTATCGCCCAACGTCAGCGTTGCCTTGTCCAGCATTCCCAGCAGCAGTTGCCACAATGCATCGCTGGCCTTCTCAATTTCATCGAATAGCAGGAACGACAGCTTCAGCTTGTCGGTGTGCGTTGCGGACAAAGCTTCCTGCGTGATCAGAGGATGTGTCTCTCGGTGTCCCAAATACCCGGGTGGCGACCCGATCAGTTTTGCGATTTCGTGTGAGTGCTGGAATTCCGCGCAATCGATCTTGATCACCGAACGTGGATTCTCAAACAGTATCTCGGCCGCTGCTTCCACAATTCGTGTCTTACCAGACCCAGTCGGCCCCAACAGCAACAAATTTCCTACCGGCCTACCGGGTGAATTCAGCCCCGCCGTGAACACCTGGAACAAATTCACAAGCGCCTGCACTCCCTCGTCTTGCCCGACAATCTTGCTGCGCAAAGACTTTTGAAACTCATTCGTCTCCGCACTGCGGATGCTCGGATCTAGCGAAAGAATTTCCATGCTCTTGCCCCCCTCATTCCTACCCCTCAGACATTCTGAACCTACCTTCACCCCGGCTCAGCTTCTTCAAATCGCTCCCGCGACCGAATTGATTCAGCTTCACCTGAATGGTGGAATGCAGTAATCGCAGTTGTACAAGCAATTCCCGCGCCACTGTCGGCGATTCAGAAAATCGTACTACCGGCGGAAACATGTCCGCCAAATCCAGGTTTAGTTCACGGAGGGTATGCACCAGGTTTTGCACAGCTGGCGACTGGGGGTCAGCCAGATTGATCTGGTTGTCTAACTGTTGGCGTAGTTCGCTCCAGTTTAGATCAACGAAGGGATGTTTCTTACTAACTGCTCTCACAACTTCATCGGTGATGCGAGCTCGTTCGCCCAATTTTGCCAGGTGCAGTTGCTGCACTTTTCCACTGCGGCGCACGTTGTGCACCAAGTAGTAGGCGTTACCTTTGCGACGAACAAAAGCCATCGTACCTTCCGCTGAACGGCGCAGATGGTAGCTACGTGAATAATTCGCTTTTCGTGCTTGTAAGTCGCGAGGTCCGGCGAATCCCCATCTGCTGTTTGTAGTGTAAGATTCTTCCACTACATTCGTCAAGGTATGATGCGTCGAATTAGTAAACGTTGCTTTGCTCCTGGATATTTTCATCTTGACCCAACTTCCTTACTTACCCTCACGAATTTTTCTGCTGCATTTCATTTATTTTTCTTCTGCGTTCTCTCTACTTCCGTTTCAGCCGCACTTTATTCAACACGGAATTTGCGGAAAGGTCGCTTGCCTCAGCGGAGGCAGCCGATTAACATCTCTGTCGCTATGTCGACATGGGATCCGGTCTACAAATTGGTGAAACAAATTCCGCGCGGGCGGGTTACTACGTATGGGGCGCTCGCTAAATGGCTGCGCTTGCCAGGCGGGGCGAGAACCGCAGGCAGAGCGATGGCGGCGTCCCCTTCTGGAAAAGGCATTCCGTGGCACCGCGTAGTTGGCGCAGGCGGCAAGCTCCTGATCCGCGAACCCCACTCTTCCCTGCAACGCAAACTCCTGGAGAGCGAAGGTGTCACAGTCCTGGAATCCCGCGTAGCCATCAAAAATCACCTTTGGCTTCCCCCACGCCCAAAGCGCGCAAAGTAGGGGCACGGTACGCCGTGCCCGTCTTGGGTTTATTCCCTCTGCCTTGGGTTTATGGTTCTGCTTCATGCATTCGTAGGGGCGGCTTTACGCAGCCCCTCTTGGTGGCCTTTTGCTTGGTGGCACAGTCACTCTTGCATGCCATGAGCCGCGAAGGGACTGTGCTCTTGTTTTTTTCCGTTCGCGTGCTTGCATTTCCGCTCTTATTTCACGAATCTCCACTCCCAGAAAATCTGTCATCCTGAGCAAAGGCCTGCGCCTTTTGCAGGCCGCAGTCGAAGGATCGCTCCCCGAACTCAGTCCGAACTCGCCTTTACGTGCCGCCTCAGTTCCTCCTGTGCTAAATTCAACCTCGATGAATTTCTTCCGCCGCACACGCCAACTCCCGATTTTTCGAATGCTCCCTATTCAATTTTCTACGCTCTTTGTTTTTCTCCTCGCCACAAATCCTGCCTCTCTCTGCGCGCAATCCGCAAATCAAGACGCTTGGCTGCGTTATATTCCTCTCTCCGAAAAAGACGCTGCGAAATATTCCTCACTTCCCCGCGCCGTTGTCCACCTCGGCGACGCACCAATCATAATTTCTGCCCAACAGGAACTGATTCGCGGCCTTCACGGCATGCTGGGCGACGAATTCCATTCTTCCAATTCAACGAACACTCCTGTCCTTTTGATCGGAACAGCTGACTCACTGGGAACTATCTTCAAGGACTCGTTTTGGCCGCTAAATATTTCGGGCGATGGCTATTGGGTTGGGAGAACGGTGCTCGGTGGGAAGGAAACCTTTCTCATAAGCTCCAAAACGGATCGCGGCGTTCTCTATGGCGTCTTTGCATTCCTCAACAAAGTCGCACGCGGCGAAAGTTTGAATGCACTCATCGATGCCCAAAATTCCGCCAACTCCATTCGCATGATCGACCAATGGGACAATCTCGACGGCACCATCGAACGCGGCTATGCAGGCCCATCCATCTTCTTCGAGAATGGTCACGTTCGTGCCGACCTCTCGCGCGCTGCAGAGTACGCCCGCCTTCTCGCCTCCGTCGGCATCAACACCTGCGCCATCAACAACGTAAACGCCAACCCGTTTCTTCTCGATGAGTCCTTTCTCCCGCAACTTCGCGGAATTGCCGAAGCGTTTCGTCCTTGGGGCGTGCGCCTCGCCATCTCTGTCGATGTCAGCAGTCCGCGAACCATCGGCGGGCTCGAATCCTTCGATCCCCTTGATCCAAAAGTTGCCGATTGGTGGCGGCGCAAAGTCGACGATCTCTACACCCAGATTCCGGACTTCGCTGGCTTCGTCGTAAAAGCCGACTCCGAAGGCCGGGCCGGGCCCACCATGTACGGCCGCACACCCGCCGACGCCGCAAACGTCATCGCCAAAGCACTCAAGCCGCACAATGGCTATCTCTTTTATCGCAGCTTCGTTTACGACCATCATCTCGACTGGCAAAAACCAAAAAACGATCGCGCTAGAGCCGCGTACGACATTTTTCATCCTCTCGACGGCCAATTCGCCGACAACGTCGTTATTCAAATCAAGCACGGCCCCATCGATTTCCAGGTGCGCGAACCCGTTTCTCCCCTTCTTGGTGGCTTGCAACGAACCAACGAAGCGATCGAACTGCAAATCACACAGGAATACACCGGGCAGCAGCGCCACCTCTGTTTTCTCATTCCGATGTGGAAGCAAGTGCTCGATTTTGATATGCGTAATGGTGGTTCAACGCTGATGCACGACTTGGTTTCCGGGAAAATTTACCAGCGCCCGGTTGGCGGCCTGGTTGGTGTCGCGAATGTGGGCATGGAATCCAATTGGCTGGCCCATCCGCTGGCGATGGCCAACCTTTATGGCTTCGGCCGCTTGGCGTGGGATCCCACACTCACTGCGGAATCCATCGCCGAAGAATGGACGCGCCTCACCTTTGGCAACGACGACACAACGGTGCACATCATCGACGCGATGTTGCTCTCTTCCTGGAATATTTATGAAAGCTACACCGGGCCGCTTGGCGCAGGCACACTCACCAACATTCTTGGCAGCCACTACGGTCCCGGCGTGGAATCCTCCGAACGCAATGGCTGGGGCCAATGGCATCGCGCCGACCACGACGGAATAGGAATGGATCGCACCGTGGCAACTGGCACCGGCTACGTCGCGCAGTACTCTCCTGCCGTTGCCAAGATCTATGAGTCGCTGGAGACCACGCCCGACCAGTTGCTCCTGTTTTTCCACCACGTTCCTTATTCCTACAAACTGCACTCCGGCAAAACCGTCATACAATATATTTATGATTCGCACTACGCCGGTGCCAGCCGCGCCGCAGCGCTTGTCGATCAATGGCAATCGCTGAAGGGACGCGTTGACTCACAACGTTACGAAGATGTGTTGCAGCGTCTCGATTATCAAGCGGGCCACGCCATCGTGTGGCGTGACGCCATCTGCAACTGGTTCGCGCGAACTTCCGGCGTGCCGGACAATCGCGGCCGTATCGACAATTATCCCGGTCGCGTAGAAGCTGAGTCGATGAACTTGCAGGGCTACACGCCATTTGACGTGACTCCTTGGGAAGCAGCCTCACAAGGCAAAGCCGTTGAATGCCTCTCAGCCTTGCAACCCGTTTGCTCTGCCACACTGAAGTTTGCCGGTGAAGCTGGCCGCTACGAAATCGATATCCGCTACTTCGACCAATCCAACGGCGTCTCACACTTCCTTGTGTTTCTGGCCAACAAGCTCATTGCCGAATGGAGCGCCGATCACATTTATCCGGCTAAGACACCAAACGCGGACTCTTCCACTCGTTACCGAATCCACGGCATCACCTTGAAGCCGGGAGATGAGTTGCGCATCGAGGGAAAACCCGATGGCCCGGAGCACGCCGCCCTCGATTACGTCGAATTCATTCCGCTAAAAACAACCCCACAACAATGATATTTTTTGTTTAACGAATGCATAGAACAAGCGACCCAAGGTGTCGTTCAAGCTGGGTTCGGCGAATCCGGGCACTTGCGGTACCATAGGGATTCCAAATCATGCCAACTCCCGTTCTCCAGGTAGAAAATCTCGTCAAACGTTACGGCGACGTCGAAGCCGTTCGCGGCCTCAGCTTTTCCGTCGAAGAAGGCGAAGTCTTTGGCCTGCTGGGCCCCAACGGCGCCGGCAAGACCAGCACCATTGAAGTCATGGAAGGGCTTCGCGTGCCGGATGGCGGCCGCGTCTCGGTCTGCGGTTTCGATCCGCAAAAAAATCCCACCGAACTGAAACGTGAAATTGGCGCGGCCCTACAGTCTACTTCCCTGCCGGACAAAATCCGCGTCTCCGAAGCGATTCAGCTTTTCGCCAGTTTCTACAAGCGCAGCCGCAAAGTGGACGAGCTGATCAGGCGTTTTGGGTTGGAAGAAAAGCGCAACGCCTTTTACAACCAATTATCCGGCGGACAAAAACAGCGCCTCGCGCTGGCCATTGCCCTGGTCAACGATCCCAAAGTTCTTTTCTTTGATGAGCCAACTGCCGGACTCGATCCACAAGTGCGTCGCGAAATTTACGAAATCATCGAAGAACTGAAGCGCGAAAAGAAAACCATCGTCCTGACCACTCATTACATCGAAGAAGCCGAAAAACTCTGCGATCGCGTAGGTATTGTCGATCATGGCAAGCTCATCGCGCTGGGAACACCTCGCGAGTTAAAGGAGCGTTCGGCGAACACCACCCGCGTCGAAGTCCGCCTGGCAAAACCAGTCGCCATTGACGACCTAAAAACGCTAGACGGTGTCGTGGACGCCCGCGAAATGGATGGCGCTTATGTGCTGCATTGTCCGCGCACGGCTCCCGCGATCGTTTCACTGGTAAAGCGCCTTGACACCGAAGGCAACGAATTGGTCAGCCTGGAAATCGCTACACCCTCGCTGGAAGATGTTTTCATCGAACTTACCGGAAGGAGGTTACGCGATTGACAAATCTTGCCACCCTCACACGCACGCGCATGAAACTTGCTCTGCGCAACAAAATGTTTTTCTTTTTTAGCGTAATCATGCCACTGGGCTTCTTCTTCCTCTACGCCGGTATTTTTGCAAAGGGCGATCCCAAGATGGTGCTCTTTTATCTTGGGCCCGTTCTCGCTTTGAACGTAATGGGCAGTTTCTGGGGATTAAGCGCCACGCTGGTGATGTATCGTGAACAAGGAATTTTGCGCCGCTTCCATGTCGCTCCAGTCACTTCCAGCGACATGCTGATTTCCAGTGTCCTGGCGAATTTTGTCCTGACCCTTCCCACGGTTTTGTCCATTCTTCTGCTCGCGCGTTTTGTATTTCACGTGCCTAACTTCGGAAATATTTGGGCCATGTTTTTGTTTGTTTGCGTAGGCACCGTTTCGTTTGGCTCGCTTGGATTGGTCGTAGCCAGCGTAACCAACACCATGCAGGAAACCCAAGTGCTCAACCAACTGCTTTGGCTTCCGCTGATTTTCTTAAGCGGTGCCACTCTTCCCGTGGCATTCCTCTCCAGAGCCGTTCAACGCGCGGCCCTTTTCCTGCCCGCAACCTATTTGGTCAGCGGCCTTCAGCAAGCCACATACGCTTCGCAATCGATCACCATGCTGCTGACGCAATTCGTTTCTTTGGTGGCTTGGGCAGCCCTTTCGTTTTTTGTTGCCACGCAACTCTTTCGTTGGGAGCCGGAAATTAAAATTCCGCGCAACGCCAAGCTCTGGGCCGTCGCAACCGTGATTCCCTTCATCCTTTTGGGTTTCTGGGAACAATATAACGGCCGCATTTTGGCCGAAGCCCGAGCCGCATTCGTCTCCGCCACAGGCCAAGGCGCGCCTCACCCTGACGCGCCCAAAAATTAGTCCAGTTGCAATCTCTCTGTGAACTCTGCGGACCTCTATGGCCTCTGCGTTAATCTTTCGCCTTTTCCGTGTGCACCGCTCGTGAGTAATTCCTCCACCGCCGTATCCACCTCACAATAAACCAAACCAGCGGGCCTACCACGACGATCCAAGGCAGCAATGTCATCACAGCCATAATTAACCACGCTGTGCTCTCCGCAAGAATGGATCCCGAGTCGCGCAGCGCATTCCAAATCTGGCGCAATCCTCCTCGATTGTTGCGGGGCGCCTCGACGCGAAACGAAATATCAACTGCCACTTTCTCTGTTTCGTTGGCCAGCGCTTTGCGCCCAGCCGTTTCGCTGTCGAGTTGCGATTGCACTTCGGTGAGCTGGCCTTGAATTTCGATGGAATCCTTTACGGTGACTGATGGACGCGAAAGCATCGCCCGCAAATTATCGCGAAATGTCGTAAGGTTTTTTATCCTCGCTTCGGTGTCCACCACTTGTCCGGTCTTGTCTTCGCTTTCGGTCGAATGTGCCGCGACGCGTCCTTGCGATTCAACGAATGCCAGCAACTTCTTTAGCTGGTCTGGTTGCACGCGAAGAGCAATGTGTCCGGAAGGCAAATCCTGTTCTGTTTTATTGGTAATGTTTGAGGACAAGACTTCGCAGGGGATTGTTCCGCAATAATCAGCTGCCGCTTGCCACGCTTTTTGCAGTTCGTTTTCTTTCGCAATCATTTCCAGCGTGTGCTTCGTAGCCACAAACCGCTGCACTTCGGCAGCGTACGCACTCACCTCGCTAAGAGTGAATGTAGGAGCGTGGCCCGCCGCGACACCTCCGATTATTCCGCCTCGTAGGTGACCAACAAACGGGCTGAGGTTCGATTGTGCATTCATCATTGACCGGTCCACTGACCGGCTTGGTGACTTGCTAGCCTTAAAACACCCTTCGGTCAGCATCGCCGCAAACATCAGAATGGTAAGCACTAGTCTCGGTCGAAAAGTCATCCTCATTAGACACTCCAATCGTTGCCTTTGTTTCAGGTGTTACGTTTCCTCTTCAGTTATTTAATTGTTGTGTTATCGTCACGCGAACAGATGCGATTTACGGTGGCACGGGTTGCTCCCGCGTTGACTCACCACGCCAAATTGGCCATTGTGTTCACCAATCCTTCACGCAAACTTCATTGACGCTGCCTGCCCTACACTTTATTCTGCAAGTGTGAGGTTGGCTTTCAGCCTCTCGCTCCAAAGGAGACACCATGCCGGTACAAAAGACCGAAAAGATTTGGCACAACGGAAAGTGGATCAATTGGGACGACGCCCAGATTCACGTCCTTTCTCACGTTGTCGGCTATGGCTCCGCCGTATTTGAAGGCATTCGCTGCTACGACACACCCAACGGCCCATCGATTTTCCGCCTGCGCGAACACATGCAACGGCTTGTCAACTCTGCAAAGATTTATCGCATGGAGCTTCCTTACTCCGTGGAAGATTTCGGCAACGCCGCGTGCGAATTGGTGCGCTTGAACAAAATGGGCGCTTGCTACGTAAAGCCAATCGTTCTGCGTGGCTACGGCGAAGTGGGCGTGAACCCGCTGGGCGCGCCGATTGAATGCTACATGGCGTGCTGGAGTTGGGGCGCGTATCTCGGCCCCGAAGCGTTGGCCAAAGGCGTCGACGTTTGCGTCAGCACCTGGACTCGCATAGCGCCAAACACTCTGCCCGCTATGTCCAAGGCTGCGGCGAATTACATGAACTCGCAGCTGATTCGCATGGAAGCCGTCGTGAACGGTTTCAGCGAAGGAATCGCGCTTGACTCCGATGGCCACGTCAGCGAAGGTTCCGGCATGAACGTTTTCGTGGTGCACGACAATACGCTCTACACGCCACCTTTGGCCGCCAGCATTCTGCCGGGCATTACGCGCGATAGCATCGTGAAAATCGCCACCGACCTCAACATCACCGTGAAGGAATCCGTGATTCCGCGCGAGATGCTGTACATCGCCGACGAAGTTTTCTTTGTTGGCACCGCCGTGGAAGTCACGCCGATCCGCTCAATCGACAAGATCGCGATTGGCAAAGGGTCTGCCGGCCCCATCACCCGCAAAATTCAAGAGGAATTCTTCGCCATCACCAGCGGCAAAAAAGCCGATCGCCACAACTGGCTAACCCCGGTCAACACGCCAGTCGCCGCCGCCCGCTAAAGCGAAACGTAAATCCGGCTTTGATCATCCTTGGCCTCTTTCTTGATGGGAAACTAATCCAACGGATGTCATCCCTCGCCCACGTTTTTTGTCGGTGAGGGATCTGCTTTTTTCTTCTGTCAATGTACGGACCGCCTTCTGAGGCGGTCCGCTCTTGGAGTGCGGCTCGTCCTGAGCTACGAAGGTCAGTCCAACTCTCGCTTTTTCAATATGAGCCCCATTTCTAATCCCAAAAGCGGGAGCCCGGCTCGCGCACTCCAAATCTCCTTTCACAAAAAGCACCTCCCTCACCCATGTTAGAATCCTCTCGCTTCAATTGTTGTACGCTACGCACTGCCCGGAGGCCGCTGGATGTACAACCTTACGCAAAAATTAACCGCCGAATTCCTCGGCACGTTCGCGCTGATTTTTTTCGGCGCAGGTGCGGTGTGTGTGGACTTCCAACTGCGCAGCAACAGCACCGGCGGCATCGGTCTGTTGGCCATTGCACTGGCCCACGGGTTAGCCATCGCCATCATGGTCTCCGCGCTCGGCCACATTTCCGGCGGCCATTTCAATCCAGCCATCACTATTGGCTTCTGGGTCACCAAGCGGCTGAACACGCTCGACGCTCTCTCTTACTGGGGCGCGCAATTGCTCGGCGCGACGGCTGCCGCATTCTTGCTGAAGCTGGTCATCCCCACGGAAACCTGGCGCACCGCGGCGCTTGGCACGCCCGCCTTAATGGCCGATTTCCCGCGCTGGGGTGGACTGGCCCTCGAAGCCACCACAACTTTCTTTCTGGTGCTAGTCGTTTTCGCCACCGCCGTGGACGAGCGCGGCACCTTTCGCGCGATCGGTGGCTTCGGCATTGGTCTCACTATCACAATGGGCATTATCGTCGCCGGCCCCTTCACGGGAGGAGCGCTGAACCCGGCGCGCGCCTTTGGCCCAGCCTTCGCCTCCAATCACTGGCTCAACCAGGGCGTCTACTGGATCGGTCCACTCATCGGCGGCTTCCTAGCCGGCCTGCTCTACGACTCCCTATTCCTCCGCAAGTCCGACATTTGATTTGGAGTGCGGCAGTCCAACTGCCGCTTTTGCAGTCTATGCGCAGTTACAATCGCAAAGCGGGAGCCCGGCTCCCGCACTCCATAAAACGCCAGCCAATCCACACCTCGTTCGCCTTTTGAACGGACCTTGGAATCTGCTTTTTCCTTGGCCATTCTCTTCGTAGGAGCGGCTTTACGCCGCACGCTCTTCGCCATCCCTGTCCGCAAGCTCAGGTAACTACACAGCAACTCCAAATCGCGCATTCCTTGTTGAGGTAACCCGCGGGTGCTAGGTTCATGAAGGAAACGCATTCCTGCGGGGTATGACTGCTATGGCTCTCAGTATCGACGATCTGTTACGTCGCGCCGTTGAAAACAAATCTTCCGACTTGCACCTGAAAGTCGGCAACCACCCTTATCTCCGCGTCGACGGCTTATTGACCCCGATCACCGACGTGCCACGCATCACTCCGGAAGAAATGCTCTCCATGGCGTTTAGCATGATGACCAATCGGCAGAAGCAAAAGTTCAAGGAAACCGCTGAACTGGATATGGCGTACGGCGTCGCAGGCTTGGGCCGTTTTCGTGTGAACGTGTTTCAGCAGCGCGGCAACGTGGGAATGGTTTTGCGCGTTATTCCCACCAAGATCCGCACGGTTGAGGAACTGAATCTTCCTGCGGTCATCAGCAAGATTTGCGAGGAACAACGCGGCCTTGTGCTCGTCACCGGCACCACCGGTTCCGGTAAGTCCACCACCCTCGCCGCCATGATCGACCGCATCAACGCAAATCGCGCCGATCACATCATCACGATCGAGGATCCTATCGAATTCCTCCATCGCGACAAGCGCAGCTTCATCAATCAGCGCGAGGTGGAAGTTGACACCGCAAACTTTTCCACTGCCTTGCGCGCCGGATTGCGTCAGGACCCCGACGTGATTCTGGTTGGCGAAATGCGCGACCTGGAAACCATTTCTACGGCCCTGCTCGCTGCGGAGACCGGCCACATGGTTTTCTCTACGTTGCACACTTTGGACGCTACGGAAACCATTCAGCGTATTATCGCGGTGTTTCCTCCGCCCGAACAAAAACAGATCCGTTTGCAGCTTGCCGCTACGTTGAAGGCTGTCGTCTCACAACGCCTGGTGCGCCGCGCCGATGACAAAGGCCGCGTCCCTGCCGTCGAAATCATGATCGCCACCGCGTACATCAAGGATTGCATCATCAACGCCGATAAAACGCGCCTGATTCACGACGCCATCGCCGCCGGTACTTCGCAGTACGGCATGCAGACCTTCGATCAATCGCTCTTCGATCTTTATACCAAGGAACTCATCACTCTCGACGAAGCCTTGGCTCGCGCGTCCAACGCCGACGAATTCAAGCTGCGCATTCAGGGTATTCGTTCCGCCGCCGACGCCGCCCGCGAAGAAATGGCCTCGCAAATGGCCGACTTCGAGCGCTTCTCGCGGAAGTAACATCAAATGTGGCCGAAGGCCAAATATGCAGCACCTCCTCGCGAATAGCTCTTGGGGGTCAGGGTCTTATCCCTTCCCCAACTATCGTTTCTGGCTTTGTGCTTTTCTGCTCAGTAGCCCGTATTGACATGAGTTGGGCAAGTTTCCTTTCTCCAGTTATCGCGATCGTTTTCGCCTTCATGAGTGTTCTTACTTGGGCTTTGCACCTTATTGTCACTCCGGCCGGACGCACCGAAACGAACAAAAAAGCTCGCTTGGGGAGCTGTCAACCTATCTTGGTTTTTGCTTGGATTAGTAGTGCTGGTGATAAACCATCCCAACCTGTTGGAAATCTAATAAAACACCTTCTTTTCGTTTCAATGGAAGTTTTTGGGTTCGAAAATTTCGGATATTAGAAAAAAGAAAAACTCACCAGGGCTGGGCCTTGGTGAGTTTTTTCTGGGCGGATAGAAAGCCTTTTACTTAAAACTGACAACTGAAAACTAGTTATAGTGCGCCGCATTCTTGGCGACAAACGCCTCGTGCTCCGCCGGCAGGTCGTCCAGCGCAAAGATCGAGCCCGTCGGGCAGACCGGGATGCACGCGCCGCAATCGATGCAGTCGTTCGGGTTCACATAAAGCTGCGGAGCAGTGGCGAAATCGGCTTCGTCTTTCGTCGGATGAATGCAATTCACCGGGCAGGTTTCGATGCAGTGCTCGTCTTTCGTGCAGGAATCAATAATCACATAGGCCATGTTCAGTTCTCCCCGCCACGGGGAACTGCAATCGCTGTACCAACCTGGCTAGCAAGCAACCCATTCATTTTCAGCAGGATTGCCCATCAAACTTTGATATCGGACTTGTTCGGTCTGCGTGATCTGGCGCACGTATGGCGGGTCATCGCGCACATCAGCCCCTGGGAACGCCATTCTCCCGAATGCCGTTTTTGCCTAGTTCAACGCGCCGATCGGGAGATTGGAGTTCCCAACAACCTCGCCCTGAATGAAAGGCGCGAGTTCAACACTTCCAGCGGATGTTTTCCGCAGAGACCATTCCGGACGAAGTTGCATATCAATTTGGTTGAGGCGCCCCGGGCGAACATCGAGCGGAGAATTCAATTGCACGCTCATGTATTCGTGGCCATCCACAGCCTGTAGCGCGTGGACGTTGCCATCTGCATTCACCAGACAGCTGGCGTGACCGGAAGCAGCACAAGGATTTGCTCCCGCAGATTCTGCACTCTGGCTTCGAGAAGTTACCGCTGGCGAAAGGCGCAGACGGAGCTGGTAATATGTGCCAGCGGGGACATGGCCGGTCACCTCGAAAGGCATAGCGAAAGCATGCGATGCAGGCTCTCCAGCCAGATCGACCAATCGCGATTGCTTGGCCAGGTCTGGAGCAAGTTCCTGCCAGTCGAGCGAATTTTCATCTGCAACCGTTCCGGGGTGAAGCTCGATTCCGCTGAGATACAGATACACGTGGCTCACTTGCTGCGAAGCGGCGCAATTGGCGCAGCTTGGAACCATGTTAGCGACGACTTTCACCGCTGTCATTGTTTGCGAAAGCGAGCACACGGGAGGTGGCGTGCTTGCAACCACCGTGAGCGAGTTGTTTGGAGGATTGATCACGCCGACGAAACAACTGTTGTTACACCCCCCCGCAAACAGAAGCACCACGCCCGGGGCAAGAATCAAACCCGCCTGAAAAATGCCGGATTTTGCGAATTGGCTGAAGGAAGGCATCGCGTGCTCACAGGTCCGAAGCGGGGGACTTCGGCTATCTTACGCCCAGAATTAGGAACATGCACGCATCTACAAAGATTGGCGAGGAACTATGAGTGCGCCAGTCCAGCTGCCGCTTTTGCAGATTCGGCCAATCGCAAACCGTAAAAGCGGGAGCCGGGCTCCCGCACTCCAAACCGCTAGCCACTCGCCACTTCTTCCCCTATGCTTCTCTTGTGTTTGGAAAGCCGCGCCAACTCGAAACAGAATCCGTGCTCTACAAAGCCGCGATCAAGATACTGATGCGCCGCGCGCATTCCGTACACGAAATGAAGAAGGCCCTCGCGCGTCGCTGCGAAGATGAAAAGCTGGTGAAGAACGTGGTAGAGCGCCTGAAAGGGCAAAACCTGCTCGACGATGCGCGCTATGCAAAACAATTCACGCGTTTGCACACCGAATCACGAAAACAAGGCGCATTTCGCATCGCCCGCGATTTGCGTGCGCGAGGCGTTCCCGATAAGCACATTAGAAAAGCTTTGAAAGATTCCGCGGAAGAAAACGATCCGGCGGCAATGGTACGGCATCGCATTGAACGTAAATTGCGCCTATTCCGCGGTGAAATCAGCGATAAGAAGATCGCATCCCTGTACCGGTCATTGGTCGCTGCAGGATTCCATTCCGATATCATTCGAAAAGAACTCTACCGGATCACTCACGAAGAAGTCCCCGATGTCGATGTGTCGGATGACGCAGATTAGATTCGCCGCTATTTCACACTCGAAGGTGTCTCGACAAAATCTTCGGAACGAGGCGCGCTTCGCAAGGCAGTCAACAATCCATCAGGCGGAGCAACCAGTTTTCGCGCTGTGAGGTCCATCCACCCGCCTCTGCTCTTCACGCGGGCCGCCATTTTTCCGTCGGCGCGGAAAAAAGTGTTCTGTATCGCGAACCGCGAACCAACGGCGGCCAGTTCCACAAGTTCCAGAGTCACCCGCAACTCTTCCAGCAAACCAACTTCCCGAAAATAGTCCATCGCATCGTGCATAACCACCGGACCTAGTCGTAAGCGCATGAATTCCTGCATCGGAAATCCGTTTTCGGAAAAGTACATCATGCGCAGATCGGCCGACTTATCGAGATAGGCCGTGTTCCGCATGTGACTGTTGAAATCCATATCGCCCCACCCGGCAATCATTTGCCTTTCAAACATTTTCCCTCCGAAGATTCACGCCGATATGATAGCAACGACGAACGCAGGTCTGCTCAGAGAAACGGAGTGTGGATTTGCCGGAATAGAAGGTGAACATTTAGTTTGCTGGCGATAAAAATGTCGGCCGCCGACATTTTTACTTTGCATTCGAATACAACGGCCTATTTACCATTGTTACTACTTTTCACGTTTTACTTTTGCTGTATATCGAGATTTGTTCGCACAGATCTTTCGCATTTCTATTCGAAGAGAATCCGTAAATGTCGGCCGACAATCGGTCTTTCTCGCGCCGACACTTCACAATTTCCTTTCGCCATTTCGACTCTGCTCGAGACTTGTCATGCTGAGTCGCGGTGCCTTTCCGCGGCAAAGCATTGCAACGTAGGAAATCTGCCTGAATTGTCAGTTGAGGTCCTGTGTGTAGCGGGCGCCTTCTGTTTATCCTGAACTGCGAAAGGAGGCGGTCCGCGTATCATACGAGTAGCACAGGCTTCAGCCTGTGTGGCACAAATGTGGAGTGCGGGAGCCTGGCTCCCGCTTTTGCGATTTACGATTTGGCGAGGCCGTAAAAGCGGCAGTCGGACTGCCCTTCGTACCTCAAGGCAAGCCGCACTCCATAGGCGCCCGCCTCCTTCGTTTTGCTCAGGATAAAAAGGCGCTCGCTACATAACCTAAACCATCAACCTAAAACCGAAGGGCGGCGTAAAGCCGCCCCTACGAGCCTGCATCCACGCTGTGGCTATGCGATAATCTTGTGTTTGGAACTGATGCTTAGACGAGGCTGACTTGACTGCGAACGGCAAAAGTAAACCCAGCGGCAACGAGATACGGGAAAAGTTTCTGCAATTTTTTGAGGGCAAGGGACACCGGCGGGTGAAGAGTTCTTCGCTAGTGCCCCATGGCGACCCCACGTTGCTATTCACCAATGCGGGGATGAACCAGTTTAAGGATGTATTTCTGGGGCTCGAGAAGCGCGATTACACGCGCGCCACGACCTCGCAGAAATGTGTGCGCGCGGGCGGCAAGCACAACGATCTGGAGAATGTGGGCTTCACCAAGCGGCATCACACGTTTTTTGAAATGCTGGGAAATTTTTCCTTTGGCGATTATTTCAAGAAAGATGCGATTGCGTATGCATGGGAACTGATCACTTCGCCGCAATGGTTTGGCATTCCTGCCGACAAATTATATGTAACGATTTTTGGTGGAGCGGAAGTTGCTCCTGGCATAACGCTGGGCGTCGACGAAGAAGCCGACAAGCTGTGGCTGGAGCAGAAAGTGACTGCGGATCGCATCTTCGCAATTCCAGGATTGAAAGATAATTTCTGGGCCATGGGCGATACCGGGCCGTGCGGGCCGTGCAGCGAAATTCATTACGATATGGGCCCAATCGCTTCCGATGAAGGCCACACCGATTGCAAGTTTCCATGTGATTGCGGCCGCTACGTCGAAATCTGGAATCTGGTTTTCATGCAATTCAATCGCGATTCCAGCGGCACGCTCACTCCTCTACCAAAGCCTTCGATCGATACGGGGATGGGCTTGGAACGATTGGCTGCGGTTCTGCAAGGTGTCATCTCCAATTACGACACAGATTTTTTTACGCCACTGATTGATCGTGCCGCACAGCTTACTGGTGTGAATGAAGCAGATGAATTGAAAACGGAGGATCGCAAGAGCAGCGCGGCGTCGTTACGAGTCATTGCGGATCACGCGCGCGCGACCACATTTTTAATTACCGACGGTGTGTTGCCCTCAAATGAAGGGCGTGGCTACGTGCTGCGCAAGATTATGCGGCGTGCGATCCGTCATGGCCGCCTACTTGGCGCCAACAAACCGTTTCTCTACGAAATGGTGAATGCCGTGCGCGATCTGATGGGCAAGGCTTATCCCGAACTGCATGAGCCCAATGCTGCGCGTGTACCTCAAATTGTTCTAGCTGAAGAAAAGCGGTTCGGACATACCGTCGCGGTCGGATTGAAAGAATTAGACCAGCAGATCCAATCGCTGCGCCTGACAGCGGAGACCGCTGGCCTACCGAATCTACCTGCTTACGCTGGTCGGCTGGCGTTCAAACTGTACGACACTTACGGCTTGCCGCTCGACTTCATCAGAGACAGTCTAAGGGATGAGGGCATACAGCTCGATGAGGCCGGATTTGAGAGGGAAATGCTGGAGCAGCGCACTCGAGCACGCGCTTCATGGAAAGGCGGATCAAAGGATTCGGCGAATCCGGCGTTTGCGAAGATTGCGGAGACGTTCAAGACGGAGAAGAATTTCTACACCGCGACGAAGGATAAAGATTGTCGCATTGAGGCGATCATCACGAAGAGCGGCGCGGTCGGTGAACTGAAGGCTGGCGAACAGGGCGAAGTGGTGCTCGACCGCACCGTGATCTACGCGGAGTCGGGTGGGCAGGTGGCTGATACCGGCGCGTTTTACGATCCGTCTGGCTCGACGCAAGTTGCAGAAGTGACCGGCGCGTATTATCCGGTGGCGGGGCTAGTCGCCCACAAGGTCATGGCGAAAGAAACGCTGCGTGTCGGCGACCACGTCAGGGTGATCGCTGATGCGGAACGTCGCGCGCGCGTGATTCGCAATCACAGCGGGACGCATCTGGTCCATGCGGCTCTACGCAATATTCTGGGAACACATGTGAAACAGGCCGGTTCACTAAATGCTCCGGACCGTTTGCGTTTCGATTTTTCGCACTTCGCGCCAGTAGGGGTGGAAGAGCTTCAGGACATTGAGCAGCAGGTGAACGAAGAGATTCGCCTGAACACGCAAATCGAAACCGGAATCATGTCGCTGGAAGAAGCGCTCAGTTCCGGCGCGCTGGCTTTCTTCGGCGACAAATATCCAGAGAGCAACGTGCGCGTGGTCACTATTCCCGATCCACGAGCGCCGCGCGGTTTTTATTCCAAGGAACTATGCGGCGGCACGCACGTGCAACGCATCGGCGACATCGGCGTGCTGAAAATAGTCAGCGAGGAATCGGTGGCGGCGGGCGTTCGACGCATCGAAGCAGTAACGGGTCTGGGGGCTTTATCTCATTACCAGCACCAAGCGCAAACCGTGCGCGAGCTGGCCGCCAAACTAAACGTCGCCGAGGATAGCCTGTTGGCTAGCGTGGAAAAACTCTCGCAAACCGCTAAGCAACTGGAAAAGGATCTAGGCGCACAGAAACGCAAGGGTGCACTCGACCAGCTCGATATTCTCTACAACCAAGGTCAAATAATTAATGGTGTTAAGGTTATTGTCGGCGAAGTGGAAAATGTGGACCGCGAAGGACTGCGCCAGTTGGTCGACTCGCTGCGGCAGAAGCTAGGATCTGGAATTGTCGCCTTGGGCATGCCCGACGGGGAGAAAGTAGCCCTAATTGCCGGAGTGACCAAGGATCTGACCTCTAAAGTCCATGCTGGCAAGCTGATACAGGCGTTAGCCAAGCAAGTAGGGGGCTCCGGCGGCGGCAGACCCGATTTGGCAGAGGCTGGCGGAAAAGACACAACTGCCCTAAAAAGTGCCTTGCAGAGCGTTCCCAGCCTCCTCGAACCATTGCTATAATCCACCGAGTGCGCAACCACGTCCATGCTCCGCAGCGGGATGTAGGTTGCGGGTCTGTAACCTGCATTTTCAAGCGCCTTCTAACGGCTTGTTACGGTTACAGATTGATTCCAGAAGTGGTTTCGGTGGCGGCCCGCCTCAGAAGGCGGCCCCTACAAATGCGTTAAGCGTTACGCAGCTAGCGGATTCTTAGAGACATACCCTATGCCTTCCCCGAGGCGTGTTCACAATTCAAGCCTTACAGCAGTGCGTGTAGCCTTAGTGTTTTCTGTGGCTTTGGCAGGCTTGCTGGGCAGTTCACGGCCCGCCGCAGCACAGATCATGTCGGTTACGAATATCGATGGACGCAAGCTGTTTGTGAATTCTGAGCCGCCTAATATCGCGCAGCTGAAGACGCCACCAGCGCATCCAAATATTTACCTGCAAGGCGAGATGACGTTCATGGGCGGCAGTCGGCGGCCAATGAGCATTGACCGGGATGGCGCGGATCAGTTGGTGCAAGAAGCGGCAGAACGGCATCGTGTAGACCCCGCGCTGGTTCGGGCGGTGATCGAAACGGAATCAAACTGGAACCCTGGAGCCTACTCGCGCAAGGGTGCTATCGGGCTGATGCAGTTGATTCCAACCACGGCGCAACGTTTCGGGGCGAATGATGCGTTCAACCCGAAGCAGAATGTGGACGCCGGGGTACGGTATTTGAAGACGTTGCTAGAACGATACAATGGCAACCTCGACTTGGCTCTGGCAGCGTACAATGCTGGAGAGGGAGCGGTGGATCGGGCTCATGGCATTCCGGCTTATCGAGAGACGCGAAATTATGTGCAGCGGGTCCAAAACGCGTATTACCGGCCGGGATCGGGGCGACTCGACAACGCCTATGTGCGAGCCAACACCATTC
>DASXIT010000008.1:0-27355 GCA_036497825.1 Candidatus Acidiferrum sp.
AAAGTTATTCCAGCGGGTCGGAGCCAAGGAACTGGGAACGCCAGGATCGCCGGGAAAAACCCAGCCGATTGGTGAACCCGGGAAAACGATGGACTGTTCGCCGGGTATCAGAGTTTGAATTTCGTTAAATTTTTCGTGCCACGGGGCGCTCACGTCGTAGCGCAAACCGTAGTTGAAGGTTAGGTTCGACTTCACGCGCCAACTGTCCTGCGCGTACAGACCAAAATAAAAGTTACGGCCGTAAGAAGGGTAGGATTGCCCCTGAACATAAGAGGCAGGAGCGCCGAGAAGGAAATCAACGAAATCACTGCCGGTTTCGCTTGGCTGACCGCTAAAGTTGCTGCCGAAGAAAAAATTGCCGTTTGCGACGTTGGAAAGGTTTTCTTCTAATTGATTGTAGTGGAATTGTCCGCCGAACTTGAATGTATGCTTGCCGACGATTCGGCTGTAGTTATCCAGTACTTGGTAAATGTTTTCGACCAGCTGATTCGGCCGGCTCGGAACACCTATCACGAAGTTATTGAAATCAATTTCCGGTACGCCTTGCACGCTGGGAGTCCCAACGAAGACGCCCGGAGCTCCATTGGAGCCAGAAGCAAATCCGAGGCCGGCCAAAGTGACTCCTGTGCCCCCCTGCGGTTGGTTGAATTTCGTGTCCAACCGGAAATAGCCAAGACGGAATTCATTCACGGAGGCGGAGCCAAATGTTTTGGTGTCGCCAAGATTAATGTTGTGGGTTTGTCCGTTGCTGTCGACACTGAATCCCGGATACAACGGTGCGTTGGACTGCCAGTACGGGTCTATGCGATTGAAACGGTCGAAGTAATAGTAACCGGAAAGTAGCCCGATCCCGGTGTTTGCATCCAGTCGGGTGCTGAACTTGTTGTCATCCAAATTGATTTTGCCGGCGGTAGTGGAGAAGTTACCCGTCCCATTTTGCGCGATTGCACCATTGGCCGGAAGTATGTACTTGAGAAGATTTTGGGAAATTGGAGAAAACGCGCTGGTGGACAACTGCGCATTCGGAAACACACATTGAGAGTAACTTACACAGCCATTGGTGTAATAGGGCTCTCCCACAAAGATCGTGTTCGTCGGCAGATTAAGTTGCGTGTTTAATTGCTGCGCCCATGCAGCTCCGTTCACCGCTCCCGTCAAACTCGAAGTGATTCCAGTTAGGTTGCCTGACTCAGTCGCAGCAGTCGGGGCTCCTGAAAAGTTCTGGGTCACGGGTTGAATTAGCCGATTCCCCTGATAGTCAACGAAGAAAAACACTTTGTCGCGCTTGATTGGGCCGCCGAATGTTCCTCCGAACTGATTCTGATGGTACGTGCCACGATGCCCCTGGTCAAAAAAGTTAGCGGCATCAAAATCGGTGTTGCGCAAAAACTCAAAGGCGTTGCCGTGCCAGTCATTCGTGCCGGATTTGGTGATCACGTTAATCTGTCCGCCGCTATAGTTCCCGTATTCCGCGTCGAAGTTGTTGGTAAGAATCCGGAACTCGGCGATCGAATCGAGATTCGGAATGGCTCCCGCCCCAGAAAAACCGGTCTCTTGCACAAGGATGCCGTTCAAAATGAACCCGTTGGCCGCCTCGCGCATTCCATTTACGGATAGCGCGCCGGCATTTTCACTGCCCGATACCAGCGGTGGCGAAAACCCGGCGGAAGTAAATGATCCACCTAGCGCGCCATTCATGCCGGAAGATGAGGAGACCACGCCCGGTTGAAGGGCTAGCAGGTCAGTATAGCTGCGGGTTACCAGTGGAACATCCGTCATCTCCTTGCCTTCGATCACCTCACCCATCTGAGTGTTGGCGGTTTCCACTTGAAGCGCCGCGCTAGAAACTTCAATCTTTTCGCTAGACTGGCCAACTTGCAGTGGAACGTCGACCACCAGAGCGGAGTTGACGTCGAGGACCAGACCGGTCCGCTGGTAGGTCTTGAACCCCTTCTGTTCAACGCTGATCGTATACTTCCCGAGAGGGAGGGATTGGAATGAGTAATAGCCCTGGCCGTTGGTTTGTTGGGTGGAAACAACACCCGTGTCGACATTGGTAGCGGTGACGATTGCCCCTTGCACTGCGGCACCGCTTGCGTCTGTTACCGTCCCGGAGATGCTGGCCGTTACTCCCGCGTGCAGCACAGTTCCAAACAGCAGCAACAACGCTAGCCCCGTCAAACTGAGGGGTGCGATAGAGTGGTGGTTTGCCAAACGGGCCAGATATTGCTTCGCCTTACTTGCGAGACATCGTGCGTTCATGCCGAATCTCCCTTTTTTCAGTATGAATACCGGTCAAGTTGTGGCCCTCGATGAGCGACGTCCCGCGAACTCCACTCTCGCTTCGGGACTGCACCGGCGCTCGCCAGTCTTCCCTATTGAACTTCCGGAGGCTGTTAAGCCGCCTGAAGCATGTACTTTGCGATGCGAAAACATCATTCTTGCTAAGCGCTTTTAATGCAGCAAATGCCTTTTGTCAAGCGCTTTCTGGCGCTCGCCAAGTGCAAAGACAATAGCGGTTTGAAATTAGCCACTTAGCGATGATGAATTATTCGAATCAGATGCTGAAACGATTTAAATAAATGCGGGGAGATGGAATCCAGAATGGATATTGGCAGGCTTGTGGGCGCCTCGAATAAGACTCGTCTTACTCACTCGCAACACGCGCGCCAGGTAACTTGAAACCGCAAGATTCCCGCACTCGCAGCTCTGGCAACAGCTTTCGCAACACGCTTGGCCCTGTTTTCCCGGCGATTCGATCCAAAAGCAATTCCGCCGCTTCGAAACCTAACTGATATTTTGGCAGCTCTACTGTTGTAAGCCGGGGGCGAAAAATGCCCAGCCAGGGATAATCATCAAAGCTGACTAAACCGAAATCTTCCGGGCAGCGCAATCCCATTTCTTCGGCAGCCTTCAAAAAGCCAACGGTCATCAAATAATTTGCGACGTAAACACCATCCGGCCGATGCGAAAGCAATAAATTCCCTCCTCGATAGCCGGACTCTGTGCGGTAATCGCCTTCGATTACCAGCGCCGGATCATAGATCAGCTTGTTATCTTTCAATGCGTCGTGAAAACCCTGCCATCGGGCCTTTCCGTTGCTCACCTTCAGGGGACCGCCGATCAGACCAATACGCTTCCTGCCAGCACGCGCTAAATGTGCGACCGCCTCGTAGGCACCCTTGTAATCGTCCGTGATTATGGCGTCTTTGGAGATCTTCGGGTACGTGCGCATCACCAGAACAATCGGTATTTTCATTTCTTGCATCATCTGGCTAATTGAGGGGGAAAGCTCGCAGATCGCCTTGGTCAGGAGAATCCCATCAACCCGTTTGGACAGGAGTAGCTCTAATGCGCTCTCTTCTTTGATCTGCGTGTCGTCGCTATTGCAGAGCAGCAGATTGTAACCACGCTTCTGGGCGGCGTCTTCAGCTCCGCGTACCACCATCGGGAAAAATGGATTGCCAATATCGGGAACAATCATGCCGATGGTGTGGGTCTTCTGCTTCGCCAAGCTACGCGCCAGCAAGTTAGGCCGGTAATTTAGTTTGCGAATGGCCGCTTCTACCCGCTCTCGAAGCTTTTTGCCAACGTGGGCTTTGTTGTTGACCACCGCCGAAACCGTAAACACGGACACCTTGGACTCGCGAGCAACATCATAGATGCTTGCGGTCTTGCTACCGTTTTTTAGTGGATTCTTTTTTCGTGTATTAGCCATAGAAATGTCGTGAGTGTACCCTATCTGGGGTAATGCATAAAACTCTAACTTTCTGTAATTTCACGCGCGTTCCCCTGTTGCCGGTCGTCGCCGGGGCTAAGAAAGAGTATCTAAGCGTTTAGTTTATCATGGCATGCTTCGCCGGGCATTCTCCATAATCGCTCTGAAATCCCGTCCAGAGCTCATCCATCAAATCCGCCACCGTCTTGGACCGAAAGGGCAACATTTCGATGATTATACCTTTCCTTATTGATGATTTCATGTTTTGATGCTCCGCCATTTCCATCGAGAGAATATGGGTCAATCTATTGCTTTACAAAATCTTGTTTTATTTTTGTTGTCAAAGCGCTAAGATTTTCGCCGGAGATTCTACATGGCCAAGTTGGGAATTGGTGTCCTAGGTGTGGGGGAGATGGGCAAGCGGCATGCCGAGAATCTTCGGCGACTTGTTCCCGAAGCGCGGCTCGTCGCTGTCGCTGATGTTGCCGGCGCTAGAGCCCGGCAAGTTGCCGATGAATTGGAGATCGAACATTCTTTTGCCAGCCTGGAAGAAATGCTGGCGCACAGGGATATTCAAAGCGTGTTGATCGCAACACCAGATAAATTTCATGCCCAAGCGGTTCGTATCGCTGCAGCGGCCGGAAAAGATATTCTCTGCGAGAAGCCGCTCGCCCTCACTCTTGACGACGCGCATGATGCGCTCAAAGAGGTCGACCGCGGGGGCGTTCGACTGCAAATCGGTTTTATGCGCCGCTACGATCCTGCATACGCTGCCGCGTTCAAGAGAATTGAAGCCGGGGAGATTGGGACGCCGCTGATCTTCAAGTCCGTCGGGCGGGACAAAGATGAGCCTCCCATGGCGGCTTATCAGTCTGGCGTAAATGGAATGGTTTTTTACAATAACACAATCCATGACTTTGACCTGGCGCGTTGGGTGATGAATGACGAAGTAACTGAAGTTCATGCATACACGACCGTGGCGATTCGCCCCGAAGTTGCGAAATACAACGACGTTGTCGCGAGTATTGTGAATATGAAATTTTCCCGTGGGGGCATCGGCAACGTGGAATCTTACGTTCAAGCGGTCTATGGCTACGACGTACGGACAGAGATCGTGGGATCGAAAGGTTCGATTTTTGTCGGAAGCCTGCAGCAAACGCCTGTCACATTTCTGACCTCGCATGGGAGCAATCAGATGCTTGCGGACCATTTCCTCACTCGATTTGCCGATGCGTATCTTGCCGAAGTCCGCGACTTCGTGCACACAATTTTGACTGATAAGGCTCCCAAGGTAACTGGCGACGACGGCTTGAAGTCGCTTGAGATTGCGGTTGCGGCTGAAAGTTCCCATCTGCAATCCAGGCCGTGCGCTGTTTCTTCGGCAGTCGCGGCCAAGTAGCGAGCAAGATTTAGGTTGGAGGCACAAATGGCACCATCAGGCGTCCGTGAAACTTACAAAAGCCCTTTGCATGAAATGACGCAAACCACTCCCACGTGTTTGTGGAACGACTCTGCCTCCATTCAAGAACTGACATATTCCATTGAGCATGGCGCCGTGGGGGCAACGTGTAATCCGGTAATTGTAGTCGGTTTACTGAAAAAAGAGATGCCGCTGTGGAAAGATCGCATTCAGCAAATTCTTGCCGAGCGGCCAACCGCTAGCGAAGACGAAATTGGATGGCAATTGGTCCGGGAAATTTCCGCCAAAAGTGCCAGCCTGCTAAAACCGATTTACGATGCGCAACGAGGACGCAACGGAAGGCTTTCGATTCAAACGGATCCTCGATTGTTCAACAACACCGCAGCAATCGTGCAGCAGGCCGAAGAGTTCAGCCAGATCGCGCCCAATATGATCGTAAAAATTCCCGCCACCAGCGCTGGCATTCCTGCCATCGAAGAGGCGACCTATCGCGGTATCAGTATCAACGCGACTGTTTCCTTTACGTTGCCGCAGTGCATCGCAGTGGCAGAGGCAGTTGAACGCGGCTTAAAAAGAAGAGAGAAAGAAGGCAAAGACATTTCAACGATGGGACCGGTGTGCACGATCATGGTTGGGCGTATCGATGACTGGCTGAAAGTGGTCGCGGAAAAGGAAAGCATCAGTATCGACCCTGGATATTTTGAATGGGCCGGAGTCGCCATTTTCAAAAAGGCTTACAAACTGTTTCGCGAACGCGGATATCGCATTCGCTTGCTTTCAGCTGCGTTTCGAAATCATATGCACTGGAGCGAGTTTATCGGCGGCGACGTGGTCATTTCCCCTCCCTATGCGTGGCAAGTCCGGCTGAATGCCAGCGGAATTTCCGCGGAGCCTCGAATCGACAATCTTGTGGACCCAAAAATCATTTACCAATTAACAGGAAAATTTGTGGAATTTCGGCGCGCTTACGAGGAAGACGGTCTAAAAGTAGAAGAATTTGACACTTTCGGCGCCACACGCCGGACCCTGCGTCAGTTTATTGTTGCCTGTCACGACCTTGATGCCATCGTTCGCGACTTCCAAATCCCAAATCCAGATATAGCGTAGGTTTTGTCAATTTTGAACAGCGAAGCAATTTTTAGTGACAATCCTTTCTGGAGTTTGTCTCCGGATTCGTGATAGAAGATTCGCTTGAGCTTTTCACACGCCATCTTCCTATTTTTAGCCGGTGCGATTGGCGGAGCTATGAATGCCGTGGCGGGCGGCGGGAGCTTTGTGGCGTTCCCGGCACTCTTGTTCACCGGAGTCGCGCCCGTCCCGGCAAATGCCACAAACACTTTGTCGCTGTGGGTGGGCACGGCCGTCAGCGGTGGCGCCTATCGTAATAAATTGAATCTGCCCCGGCGCATAATTCTTCCACTTCTCGTCATGAGTTTGGTGGGTGGCCTGGCAGGCGCACTTCTATTGATTCATACTCCCGCCCACACATTTCTTCGAGTCATTCCCTGGCTGATGCTTGGAGCGACACTGCTGTTTACGTTCGGGAGGTACCTGACGGGACGGATCTCTGCGGGCATTTCGCACCAAGCCAGCAATACGGCGATTGCCGGTGCATCGCTGTTTGAATTGTTGGTTGCGATCTACGGCGGATATTTTGGCGGCGGAATCGGTATCATGAATCTGGCGATGCTTGCGGCGCTAGGCATGACCGACATTCACGCGATGAACGCGCTGAAAATTGTCTTGGTAGCCGTGATCAACGGTGTGGCCACCGCAACCTTTATTGCGACAGGTTCCATCATGTGGCCACAAGCGATCGTGATGATTCTGGGGGCCGCTTGTGGCGGATATTCCGCGGCGCACTTCGCGCAGAAAATGCCGCAGCGACTAGTTCGCGCCATGGTCATCGTTCTTGGGTTTGGAATGACGATTTACTTTTTCCTGAAAGCTTACCGCTAGAGCTCACGTTCAGAGTGCTTAAAAAAGAGTGTTCAGCGGCAATCCGCGAATCGATGCGTCCAGCAATTGAATTGTGTGCACAACCGGAACGCGGTGATTGCCACGGCCCAAAGATGCTTGCAGTTGCAGAATGCACCCAGGATTTCCAGTAGCCACCACATCCGCTTGCAGCGGCACAATAAGTTGCGCTTTGCGGTCACCCAATTCTGTTGCTGCTTGCGGTTGAACTAGATTATAGATTCCCGCAGAACCACAGCAGATCGGTGACTCTGGAATTTCCATTACTTGCATCCCTGGAATCTGCGCCAGCAACGACCTTGGCTGCGAGCGCACGCCTTGTGCATGCTGCAAATGGCACGAATCATGGAACGCCACGCGAGTGCGAAGCGGTTTCCGTTCCGCGCGTGGCGATAATTCCGAAAGAATTTCGCTAATGTCCTTACATTTTGCGGCGAAACGCACGGCCCTTTCCGCATACACAGAATCGTCGCGTAGCAGGTGGCCGTATTCTTTGACGTTAGAACCGCAACCAGCGGCGTTGATCACGATCGCCTCGACGTTTGCTTGCTCGAAAATGTCGATGGTTTTTCGAGCCAGTTCCTTGGCCCGTTCTTCTTCTCCTGCGTGCACGAACAGCGCACCACAACATGCCTGCTCCCTGGGAGCCACAACTTCGCAACCTTCCGCAGCAAGCACGCGGGCTGTAGCCGCATTCACGTGAGAGAAAAATGTCCGCTGCACGCAGCCCAGCATCAGCCCAACCCGGTTCCGTTTCTCTCCCCGCGCTGGGGTTATCACCCCCACCATTTCGGTTGCCTTTACATTCGGAAGCAGCGCATCCATCGCGCCCATAGATTTCGGCAACAGTCTGAACAAACCTATCGCCCGCAACGCCGATTGCAAACCGCTTTTCTGATAGGCCAACAACGGCCAGCGTAGGAACTTTAATCGTTCCGGTTTCGTGAAAGTCTCGAACAAGAATCGCCGCTGAACTTTATCTGCAATTGGCCGTCGATAGTTTCGCTCAATCTGCGCGCGCGTCGCTTCGATGAGCTTTCCGTAATCGACTCCGCTCGGGCAGGCAGGCATACAAGCCACGCAGCCAAGACACGTATCGAAGTGGCCGACCCATTTCTCATTCATTTCAGTCGCGCCTTCCAGCGCCATCTTCATCAGATAGATTCGCCCGCGAGGAGAGTCCATTTCCTGCCCCCACAGAGCGTAGGTCGGGCAAACCGGCAGGCAGAAGCCGCAATGCACACACTTCTCAATAATTTCCAGTGCCGGCGGATGATACGAGTCAAAGGCACTGGGCAGATTCGGTTTCTGGTTCTCGCTGGCCATTCGATTAGATTCCTCCGACGAATCGTCCGGGATTCAGTGTGCTTTTCGGATCAAGCTGCTTTTTCACAGCGCGCATCAGATTGATTGCGTCGCCGGCATTTCCCCAAGCGTTCAAGGAAGCAAGTTCCTTTGGCCGATGCAAAATCACCACCGAGCCACCACGGCCCTCCACCACGCCGCGAAGTTGCTCTATGGCTGCGGTCAAGTGACCGGAGTCGCCTTCCAATCGAAGCGTGACGATCCCCGTCGCCTGCGTGATCATTTGCCACCGCAGTTTTTGCGAGTTAGCGACCTTCTCCAAAGCTTCCAGTGTCTTTGCAATTTCTGCAGGCAAGAGGCTAATCTTCACAATTGCGGCGTTGTCTGATGTCGAACGCCAAAGCGCCTGTCGTGCATTCCAGACAATTTCGGAACATTGCTCAACACTCGCGGGCCCGAGCAGCCTTTGCAGTTGTGATTGTTGTGCGCTAATCCCCGCCTCTGTCGCTTCGAATAAAATATCGAGAAGCGGCTGAGCATTACCGGCGCAGCGAATCTGCAAGGCGGTGTGAGCTAGTTTTGAATCCTGAATGGAAAGAATATGCCGTTGCATCGTTGCGAAATTCTCTGCTGTAAACGAAAAGCTCTTTGTGCTGCGTGGCAGCGGATGCAAACGAAATACCGCGCGCGTAATGACTCCGAGTGTACCGAAAGCTCCGGTCGCTAACTTTGGAAGATCGTAGCCGGCAACATTCTTTACCACTTTGCCGCCACTGCTGGCCAACGTCCCATCCGCCAGAGCGAGCGTCACGCCAATGACCAGATCGCGCAGTGCACCGAAACGCAGTCGCAGTGCTCCACTGTCATTTGCAGAAAGAACTCCTCCAATCGTGGCGTGCTCGGGCCATAAGCAGTCACACGCCAGCCTTTGGCCGTGTTGTGCCAGCGTGTTCTGCAAAGTTTGCAGCGTGCAACCAGCCTCGACGGTAACCGTCAAATCCGCCCACGCGTGTTCCAGAAATCGATTCAACTTCACTGTCGACAGAATCACCTCTGCCCGTTTCGGCGGATTGCCCCAATCAAGTTTTGTTCCACCTCCTCGCGGAACAACAGCAATGGCGGCTTCGTTCGCGGCGGCAAGCAACGCGGCCAATTGCTGCTCGTTCTCTGGTTCGGCAACAAATTGCGGCTGCACTCCAGAAACCATGTCAGCAGCCGTAGCCTCGCGCAAATTCTGAGAACCTACTGCCGCCCGAAGCTTTTCTTCGATGGAACTAGTTTTCAACATGGCCGTGGAATGTGTTCATCATCTCTTGTCAAAAACGCTCGGCGATTCCCGCGGATTCCAGTGGGTGGGCCACATATTCACCGGGCTTTTCTCCGCACAGCCGGGGAGTGGGAAATATCTTGGTAGGGTTGGAAAGCTGCAGCGGGTCAAATGCGCAGCGAACTCGCTGCATGGTCACCAAATCCGGCTCGCTGAACATTTTGGACATCATCTGTTTCTTTTCTTCTCCCACTCCGTGCTCGCCGGTGATCGAACCGCCCGCCGCCAGGCACAATTCCAGAATCCGGTATGACAATGATTCCGCAGCCTGTTCCTGCCCAGCGATATGACGGTCGTAGAGAACTAGTGGATGCAAATTTCCGTCACCTGCATGGAAAACATTTGCAACGCGAAGTCCTGTTTCTTCGCTAAGGCGCGCGATTTCGCTCATCACCTGTGGCAGCGCCGTCCTGGGAATCACTCCATCCTGCACGATGTAGTTTGGCGAAATCCTTCCCACCGCCGCGAATGCCGCCTTGCGTCCCTTCCACACCAACGCGCGCTCCGCATCCGTTTGCGCCACTCTGATCTCCCACGCCCCATTCCTCGTGCAAATTTCTGCGACGTTCTTCAGCAGGGATTCCACTTCCGCAACCGGGCCATCCAGTTCCACAAGTAAAAGCCCGCCGCAATTTGGGTAGTTTGCATGCACTGCGGCTTCCGCGGCCTGAATCGCCAGGTTGTCCATCATTTCGATGGCTGCGGGAAGCATGCCCGCGGCGATAATATCGCTTACTGCAGCGCCAGCTTCGTTGGTACCTGGAAACGCTGCCAGCAGCGTGCGAATGCATTCGGGACGCTTAACGATTCGCAAGATCACTTTCGTGGCGATTCCCAGCGTTCCTTCCGAGCCAACGAACACTCCCGCAAGGTCATATCCTGGAGTGTCCAAACTCTTCCCGCCTAAATGTACGAGCGTGCCATCGGGAAGAACGACTTCGAGCCCAAGCACATGTGTGGTTGTGAACCCGTACTTCAGACAGTGCGCACCTCCGGAATTCTCAGCGACGTTTCCTCCGATGCTGCAAACCGATTGCGAGGAAGGGTCCGGCGCGTAGAAATAATCTTGCGGTTGCACCCGGCCGGTCACTTCCAGATTGATCACGCCCGGTTCGACAACCACGCGCGCATTCGGCAAATCCACTTCCAGGATGCGATTCATCCGCGCCAGGCTGATGACAATCCCGTTTTCAACCGGCAATGCTCCTCCGCTCAAACCAGTTCCAGATCCTCTGGCCACGAACGGAATTCGCTCTCGATGGCAAATGCGCACGATCGCCTGAACTTGTTGCGTATCCGTAGGGAGCAGCACCGCCAGCGGCATCACCCGAAAGTTGGTCAGGCCGTCGCATTCGTAGGTATGCAACTCTTCGTTCGAAGAGATTAGACCTCGCTCGCCAACGATGTCTCTGAATTGAAGTAGGAGTTGGTGGTTCATGAGCAGGTCCCAAGACTAGTATGCCCCACCAGCTACGAAAAGAGAGAATCCTGACCGCTCACGTTAACGCGCCGCTGAGGCGTCTACAAATTAGGATGTCATCAGGTGCTTCAATGCACCACGAGCCGGGTGAATGGAAAAACGTACGCTTCCAGAAACACCAGCACGCCCACCAAACTAGCCAGCGCAATGCTGTGCAGGAAAACGTAGCGCAGGATTTCTCCCTCGTGGCCATACCACTCCGTCGCGGTGCTGGCGACGACGATGCTCTGCGCGTCGATCATCTTGCCCATGACCCCGCCGCAGCTATTAGCGGCTGCCATTAATGTGGGAGAAACACCCACCTGCGTGGCGGAGATCTTCTGCAAACTGCCGAAAAGTACATTGGAAGAGGTATCCGAACCGGTAAGCGCAACACCGAGCCAGCCCAGCAGGGTGCCAAAGAAGGGATAAAATTTCCCGGTGCGCGCAAATGCCAGACCCATGGTCGCATCAAGCCCTGAGTAGCGGGTCATGAACCCAATCGCCATCATCGCCGAAATCGTGATCAGAGAAAAACGCACCTTGTAGAGAGTCTTCCCGTACTGCCGCAACATTTCCAGCGGACCAAAGCCCATCACCACGCCGGCAATAATCGCCGCAATCAAAATACCTGTACCCGATGCAGACAGCCAATTCAAATTGAACATGGCGGCTTCAGCGGTTGGCTTTGCAACTACCGGAGGTACACGCTGAATCAAGTTATGCAGACCAGCAATGGGAATTTTGAAAATTGAAATTTTATCCAGGAACGCTTTGACGCTTGGCAATCCCCACAAGAAGACCGTCACGCTAAGAATGGCCCAGGGTACCCACGCTCTAGCGACTTCCCTTTTGTTGTAACCGTGTTGCCCGCGCGCGGTGCGGTCGACTTCGTGACCTGTGAAGCCCCAAATCTTCTTCGGATGCCAGACAAAGAGGAAAACAGTTAAAGCGGCCATGGAGCAAACGGCAGCAACTACGTCCACGAGCCAAGGGCCATGAAAATTCGACATGAGAAACTGGGGAATAGCGAAGAAAATTCCGGCGATCAGAATCGCAGGCCAGATTTCCATCATTCCGTTGAATCCACAGAATGTCCATAACAGCCAGAACGGCACCAGCACCGAGAAGAACGGCAGAATTCTTCCGGCCATGCCGCTCAATTGCAGCAGGTCGAGGCCCGTCACCGCCTGAAGTGCAACCAAAGGTGTTCCCAACGCTCCGTACGCCACCGGTGCAGTGTTCGCGATTAACGATAAGCCAGAGGCTTGAAGTGGTTTAAATCCCAAGCCGATCAGGATTGCTGCGGTGACTGCGACCGGTGTACCAAATCCCGCCGCACCTTCAAAAAATGCTCCGAAGGAGAACGCGATGAGCAGCAACTGTAACCGGCGATCTTGCGTGATACCCATCAAGGTCTCTTGCAGGACCTTGAACCGGCCGGACGCACAGTTCATGTCATACATGAAAATGACATTGAGAATGATCCACCCAATGGGAAAAGCGCCGTAGGCTGCGCCATACACGGCCGCACGGACTCCCATCCCCGCCGGCATGTGGAATACTCCGACAGCAATCAGCAGAGAAGTTGCCAGACCAAGCAGGGCCGCCCAATGGGCCTTCATGTGCAGTAGCGCCAGGGCTCCTAGAAGGACGATTACTGGAAGTGCTGCAACAAGCGTCGAGAGCCACCAGTGGCCAAGGGGATCGTAAACCTGAGTCCAATTCATGGTCAGTCCTTCGAAATGAGTTATTGCTAATCCACTGCTCAAACTACCCTGGATTCCCGAACCTGAAGCATTCTGCACGGCATCCAATACCTTCTTATGGGCTATTCTGTCAAGCAAGATGCTGCTTGCCTCAAATAGCGCCGCCATCGTACTTTGCTTGGGTGGTGTACCGGCGCAATTCCGAGTTCTGAAAGTTTGTCGTTAGCATTTGTAATTTGAGGTTATCACCCATGACCCCTCCATCTGCTTCCCCTCAAGGCGTTGAAATTTTGGCTCCTTCGCAAGTGAGACAGGATCGCGTACTCACGCCTGCGGCATTGCAATTTATCGTCGATTTGCAACGGCGCTTTAATCCTCGACGCGTCGAACTCTTGGTCGCGCGGGCGCAACGACAAGAACGTTTGGACGCCGGCGAGAAGCCCGATTTTCTGAAAGAAACGCGAAGTATCCGGGAATCCGAATGGACCGTGGCTCCGATTCCTGCAGATCTCTTGGATCGTCGCGTGGAAATTACCGGTCCTGTCGACCGAAAGATGATCATCAATGCGCTCAATTCTGGCGCAAAAGTATTCATGGCCGATTTTGAGGATTCGAACACGCCAACCTGGGCAAATCAGATTGAGGGCCAACTCAACTTGATGGATGCCGTGCGCCGCACCATCACGTTTTCTGATCCTGTCACCGGAAAGAGTTATCGCCTCAACGAACGCACCGCTGTTCTCTTGGTTCGCCCCCGTGGCTGGCATCTGGAAGAACGGCACGTTTTGGTGGATGGCAAACCAATGTCCGGTTCCCTTTTCGATTTTGGCCTGTACTTTTTTCACAATGCAAAGGAACTATTGGCATCCAGCTCCGGCCCTTATTTTTATCTGCCGAAGTTGGAAAGCCACCTGGAAGCGAGACTGTGGAATGACATTTTTGTTTTTTCTCAGAACGCTTTGCGTATACCGCAAGGCAGCATTCGCGCCACTGTGCTGATTGAAACCATTCTCGCTTCTTTCGAGATGGACGAAATTCTTTACGAACTGCGTGAACATTCCGCGGGACTTAACTGCGGTCGCTGGGACTACATCTTCAGCTTCATTAAGAAATTTTCTTACGACCCTAAGTCGATCCTTCCCGATCGCGGCCAGGTCACTATGACCACGCACTTTCTCCGTTCCTATAGCAAATTGCTGATCCGCACCTGTCATCGGCGGAACATTCATGCCATGGGTGGCATGGCCGCGTTCATCCCCATTAAGAGTGACCCAGTGGCGAACGAAAGAGCGATTGCTCAAGTGCGCGCCGACAAGGAACGCGAAGCCGGCGATGGTCACGACGGCACCTGGGTCGCTCATCCCGGCCTAGTGCCAGTCGCCATGGAGATATTTGACCGACTAATGCCCGGGCCAAATCAAATCGACAAAAAACTTTCCGACTTTCACGCCACCGCTGCGGATTTGCTGCAAGTTCCGACTGGTGAGATCACTGAAGCCGGTCTTCGCCAAAACATTGCAGTCGGTCTCGGCTATCTGGAAGCGTGGCTCCGTGGCACCGGCTGCGTTCCACTCTTCAATCTGATGGAAGATGCCGCCACCGCCGAAATTAGCCGCGCGCAACTCTGGCAATGGATTCACCAGAGCGCACACCTGAAGGATGGCCGCAAGATTGACCTCCCCTTATGCGATCGAATCATTGATGAGGAACTGGCCAAGGCAAAACAGGTGGGCGATGCCGCTCGCTACACTGCCTACGAAAAATCAGCACAACTCATGCGCGATTTGATTCGCTCTCCAGAGTTTGTCGAATTTCTTACCGTTCCGGCTTATCAGCAAATACTTTCCGAAGGAAACTGAGGGACTGCGAACAGCAGGAAGTCTGACCTGATTCGGGGGTGGGAGAGGTTCATCTTCCCGCTTTTTGGTTGCGGGCATCGTTCACAAGATTCAGGAAGCGATCCGACAAGGTACGAATCCGCTCCTCCTGCCGCAAGTGAATAGCCTCGCTGGAGACCAGCTCCTTGCCTATGCCAAGCGCCGTGGCGCCGGCAAGAATGAAGCCATACGCAGTCTTCTGATTCACACCACCAGCCGCAATTAAAGGAACACTCGGAAACATAGCTTTCAGGGCCTTGATATAGCTGTCACCGCCGACGTGCCCACTGGGAACAATTTTGACGAAATGGGAACCCGCTTTTCGCGCGGTAATCACATCGGTAGGGGTTAGTGCGCCCGGAAAAACAACAACGTTCTCCTTCACCGCGAAATGCACAACGTCAAGATCGATTCCGTCGCTTGTAATGAATTTGGCGCCGGCTTGCAAGCAAAGACGCGCCGTTTCCACATCCAGTACACTTCCAGCCCCCACAATCATTTCCGGAGCGTTTTGCACCAGATGGGAAATGACCTCGATCGCTCCTGGCACCGTCAAAGTGACTTCTACAATTGGAATACCGCCACGGTAAACCGATTCCGCGGCAAACATCGCGTCATCGGAAGAAGAAACGCGAACTGCCGGAATAATGCCAATCTCCTCGATGCGGCTACGTACCTCGTTCGTGTTCACGGATTCGGCTCCTTCCGAGAGATCGCCAAAGGTGGCGTCGTGAAGCAGTTTGGCATTTCGCGGCTGTCCCCGCACAGGACGATTAAGAGTATTAGAGGTGACTACAAATCAACAGACTGCCACTCCACACGGCCAACACGAACCAAAAATACCAGTCTACGCTGTCGTCTTGACCAAAAATTTTATGGCAAGTTTCTCGTTCCGACAGCTTCTCGCAACTGTTCCACCGCCGTGAGATAAGAGGCGAGAGCCTGGCGGTAGGATAGTTGTGTGGCGCGATAATTCCGTTCGGCGTCCAGAAAATCAAACAAACTGGCAGCGCCGCGTTTGTAAGCATACTCAGCAATGTCGCGGTCCTTCTGTGAAATGTCGAGGTAACCGGAGCGGTAGAGCGCCACAACCTGGCCGTTTACGCGAAGCCCTTCGTACGCGTCGGCGATATCCGTCATTACCTGGTCGCTGGCAGCTCTTTGTTGCTCTTGCGCCTGGGTAATGGCGATCCGGGCGCGTGCAATTTCTCCCTGATTGCGATTAAAAATCGGCAGGGGAATGCTCCCGGAGAAGGAAGCCGCATTGATACCGTTCACGTGGGAATAATTGCCCTGCACGGTTACGTCCTGTTTCCCAATCGCTTTTTGCAACTCGAACTGGCTGTTGGCTGCGGTCACTCCCTGTTGCGCCGCGCGATAGTCCGGCCGATTCTGTATGGCCTTCAGTTGGAGATCCTCGAGCTTTACATTCACCGGCTGATAATCAAAATCGCCTGCGACATCAAAATCACTGGGGACCGATTCGTACCCCAATTCTTGACGCAGGCCTGCCAACGCCTGCACCCTGGCTAACTCTGCCTGAGCGACATCGGACTGAAACTGCAGCAACAGCAGTTGGATCTTCAGGTGATCGTCTTCGCTGATGGCACCCGATTTAAATCGGCGCTCGCTGAGCTCCACCGTCTGCTCATAGCTTTTCAGGTCCTGGCGAGCAAGATCCAGCGTAGACTCCGCCAGTTGTACCTCAATGAATAACGAAGCCGTGCCGAACGCGAGGGTACGTTCGTTGTCGGCTACCAGAGAGCGGGTCTGCGCGGTAATGTCTTTGGCCGCCTGCAACCGATGCTGACGCTTCTTGCCCCGCTCGATGAGGTAGTTAAGCCCTATGTCACCTTCCGTGTTGTTCTTCAGATAATCGCTTGTCGACACGCCGGAATAGAGATTCGGGTTTTGATTCGAAGGCGAGCCCAGAGGCAAATATTCCCAATCAACGAACAGCCCGGGATTCGGACGGAGATTCGCCGTGATTTCCTCAGCTTCACTTTGTTGAATCGCGGTGCGCGCAGCCAACAAATTGTGATTGTGTTGGAGGGCCATCTGAATGGCATCGTCGAGTGTGATCCGGACCGGACCCTTGGACGCCTGACCGAACGCGAGATTCGCAAAGGACAGTGAAGATATTGCGAAGCAGGCCAATGCGCCAACGCGAATGAGACTTGTGATTGAGTTCATACACTTAACTTTCAAAAGACTCCTCCGGTTCCGGAAGCTTGTCGCCAGGACGCGCGATCCACATGTACAGGGTTGGCAGGAGGACGATACTCATCACCAAGTCGGAGATGAGGCCGCCGACAATGACAATGGCAAACGGCCGTTGCGAGTCCGAACCGATCGCGTGCGACAATGCTGCCGGAATCAATCCAAAAGTGGCCACCAGCATCGTCATCATGATGGGACGCAGCCGGAGGACGGCGCCATCAATAGCCGCGTCCTGGATGGAATGGCCGCGAGCCCGTAGCTGATTGATGTATTCCAGCATGATGACTCCGGTTTGTACCGAAACGCCGAACAGCGCCAAAAAACCGACGCCCGAAGACACGCTGAAGTGTGTGCCGGTTATTAGAAGTGCGAGCAATCCGCCAATGCGAGCCAGCGCAACGTTGACAAGAATGAGCAGCGACCATTTTGCCGAGCGAAACATGGTGTAGAGAATGATGAAGATGAGCAGGATCGTTAGCGGCACGATGAGCAGTAAGCGGGCTTCCGCGCGCTTTTCACTCTCATATTCCCCGGCCCATTGAATGTGATAGCCGGTTGGCAGCTTCACTTTTTCGTTGACCTGCTTAATCGCATCCTGGACCGTGCTTCCTAGATCTCTTTCTCGCACGCTGAACCTGACGGCAACGTACCTGGTATTCTTCTCGCGGTAGATATCGTAGGCGCCGTCCTTAACCTCAACGTGGGTCAATTGCGCGAGAGAAACGCGTTCTCCGGTGGGCGAGAGCAGGCGAACCTTGGCTATCGCTTCAGGTGTCCGCCGATAGGATTCCTGATAGCGCACCACCACGTCGTATCGAGCCTCACCCTGAAGCACTTGACTGACAGCTTTTCCGCCCACGGCCGTCTCGACGGCATCTTGTACGTCGGCCACATTTATTCCAAAACGAGCAGCTTGCTTGCGGTCGACTGTGAAATTAAGGTTTGGCTGACCAGTATCACGCTGCAGCCCGAGGTCCTTGACGCCGGGAATATGCGACATGACAGCCGCCATTTCCTCGCCTTTTTGTTCGAGAACATCCAAATCTGAACCGAATATTTTGACCGCCAGTCCGCCTTTCGTGCCGCTAACCGTTTCATTGACGTTGTCTTCGATGGGTTGAGAAAAATTCCAGAAGGCTCCCGGGAGTTCGCCGAGTTCGCGATTCATCGCAGCGATGAGTTCCTCTTTGTCCTTACGAAACACCGGTCGCCACTCGCCCTTGGGCTTCAAGTCCACGAAAAACTCCACGTTGCCGAATCCTCCCGTGTCCGTCCCATCGTCGGGGCGGCCCGCTTCCGAGACGACGTTAGTCACTTCCGGAAAGGACGCCAAGATGATGCGCGCCTTATCCGCAAAGGCAGACCCTTCTGTGAGACTGGTGCTGGAAGCCAACGTGCCGCGCGCCCAGATTGCGCCTTCGTCCAGATGCGGTAAGAACTCTGAACCAATGATTCCGCCGAACCACAAGAATAGGCTGACCGCCAGCGCCACCAAGGCTGTGCCGACTGTAAGTCCTCGATGCGCAAGACACCACCGCAAGCGACTGCGATAGCGCTCGGTCAAGTAGGTCATGACCGGATTGTGCCATTCCTTAACTCCGCTCCGAAATAACACGCTGCTGAGTACCGGGGCGATAAAGATCGAGAAAGTCAGCGCTCCAAGAAGAGCAAAGGCAACCGTCAAGGCCATTGGCCTAAATAAGCGCCCTTCCACTCGCTGCAGCGTAAAAATGGGCATATAGGCGGTGATGATGATCGCTATGGCATAAAACACGGGGCGCTGGACTTCATGCGCAGCCTCGCGAATACATTGGGTCGGAGATCTTACAGCCCTAATCTGTCCGCTGGCAGTTTGATCACTGGAGTGAATTTGGCGGCGGCTCAAATGGCGAATGATGTTCTCGACCATGACCACCGCGCCATCCACGACCATGCCAAAATCCAACGCGCCAAGCGAAAGAAGATTTGCGGGAATCTTGCTCAAGTCCAGCCAAATGGAAGCAAACAGCAAAGAGAATGGAATGGTGAGGGCGACAATAAGGGCTCCCCGGGCGTTGCCAAGAAAAAGAAATAGGATGATAGTCACCAAGATCATCCCCTCGGCCAGGTTGTGTTCCACGGTTTCTAATGTGTAGCGAAGCAGGTCAGCACGATCCAACATCGGCACGATCTTCACGCCGGGCGGCAGAATCGTTTCGTTGAGCTCTTTCACCTTGGCGTGAATGGCTTCGAGGGTCGGTCCCGCGTCCGCGCCCTTGCGCAAGAGCACCACGCCCTGAATGACGTCACCCTCGTCGACAATCTTCCCGTCGGCGCGATGAACGGCTCTGGCCATGTGTCCCAATCGAATCTTGGGGCCTTGGCCTACCTCAGCGATGTCCTTGACACGAAGAGCCGTGCCGGACTTCGTGATTAAGACAGTTTGCTCGATGTCCTCCACATTTTTGAACAGCCCAATGGCGCGGATGTTCATCTGTTGCGAGCCAGTCTCCACGAAGCTGCCGCCCGCATTGATGTTATTGCTGGCGAGTTGCTGTTCGACCTGCCCGATGCTCAATCCATAAGCCACCAGCTTGTTCGGGTCGACGCGTACCTGATACTCGCGCACGGTGCCGCCGAAATCAGAAACGTCCACCACATTGGGGACCGATTTGAATTCCTTTTCCAGAACCCAGTCTTCGATTGATCGCAACTCCATCAGGTCATACTTGGGGTTGGAACTGCGCAGCGTGTACCAGTAGATCTGCCCAACCGTACTCCAGTCCGTACCCATCTGCGGTTGCAGATTTTCGGGCAAGGAAACTTGCGAAAGTCTCTCGAGGACTTTCTGGCGGTTCCAATCATTGTCCGATTGATCGTCGAAGATCATCATCAGGAAGGAAAGCCCGAAAATGGATTCGGACCGGAGATGCGTCAGATGAGGCAACCCGTTCATCACCACCTCAACAGGAACGGTCACCTGCTGCTCGACTTCTTCCGCCGACCGGCCAGGCCATTGGGTAATCACCGTGACATAGTTGTCGGCGATGTCGGGATAGGCCTCGACAGGTAGATTATGAAAAGAAATTGCGCCCCAAACCAGCAGCAGGATAGCGATGGCAATCACAACCAGGCGATTATTGAGCGCAAAATCTACCAGAAAGCGAATCATTGTCCGGTGGACCTCATCACTATTGCTCGACAGTGTTCTGCAACGCCAGAGCGTTCGTCACCACTTGCTGCCCTGGTTGTAGCCCTGACCTGACTTCTTGCATGTTATTCGGTAAGGATTCGCCGCTGATGATTGCCACTCGGCAAAACTTCTTGTCTGGTGCAGGCACGTAGACCCAGTCGCGATCGTGCACCCGCAGAACGGCCGTGGCCGGGACACTGGTATGCACCACTTTTGTTTTGCCGTGGAACGTAGCCGTGGCGAACATGCCCACGCGCATACGTCCTGGATTTCGTACCTCCACGCGAACTTTGGCTGTGCGGATGGCGGGGTCGAGAATTGCCCCGATATTGCTAATCGTTCCCGTTAGCGTTTGACCGGGATACGCATTCAGACGAATTTCTGCGGTGTCACCAACCGCGACATCGCCCAAATCATTTTCGTACACATCACAAACAATCCAGACATAAGAGAGGTCGGAGATTGTAAATGGGCTGGTACCGAGACTCTGGACCCCAGCCGCATTGGTCACCTCTTGATCGGTAACGACGCCGGAAACCGGGGCCACAATGTCGACCGTTCCGACTGGATGGTCAAGATTGCCACCGAGTAGGCGAAGGTGCTCCGAGGTTGTCTCGACATCGACCTTAGCTTTGTTCTCGGTGTCTTCGGCGACCTGAAAGTCGTTCTGAGACATTGCGCCATGCTCGAACAGATCTTTTGTGCGCTCCAGTTGGGCCCGCGCAAGAATTTCGTCTGCGATCGCCTTGCGATAGTCGGAAAAAGCTCCAGACATGTCGTCGCTGCGAATAGTCAGCAGGACTTGGCCTTTCTTCACGGTGTCGCCGAGGCGCGCGTGAATCGCGACGACCCTTCCCGAAGCCAGTGAAATCACCGGCACTGTACGGGCGATGTCTGGGTTGACCGTGCCAGTGACAACCATTTCATGGGTGGTTTCGTAGGCAGTTGCGGCAACCACCGGAAACTGCTCTGGATGCTCTACCGCGACGGCGCTCACGTCGTAGCCAGGGATAACACTGGCGGGCGGAGGCGCCTCTGCCGCTATATCGGCTTGCGTTTTGCCACAGCCGCAAAGACTCAATAGTGGTGCGATAGAAACAGCGAAAAGACCGATTCTTAAAACATTACTTTTCATAGGTTGTATCCCATTCAAACCAGGCATCGACGCGCATGCCGTCTCGCGGCCCGAGAGGCACACCATTCACAGCGGCGGAAGAAGGGACCGCCCGTCGGACACATATTGGGGACCGACTTTGTGCGCTTTACGTCGTCGTGGTGGTCATCGGCGGTGCTCTTCCTGAAGCGGTTGCGCAGCGCGCATTTGGTGTCAGGATCTCAGCAACAGGAGAGAGGAAACTTTGCTCCAATTGCGGAAGGAGCAGTCCCTCACTGTTCGCGAGGGCCTTCACCTTGAAGCTGCCAGAGGCAAGCGCCAGGCTGTTGTGAAATTCGTGAGATGCTCGTCCTTCACCAGGGGCGAAGGAACCCGGCGAAAAGGCCACCGTGAGCTGGTCGTGGCCGTTATTGAGCATGACCACGAGTGGGGAGCGGAACAACTTCGAACTCAGAACCAAATCATTGGGAACGCTATCGCCGCTCATATCGCACATTTCGGGTTGAAGTCCGCCGGGCGGGGCCACTACAGCAAGAGACTGTTCTGTGCCAGACGCGAACTTTAACCGGACTATGTAAAGCGTGTAGCGTGCGAAGGCTTGTTCATCGACAGTGGCGGCCTCCAAACTATGATCGCCGTCAAATGCCGTCGCGTAAGAAGTGACTTCTCCATGTTTCGCCCATGCCGACGATTCAGAATCGACCTGAGTTGAGGAAGGTGCGACAGACGAATGGACCGCGATATCAGTCGCAAACTGACCTCGATCGACCGTTTCAGACTGTGCGCAGGCTCCAACAGCTAAGGTGAGCACGAAACCCAACAAGAGTTTTGGGACAGCTTTCATCTCAGTCGTTGTCTACCTCGACGCTCTTGAACTCTTTCCACTTCCAACAACGGAACTCGTGTTCGCCCCGGGCGGAAGGAGTTGGGTCTTTACGCCCCCCAACTCCTCCGGGTAAACCATAGACTAGAACTTAACCATGATGGCGATGGTGTTAACTGCCTGGCCCCTATGCAGATCAGGTTGCCAAGCAGACCAGCCGGTGCTGGAGGCCGTGTTGTATTGCGCAGCGCAGGAAGCTGCCACCGCACCCCCTGTGTTGTCCACGGTGAAACCTATCCCTGAAGGGCTAAAATTGGAGACCGCAGACGTCGAGCCATTCGTGCAGATGTAACTGGCACCGGTGCCCACAACTCCGTTGTTGGCAACTGGCGCAACGTTGCCGCCAGGAGGAGTAATCCCGCCTCGGCCCGACCAGTACGGTACGTTCGCATGGCGGTAGCCCGTTTCAAACCGGAAGGTTATGTATTGAGCAGGCATCCAATCGAATGTGAGCGAAGTGTCCCAAGCCTTGTAAATACTCCCAGGATAGGCGGGGAAGTAAGGTGATCCAGAGACCGCGGTTGCCCCATTGATTGGCGGCAACAAGGTCAAATATCGACCCGGGTTGTCCAGCACACCGCCCCCAAGAGTAATGCCGTACTTGTCTCTGTTGAACCACCACCGGTTATAGAGCATCCAGCCCGCAAAGCTCTGTTTGGGATGGCCGTTGCTGTTGTTGTGGCAACTCACGATTGTGCCCGGGGCTGTACCGCCGTACTCGCAACCCAAGTCGCCAGTCAAAGAGAACGCCATCTTATCCAAACCTGAGTTATCCGGCTTGTTGTAATATCTGATCTCGACGCTGTCGTCGGTGTGAATACGCGAGCGACCTGGCACACCCAAAGTATCCGTGCCCATGCCGTAATTGTTGAAGACTAGCGAAATCCACGGCTTCGGCCGCCACAAAATTTGTCCACCCAAACCTGGATGCCCGTTAGTTTTGGCGTAGGATTGCCATCCGTTAATGAACCATGGCTCAATCTTCAGCTTGTCGGTTGGGAACCACTGTACGCGGACGCCGTTGAAGAACCACGGCGTGTTGGAAGAAACAAAGGACGGTTGGTAGGTCCAATTGTCAAAGTTGTAGTAGCTGAACAGCCCGATGTACGACACGAAAATTCCCGCGTCGATGTTCAGCCCGTGATTCACGTTGAAGTGGTACCCGCCGTATGCCTCCGAGAAGTACTTGTAGGCATCGTTTAGGTTCCACTGGCCGACCCCGGCGCTACCATCGTTGCGCGGCGTCGTGGTCGCAAACAATCCAAACATAGTCAAAATTCGGCCACGAACGTTGCCCACATGCAAGTCGCCGCCAAAGCTCAACTGCTCCAACTGAACTTCCCCATTTCGGAAGCTCTCCGTCGACCCGCCCATCGTGTGGTCCTTCGGCTGGTTATAGTCTTCTATGTAGTTCGCGTCGATTCTGAATTCCGGAGTGAAATACTTCGAATCCCATACAGCATCCTTGTTCCGCGCGGTGCCGTTCAGCCAAGTCCAGTCTGCATACGCAAAGGGCACAGTGGGTTCTGGTTTACCGGTGGTCTTGGCCTCCTGTGGTGGACCTACCGCCGGCATGGACGCAGCTTTCATGGCATTCAGACCGGCACTCGGAGTAATTGTATTGAGTGACGCAGGCTGCGCGCTTGACGATTCGCCCGGCGCTGCTGTAGAAGGATCGACTGGTTTGGGTGACCCAGGCTGTGCTGTTGACGTCGTTGAAGGCGCGGGAGTGGCCGCCGGATTGGCCTTCGATTCCAATTCCGCGACACGTTTCTTGAGTTCAACAACCTGCTCAAGCAGCCATGCCTCGCGCTCGGTTAAACCTGGCGCGGGCGTCTCGATTTTCGTTGCTGCGGGCTTTGCAGGCGGATTGCTGGTGTTCTTGTCCCCACTGTTGTCATCCGCGAAAGAGGAGGGCGGAACAGCACTGGCCCCAATTAAAAGAATGAACAACAACCACGGAGTTCCACATCCACGTTCAATTGCGCGCATCTCATCTCTCCTATAGTCTGGCCAATAACGGCGCTTCCCGGTGGCCGGAACCTCCGTACATCATGCGCTTTGGACTCGAATTCCAAAAGGCGCACTTCATCCATCTGCCATCATTGGGGTTCTGCAATAGCCATGATGCCTTGGGCTGACGGCGATACGTCATATTGATGTCAACTTATGTCAGCACTCATGATGAAACCGTGAGGATTAGATTAGGAAAACATGCTGGAGTCAGGAATTGTTTGATTCGCTTCCATGCAAATTTTGGATTGAGAATCAGAAAATATTACTCGGCAAATCGTGGCTAAGCACAGTTCTGTTTGAGAAATAATAAGCGCGTTACATTTGCGAGACAGAGCGTTTGCGATTTTGAAAATGAAGAATCAGAACTTCTGTGGAGCGTTTTCAGTGATTTTATTTGGGTACCCGGAGCTGGTACCCGACCCACTGGTGCGTCAATACATACTGTGGCTTGGCTGGCTGCGGCTCGATCTTTTTCCGAAGCTGCTTGACCATCGTTCGTAGTTGGTCCACCTCGTCACAATAATCCGGCCCCCAAACGCCCCGAAGGAGTTCGCGACGCGGAATGATCTTGTTCGGACGATTCGCAAGATATTGAAGCAGTTCGAATTCCTTGGGTGTCAGATGGACATTTTGTCCGCGGGCTGTCACCTGCCGGGTGTCAAAATCGATCTCCAGATCCTGCAGCAGAAGCCGCTCCCCAACCCTGTCAACAACGCTTCTCCGCAAGATAGCGCGGATTCGCGCGAACAACTCCGGCGTGCTAAAAGGCTTCGTAACGTAGTCGTTGGCTCCTGAATCCAGTGCAGTTACTTTATCGACCTCCTTGCTGCGAACCGATAGCATGATGATTCCCACGTCGGAATTGGCACGGATGGCCCGGCAGACTTCGGTCCCTTTCATGCCCGGCATGTTTATGTCGAGCAGGATGACGTCATACTTCTCTCTACTCAGTTTTTCAAACGCTTCTTCGCCGCCGCATGCATCGCTGACCTCGTAGCCATTTGCAACCAGAACAGCTCGCAGCGCGCGGCGAATTTGTGGCTGGTCATCCACGACAAGAATTTTGCCCTTTGCCGTCGCTTCCATGGAGTTTTCTACCTCAATACACAACATTCTGATCTGACTGACACGAATCCGAAAAGCATTGCGTGACTGGTCGGCCACGATAACCTGAAAAGCCCCATTCTCACTTTGGTTGAACATTCATAAGCAAGCTGTAAGGAAAATGTGAGAATTTCAAAAGCGCCCTCTTGCGAATTCGCTATGCCTGTCGACATTACCAGTCGCGAGCGGGTCCAGTGGAAGGCTAAAGGTAAAGACCGAGCCGCATCCAGCTCCGCTGACCACATCAATCTTTCCTCCATGTGCTTCGACGATTGCTTTGGCAATTGGCAAGCCCATCCCCGTACCATGAGCGCGAACTCCGCCATTGTTGCAACGATAGAACCTCTCGAAGATCCGCGCCGTTTCGTTTTTCTCGATCCCGGGACCATGGTCTGCTACGCGGAAAAGAGCGTATCCATCGCCTTCTTCGGTGCTAATCGTAATCGGCTTTCCCGGCGAAGAGTACAAGTGCGCATTGACAATCAATTGAACCAGTACGCTCCTGGCCAGGGGCAAGTCCGCCATGATCCGCGACTCCTTGTGCTGAACATCGCAGTGGATAGGTCGAGCGTGAGACATAGCTTTGCATTCGGAAAGCGCGGTCGAAATCAATTCCTGAATCGTTTGAGACGTTGGGAGGAGTTTGACTTCACCGGATTGCAATCGGGCCGTTAAAGAGGCTTTATCAAGCAACTGATCGATCCGGTCGCACTCCTCATCAATGATGGTGAGCAGTTCATTTTTTTGCTCGCTGTCAAATTCCAGATCGGTTAGCAATGCGGATACAGACGTCTTGATACCCGTTAGCGGCGTTCGGAAGTCGTGGGTAATGGCGTCCAACAGTATCGATTTGAATCGCTCGCTTTCGCGCGCCGCCTGCATTTTCGTCACATTTTCGATTGCCCCAGCCCGTTCCAGCGCAGCGGCAACCAGGCATCCAAGAGCACCCATTGTTCCGTGAGAAATCGGGGAACCAGAGATTCCCACGCTTCCGATGACGTTCAGCCCGGACTTTAAGGATGTGAACCAGACATTGCTTTGATCTGCTGTCTTCACTTCGTCGCCCGCGGCGGCACGTCTTAGGAAATCATCCGAAAAATGAGGTTGTTCGATTCCAGCACGATGGATCTTTTGTTCGCCGCTAAGAAAAATTGCGGCGGAATCGGCTTCGAATGATTCTACAATGTGCCGTGGGATCGAATTTCCTAGCCCCATTGAGCTTGCTTCGCCCAACAAACGTTGGCTTAGGGCATACAATCGCTGAAGTTCTTGACGTCGTCGGTCAGCCTCCGCCGCCCGGTTGTGTGCGCGCGCAGCAAGACTGCTGCCAAGAACTGCGGTAACCAAAAAAGAAAAAAGTGCTATCCAGTCCTGCGGATCGGCAATGTCCAGTGACCGGCCGGAGGTAGAAAAAAGTAGTCGAATGCTAATGTCGCGGCCACAGACATCATTGCCGACACGCCAAGACCCCAAAGCGTGGAAGCGCTGAGTATGGCAATCAGGAACATGAACCCTACTGTGGTGGCGTTCACTTGCATCTCTGTTCGAAAAAACAGCGTGATTAAAAGAATGATTGCCAACCCAGCGCCGTAACCGCTTATCGAGCGAAGAAAACCAGCTCGTTCGATAAAGTTGCGCACGGATGGAATTGCATTGCCATTGGAACGACTCCGCCGGAACGGAAGGATACGTAAAAGGTCATAATCGAAAATGTCAAAAGTCCTGGTTTCCCCGTACTTTGTGTTCATCTTCCCGCTTCTCCTCAGGCATCATCTTCCGCAACCTCTTACCGCTCTCACGTGCAGCTTCACCGAGGCCCCATTCCTTGCCTCCCTCACTGAAGGAGCTGAAGTTGTTTGGACCGTGTTACATGGGGGACCTTGTTCGTGGGACGATTAATGCACAGTGCTACCGCTATGACGAAAGACAAAATTTGCATTCAGTAAATTTGTTTTTTTGTTGGCGTGCGCAAGCCCTAAATCTAGAGCCCCAATTAGACGCAATCGTTTTCTCTGTGTAAGCCTTGGAACTTCGCAGCTCCACTAAGGATTCGT
>DASXIT010000009.1:0-3817 GCA_036497825.1 Candidatus Acidiferrum sp.
CTCCGGGATGTCAACAAGTTCGAAAAGAATATTGCGTGGGTCACCTTTATATAGGTGAATCGTGGAGCAATCATTCACGATCCAGTCGGTGCCGGCTGCCTGCAGTTCCTCATCTGTAGTCGTTGTGCGAAGTCCAATTACGCGCGCCCCCGCAGCCTTCCCCGAACGCACTCCGGAAGGCGCATCTTCAATCACCACGCAATCCTCTGGTAAAAGACCAAGCGCAGCCGCGCCCTTCAAATAGGGCTCTGGATGGGGTTTTCCGTGCGCGATATCGCCCCAGGTGATCAGGTGGCGTGTGAACTTAAGCAAGCCTGCAGCGCCAAGTCGCACTTCTGCAAGCGCGCGCGTCGCGGAAGTGACAACCGCAAACTGATCTTGTGGCAGACGGGAAAGAAGTTCCAGCGCTCCGGGAAGTGCGACAACATCGATTACATCGTCAATCTCTTCCCGTTCCATCCATTCATTTTCTGTTTCGTGCACCTCTGGACTTGCGTCGGGCAGCAGGTCTTGAATTGTGGCCAAGCTTGGGCGGCCATGCGCCTTTTTGGTAATAGAAACCGGATCGAATCCGTATTTCACAGCCCAGCGCGACCATACTCTCGCCACTGCAGGCGTAGAATCGACCAGCACGCCATCCATGTCAAACAGAAATCCTGCACAAACGATTCGCGTCACGATGCAAATATTTTAACTTGATTGCGCCCCAATCGGGTTGCTTATTGCGCTGCGATTTTATCGATCACGATGGCCTTGGACCCGCCTCGTTGATAAACCTTGCCGCTCACCGTGACCTTGTCGCCAGCGAAGGGAAGCAACTTCGGATTCTGCCCGCTGGAGGGGGTGGTATCGGCTATCGGCCAATAAATCGTTCCGTCCTCCGCCAGAATTACCAGCTGAGAGCCGGCCTTGGCGCACGAAATTGCGCATTCCTTGCTGATCGGTTTAGCCAGATCCTTTGTAAATGCGCAGGCGGAGTCCAACACATAGCCCTTCACTGTAACGGTCGGCGACTCCGCCGCCAAACCAAACGGGGCCAAAGCTGAAAGGGATAAAGCGAACGCAATTCGTGAAGCAACTGGCGAGAGTTTCATTTCTATTTCTCCTCTGTCAACTGGCTCAGTCGAAACTGATTGACGTAGACGCTATCCGGAGCCGCCCAACCTGTCACTAGTAGTTTTGTAGTATTCAGCTCAACTATGTTCGTCTGCAGAGGCTACACGACAGCTTCGCCGAATTGCGTCTCCTGCGACGCCAGTGGGCCTCTATATGCTCCTACTTTTTTTTGATCATTGCACCTTAGTTCTAAATACATGCTGGTATGGACGTTAACGCTGCGGAGGACGACTATTTCACATTGTGAATATTTTCTTTAATGGGGGGATCCGCTAAATGGCTCGTTATGGAAAAGCGGCTGAAAGCAGCGTCAAGAGCGCTCTTCATCGCGAGAAAAAAGGCACACTCAAGAGCGGAAGGGGCGGTAAGGGCGGAACGGTAAAAAGCCGCAAGCAAGCCATTGCGATTGGGCTTTCCGAAGCGCGAAACAAAGGAGCTAAAGTCCCTCGCAAGAGGACGGCATAGATTGGATGGCAAGATCCTTTTTCAAAACCAGTTTTGCGCCAGGTTGCAAAAACCGGCAAAACTGAAAACGGGCGTATAGAAAGAAAATGACCTATTCCCTTCAATTATTTTGGCTATTTATTATTGCCATCCCGATTGCTTGCATTTCCTGGACTCTCACTCACGAAGAATTATTTAGGGAATTTAGAGCGTGGTGCACAGAAAATAGCGTATCGCATCCGAAAATGGCCGTCCGCAAATTCTTTTACATGCTGACCTGCGAATTCTGCTTCAGCCACTATGTCACCCTTGCGTTTTTGCTCATCACTCGATTCAAAATGCTTTTTGACGACTGGAGGGGCTACATCATTTCTGGGTTCGCGCTGGTTTGGGTCGCCAATATTTACATGAACGTATACGGGCGAATTCGATTGGACATCAAGCGAGAACAAATCGAAATCTCCTCAATTCGCGAAGATGTCGAAGAGTCCGCGGATAAGATAAAGGTCCCCCGGGACATTCCGCTAAAACCTTCACTTGCCCAGCAGAAAGCTATGCGTTGAAAGTTATTAGACCAACGCGCCATATGTCGCTGGATGAAAAATTCGATTGTTCTTGATCTGAGCGATGGTTACGGAACCGCAGCTAGAAGGACATTATGAGAGCTGATGATGCGTTAAAAAATTCGATCTGCTCCGAGTACGAAGACATATTGCATGTCTGTAAGGCGGCCTTTGATGCATTTCAATTGAAGGTTGAAAAATTGTATAACTCTGGCGCCATTCGGAGTCAGATACCCGAAGAAACGAGCGCTCTTCAATCGGAATATCACGTAGCCTACGAAAAACTGGTCGAACATCGCAGCAACTGCAAAATATGCCAATTGGCTTCTGAATTGACTCAAGCGAGCGCTTCGAATATCCCCAACAGGCGCGAAGAAGAAAACCAATGACCAAGCACAATGTTCCAGTTCGACAAAAGAAGCAGCCGCAGCCTGAAAATGCCGGTATGCCCAGCAAAAGTCCAAACCTTCCGCCAAATGAGAACTTTAAAAAACTCCCGGATGAAGTCTATGGCAGTACAAAGATTTCGGAGAAGGAAAGGAAATAACTGTTCTCTCGCCTCTATTCGCGATGCGCGGTCACTAAGGTCCCGTTAATTTGCATGAGGTAATTGGAGTCATAAACTCCGGTAAATGACTGATAGTTGCCCGCCTTCTCTTAATGCAAATTGTCCATAGCAATATCGAACATTCTTACTCCGAACCAGCCTTTGTTCGATGTTGAAATTGTTTCTGAGGAGAGCAGATGCCAACGGCGGTGATAAAACAAGATAGCGAATTCCAGCCATATCGGAAATTGTTAGAGGAGCGGCGTCAAGAATTAATTGAGCGACTCTTTCAGCGGCACGGCGAAATCGCTATGGAAAGTGGACCCGAAGATGACGCGGCTTTGGCGCTTCGAAACGTGAATCGTGATTTGGCAATGGCCAATATGGAGCGCGAAACACGAACCCTTTCCGAAATTGAATTGTCTTTGAAACGCTTGGATGCGGGCCAGTATGGATTTTGCGGCAGTTGCGATTCCAGAATTCCCGGAGCCCGTTTGCGCGCCCTGCCTTGGACTCGCCTTTGTATCGATTGTGCTGGGGGCGGCATTCACCGACGGCCCGAAGTCGAAGAAAAGATCAAATAGCAGGCAAAAATGCTATGCGCGGCTTGAGTACTCGTCACTTTCCTATCCCATCCTCAGGTAATGCATGTATTGGTTTAAAACTCATTGGCAGCTAAAAGTCGTAGAACACATTTGTCCAAAAACCTCCCAAGGAGAGCGTAGCCTTGAAAAACGCAGCCGCAATAAAGTCCGAAGCTGCATTGATCGGTCTCGCCCGGTCCGGTAACGCAGATGCTTTTGCTGAGCTCAGCACCAGGCACAACATGCAGGTGTATCGAGTCTCGCTGAAAATGCTGAAGAATCGGGAAGACGCCGAGGACAATCTCCAGAACACCATGTTCAAGGCATTTCGGCGGATAAAACAATTCAATCGGGAATCTCAGTTTTCCACGTGGCTGGTGCGCATTGCGATAAATGAGGCGTTGATGTTTTTGCGCTCCAAGCGCAACCGCAAAATTCAGGATACCACTCTTATTACCGAGGACGGCGAGGTCTTGAGATTGGATGTGACCGATCCAAGTACAAATCCCGAACGCCAGTACATGAATAAGGAGCTGGCGTTCAAAGTGCTCGAGGAACTGTCT
>DASXIT010000010.1:0-90210 GCA_036497825.1 Candidatus Acidiferrum sp.
ATGTCTACATGCTTTCCGGAGCCGGCGGCAATATTGGCGTTCTTACCGGGACCGAGGGCAAGTTGGTCGTCGATAGCGGCCTCCTGCCTTCAACGGCTGCCGTGCTGCAAGCAATTGGGCAACTGGACGCTCTTCCGCTCAAGTACTTAGTCAACACGCACTGGCACTTCGATCACACCGACGGAAACGCTCAGTTCCATAACGCAGGTGCGACGATTGTGGCTACAGAAAAGACGCGCGTGCGGCTTTCCACACCCCAGACGATTGAACTATTTCAGCTCCACTTCCCCCCTTCCCCTGCCCCTGCCTTGCCCACACGCACGCTCAACAGCGCCTTCACTTTTTACCATGACGGCGAAGAGGTCCTCCTGCAGGCTCTTCCACCCGCGCACACCGATACAGACTTGTTGGTTTATTTCAAGAACGAGGATGTGCTCCACGCCGGGGATGTATTTTTCAATGGATTCTATCCGGTGATCGATTATTCTAGCGGCGGTAGCGCTAGCGGATATGTCGACGGCATGGCCGAAATGCTATCTACAGCTAAGGATTCCACGAAAATTATTCCCGGCCACGGCCCGCTTGGCTCAAAAGCCGATCTCACCTCTGCTCACGATATGCTGGCCACTGTTCGCGATCGCGTAGCCGCCGCCAAAAAATCCGGCAAATCGATTGAGGAAACCGTGGCGTCCAAGCCGACCGCAGACTTGGATGCCAAATGGGGCAAAGGCCTGCTAACGCCCGACTTGTTCGTCACCGTAGTGTACAGATCGCTGTCGTAATGCCAGCGGAGTGTCGCACCTACCGCGCTCGTTCTTCTTTGTTTTGTGTTCCCACGGCTGCCGCCGTAAGCTGACTTCTGTCGCGCCGCTGGCGCCGGTTCCCAGGATCGCGAATCTTCATTGAGCCTCACGGTTTTCAGGAGAAAATCAACGCGCAGATTTCTTTCTTTCCGTCTTGGAACAAAAAACACTCCTCATAACATTCAGCCGCTTCCGCCAAACTGTGCTACTTGAGACTTAGAACTGATTACTGAAAACCGCCTCACTTTAACGATTCGACGATCTGCTTGCCGTGAAAGCGGCCATTCTCGATAAATATCTCAGCGGTATTTTTCCCGGCAATCACCACGCCTGCCAGGAAAATACCCGGCACATTGCTTTCCAGGGTGTTCGGATCAATCGCGGGGCGCTTGCTTTCCGGGTCCAATTGCACGCCAAGACTTTCGATGAACTCGTAGTCAGGATGATAGCCGGTGAGAGCAAAAATTTGCTTTGCGCAAAGCTCGCGAGGCCCGGATCCATTCTCGATCAAGACCCCTTCGCGGGTAATCTCTTTAATCTTGCAATTAAAGATGGCATGAATCTGTCCGGCTTTGATTCGATTTTCAATGTCGGGCTTGACCCAATATTTCAGAGACGTTCCGAGATCGGGGCGGCGAACCAGCAGTGTGACGCGCGCACCGTTACGATATAAGTCCAGCGCTGATTCGACAGCGGAATTTTTCCCGCCGATTACGACTACGTCCTGATTCCAGAATGGATGCGGCTCCGTGTAGTAATGATTCACATGCGGCAAGTGCTCGCCGGGCAAGTCCATTTCGTTGGGAAGATCGTAATAGCCGGTTGCTACGACGATTTTTTTGGCTTCGTAGCATTCTTCGCGCCCACTTTGCGTTTCGGTGACGACTGTGAAATGCCCGTCATGGCCATCGACGCGAAGGACCCGTTCAAATAGGCGCAACTCCAAGGCGTCGTGTTCCGCAGCTTTCCGGTAGTACTTCAGCGCCTCCAACCGAGTCGGCTTGTCGCCACCACAGACCATTGGCAACTCGCCGATTTCAAGAAGCTCCGGAGTGGTGAAAAAAATCATGTTGACCGGATAGTTGTAGATCGAATTGCACAAACAGCCCTTGTCAATCACCAGTGGGCGCATTCCGGAACGCTTGGCTTCGATGGCGCAAGCCAGGCCGGTAGGCCCGGCTCCAATGCAAATGATGTCGTAAGTGTTCATAGGCATTAGAGTTTGCCGACAGTTCGCCGGTTACGCAAATGGAGAAAAGTTAAAAGTTGAAAGTAAGGATGAACCCAAGACCCACACGCAACTACGGCGTGTGGGGCACCCTACCGCACATGCGAATACCCTTCACTGCTTTGCGCCGAATTCTAGGATTCCCACCAATTCGGTTCGGAAGGCTTCTAGTTCTTTGAGGCGTTCGGGTGTGGCGGGGAGTTCATCTTTTTTGAAGACAAATACTTCGGAGTTGCCGCGTTTTATACGGACGCTGACATTGCCGTTTACCAGGAACGTTGGGGCAGCCAGTAATTGCAATCCGCCGTTCTCCACCGGAGCCAGTAATGCGGCGCAATCGCCTCGATGCATACACAGCGCACGCTCGTAAGGAGGAATGGCAATTGGGCGAAATCCCGCCTCAAACAGACGCTCTACCACCTTCATCTGCTTTGCCGTCAACTCAAACATGTCCGTATGGAATCACTTTAGGGTCTTAACGTTCTAGTGCCACTAAACAACTGAACTTGAGGGTGCCCCACTCTTGGTTTATAAGGGTGGGCTCCGACGATCTAACGCCACACAATCTCTTCTCTTCGTGCTTACGAATAACTTATTACTGATAATTTACGATTCCGTCCTTACGCGGCGGTGGAATCGGCTTCCGAGGCGCCTTCCAACTGCGCCAGGATCTCGCGAAGGGTGCGAACTAGTTCTTCGCGGCTGACATGGCTCTTCTTGAATTGCAGTCGGAACTTGAACGCATCGTCTTCCGGCTCGTAATGGAAAATGAAGGGCTGTGGGCGCTGCGGTCCGCCCTGTTCTTCCTTGCGCTCTTTGCGAGCTTCATCGCGAGTCAATCCGCCCGCAAGAATCCTGTGCAACATTTCCATCATTTTCTTTTCGGTTGGCTGCCGGGCAATCTGCAACAACAGCGACTTGGACTGGACGCCATGCTCCAGGCATTTCTTGCGCAGCGATTCCGGGATATTCCGCAGCGACAGTGTCTCCGTGACCGAAGAGCGCGCCCGGCCAATCTTCTTGGCCATATCCTCATGCGTATATTCAAACTGTTCCTGCAACCGGTACAAACCATCCGCTTCTTCAAACGGCGTCAAATCTTTGCGCTGGACATTTTCGATCAGCGCGATTTCCAAGGTCTCCGCGTCATCGACTTTCTTCTCGATGCAAGGCACTTCGCGCAAACCAGCCGCGCGCGAGGCGTGGTAGCGACGTTCCCCAGAAATAATGTGATAGAAATCTTCGCCAGGCACCATTCGGACCAGCAGCGGTTCCAGGACGCCCTTTTCGCGCACCGACTCGGTCAGCTCGCGCAAATCTCCGAGCGCCTTACGCGGTTGGTCTGGATTCGGGCGGATCTGATCCACCGGGATCATCCGTCCGATGGCCGCTCCGCTATAGCTTGTTAGTGATTCAATGTAATGCGCGTCATGCCGCATCTTCAGCGTGACGGGCAACCCGACTCTCTTCGACACGTTGTACAACCTCCGCAGCCAGCTTTTTATATTCGACCGCCCCGGGGGATTTGGGCGCAAAAGTTAGGATCGTTTCTTTATACGCGGGGCTTTCTTCCAGCCGGACATTCTTGCTGATCTTGGTTTTGAACAACACTTCGCCAAACACCGAGCGAATTTGCCCGTGGGTGTCTCGCGAAATATTGGTGCGCTTGTCAAACAGCGTGATCACCACGCCTAACATTTTCAGACCGGGATTGGGCCGTGCACGAATCCGTTCGTAGGTCTCCAGCAAATCATCCGTACCCTCGATCGCAAAATAAGCAGCTTGAATCGGCACCAGCAAATGCGTCGAGGCGACCAGCGCGTTCACTGTCAGGATGCCGAGGGACGGCGGCGTATCCAGAACAACGTAATCGTAATCTTTCAGAACCGGCGCGAGCGCGTCTTTCAGTCGATACGGCGCGTCAAATTGCCCGGCCAGCACCGTTTCCAGTTTCGCCAGCGCCAAGCGGCCAGATCCCACGAACAAGTTGGGATCTTTCGTCGGCTTCACAGCGTCGACCATGGGAGCGTGCGCGTCGCTTAGCACATCAAACATCGAGACGGTTACTTCTCCCATATTAAAAAACGCGATGGTCGAGTTCGCCTGCGGGTCGAGATCGATCAGCAGCGTCTTTCGCCCACGATGCGCCAGCGCCGCAGACAAATTGATAGCCGTCGTAGTCTTACCGACGCCGCCCTTCTGATTCGCCACAGTTATGATTGCCGTCATCAGCGCTCGTCCTCCGTACGCGCACAAACCCTCGCACGAGACACGGGGACAACTTCTTTTCTGTAAGTTGTTATTCCGGCAGAAAGGCCCAAGGCCATAGAGGAACTTTACGTTTCAAAGGCTTAGGAGCGCAAGGAAAAAAGTTTCCCTATTCAATGAGGCAGTGGAAAACTCTCTCCAAGGGAGGCTGTCAGGCAGGATGTTACGGGATGTTACGGAATGTTCCAGTATGAACCAGTTCCTTTAGATCAAAAATCCAGGCCCCAGAAATCCGTTGGGGGATTCTCCAGCTCCAGACCCAATTCCCAGCCGGTACGGCCTTCATGCCCGCGCCAGATCAGTTTTGCCTCTGAAACATTGCCGTTGATGGAATTCTTCATTCTCATTTTTTGACCAACCGCAAAACCTTGGGGAACCACAGCCAAACACCCCTTGGGGCTAATGTCTACAGTATAGCCAGAGACGGAATGAGTCTGCCCCGCCTCGTCCCATTCGACAGTGACGCGCACGCGCGAGTTCACTCGCGCTCCTGCCCTTAGATGCTGCATCCGCAACGCGTAACTCGCTTCACTCATAATTTCCACGCCATCCTCCGCAAGAACCATCCTGGTCAGGCATTTTCGAACACCAGTTAACGCACACACGTGCGCTCTCTTCTTTCACGCTACGGTTGCCAACCTGAAGTGTCAATGGAACCTGCAGGGCATCCCTCGCAGCAGTAACCCCCACGGTAGGCATGGGTTCCGCGGCAATCCGGTATTGATTGGCGATTTGTGGCTCCGCCGGTACACTCTTTCTACGTTTTATGCTGACCTGGCCCACATTTCGCGCAGAGCTCCGGCCAACGCTCCGTCTAGCCCTTCCCCTGGTTTTGGCGGAAATCGGTTGGATGAGCATGGTCGTGGTCGACACGATGATGGTTGGCCGACTGCCCCATAGCGCGGCGTCGATCGGGGCAGTCAGTATCAGCTCCAGCATCTATATCGTCTTCGCGTTCTTCGCTGAGGGGCTCTTGGCCGGGCTGGACACGCTGGTCTCGCAAGCGTTCGGCGCGGGAAAGCGCGAGGATTGCCACCGTTCGCTGCTGAATGGAATTTACTTGAGCTGCGCGATTACGCCGATTCTGCTGATTCCCATATGGCTCATTCCAACGCACTTTGAGCAATGGGGCGTGGCGCCGGAGGTTGCGGTGCTGGCTCTGCCGTACATGCGCACCCTGGGCGTCGGGCTATTCCCGTTGATCCTGTATTTTGCGGTTCGCCGCACGCTGCAGGGGATGAATATGGTTCGTCCTATTGCTTTCGCATTGGTTTCTGCCAACTTGATCAATTTTGTGGGTAATTACATTTTCATTTTTGGCAAATTTGGATTTCCGGCGATGGGAGTCACCGGTTCCGGCTGGGCAACTGCCTTTTCTCGCACTTACCTTGCGGCGGTGCTGGTTGGCTATTTGCTATGGTACGACCACCGGCACCGCACAGAACTGCTGAAAACTCCTGTGCAGCCCGATATTCAGCGACTGCGCAGATTGATTGCGCTGGGCTTTCCGGCGGCATTGCAAATGACGGCGGAGGTTACTGTATTCGCGTTAGTGGCGTCGCTGGTCGCGCGTTTGGGCGCCGTACCACTTGCCAGCCACCAGATTGCGTTGAATACCGTAGCGTTTACGTACATGGTGCCATTGGGGATATCGTCCGCAGCGGCGGTTCGTGTGGGCCAGGCGGTGGGCCGCAAGGATCCTCCTGCAGCAGCGATGGCGGGCAACACCGCAATACTGTTGGGTGGCAGCTTCATGGCCTGCATGAGCGCCGTGTTGCTGCTCTTTCCGCGCATCATTGCACGGATTTACACTCACGACGAAACCGTGATTCGGAACACGATAGGTTTGCTTGCGGTTGGCGCAGCGTTCCAGCTTTTTGACGGGATCCAAACGGTGTCCACCGGGGCGCTTCGCGGCATGGGAGATACACGTACCCCAATGATGTGTCACTTCTCGGGATATTGGCTATTCGGGTTACCGCTGGGGATTTATTTGTGCTTCCGGAGACACTGGGGAGTCATTGGACTGTGGACTGGGCTAAGTGTGTCGCTAATTGTGATTGGGATATTGTTGTTGTTCTTTTGGCGGAGAAAATCCCGGCTGCTGCAAGTTGCCTAAATATAGCAACGAGTTGGTGGCACAGTCACTCTTGACTGTGCCACTTGAGTTAATCGGCCATGGCGGTGTTGTTGAGTTGAATTTGCGGACCGCCTCCGAAGGCGGTCCCTACAAGATAGCGCAAAGTCTTGGTGTCGCAGAGTTACATCTTGTAGCGGCCCAGGTCGTCGTCGGACAGGCCTTCGAGCCAATTTCTCAACTGATCGTTGGTGTTTCGTTCCGCCAGGGCGGTGGAGACTTTGGAATTCTTGAGGACAACTTCTTCAACAAAGATGGGGCAATCCATGCGCAACGCCAGCGCCAGGGCATCACTCGGACGCGAATCGATGCTCATGAGTTGACCGTCGCGCTCCACCCAGATCAACGCGTAAAAGGTGTCGTCGCGCAAATCATTCACCACGATTTTTTGTACTTGAACATCGAGGCCGAGAAATACGTTTTTGAGCAAGTCGTGGGTCATCGGGCGTGGCGTTTGCACCTTTTCAATTTCCAGCGCGATGGCATTCGCTTCGTACGCCCCAACCCAAATCGGAAGAACTGCCTGGCCTTGTACGTCCTTCAGCACGACAATCGGCATCTGCGTTACTGGATCCATCATCAGGCCGCGTATCTTCATCTCAACTTCCATCGCGCCCTCCTCTTTCCTTGCCGATCTGTCTACTGCTCTTCGATCTTGCGCCGCCCCTCCAAGTAATTGAGGGTTTAACCTGATCAACCGCTTCCCAATTTCCGTTCCTATCCTGTTTCTGTCTGTTCCTTACTTAAAACTCAGACCGCCTCTCCCACCAAACTATTCGCACCGGAACTCGTCACCTTCACTTGCACATACTGTCCCAGAAGTTCTTTACGATGGGAAGTAAAATTCAAGATCGCATAATTTGAGGTGTGGCCACTCCACTGATTCTCGCGCCGCGATTTCCCTTCTACAAGTACTTCCATCACTTTTCCGACCATTCGCGCATTACGAACCAACTGAATTTCTCTTTGCCGGGCCAATAACGCCGCGAGCCGACGGTTCTTTTCTTCCTCCGAAATGGCATCCTCCATCTTCAGCGAAGGAGTATTTGGCCGAGGGGAATATTTGAACCCGAACATCAAGTCATACTGGGCGGCGTATAACAGCGTCAGTGTCTCTTCAAAGTCTTTCTCTGTCTCTCCGGGGAATCCCACAATCACGTCTGTAGTAATGCTAATATCCCGCTTGGCTGCGCGGATCAGTGCCACTTTTTCCAGATATTCTTCACGAGTGTAGGTGCGTTGCATCGCTCGCAGCACGTTTGTCGATCCTGATTGCACCGGGAGGTGTACGTGTTCGCAAAGCTGTGGCGTGGCGTCGATTGCATCCACGATGTCTTTGCCGAAGTCGCGCGGGTGCGAAGTCATGAAGCGCACACGGCGAATTCCTGGTACGTTCGCCACGGCCACCAATAAATCGGAAAAGCGCATTTTTCGTGAAGCGGAATCGATATAGGAATTGACAGTCTGTCCGAGCAGTTGGATTTCGCCGTAACCCAAATCCGCCAGTTGGCGCACCTCTTCCAGGATGGAGGCGCTTCCCCGGCTGCGCTCTGGGCCGCGCGTGAACGGAACCACACAATAGGAGCAGGCTTTGTCGCAGCCCTCGATGATCGTTACATAAGCGCGCCACGGATTGTCGCGCCGCGTCATCTCGGTCTCAAACGTTCCGTCGGTATCCTGGTCGAGCCCGATGACGCGTTTGTTCCCTGCTTCCAACTCGGCAATCATTTGTGGCAACTTGCGGTAGCTGGCCGAACCGCAGACCAGGCTGACCCATGGCGCGCGCTCAAAAATTTCTTCGCCTTCCTGTTGCGCAAGGCATCCCAACACGCCAATGACTTTGCCTTCGGCCTGGCGCTCGCGAAATTCGCCCAGGCGTGAGAAAACTTTCTGTGCCGCTTTTTCGCGGATGCTGCAAGTGTTGTACAAAATCACGCTAGCCGATTCCGGCTTATCCACTTGCTGATATCCGCGCGCCATCAAAACGCCAGCAACCTTCTCCGAGTCGTGGTCATTCATTTGGCACCCAAACGTCTCCAGAAAGAATGTCCGCTCCTCAGCAGTGCTGGTTTTTATGCCACCACCTTCCAGTACTTGAGGAGCCGCCTCTAGATGTTGTAGCGACCGCCTTCTGAGGCGGTCCTCCACCACGCTTGCTTCACTGGTTGCGAGCGTATCAGGCGCATTCGTTTCTGCCCTGTACCTCACCCCTTCCAGGGGTGAGGCTTTCCCTAAATCCACACCCGCAACATTCCCGGTCAGCCGCTCAATCCCAAAATCAAATCCATTCGCCATATTTCCCTAGTCTACCATCTCTGTGCTTAGTTGCAGCTTGCTCATGTCTGTGCCGAGAATTCCAACGTCTAACATCTTCTAACGCAAATCACGCTGGTTCCCGCGTCTTTACATGCGCCACCACAAAGAGGACTCCCAGCAACAAATCCGTCCCCGCAAAGACCAAGTCCCTTGGATTTGTCCTTCCATGGCTCACCAATGCCACAACCGCAATCCCATAAGTGAACTTTTCCACCATGCTGGGAATCATCATCGGCCGAAGCCTTATTGGATCCCTAGCGATCACCAAAAACGCGATTTGCCACGCCAGCGCCAGTCCCACAAACCCGTAATAAAATCCGGGATGGGTAATCGCCGGCGGATCCTGCTTCCCAATGACATCGAACATAAAGTACAGCGGCGTGATCAACAGCAAACCCCAAATTCCCGCTACCCAGTAAACCACCTTCGCAAATTTCATGTTCCTTTGCTCCTCCGTTTCAGCATCATGCAACTTCATCGTGCAACTTCTCTACACACACTACCATCTCATTTGTTTTGACCATGTTTCATGCGTGTGCTACGTTTCTAGTGTCACTAAATTTGCGCTTTTCTGAGGGGTTTTTCCAATTCTTCTTCTCTTCGCCATCTACATCGGCAACATCTTTGAAATACTTGCTCAAACCGGCTGGGTCGCTCGCTTCGTCCTGCTGTTGCTTCTTCTCTTCTCCCTGATTTCCTGGGCTATGATTTTCCAAAAGTTCAGCATATTTGGACGAGTCCGCCGCGAAAGCGACCAGTTCCTGAGAATTTTCCGCGCCACAAAGGGTGTGGCTAACCCGCAAGGCTTGGTATCTGCCGGCTCACCGTTCGCGAATGTCTACGCTTCTGGTTACCGCGAATTGCAAAGCCAACTGACACCGACCAGCACGACTGCGCCACCGCAAAAAATAAAGAGCATGCAAGCAGTGATCGTGAGTATGCAATTGGCGGCCGCAGAAGAAATTCGCCGCGTGGAAAAAGGCATGTCCTGGCTGGCGACTACCGCCGGCGTGACGCCATTCATCGGGCTGTTCGGGACGGTGTGGGGCATCATTGACGCGTTTTCCGGTCTGGGCACTTCCGGAGCAGCGAGCTTGCGGGCTGTGGCGCCGGGCATCGCTGAAGCGCTGGTGACCACCGCCGCCGGCCTGTTTGCCGCAATTCCGGCCTTGATTGCTTACAATTATTTTCTGCAACACATCCGCGACCTGGGGCAGCGGCTCGATACGTTTGCTTCCGAATTCGCGGCGCAAATCGAAAAAACGTTTACGTAGAGAATCGCCATGCCGCAAATATCAAAAGCCACGCAATCGTCGTTGTCGGAAATCAATATGGTTCCGTTCATCGACGTGGTCCTGGTGCTGCTGATCATCTTTATGATCACGGCTCCCATTCTACAATCGGGCATCGAAGTGGACGTTCCCAAAACGCGTACCGTCGTTGAAATGAACCAGCAGCACCTCGTCGTCACCGTCGACAAAGCCCAGAAAATCTATCTCGGCGACGATCCCGTTAACATTCACGACCTCGCCGGGAAAATTCGCAAGCAATCGAAGCATCCGGGGGACACCATCTTTTTGCGCTGCGATGAAACCGTTCCCTTTGGCGCGTTCGCCAGCGTCATCGATTCCCTGCGCCAGTCTGGAATTTCTAACATCAGCATAGTTACGCAACCCATTACCGATCGCGCGAAGACCCGTTAACGCCATGGCTTACACTGCCACTAATACGCAAGCTCCGGGCCTCAGCTTTAAACCGTTCTTTGGCTGGTCGGTGTTCTTGCACGTTCTTCTGACTGCCTTAATGCTCGCCGGTGTCTACATCGGCCACAGCGCCGTGCCTTGGGGAGGTGTCGGTGACGACAGTTCCTCCGACGTCAAAGTAAATCTCGTCTCCAGCGCGGGCATTCCGATGCCGCGTCCAATCATTCCAACTGATAACGCCACAGTCGATCCCACCAAAGGCCTCTACAAAGAGGAACCGCCGAAGCCACCGGAATTGCCCAAAGACGCGGTCGCCATTCCCAAGTTCAATAAAGAAAAGCCGCCTCCACCACCCAGTAAAGCGTCAAAGATTATCGAAAACAAAACGCCGCCCCCGCCCAACGCCGTCCCTTACGGCAAAAGCGGCCAGATGGATCTTCCAACTGGCTACGGCAATGCGCCCGGTCCCCTGAATGGCGGTATGACGGTCCAGGGAGCCGGCGGCGGAGAATTTGCGGCGCGCTATCCGTGGTATGTAGAAAGTGTACGCAAGCGTATTTCTGATAATTGGCTGCAAAACACGATTGATCCATCGGTAAGAGCGGCGCGCACAGCTCACGCCATCGTGACGTTTACAATTATGCGCGACGGCACGGTAAAAAATATTCGACTGGACACTTCCAGCGGCAATCGCTCGATGGACGATTCGGCAACTCGAGCGATGCTGAGCATCGATAAGATGCCGCAACTTCCTTCCGACTGGCGCAGCAATTCCGTAGATGTAATGTTCGACTTTGACCTCGGCCGTCACTAATTCAATCCCTGCTTTTTTCGCCTTTCCCGGGGGTGCCCCATACGCCGCACTTGCCTCGGGTCTTGGGTCTCGGGTAACCCAAGAGAACAGTCAAGAGTGACTGTTCCAAGTCTATTCACTGCGAGACGGCCTATTTCTGCATCATTCTTATTTTTAAAAAAATCCCCACCCTTAACAAAAATCAAGGGTGCGGCACCTGACTATGTGAGCTTTGATCAGGTACTTACTTCTTTGCTTTCTTCTTCCCCGCAGGCGCGTGCTTCGCTTCGTGCTTTGGCTTGCCCTTCACGTGAGCCCCGCTCTTAGCGACGATCGCCGCAGTATGTTTGTCGTGCAAGGCTTGCCCCGCTGCCTTCTCTTCTTTCGTGGGCTTCTTCTCTTTTTCCTTTTTCTTAGGAACTTCCTTGATGCCAGAAAGCTTTCGGAGAATTTTTACACGCTCCTCGGGGGTCTTGCCGCGCCCGTTTAATTGCACGGCGAACACTTCTTCCACAATTTGATCGAACTTCGGTCCACGCGGCATTCCCAACGCCTCTAATTCCGTGCTGACAACCGGCAAGGAAACCCGGATGGGGCGCCACTTGTGGAGGAACGATTTGATTTTGTTCACGGATGCGGACTTATTCGATTCGGCAAGAATGTACGCCATGTACTCCACCGGCAGCTTTTCGATGAAGTGGTATGCGTCGATTGGGGAATTTGTTTTCTTCCCGGTAAGCTCTTTCTCCGCCGCTTCCACTTTATCCGGGAACGACTCAATGGCATCGATTTCCGCTGCGCGGAATCCGAGTTTAGAAAGAACATTGCCGAGTTCGCGATCCTTCAGCTTGCCAAGAATCGCAAGCATCATCGGGCTGGATAGCCGCGGGCGGTACCCGGCCATGAACAAATCATCGCGGACCTTGATCAGTCGGTTGATGGCGTCGTAGCTGGGATGTTTCTTCGAGAGAATCGGGTGGATGCGCTCCAGCAAATCTTGCGACTCCCATTCCTTCAGGACCAGATGTGGGCGTTCTTCCTTAGCCAGATCGCGCAATTCTTGCCCGGCATCTTCGGGAGAAATGGTGTGCTGCAATTCCCTTTCGATGGCGAGGTTGAACCATTCCTGCGTGCGCGATTCCAGCTTAAAGCCCATGCGCGCCGCATACCGCAATGCGCTAAGCAGGCGAACCGGCATGTTCGTAAAACTGTGAATGGTGAGCGCGCGAATCTCTCCGTGCTCGATGTCAGACAGGCCATTGGTAGGATCCAGAAGCAATCCACGAGAGGCGGGGTTCAACGAAATCGCGATGGCGTTCAGAGAAAAATCGCGACGCCGCAGGTCTTCCATAATCGTCGACCAGCGAATTTCTGGGCGCGTGCCGGGCCGGACGTAATGATCATCGCGCGCGGCAGAAAGAGTGCCTTCAACATCGCCGGCAAATAGAATTTCGGTGTGGCGAGTCTTTTCGTCTTCGGAGAGAACCTTCGCGCCACCCTTTTCCAATTCGCGAGCCATCTTGGACGGGTTGCCTTCAACGGTAAAATCCAAATCGCGAAGCGTCGCACCAGTAATGAGGTCGCGAACTGTACCACCCGTGAGGTAGACATTAAAACCCATGGCGGCGGCGAGTTCTTGTACGCGAAGCATGGCCGCGCGTTGTTCCGGAGTAAGCCGGCTTTCCAGCAAGAAAATATAATCAGGCATTGCGCTCCTTTGGCTTAAGGGTGGTCATTGGGCGAGAGATGACGCACCCGCAATGAGTCCCAATCCGCATGCTATGCACGCGGATGATGTGCTTTGTATATCTGTTTCAGCCGCTCTTCCACGACGTGTGTATAGATTTGCGTCGTGGAAATATCGGAATGACCCAGCATCAACTGAACCGAGCGTAAATCCGCGCCACGTTCCAGAAGATGCGTTGCAAAACTGTGGCGCAACATGTGCGGAGTCGAACCAACACGCAGTCCGGCCTGTCTACCGTACGCCGAGAGAATCTTCCAAACACCGACGCGGCTAATGGGCGAACCGCGGCGATTGATGAAAAGCGTTGTAGCGAGAGCCTGCTTCCCTTTGCCGATCAGCTTCGGACGGCCTTCGCGTAGATACCGGTCAACCAATGTGAGCGCTTTCTTGCCGATGGGCACAATGCGCTCTTTATCACCTTTGCCAATGCAGCGTACGCAACCCACGCCGATGTCCAGATCCATCACCCGCAAACCGACAAGCTCGGAGACTCGCAGGCCGGTGGAATAGAGAACTTCCAGCATGGCACGATCGCGCAACCCCAATGGCGTCTTCTCATCGGGCTGAGAAAGTAGAAGCTCGACTTCCTCAAGGCGTAAATAGCCCGGCAGCGACCGGCGAATCTTGGGCGATTCGAGATTCAACGAAGGATCCGCGGCAATCAAATCCTGCAGTTGCGCGAATCGAAAAAAATTACGCAACGTGACTAGATGGCGAGCCACGGTACGGCTCTCGAGCTTCTGGCGATACAGGCTGGCGAGAAAATCTACCAGCACATCCCGACTGACTTTCTCCAAAGTCAACTTTCGCTTCTTGGCGAATTCGTCAAACTTGACCATATCCCGCCGGTAAGCAGCCACCGTGTTGGGCGAAAGGCCCTTCTCCACACGAACGTGGGTGAGAAACGAGGTGATAGTGGGTGTAATTTCCATTAGTTTGCCGCCAATTCGGCAGGTTCACTGCCCCGCGTCGCAATTCCATAGACTTCCTGAATTTCCGGGCAGCGGAAGATCCATGTGAGGGCGATGTACAGCAAGGTGGCCCCGCCGATCAAGCCGATGAACACGAGAAATTGGATGAAGAACGTGGCGTGCACTGTGTTGTTAGCATAGTGATTGGCAATCATGCAACCTACACCCATCAGCGCGGAGCAGAGGGAAATCTTGCCGATGGAACGAATGATCTCGAACGAGCCAAGCGCGCCGTAGCGAAGCCGAAAAATGAAAAATAGCGTAAAGAAGTCGAAGAAGGTGGCCAGAACCGTGGCGAGCGCAGGACCTCCGTTCTGGAAGCGCCTGAAGAAAAATTGCAGGAAAATAATGTTTAGAAGGATGTTCAGGACGAAAGAGATTGCAGCAACGATAACCGGAGTCTTGGTGTCACGCGCAGAGTAGAAAGCCGGCACGATTAGTTTCACGCAGGCTAAGGCCGGCAGACCCGCGGCGTAGTAGAGCAACGGCCTTGCTGTCAGCCGTGTAGACTCCGCGACGAATCGACCGTGCTGGAACAGCATGCGGATGATCGGTTCGCGCAGAATCATCAGGCCAATTGCCGCCGGTATCGTGATGTAGGCGACGATGCGGACGGCAAAGGTAAACGTGCGCTTGAGGCCTTCAAAGTCGTTGGCGGCGGCTTGATGGGCCATCATGGGCAGTATCGCCGTGGCCACCGCGATCGCGTAGCCGCCCAGGACTAGCTCCATAACGCGGTCAGAGACGTACAGTGCGGTCAAGCTGCCTCGCGGCATCTTCGGGGCGTTCACGAAGAACGTGTCTACGAAGAAATTGATCTGGGATATACCCAGTCCAAAAAAACGCGGAAACATCAATCGGGCTACGTTTCGAATACCGGAATGCCCAAACGAGATACCAAAATCAAAACGCATGCCCCTGCGAACCAGTTGGGGAACCAAGACTAGAAACTGTAAGGCGCCGCCTACAAGCACACCAACCGCGAGAGAGACCGCGGGGCTCTGAAAGTAACGCCAAACCATGGCGGTAGAAAATAGGATGATCGTGAGATTCAGGAAGACTGTGGTGGAGGCGGGCAAAGCGAAATTATGAAAACTATTCAGGATGCCCATTCCCAGAGCTGCAAGACCGAGAAAGAACAAGTATGGGAAAATGATCCGGTTAAGGGTAATCGCTTCGTCCCAACTGGTAGCCTTGTCGCCAGTGAAGCTGAAGGTTTGGATAACTTGGGGAGAGAAAACCATGCCCAGAACGGTGATAACAGCGAGAACCAGGGCAGCAGTCCAAAAGAGTCGATTAGCAAAGTGCCATAATTCCTCTTTGGAACGTTCCCGCATGAAGGTGGTAAAGACCGGAATGAACGCGGCACCTATAGTACCCTCTCCCACTAAGCGCCTGAAAAGATTAGGGATACGGTAAGCTAAAACGAATGCGTCCGCGGTGAGAGATGTGCCCAATAGGAGGGTGATGCGTTGGTCTCGTAGGTAGCCTAACGTTCGGCTGACGATTGTGACGAGGGAGATGATCGAGGCGGACTTGAGGATTTGCGTCTTTTCAGTCAAGGACTAGCTCACAAAGAGATAAACCCAATCAAAACAATGAGTTGACAGGCAAATCGGACTTAACTTAACATAAGTCGCGACATTGTGCAATTTTTTTCATCGCTAGAAATGGTTGAGCGTAGTTTTGTGAAGCCTCGGACCCCAGCATCGACCCATAAGAAGGTCGTCGTCGAGCTCCTGGACCGGAAATCCTTGCGCGGATTTCTGAATCCCGCACGGCTGAAGGATTCTTCCCCGCTTGACCTACTGACGCCCCACGGCGAACACGAAGAGATTGCCCGCGAGAAGATCCGTGCGGTCTATTTTGTTCGCGATTTGAATGAAGACTTCGAGCCGGAGCGAAAAACATTTCTGAGCCGACCCAAGTTGGACGGACTGTGGGTGAAGATCCGATTCCTGGATGATGGTTTGTTGGAAGGTGTGATTGCCAACGACCTGTTAAACCTGCTGGACCAGGGGTTGTATTTGACACCCCCGGATTTTCATTCCAATGCCGATCGAATTTACGTGCCGCGAACTGCTCTGGCAGAGTTGACTGTGCTAGGAGTTGTGGGCATCGCTCGCCGCAAGACAGCCGCAGCCGTCGGAGCTGCGCAGCCTCGGCTATTCAACGAATAGTCCCCTTCGCAGGGACATATCTCCACTCCTGTACTTCGATCTTATGCCTGTGCGAGACTCACTAATTGCATGTTGCGTGATGGAGGCGATGAGGTTATGAAACTTCGTGAAGTCGCAGAAAAACTGGGATGTCGCTTAGAAGGCGACGGAAATGTGGAAATTTCTGGCGTTTCGGGAATCGACCATGCCACCACAGGCCAGGTTACGTTTCTGGCGAACCGGCGGTATTCCCCGCTCCTGAAATCGACCCACGCCTCGGCCGTACTGATTGAAGATGGAGTCGTACTGGAGCGGGAAGCTCAATTGTCGCCACTCGCGGCTCTCCGCACGGAAAACCCTTACTTAGCTTTCGCGCAGGCGATTGAATTGTTTTATGAGGGCCCAAAGTACGCTCCCGGCATTCATCCAAGTGCGGTGATTGCTAAGAGCGCGAAAATTGGGGCGGGTGCGCACATCGGCCCCTACTGCTTCGTCGATGAAGCGGTGGAGATTGGCGAGAGCGCCGTTTTGCATAGCTTTGTCACGATTTATCGGGGAGCAAAGATAGGAAAGTTCTTTTTTGCGCATGCGCACGCGGTGGTGCGAGAGTTTTGCATGATCGGAGATCGCGTAATTCTGCAAAATGGCGCAATCATCGGTGGCGACGGATTGGGTTTCGCCAAGCGAGCGGATGGAACCTGGCACAAAATGGTGCAGTCCGGGCCAGCAGTGCTGGAGGACGATGTCGAGATTCAGGCCAATTCCTGTGTGGATCGCGCAACCGTAGGTGAAACACGAATCGGACAAGGAACAAAAATCGACGACCTGTGCGTGGTTGGCCACGCATCGCAGGTTGGCCAAAACGGGATGTTATGCGGGCAGGTTGGCTTGGCGGGCTCTACAAAGGTTGGCAACAATTGCATTTTGGCGGGACAAGTGGGAACAGCTGGCCACCTGACCATCGGTGACGGTACCGTAATCACCGCGCAAAGTGGTGTGCCGAATGATGTGCCGGCGCGAGCGTTGTATTCCGGATACCCCGCGGTCGAAAACCGAAAATGGTTGAAGATGATGGCGGCACTAAACCGTTTGCCGGAATTGCAGAAGCGCGTGCAATCGCTGGAAGCAGAATTGGAGGCCAGCAAGAAATAAACTCTGGAGCCGAATTCTTAGATAGCGCCGGGAAAGCCCAGTGGCCGCTGGTCCGGCGGCAGACCAGCAGCCAATTCGTCGTGTAAACGCCGGTTCAGATCATCGCGTTGCTCGACCGTGTAGTCAGCGGTGTAGATTGGTTCCAAAAATTCCACGAGAATCTCACCAGGCGTAATGCGCAGGCTGCGCTTTTGCATGACGCGATGCGCACCTGAGCAGGCAACCGGCACTATTGGCACGCCTGCCTTGATCGCCACCACGGAAGTTCCCTTCTTAAATTCCTGTAAGCGCCCATCAGGGCTGCGCGTTCCTTCTGGATAGATCAAGAAAGATTGTCCGTTACGCAGAGCCTCGGTAGCTTTTTCCAGGCTATTGATCGCGGAATCGCGATCGAACCGGTCGACCGGAATAAAATGGGCGAGATGAAATGCTAGGCCGACGATCGGATACTTAAATAGAGAACGTTTCAGCAGGATCGCGATACGTCGAGGGATCGACCAAACGACGGCAGGAGCATCCGCGGAACTGGTGTGATTAGCCGCAAAAATACATGTCTGCGGCGGGATCCGTTCAAGGCCCTTGACATAGACACGCACGCCAACACAATTCACAAAAAACATCACGCCTTTTACCGCGGCCCAATAAAGGGGATCGACATTCTTGGTGATGGCGGTGTAGACAAGCAGCGGTGGCCCCAAAATCAGAATATAGAGCGTGATAAAAATGCAGATGAACGCGGCGCGGAACATAGATAGATTGAGCAAACTTTCTCGAATCCTGCGGGAATGGTCAAGCCATTTCAGTGAACTTTTGCGGTGACCGGAGCAGTGGTACCGTGCAGAATTCCATCGCGGATGTGTTTTTCCCGCTCGGAAGCATGAGAGGTTTCTGCAACCTGGAAATATTTTTCGCGGACTTCGCCTAGATGGATGGTGACATCTTCTTCCTTTTCCGCGCCCTCGTGCCGAATGTGAAGAGAGAGTTCGTCGCCGGGCTTTTGCGAATTGGCCCACCGTTCCAGGCGTTTGGGGGGATCGCCATTGTTCCAGCGGAGAATTTCATCGCCGGTGCGCAATGCAGTTTTGCCCGCGGGATACTCCGGATCGATTTCGCGTATGACAAGCGCGCCGTTGGGCTGCCGCTCGGCGACAAATCCGAGAACGGGCCGAATCACCTCATGGGTTCGCAGCTCCAGTCCACTCAGGGATAGGAGCTGCTGGTAGGGGAGCGGATCCGCGCCGCTCACATACTTAGTGAAAAAATCGCTAAGGGAGCTGCCGGCTACCTTTTCTGCGGCCAGCCGGATATCAAGACTGTCGCGATAGAACTTCCCTTCTTTCGCAAAGTCCGCGTTCATCTCTCGCATCACGTCATCGAGACTTTTCTGGTTGTCGGTGCGGTCGCGAATGACAACGTCGAGAAGGACGCCGAGCACCTGTCCTTTTGTGTAATACGAAACGCTCCGCTGCGGTTGGGTGTAGAGAGCGTACTTTTCCAGCCAGGCATCCAAGCTGGATTCTTCGACGCTCTGCCATTGTTCCGCTGGCCGGGCTTCCAGATCGCTGATTTGATTGCCGAGGTCCTGATAAAACTGCTGTTTATCCCAGAGGCCGGTGCGGACGAGTGTATACGAACCGTAGGTATTCGTGACGCCTTCCGCGAACCAGAGCGCGCGCGTATACATTTCGTGGGTGTAATCGACTGGCTCAAGTGTAGCGGGGCGAATGCGTTTCACGTTCCAAAGGTGAAAAAATTCGTGCGCGGAAACATTCCACATGTAGGCATCGGAAGGCACGAAGATCGCAGTGGAGTTGGCGTGCTCCATTCCACCACCGCCGCCAGCTGCTGCTTTGCCGACGTGAAAGATGAATGTGTATCTGTCGTAAGGGGCGCCCTCCATCATCTTTAGTTCATAGGCACAGATTTTCCGTAGGGCGTTCTCCACGTCTTTTTTGCTCCAGTTATCACCATGAATGACGACATCAACCGGCGGATTTAAATCGTGGAGAGTGAATTCTTGAAAATTGGAAATTTCGATAGGCGCGTCCGCGAGATCGTCATAGCTGTGCGCCAGCAAACTGCGATATGTAGTTACGCCTCTGGATTCCATTAAGGTAGGCGTCGCTGTCGCCACATTCCATCCATTGGGAACCTCTTTCAGAGTTACGGTGCATTGTTCTGTGCGGCGGTCAGGCACATACAAAAGAATCAGTGCGGGATTGATGAACGCATGCTCAGCATTCAATTGAGTGCTGAATGGCCCGACATCATCCCAGAAAGTGGCGTACGTCACTTTTACCGTACCGCTGGCATTCACTTGCCATGTCAGTTTGTCGAGCTTAGTGATTTCTACTTTCTGGCCGTCAGCGAAGGCTTCGACCTGTTGGACGTGGCTGCTGAAGTCGCGGATTTCGTAAAGAGCGTTCCATGCTGCCATTTGCAATTTCACTTCACCGTGGACATCGGGAACTTCTACTGTGACGTGAAAGAGATGCTGTTCGGGGTGGTTCAGGGAGACGGTGTAGTGGATGGTGGCGTAAGAGGGCGCAGCGCCAAGGGCGAACAAAAGAGTAGCTGCCAGAATAATGAGCGACGAAGCCCTACGGATTAGGCGGCGCAAGGATCGAGGCGGGCACGGCAGTGCTCTGCCTCTACCGAAACCCAAGAGCACAGTCAGGAGTGACTGTGCCGCGGCGACTGGCGGGATCACCGGGCGCTGGCCTCGGTCGGCATTCGCTTTGCGGAAAGCTTCTTCAAGAGTTTGTCGCAAAGGCCATCGAAGCTGCCATTGGACATGATGAGGAGAAGATCGTTGGGCTTGGCTTCGGTGACTAGAAAATCGGCGATGGCGTCTGCACCGGGAAACACGTTGGCATCTTTGCCGAGAGCGCGCACGGTCGTGGCGACGGTTTCTGGATCGAGGCGCAGTTCCTCATTGAGTTGCCCCGCGCGATGCACGCTGCCAAGAATCACATGATCGGCCAACGCCAGCGATTCCGGCAACGTATCTTGAAATGTCTTTCGACGCATGGAATTAGAGCGTGGCTCAAGCACCGCCCAGATAACGCGGTTCGGCCAACGAAGCCGCGCGGCTTGGACCGTAGCCCGAATAGCGGTCGGATGATGGGCAAAATCGTCGACAACCAGGATGCCATCCACCTCGCCCTTAACATCCATTCGACGCCGCACACTGCGAAATGTTTCCAGCGCTTTCTGCAGAGCAGGGAGGGCAATCCCCCGGCGGTGAGCGACGATTAAAGCAGCCATGGCATTCAAAACATTGTGATGCCCGGTGGCGGACAGTTTGAAATTACCGAAGTGCTGCCCCTTGCAGGAGAGAGCGAAGGTCATGCCGTCACCGGCGGAATTCACGTGGGTCGCGATCCAGTCATTCCCTTTCTCGAAGCCGTAGCGAATCACCGGGCAGAAAGCTTTCGCCGTTACTTGATGCAGCGCTTCACCGGCTTCTGAATCGCCCCAAACAACCACGCTGCCGCGTCGCGGCACGAGATTGACAAGCCTGCGGAAAGCCAACTGGTAAGCATCGAAATCCGTATAGATATCGGCGTGATCGAATTCCACTGAAGTGATGATCAGATCGTCCGGTTGGTAGTGGAAAAACTTTGCGGCTTTGTCCCAGTAAGCGCTATCGTATTCGTCGCCCTCCAGGATGAAGTCTTTCCCGTCGGCAAGTTGATAGCTCTTGCCGAAATTCTCCGCAATGCCGCCGACCAGAAAATTGGGATGCTTCCCGGCAACTTCGAAGATCCAGGCAAGCATAGCGGTCGTGGTGGTCTTGCCGTGAGTTCCACTGACCACGATGGAATGTTTGCCGGGCAGGAATTCTTCCTCAAGAATTTCGGACAGCGAATGATGGGCAAGCTTGCGATCTAACATCTCTTCTACTTCGACGTTGCCGCGGGATATGGCGTTGCCAACCACGATCAAATCGGGAGCAGGTGTAAGGTGAGCTGCATCGAAAGATGTGGAGTAAGCAATCCCCAAAGATTCCAGAAACGTGGAAGCCGGCGGATAAACACCAGCGTCGGAACCGGTGACGCGGTAACCGCGCTCGCGAAGCATTCCCGCCAATGGAGACATCGCCGAACCGCCGATACCAATCATGTGAACATGCTTCATTCTTGTAGGCCTCTTTCAGTTTAATCGATCACTGCCGGTTCCAAAAATTCCAGCGAGCCTTCCCCGTGCGCATCCAGGCGGGCCTGAATGCCCAGCGGGATGGTAAGCATGGCTCGGTGTGCGTGGCCTATCGGCGCTCCAAAAATGATCGGAACGCCGAGCGGAGCCAAGATTTGTTCGCAAACCCATCGGACAGTCGGGCTCCCGGAAACAACCGGTTCGCAAGCCGGAAATTCGCCCAGAATAAGTCCGCAAATATTTTGCAATTTCCCCGCTTGCCTCAGGTGCATCAGAGAGCGGTCTACTTGATACGGTTTCATGTGGGTGTCCTCGAGAAGCAAAATTGCCCCATCCGTATCAATCTCCCAAGGAGTGCCCAGAGACGTCTGTAAAATCGTAAGGCATCCGCCGAGGACCCGGCCCTCGGCTTTACCGGCCACGAGAGTTTCACCGCACAATTTTACCGACCAGCTTCCGGTTGTATTCCTCACCGCGTTGAAAAAGGATTGCTTGTCGAAGCCGCGAAGATCGTTCGCACCGTGGTCAAATCCAGCAAGAAGCATAGGTCCCTGGAACGTAACCCAGCCATTCCGCTGCCATAGAAATGTGTGAAGCGCAGTGACATCACTGTACCCAATTACGCATTTTGCTGGACCAAGATTTGCGGCGTGCAAGAAATCCAGCAGGTAGGCGGAACCATAGCCGCCGCGCAAGGCCACCAAGCCATCGATCTTACCGTCGTGGAGGGCGTTCAAGAATCCATTGGCACGTTCATCTGCGGAGGCGGCAAAGTAACCGGAAGGCTGAAGTTCGTGCGCTGCCACAACATTGAATCCGAGTTGACCCAACACATGCGAGCCTACATCTATGTCTCGGCCATCAGAGGGAGGAGAGGCTGGCGCAAAATATGCCAAGGTTGAACCTTCGCGAAGGGCTTTTGGTTTGCGCGTGACGGCGGAAGTAGATCTCATGTGCCGCGGCCTTCAGGCGAGCAATCATGAGTAATACCCGGAGTCGTTTGTGTGTCGAAGTACATCCCTGATTAGGCCCACGCCTGTCTCAGAAAAGTTTACCCTTTAGAGTTTGAATTGGGTCAATTTCGCAAAGTGACGTGCTCTGGCGTGTATCTCTGTTTTCTTGAGTTTCAGCAGCCGTTCGAGTCCAAACTTTTCGACCGCGAAGCTACCCAACACGGAGCCGTATACGATGGCGCGACGCAGCGCTGTATCGCTGGTGGAATTGGTGCCCGCCAGATAGCCCATGAAGCCACCGGCAAAACTGTCGCCCGCGCCTGTGGGGTCTTGCGGCTGTTCAAGAGGGAATCCTGGAATCGCAAAGACTCCTCGTTTATCCACCATCATGGCGCCGAATTCGCCGCGTTTAACAACCAGGATAGACGGACCCATTTTGAAAATGTGTTTCGCAGCAAGCAAAAGATTGTGTTCGCTAGAAAGCTGCCGCGTTTCGGAATCGTTGATCATCAGCACATCGACGTGCTTAAGGGTTTCCCGCAGGTCGGCGTTGCTTCCTTCGATCCAGTAATTCATGGTGTCCATGGCCACCAGTTTTGGAGTCCCTTTGACCTGTTTCAGAACGTCGTGCTGCAAGTCAGGGGCAATGTTGGCCAAAAATACAAATTCGGAATCGCGATATTTTTCGGGCAGACGTGGTTTGAACTCCGCGAATACGTTTAACTCCGTCGCCAGAGTGACGCGCTCGTTCAAATTTTCCGAGTAGCGTCCGGCCCAGAAAAAACATTTCCCTGGGGCGCGCTCCAAGCCTTCGATATCGATCGACCGTTTGTGGAAGATCACTTCGTCTTCCTTGGGAAAATCTTCACCCACAATGCCAACCAACTTTACCTTGGTGAAAAAGGAAGCGGAGATCGAAAAATAGGTTGCCGCGCCACCTAAAGTGCGATCGACCTTTCCGTAAGGGCTTTCCAACGCGTCATACGCAACGGAACCAACCACGAGTAGAGACACTGTTTTCTCCTAGTCCAGATATTTGCCGAGAATGGCGGATAAATTCTTTTTGGTTCTTGCGGGAATCGCTTTGCGATCCGTCAGAATCGCATGCTTCAAGGACTCGCCGCATTTGCAGGAGCGGTCCGCGGGAACGTTTTTCACCGCTTCGCGCAACACATTTTGCGCATTCGCGGAATTTTGATTTAACGTGGCAATAATCTGCGCGACTGTTACGGAATCATGGCTGGGATGCCAGCAGTCGTAATCGGTGATCATGGCAATCGTGGAATAGCAGATTTCCGCTTCGCGCGCGAGCTTTGCTTCGGTGACGTTAGTCATGCCGATTACGTCAAACTTCATCGCGCGGTGAAAATTGGCTTCAGCCAGGGTGGAAAATTGCGGTCCTTCCATGCAAATGTAGGTGCCCTTGCGATGCACAGGTACGGCCTTGGAGACGCAAGCGTCGGACAGAATGCCGGAAAGTTGCGTGCACGTGGGCTTGTCGAAAGTGACGTGGGCGACGATTCCTTCACCAAAAAACGTGGACTTGCGCCCTTTGGTGCTGTCAAAAAACTGATCGGCAACCAGAAATTCACCGGGGCGAAGATTTTCCTGCAAGGAACCGACCGCACTGACCGAGATGATTCGCTGCACACCAAGAAGCTTCATCGCGTAAATATTCGCCCGAAAATTCAATTCGGTAGGCAAGATGCGATGGCCGCGGCCATGGCGCGCAAGAAACGCAACGCGCTTCCCTTCCAGCATGCCAATGACAAACGCATCTGATGGATCGCCAAAGGGAGTCTTAACGCGAACCTCTCTTGTGTCAGTCAACCCATTCATGGAGTAAAGGCCGCTGCCTCCAATAATACCAATATCTGCTACAGGGCCTTTCGCTTTCGTTTTCGCCTTTGCTTTTGCCACAGATTTCCCCTTCGCATTTTTTACTTTCGCCATTAACTGTTCTCCTGGGAGTTACCGGTTCAGGTCGACCGGCTCAGTTTCAATTTTTCCATCGTGCTCGCGGAGCGTTGCCGCGGCGACGTCCGGATCGTGCCCGAACACCACGATCCAGCCTTCTTTCACGATTTGTGGAATCCACTTGCGCTTGGTCTCAAGCGACTGCAACGGATACAGGTCGTAAGCCATGATCCAGGGCAGAGGAATATGGTGACGCGTTGGAAGCAAATCTGCAACAAAGGCCAGCGTCTTGCCGCCTCCGGAAATCTTCACAGCCTGGAGGTCGGCATTATGTCCGGGAATACGTTCGACAGAAATGCCAGGAACGATTTGCGCGGGGCCATCGACCAGATCCCACTGTTGAAAATCGATAAGCGGCTGATAGTTCTCGGGAAAATAACTCGCCCTGTCGCGTTCGGTGGGGTGGAAGGCGTGGTCGAGTTCGTTTTTCTGAACAATGTAGCGGGCGTGAGGGAATGTGGGAACCGCGCGTCCCCCGGCAAAATGCGTATTGCCGCCTGCGTGATCGAAATGGAGGTGGGTGTTAATAACGATATCGATGTCTTTGGGCTCGACACCAGCATTGTGAAGAGAGTCGAGAAGCGGATCGCCGTCAGCAACACCGTAAATCGATTTTAATTTCGGCTCAAGCTTAGTGCCATTCCCCGTTTCAACCAAAATCGTTTTACCGCCAGTTCGGACCAACAAGGAGTTGGCGCGCATCCGTATGCGATTTCTTTCGTCCGGAGAAGATTTCTTCTCCCAAAGCGGTTTGGGGACTACGCCGAACATGGCCCCGCCGTCGAGTCCGAACGGGCCGCCATCGAGATACCTGACTTCTATTTCGCCAAGATGCATGGTGCAACGATCCTCACTCGTTTATGCCACTATCGTGCATAAGTTCAGTTACGGCGGTGAAGGGATCCTTTTTGTGAGCCGCAACCTCTGTGGCAAGAGCGCGCAGCCTCGCCTCGCCGCCATTTTTTCCAAGAACTCGTTCAAGCAGGCGCGATTCGAGGAGCTCAACCAAGCGCTTCTCCCAATGTTCAATGTGCTTCTTGCGCCGATCACCGCTTGCTTCAAAGTGCTTACGAAATTTGGCGACAGTCTCCGCCAGGTCACTGATTCCTTGATCCTCGGAAGCTATGGTTCGGACCACCGGCGGATGCCAGCCATTGCGCGGCATCACCAGCAAAAGCATAGCGTGCAATTGCTGTTCCAGGCGATCGGCACCGTCGCGGTCGGCTTTATTCAAAACAAAAATATCGCCAATCTCCATCAGGCCGGCTTTCATATTTTGAATGTCGTCGCCCATGCCAGGAACGAGAATGACCATGACGCAATCCGCCAGCCGCACAATATCGATTTCGTCCTGGCCGACACCCACCGTTTCAATCAGAATTTGACGCTTCCCCGCCGCATCCAACAACAGAGCCACTTCAGCCGTCGAACGAGATAACCCGCCAAGAAAGCCGCGCGTAGCCATCGAGCGAATAAACATCCCCTCGTCGCTCGCATGTCCCTGCATGCGGATACGATCGCCGAGGATCGCGCCACCGGAGTAGGGGCTTGTGGGATCGACGGCGATGACACCAACCGGCTCGCCGCGCTTGCGATGGTAAGCGGCAAGACGGTCTACCAGCGTACTCTTGCCAGTGCCGGGAGCCCCGGTGATGCCGGACAAATAAGCTTTCCCGGTTTGTGGAAAGAGTTGTCGCAAAAGCGCTTCCGCTTCCGAGGCGTGATTCTCAATCGCGGTGATGGCGCGGGAAATCGCGCGAACATCTCCGGCGCAGATCTTTTCGCACCATTCTTGAATTGCGGAAGTCATCTCGGGGCGTATCCTGCGTGAAGGAGAAACGAGCGAAGCGGCATGTTTCTATTATTTATTCCCAAGTAGCTGCCGGGCAATGACCAATTTTTGAATTTCGCTGGTGCCTTCGCCGATGGTGCAGAGCTTGACGTCGCGATAAAATTTTTCGGCCGGATAATCCTTAATAAAGCCGTAGCCACCGTGAATCTGGACGCACTCGTTGGCCACACGCACAGCCACTTCGCTGGCAAACAGCTTGGCCATGCTGGATTCGCGCGTAAAACGGACACTTTTTTGATCGGCAAGCCACGCCGCTTGATAAACGAGCAAGCGCGCGGCCTCCACTTCTGTGGCCATGTCCGCGAGCTTGAATTGAATCGCTTGGAATTCGCTGATGGCTTTGCCGAACTGCTTGCGTTGCTTGGCGTAGCGGGTGGCGGCATCCAGGGCACCTTGCGCCATTCCCAATGCCAGGGCCGCGATGGAAATACGCCCTCCATCAAGAATCTTCAGGCTACTGATAAATCCTTCCCCTTCAGGGCCCAAAAGATTTTCACCCGGAACGCTACAGTCCGTAAAAATCACTTCGGAAGTATCGCTAGCCCGCATTCCCAGCTTATTTTCTTTTTTGCCGGGACGAAATCCCGGCGTGCCCTTTTCAAGAATGAATGCGCTGATACCATGCGAATCTTTTGATTTGTCGGTGACCGCCATAGCCACGCAGATGTCCGCGTAATGGCCATTGGTGGTGAATGTTTTCGCCCCGTTCAATATCCAATGATTGGAATTGCGTGCTGCGGTCGTCCGCGTACCACCAGCATCAGAGCCTGCTTCCGGCTCGGTAAGCGACCACGCGCCAAGCTTTTTTCCTTCGGCCAGCGGCACCAGGTACTTGCGCTTCTGCTCTTCGCTGCCAAATTTGTAAATGTGGTTGGAGCAAAGCGAATTGTGCGCGGCAACGAAAAGCCCAACGGAACCATCAACGCGCGCAAGTTCCTCGATCGCCGCGGCATATTCGATATAGCCCAGCCCAGCACCGCCGTATTGCTCCGGGAAAATGACGCCCATCAAGCCCATTTGTGCGAGTTTCGGAAGAATTTCAACGGGAAAGTGGGAGGCTTCGTCCCACTCCATGACGTGGGGAGCGATTTCTCCCTCGGCAAATTCACGAACGGTCTTGCGCAGATGGTTCTGTTCGTCAGTAAACGTGAAATCCACGTGGGCCTCACCTGTAAATAGAACGAATACTTACTACAAGTTTATCTTATGAAGAGATTTCCTGCATCATTGGTATTGATCGGTGGCAACTCCATCGTCGCTTGCAGCCCGAGTCTTCCACACATCCTGGAACGCACCTATACTACCCAGGCCGAAGGAGCCAAATGGGCAGAGTGAAACTCATCGCCGCTATTCTACTGACCTTCAGGCGTCGAGCGGTACAGCACAGGAGCATCAGCATGCGAATGGCGAGAAGTTGGGAACGGTGCGCTTTGCCACATCGTGCAACGAAGTGGCGCAGAAGGAATTCAATCGGGCGGTAGCGCTACTACATTCTTTCCAGTTCAGCCGTGCCATAGAAGGATTCAACACAGTGCTGGGTGAGGACCCGACGTGTGGAGTCGCGTACTGGGGAATCTCGCTGAGCGATTGGAGCAATCCTTTCGCGGTGGGAATGAAAGACAAAAGCCAGTTGCAAGCAGGGCGAGAGAGCTCGGAACGCGGAAAAACCGTGGGCGCAAAGACGGAGCGCGAACGGGCATATCTCGCGGCGGTCGGCAAGTTGTACAACGGCTATGAGAACACGACGCAGCGAGCGCGCTTGGTCACCTATCGCGACGCCATGGGTGAAGTCGCGGCGAACTATCCCGAAGACCATGAAGCGCAATCTTCTACGCCTTAGCGATCGCGGTTTCCGAAGATCCCGCGGATAAGACGTATGCCGGTCGCCTCAAGGCAGGAGCGATTCTCGAAAAATTGTTCGAGGAGGAGCCGACACGACTACCACATTACATTATCCATACGTACGACGTACCACCCTTGGCGGATCGCGGTCTGGTGGCCGCGCGGCGTTACTCGGAAATTGCACCCGATGCGCCCGCATGCGCTGCACATGCCATCGCGTACCTTCACCCGCACGGGTTACTGGCAAGAGTCCATCGACAGCAACATAGCGGCGGCGGCATCGGCGCGGCGTGAGGGTCAGACAGCAGAACAGTTGCACGCCAGCGACTACGAAATTTACGCTTACCTGCAAACGGGTCAGGACGAGGCGTCGCGGCGCATAGTGAATTCCTTGCCCGAAATCGCAACACGCTTCGATCCGAATGTGGTGATAAGCGGCGCCGGCGGCCCCTCGGTTGGATATTTTGCGCTGGCAGCAATTCCGGCAAGATACGCACTGGAACGTCAGGACTGGAAGCAGTCCGTGCAACTCACGCTGCGAGAGACGCCGTTTCCTTATACAGATGCAATGACGTGGTTCGCCCGCGGATTAGGCGCAACGCGGCTGGGACAAGCGGCAGCGGCGACCGATTCCGCAACAGCGCTACAGCAGATCCGCGAGCGGCTCTTGAAGACCAATGAGAACTACTGGGCGCGGCAGGTCGAAATCCAGGAACTTGCGGTCGCGGCATGGGCTGCGCTAGCCGCGGGCAAAAAAGAAGAAGGCCTTCGGCAGATGAAGTTGGCAGCGGAACTCGAAGATGGAACAGAGAAAAGCGCGACGCCTGGTCCGCTAGCCCCCGCGCGCGAGTTGATGGGGGAGATGTTGGTGGAGGTGAATGAGCCTGCGCAAGCATTGGAGCAATTCGAAGCGACGCTGCAGAAGGAGCCAGGGCGTTTCGCGCGCTATACGGCGCGGCGCACGCGGCGCAGCTCAGTGGAAGTCGCGATGCGAGTCAAAGGCATTTTCGCAAACTGTTGAAGGTTTGCAGTCACGTCGACAAACCTGGAAGACCCGAGTTAATAGAAGCGCAGAGGGCGATTTTTTGGACTTAGTGTGGAGCTCTGTTGCAGGATGCTGTTTGTCACCGACAGAACCTTTTCTCGGTTTATGCAAAACCCTTGCTATCGACATAAGAATCGATTGCTTGCCTCAGGATGTGAACACGGATTCGCGTCCCGTGCGAAGGCTCGGATTCCACGGATAGCTGCCCACCCACTGAGCGGACCCGCTCTTGCATGCTGATTAGACCAAGTCCGGAAGCTTTCTTCGCAGACTCCAAGCTGAATCCCGCGCCGGAATCAGAAATGCTAAGTTCGAGTCGATCTTGATGGCCGACTAGCTCAACCTTAGCTCCCGACGCTCCGCTGTGTTCCGCCACATTCCGCAAAGCTTCCTGGGTGATCCGAAACAAACACAGGCTCACCTCCTCAGGGATCTGTCGCGGAATGTCCTGATGGACAAACTCAACCTTCAGGCTCAACCTTCAGGCTGTGCTGATCGGAGAATTCCCGGCACAAGCCTTTGACGGAAGGCACCAAACCCACAAGATCCAAAAGCGAAGGGTGGAGTTGGTGTGACAGCTTGTGGATGCCAAAGGAAACGTTAGTGGCAACTTCCGCGATGCTGTGGAGTTGCTCCCGGGCTTCGGACGGGAGGTCAGGAACCTCCTGCTCAAACTGCCCGAGACGGATCTGCAGCAACGCCATGCGCTGATTCAAATCGTCGCGCAATTCTTTAGCCACGCGGCCGCGTTCCTGCTCGTGCTCTTTAATCAACCTATGACTCAAGGTGGACAGAGCCTCTTCCGTCCGTTTGCGCGCGCTAATGTCTCGAACCACGGCCACCACGTAGCCTTGATCCAACGGAACGTATTTGACGTTGATTTCCACGGGAAATGTTGACCCGTCTATCCTCCGGTGGAGAGTCTCCATAATCACGGACCCTGATCCACGAAATTTCTCGGTAATGCATGTATGCGAAGACCTGTCCAGTGTGGGATCAATGTCGTAAACATTCATAGACAACATCTCTTGCCGGTGGTAACCGAGGTCGCGGCAAGCTTTCTCATTGATGTCGAGGAAATGCAACGTTCTGGGATCAAGCACTTCAATCGCATCCGTGGAACCATCAATCAATTTTCGAAACAAGGTCATCGATTGCTCGGCTTCCTTGTGCGTGGAAATGTCTGCGCTCACGCCCACCAGCCCAGTGGGCACGCCGTTCTCGACGATAACGTTGACAATCTCGCGCAACCAGATACTTCGGCCATCAGAAGCAATCATGCGGTACTCAAGATCGTGATTCCGTCGCTCCTGGATGGCTTTCGTACTGATAGCCAATGTACGCTCGCGATCTTCAGGATGGAGATGCTGCGCCCAAAAACTCGGATCTTGCAGCCAACTTTCGACGGGATACCCCAGAATGTCTTCCACATGCTTGTTTACGAAGGTGGTCCGGAAGGTGTTTGGGTCCGCTCGTCGCAGGATAGCCCGGACCATTTCGACTAATTCGCTATTTAGAGCTTCTAGCTTCTTGGAATCGCTCTTCAGGCTGGCTTTGGTGTGTCGCTCTCCTAAAAAGGCCAGAACCGCCAGTGACAATCCAAACACGAGCACCACAAGCAAGCGAAACGTTTGCAGGCTTGGGTTTTCATTTTGTCGCAGAACCTCCCCTATTCCGATTACCGGGACCATGACCACGGCGACCAAAGCCAACAACGACGTGTACTTGCTATCGTCCGTGCTCCGGAAACTCCTGGGGTCCGCTCGCCGCAGTACTGCCCGAACCATTTCAACCAGTTCGTTATTCAGGCTTTCTAGCTTCTTCGCATCGCTCTGCAATCTGGCTTTGGTTAGTCGCTCTCTTAATAGAATTAGAACGGCCAAAAACAGTCCGAACGCAAGCACCACAATCAAACGAAATGTCCGTAGGTTGGGAGATTCATCTTGTCGAAATATTTCCCACACGCCGATGATGGGCACCGCCGCCACTGCGACCATAGCTAACAGCGAAGTGTACCTGCTATCGTCGGGCATCAGATTCCTCCATCAAGTTCGCTGCCAGTACCGTTGCCGAGCATCTAGGGGTACCCAGAGAAACCAGCAGACCGCAGCGTTTTGAGCCAAAGAACACAGGCTCCCGTTGTAAGGCTTTCCCGCATCGATAGCCACGTTCGCAAGTGTGGAACTTAACCCGTACAAGGTCGACGCTCCCAATAAATGGTAATAGACGGACCTCCAAGGAGCTTGCGCCAGGCGCGCAACGATGCACAGAATCAGCACTAGCGCAGCGTTTTCCAATGCGTACAGCATGGTAAAACGCGGGTTGTAGATTTCGGAATTCGGAAACAAATATTGATAAGGAAACAAAAAATAAGCGTAAAGAAAGACCCAGAAGACCAGCAGAAAAAGGAAGTTCAAGGTCGCTCGGTACGACTTCTGGTCGTATTGCCTTAGATGTGGCTGCATCGCGATCGCGGCCATGAGCGGCACCAGATGGAGGAACAACGCTGGATCAGCAATTGAATTGTCCGGGACATCTATGTGCCGGATAGTCACATAATAGATATAAAGCCATTGGTCCAACGACCATAGCGCATAGCCACCCGCGATGAAGGCCCAAAACATGCGTCGCCCCTGCGTCCTCTCCACTGCATTCAACGCGGCGAAACCTGTGGCTAGCAGAAGTAACAGGAAATAGGCCCCACTGCCGTAGGGTGCCAACTTCTCACCCAATCCTAACCCGAGCGAAAGTACAGCTTTGATTACCAAGAATCCAACCAGCAGGCTTGGCCACGGAGAAAACGGAAACCGCAATCTATTCAACAGCGAGTGCGTGACCATCATCGTGTCCTCTCGAATAGCCCTTGGGCATAGTGCTCGGGGATCGGCACCTATCCGCAATCTTGGAAACTGGAAGAGATACTTGCAGGCAATCTGTTAGTGCGTCTTGTGTCCAGTACTTAACCTATTTTTGCTACAGGTTTGTTAAGGCAAGAATATGCGGCCAGTATCCTCTCGTCATTATTGGTTCGACTGTCGCACGGGGATTGACGGTCTTTGCTGAGTATATTCTTTCCACAAGATGAATCAACAAGGACAGTTGAGAATGCATCCGCAGACAAAAATCATTGTTACCATCCTACGACATAGTTGTTCTTCTTGTTTTGTTCGTCGAGCCATATTTTTAAAGGGGCAAAATAATCGGCGATCGCCGTGGCGTCCATTTGCTTCTGCCCTGTCAACGCTTCCAGTTCGTCAGGCCAAGGCTTGCTCTTGCCCATTGCCAGCATCTGGTTCAATTTTTCGCCGGCCTTTTTATTTCCGTAAATTGAGCAGCGATGCAGCGGACCTTCGACACCTGCTTCTTTGCAGAGCGCCCGCTGGAATTGATATTGATAAATCCTTGCGAGGAAATACCGCATATACGGCACATTTCCAGGCACATGATATTTCGCACCGGGGTCAAAATCCGCTTCCGTACGAGGGGTTGGCGGCGCAACACCCTGATATTTTAATCGCAGCGCCCACCAGGCCGCGTTGTACTGATCGGGCTTAACAGCACCAGAAAAAACTTCCCAGCGCCATTTATCAATAACCAAACCGAAGGGCAGAAACGCAACCTTCTCCAGCGCCTGTTGCAGAAGATAGTCGATATCTCCCGAAGCCGGCGGCACGGTATCGATAAGCCCGATCTTCTTCAGGTATTCCGGGGTAACGGAAAGCGCGATCGTGTCGCCGACGGCTTCGTGAAACCCATCGTTGGCGCTATCCCGAAAGAGTGGCGGCTGATCGTTGTAGGCGCGTTGATAGTAGTTGTGCCCCAACTCATGATGGATAACGCGAAAATCCTCTTCCGTGGGCTGGATACACATTTTGACGCGCAGATCATCTTTCAAGTCGACGTCCCAGGCGCTGGCGTGGCAAACGACATCGCGATCCGCAGGCTTGGTGAACAGCGAACGTTCCCAGAACGTAGGTGGCAGCGGAGTAAAACCAATCGAGGAAAAGAAATTCTCGCCATACTTGACCATCCCGCGCGCATCGGTCTTTCGTTCCTGTAGAATCTTTGTGACATCGAAACTCTGCGCGGGCTTGGGCGAATCCATCAGGTCATAGACGTTGTTCCATTCCTGAGCCCAGATATTCCCCAATACATGCGCCGGGATTGGCCCGCTCGACGGAACTACATCTTTTCCATATTTCCTTGCCAACTGGCCGCGCACATACGCGTGCAACGAAAGATAAAGCGGCTGCAATTGTCCCCACAAACGGTCGAGTTCTTTCTCGAATGCATCGGGAGGCATATCGTAATTAGAGCGCCACAACGCGCCAACATCCGTGTAACCAAGCTCCTTTGAGCCTTCATTGCCCAACTCCACCATACGGGCATAGCGCTGCCGCATTGGCGCTCCGACGGCATGCCAGCCGATCCACGCGCGCTTTAACTCTTCCGGATCACGATTGGTCGCAAGTAATTTGCCAACCGCGGTCACGTCAAGACACGGTTTTTGATCGCCGTTCTGGCACCACTTCCCTTTTCCGTAGTCCCCGTCGAGCGAGGCCATAATCTGTGCCAGCTCTTTTTGCGATTTTGAATCGTTCGGCGCCGGGAATCCGGTGGCAAGTTCCAGAAGCAATCGCTTCCGCGCCAATTCTGGCGGCAATTGCAAATTGTCAAAACGGTGAGCCTCTTTTGCGTACCTGGTGCTGGCGGTGTTGAGGATTTCGTTGGCATCGGCGGAAATCTCCTCGGTGTCATCGGTAATGAAGTTTTCCGCGACCCACGAGGCCCGCGAAGCCTTCACTCCGAGATCGAGAAGGTTCTGCTCCGCAGCATTGATGTACTTTGTCGCTTCCTCAACGGTGGGTTTTGCGTTACTGGATTGTGCCAGCAACGATGAAGGATGAACGCCGAGAATTAGTAAGGCAAGACTTCCCAGGATTGTTGCGCGATTCCAGACGAATCTCATGCAACCTCACTTTCCATTTTGATGAGCGAGTGAATTAGAAACTTAAGAGCTTCGACCCAGCTTTCCCGTAACAACATTTTTAAGTTCAACGAGTGCGCGCTCGATGCCATCACGATTTACGTCCCAGTGGGTGACCATACGAACGGAATAAGGAGCGGTGTCCTGGGCCCACACGCCCCTTTCATGGAGCGCGTCGCACAATTTGACTGCGTCCATTTGGGAGCCAGTGCAATCGAAAATCACAATGTTGGTGCGCACGTTGGCGGGATCAATTTTCAAACCCGGGACCTGTGCGATTCCTTCCGCAAGTCGTTTGGCGTTGGCGTGATCTTCATGCAATCGTTGCGGAGATTTTTCTAACGCGACTAATCCAGCGGCAGCGAGTACACCGACCTGCCGCATCCCACCGCCAAACATCTTGCGATACACTCGCGCGCGTTCGATGAATTCCTTGGAACCGACAATCATGGAGCCAACCGGAGCGCCAAGCCCCTTGGACAGGCAAAACATGACCGAGTCCACACTTTTGGTCATCCGCGAAACTGGCTCATTCAAGGCCGTAGCCGCATTGAAAACACGGGCGCCATCCAAATGAACTCTTAGCCCAAGCGCGTGCGCGTTTTTGCAGATTTCATCCACGCGTTCCGTCGGATACACGGTTCCACCCGCCATATTGCTGGTATTTTCCAGGCAAACCAACGCGGTCTGCGAGTCGTAGTAAATATTCGGGCGAATGGCAGCCTCAACCTGTTTCCAGGTCATGATGCCGTCGTCGCCTCCCCACACAGCGCGCGGCATACATCCGGCGATGGCAGACATCGAAGCGAGTTCATAGAGATTGACGTGGCCGCGCTCTTCGCAGATCACTTCGTTGCCATGATGCGTCCAGATTTTGATAGCGATCAGATTCCCCATGCATCCCGTGGGGACAAAAAGCGCCGATTCCTTGCCAAAGATTTCTGCGGCACGTTTCTGTAGGAGGTTGACTGTGGGGTCTTCGCCATACACGTCATCCCCAACTTCCGCCGACGCCATGGCCCGGCGCATTTCCTCGCTGGGACGCGTCACCGTATCGCTGCGGAGATCGACGGCATTTTCGATTGGGCTTACTTGGTCGGGATCCACCAACTGATTTCCCTTGGCAACTGTGTAACTCATGTTAGGTCCCATTCCTTAGGTCATGGAAGAAGCTGAAAGAATCTTATCGCAAAAGCTCGACAATGATTTCATTTGAAACGCCGAGTTTGCCGGCCGGAAGGCGGACAAATTGACCTGATCGCTCAATCATCCCGCTGGAAGCCAACTCACCAATCTTGTTCTGAAAATCGACTGCGTATTCCTGCTCAATGCGAGAGACATTGATGCCGGAAAGCTGGCGTAAGCCGAGGAAAAGCTCCTCTTCCAATGCGAGTTCTGCGGTGATTTGATCGACAGATTGGATTGCGCTTCGACCATTGTAGATCGCCTCTACATAGGCAGCCGCATCGTGCGCATTGGCCCAGCGTTGCCTCTGAGAAAAAGAATGCGCGCCCGCGCCAAATCCCAAATAGGGTTCGCGGCGCCAATATTTCAAATTGTGCTGCGAGGCCAATCCCGGCCTGGCCCAATTGGAGATTTCGTATTGTTCGTAGCCCACTTCCTTCAAGAGCAATTGCGCGGTTTCGTAGAAGTCCGCCATGGATTCCTCGGGTGGCAAATCCCGCGCACTGTATCGGGCGCCGCCCTGCAGAACTTCCAGTCCCAGCCGGCTTCCCTCGTCGATTTCCATCATGTAAATCGAAATGTGCTCCGGGAAAAGCGCGATGGATTCCTCAAGCGACCGGCGCCAGGTGGCAGTGGTTTGTTTGGGTAGCCCGGCAATCAAGTCGAAACTGACATTACCAATTCCCACGTCGCGAAGAATCGGGACCGCGCGATAAATGTCGGTCGAGCGATGCATCCGGCCGGCGGCTCTCAGTTCCTCATCCACAAACGATTGCGTGCCAATACTGATGCGGTTGATGCCCATGGCAGCCCACTTCGCGGCTTTGACTGGCTCAATCGTCTCCGGATCGGCTTCGAGAGTCACCTCGTGAAGTTCGTTGGAGAATGTCTCTCGGACCGCTCTCAAAATTTCGTCCAGAAGTTCTGACTCCAACAGGCTGGGAGTTCCGCCGCCAATGTAGACCGTGTCCACAATCGCAGGACCCGCGGGAATACTGACTCCAGCTAATTCCCAGAATTGCCGTCGATTGCGAATTTCCGTGCAGACCGCGGCGGCATACGGGGCAAAACGGCCTGCAGAAACGACGCCAGTGTGAAAGTTGCAGTAGGTGCACTTGGTCTGGCAGAACGGAACCTGAATGTAGATGCCGAGATTACCCATCACAAAAACTTTAGCACAATGGGTGAGTCGAGATGTTTAGGAATGGCCGAGTTAAAGATCGATAAAGATGGCGGTCCCGAGGGCCATCGAATTCGGCATAGAAGCTTGCCATTTTCGATGAAGATGAATTGGCTCACTCCCGTGAGAATGGTCTTCACGTGCGAGTCGGTATTCCCCTCAGAATGTTTGTAATTGGGATTCACCGGAACAAGCCGGTCGAATGTGCCTTCGGCGTCCGATGCGACATCCGGATCCGCGTGCTCATTGATTAGGATACCTCCCGTGGTGTGCGGAACATACAGAAAGCAGATCCCCGTCTTTACGCCCGAGGAGTGGACCACTCGCGCAACTTCATTCGTGATGTCGAGCAATTGCGTTCGCCGTTTCGTTTTGACGTGAAGAGTTTGCATCATAGCCTCAAATTATGAATTAGATAGCAGGAGAACGAGAGTTAAGTTCACGCAGGTAGGAGAATGGAGGGGTATACCGGAAGGTTGCCCGCAAAACCCGATCAGGGAATGGGGACAAGAAAATGGCGGCCGGGGTGCTTTGCGCGAGCATGTTTTTCCAGCTCTTTCAGACCGTATTGACCCCAGCGCGAAAGAAACGGAAGAAAACAAAGATCGCGAGACTGCAGATCCTTTTGAGGGTAAAGAAGATTCTCTAAAAACTGCTCATGTTGGCCGACTATTTTATCGTGGCGGTCCAATGCGACCCCGGTCTTTTCGCGCAGTTTTTCAATTTGATAATTAATACGTTTTTCGGCGCGCGCAATCGTACCCTGGATCGTGGGGTCAACATTGGCGATCGCCTTGTGAAGTTTCTTGGTGCTCTTCTCCATTTGCCGCAAGTTGGAGTCGAATTCCCGGGCCAGTTTTTTGGGGACATTTTCGCCGTACATGCGCTTACGCAAGGTCTGCTTGCCCTGCCAAACATCTTCAACCTCTAAATGATATTTTTTCAGGATACGCACAGCCTTCGGATCAACCAGGGTGAAATCGGCGCGCGGCAAAATAACCGGCATGCGGCCCAGCAGTTTTTCGTAGAGCACCTGCGATTGCGCGTAGTACGCGATTTCTGCAGGCCCGCCGAAATACGCCGCGGTGGGTAGCATGTAATCTTGCACCACCGGCCGGAAGAGTGCGTTCGGGCTGAACGATTCGGGACTTGCCTCAACTTTTTGCAGCCACTCTTGACGGGAAGCATTGTGCCCCCCGCTGCTAAAACCGTCGCCGTTGTTGTTAGCGGAAATAACGTGCCGCTGGCCACCCTCCAGCGAAAATAAAATGGTGCTGCGAGAAGTTACGTTCACCTGGGCCGCATATCCGGCGTGCTCCAGCTCTTTCCCTCGCTGCAACAGAAGCGCATTTAGGTCGTCTCGCTGCTCCAGCGCCTGACGCAAAATTGGGGCGGCCAGTCGATGCAGACGCTCATCAAGTGGATCGAGAAGAATCAGCCCTTCCTCAGCAAAGATGCGCGCGAACAATTGCCCGAAAGCGCTGCCGTAAGTAGCGGATGGCGTGTACGCGCCCCGAAGAATGTCTGCCAGACTCGCGCTATCGGGTCCGGTCAGCAGGGATGTGGCTTCCTGAACGAGGTCCGTGATTTCCTCACCCAGCGGAATGCGCCCTACAGGAACATCTGGCTTGGCGGGCTTGGAAAGCTCGAACCGGCGTAGTTGCCCATCGGTGAACCAGGTGGTGTGGCGCACCTCGTCAACATCGTGGTCCTCGGTGGCCATCCAGAAGATCGAGACGGCGTCGATGCCCTCTTCAGAAAGCTTCCGAGCGGTCCGAATCGCCGAGAGGGCCTTATAGAAAGAGAAAGCGGGGCCGCCGAACAGGCCAACTTGCTGGCCACTGACGATGGTGACCGCTCCATTGGCGAGTCGATCCAGATTTTCCTGCGCTTTCGCACTGCTGCCGAATCGCGTGTTTTGGGCTCGAAGGATATCGGTTACTTCCAGGCGTCGTTCCGCGGGAAATTGCAGTTTCTTTGCTTCGATGGCGACTTGATTGACGTCTGGAGGGTGAGGGTAGAACGCGGACAGCTTGGAAAAGTCGTTTATGTAGTCACCAAAGAGTTTCGTGGTGTGAGGCAACCGCTGCGGGAGCACGACACGACAGTCCATGGGCATTTAGATGATAGACGCTCGGAAAAGTGACGGCAAACTCAGAATGTTAGACGGACGCCGCAACGGAATGGAATGCCGAAATAATGGCGGCAATTTGTTGCTTTTTGTCCTCTTTTAGGGGCAGAAGCGGCAAGCGAGGCAATCCCCCTTGGTAGCCCCGCAAATCCATGGCGAACTTCACACCCGCGATGCCAGCTTCGGACACGATTCGTTTGGAAGCTTGTGCTAACTGTAATTGCAGTTGTTTGGCACGATCATGCTGTCCAGAGTGGATGAGCTCGAATACTTCTGCGCACTTCTCCGGCAATGCAGACGCCAGTGCCAGTATTGCCCCACGCGCACCAACGGCCAGTGCAGGATAAATAACTGCCGCGCCGCCAGTAAGCACTTGGAAATCGGCCGGGGCAGCTCCAACAACCTCGGCCACGCGTTGAATCGCTGCCGAACTATCCTTTATGCCGATAATATTCGGATGCTCGGACAAAGTAAGAATTTCGGGCGTCTCCAGCGTAATCCCCGTGAATTGCGGAACGCTGTACAACAGAACGGGGATCGGGGAAGCATCGGCTACTGCGCGGTAATGCTGAATATACGTTTCTGGGCGGTACGATGGCTTGTAATAGTAGGGCGTTTTGACCAAGGCAACTTGGTAGCCAAGGGCTGCGGCCCGCTTGGTGCGAACAATCGTCTCCACGGTGGATTCCGCGCCGGTTCCCGCGATGAGCAGTTTTCCGGGCGCCGCAGACTCTTTCACGGCAATCAGCACGGAGTCAGCTTCTTCACGAGAGAGCATGACCGCTTCGCCGGTGGAGCCCAGCGCCACAAAGCCGGCGACGGCGGTTTGATTATAGAGATAAATATTGTGCCGCACCGCTGAAAGAGAAACCTCGCCCGCGGAATCAAACGGCGTAACGAGTGCTGGAAAAATCCCACCGATCTTCATGTTTCAAGCCCCATGCTTCAATCCCCCGCGCCCGGCGTGCCAGAAGCGGCCACTTTGTTTTGATGCAGATCCTGCAGGCACGCGACTTCACGCTTCAACTCGGTGATTGCGTGGATCCCGCGCACCGCTGCATGAGCGGCAGAGAGCGTCGTAATGCAAGGAATGTTATAGCGAATCGCAGCACGCCGAATGGACTTTTCGTCGTAGAACGATTCGCGTCCCAGCGGCGTATTAAAAATGAGATTGATTTTGCTGGTCTTGATAAGGTCAACGATGTTCGGACGGCCTTCATTCACTTTGAACACTTCGTCGCAGGGAACGCCAGCAGCGTGGAAAGCGGAGGCGGTACCGCGCGTAGCCACCAGTTTGAAACCAAGGGTGACCAGTTCTTTGCCAAGAGGGCCGATCTGCCGTTTATCCCGATCATTCACGCTGATAAAAACTGTCCCGGAATTCGGCAGTTTTTGTCCCGCGGCAAGCTGAGCCTTGGCGAACGCCTGGCCATAGGAAGTGGAGATGCCCATAACCTCACCGGTCGAGCGCATTTCCGGGCCAAGAATCGTGTCGACTCCGCGGAATTTATTAAACGGAAACACCGGCGACTTCACAGAGTAATAATCGTGAGTGGCAATTTCCGCGACGCCGTTATGCAAAACGATGGGGAGATGCATGTCGGCTAATCGTTTGCCAACCATCAGGCGCGCCGCCACTTTGGCAAGAGGAACACCCGTGGCCTTGCTGACGTAAGGAACAGTTCGAGAGGCACGTGGATTCACTTCAAGAACATAGACCGTGTCGCGCTGAATCGCATATTGCACGTTCATCAGGCCCACAACTTTAAGCGCAATCGCCAGGCGCTTGGTGTAATCGCGAATCGTATTCAGTACAGTGGGCGACAGGCTGACCGCAGGAAGCACGCACGAGGAATCGCCAGAGTGCACCCCGGCTTCTTCGATGTGCTCCATAATCCCCCCTATGACAACGTCGGTGCCGTCGGCAAGCGCGTCCACGTCTACTTCGGTAGCTTCCTCAAGAAACTGATCGATCAAAACGGGGCGAGCCGGTCCCATTAACGCTGCTTGCGCGACGTATTCCTGTACGGTATTCACGTCGTAAGCGATGACCATCGCTCGACCGCCAAGCACGTAACTGGGGCGAACCAAGACTGGCATGCCAATTTCGCCTGCAACGCGTGCAGCCTCTTCCGGAACTAGCGCAGTGCCGTTGCGCGGCTGCGGAATTTTCAGTTCGTCCAGCAATCGACCGAACCGCCGACGATCTTCCGCAAGATCTATGGACTCAGGCGCAGTACCGATGATCGGCACGCCGTTGCGCTTTAGTTCCAGCGCAAGATTCAGAGGAGTTTGCCCGCCGAACTGAACTATGACACCCGTGGGTTTTTCGCGCTCTACAATTGCCAAAACATCTTCAAGTGTGAGCGGCTCGAAATACAGGCGGTCGGAAGTGTCGTAATCGGTCGAGACGGTTTCCGGATTGCAATTCACCATGATGCTTTCGAAACCGTCTTCGCGCAGAGCAAATGACGCGTGGCAGCAGCAATAGTCGAACTCAATGCCCTGCCCGATACGATTCGGCCCGCTGCCAAGAATCATGATTTTCTGGCGTTGCGTAGTGTCCGCTTCGTCTTCTTCCTCGTAAGTGGAATACATGTACGGGGTGAAAGATTCAAATTCAGCCGCGCAGGTGTCGACGCGCTTGAACACGGGAGCGACACCGTAACGCGCTCGCTGCAGTCGCACCGCGGCCGGGGTCGTCTTCCACACCTGTGCAAGGGTTTCGTCGCTGGTCCCGACACGTTTCACTTCTTTCAGGAGGTCCTTCGACGCTGTTTCCACAGTGACTGCGGCGGCGCGTCGGTTGGCGATGATGATTTCTTCAATCTGGTGAATGAACCATGGGTCGATTTTTGTCAGCTCGCAGATTTCGTCGATGGGAAGGCCGCGTTCCACAGCAGTGAGTATCCAATGAATGCGATTGGGACGCGGTGTAGCAAGCTTTTCACGCAGCAAAGAAGTAGGCGTTTCCGCTGGAGCGCGCCAGGGACTGCTTGGCTCAAGTGAACGAATGCCCTTCTGCAGGGCCTCTTTAAAGGTACGTCCGATGGCCATGACTTCGCCAACGGATTTCATTTGCGTGCCAAGAGTGCTGTCAGCCCCGGCAAACTTTTCAAATTGCCACTTCGGAATTTTCACCACGACGTAGTCGATGGCCGGCTCAAAACAGGCAGGCGTCATCTTCGTGATGTCGTTAGGGATCTCATCCAGGGACATGCCTACGGCAAGCCGCGCCGCGATTTTAGCGATTGGGAAACCGGTAGCTTTGCTGGCCAGGGCGGAACTGCGAGACACGCGTGGGTTCATCTCGATCACAGTCATGCGGCCATTTTCTGGGTTGATGGCGAATTGTACGTTCGACCCGCCAGTCTCCACGCCAACTTCCCGAATGATCGCCGCCGCGGCATCGCGCATACGCTGATATTCCTTGTCCGTAAGTGTCTGCGCGGGGGCCACGGTGATGGAATCGCCCGTGTGTACGCCCATTGGGTCAAAATTTTCAATTGTGCAAATCACCACGAAGTTGTCGCGATAATCGCGCATTACCTCAAGTTCATATTCTTTCCAGCCAAGCACCGATTCTTCGACGAGGGCTTCGTGGACTGGGCTCATGTCCAGAGCGTGGGCGATCGCTTCCGCAAATTCTTCCTTGTTATAGGCAATGGAACCACCGCTGCCGCCCAGCGTGAATGAGGGCCGAATGACCAGCGGAAATCCGAGTTGATCGCAAAGCCGCAACGCATCCTGCGCATTGTTAACCAATGCCGAGGCAGGAACCTCAAGCCCAATTTTTCGGCAAGCATCCTTAAACCACAGGCGATCTTCAGCAACTTTAATGGCGCGAAGAGATGCGCCAATCATTTCCACTTTGTGCTTCTCAAGAATGCCGCTCTCGGCCAGTTCGACAGCAAGATTCAGCGCAGTCTGGCCACCGACAGTGGGCAAAAGTGCATCCGGCTTTTCCTTGATGAGAATTTCTTCAATATATTCCTTGGTGAGCGGCTCGATGTAGGTGCGGTGCGCCAATTCCGGATCAGTCATGATCGTCGCGGGATTGGAATTGACCAGCACTACCTCGTATCCCTCAGCGCGCAGCGCCTTGCAAGCCTGCGCGCCAGAGTAATCAAACTCGCAGGCCTGCCCAATAACGATTGGTCCAGAGCCAATGATCAGAATCTTCTTTATGTCGGTCCGTTTTGGCATATCGCTTTCGTCAGGGCACGGCTTCAGCCGTGCCGCAATGTGACCTCTCGTTGTTGGGGCTTCAGCCCCTGAGGTGGCGCATCAAGCAAAGAACAATTTGCCGCCGAGGACCAGGTATATTCTTTTGCCTCAGTAACAAGCTTTTTACGAACGGGATCCTCTGCAATATATTTTAAGTGAAGCACATAATAAGAAAAATCACGAATACGATGATCGCTGAATCCGCGTTGCCATACAGGGAAATCCATTACATTCTCCCTCATCCCCGCGAACTCCCCGGGTTGCGGGAATTTATCCATTCTTCCGACATCTCACCAAATTGGAGTACCACGGGCACGCCCTTCTCCTCTCCATCTTTGGCAATTTCTACGGTTATGAACCGGGTCTTGAATCCGGCAACTTCGAAAGATACTACGTACTGCCCTTCGGATAAATACAATGCGAAATCTCCCGCTTTATCTGAGCGAATAGCCCGCGTGTGCTTCTTATTCTGAATGCCGTCTTTATACCCAGTGATAATGACCCCGGGTATTCCCATTCCGGCTGGATCTATTACCACTCCGCGGAGCTCCTTAACGCGCTGAGCAACCCCTTTGCTTTTAGCCGTCGCAAGCAGTTCATCAAGAGTCGGGTTAGGGGGCGATAGTGGATTCAGCTTGAGCGTAAACACACTCTTTTGTAGCGACGGATCACTGCCGATGTTTACGCACAAGGTCGCCCCTATGTCTTCGGCAGACTTGACAGAAGCCAAATAGCTGCCCGGGGCAAGTTGTGGCAGCGCGATGGATCCATCTTTGGCAATCTTCAACTGCACGATGGGCCTATTTGTTTCAGTAGAGAGAACCCCTGAAGAAAGAGTAGCCTTCAGCCTGTGAATGACCGGCCTCTGAGAAGAATTGTCGCAAGGAATTACCTCAATTGAGGCCACCGCGTGGGAGAATTCCGCATAGCATAGGAAGAAAAGTGCGATCGTCGCATATCTCACCATTATTTCGGCGCCGACGCGAGTGATTCTCATCCCCGCGAACTCCCCGGTTGCGCGAATTCCTTCATCAAATCCGTGAACTGAGTGAACAAATAATGCGAATCGTGCGGACCCGGTGAAGCTTCCGGGTGATACTGCACGCTGAAGAGCGGCAGCGACTTGTGCCGCATCCCTTCATTCGTGTGATCGTTCAAATTGACGTGAGTAATCTCGACATCCCTGGATGGCAACGATTCGGGGTCCACGCAAAATCCATGATTCTGCGCTGTAATCTCCACCTGATTCGTCAACAAATTCTTCACTGGGTGATTCGAGCCATGATGCCCAAATTTTAATTTGAAAGTTTTGCCGCCAAGCGCCAGGCCGCACAATTGATGACCAAGGCAAATACCAAAGATCGGCACACGCCCAGTCAGCTTGCGAATATTATCAATCGCATAGTTGATCGGCTCTGGATCTCCTGGCCCGTTGGAAAGAAACACGCCGTCCGGTTTGAAAGCCAGAACATCTTCTGCTGGAGTGCCCGCCGGAACCACCGTGACATCGCAATGATGATCGACCAGCAACCTCAGAATGTTCTGTTTGATCCCGTAATCGTACGCGACAACTTTGAATCGCCGCGCCTCCGGGCTGGCATCCGATTCGCCCATCTCTTCCGACCAGGGTGAAGTGGCGAGTTCGATCGATCCCTTTTGCCAATCGTACGCTTTGCCACAGGTAACGCGCCCCGCCAGTTCTTGCCCCACCATGGAAGGAATCTGCCGCGCTTCATAGATCAACTGCTCAGCCGGAGTTCCATCGGTCGCCACGATGCCGCGTAGCGCACCAACATTCCGAATATGCCGAACCAACGCCCGCGTGTCGATATCCCAAATCACCGGAATCTTCTGCCGGTTCAAATAGAGCTGCGCCGTTTCGGAAGAGCGCCAGTTGGATGAAATTTGCGAAAACTCACGCACGATCAGTGATTCGATGTAGGGGCGAGGCGCCTCCTCATCATCCAGATTCGCACCAACATTTCCGATGTGCGGATACGTCAGGCACACGATTTGCCCGGAATAGCTTGGGTCGGTAAAAACTTCTTGATAGCCGGTGAGACTGGTATTAAAAACGACTTCGCCACCGCGGCGCGTGATGGCGCCGGCAGCTCGGCCGTTAAATACGCGCCCGTCTTCCAGCGCGAGGGTTGCAGGTCGATGCTGTACTTCCGTCAGTGGAGCCTCCGTCAAACATCATTATTTTTCACTCGCTTCCGTTGCGGACAACGAGCCAAAATGATCTACAGGCCAGTACGCAAACACCGCGCGCCCGTAAATGAACTGGCTCGCAACCGGTCCAAACACACGCGAATCATTTGAGCTGATGCGGTGATCACCCATCACAAAATAACTTCCTTCTGGAACTTTAGCGGGACCGTAATCTGTTACGTCCGTATACCGCGGCGGGACGTAGGGCTCGGGGACTATCTGCCCGTTCAAGTATAGAACGCCGTGACGTATTTCGACCACTTCTCCCGGCAACGCGATCACGCGCTTTATAAAAGACTTCGACCGGTCAAGGGGGTACCAGAATACCACCACGTCGCCACGATGAATGGATTCGAACCGGTAAACAAATTTGTTAATGAAGATGCGCTCTTGATCGGAAAGCAGCGGCGCCATGCTGGTGCCTTCTACTTTCACGGGTTGATAGAGAAACACGATGATGACCAGGGCCAAGCCGATGGCGATCAGGAGATCGCGCGTCCAAACGCGAATTTCATGCCGCAGAAGATGGTGAGGAGAATTAGCAGGGGGGATGGTGCTTGCGGAACCCATGGCGACTGCATTGACCGTTGGCAAAGGCGAAACTTGGGCCGAAGTTGTTTCGCCCAAGGGAAGAGGGTTCTGCTTTTCGTGAGGTTTCAGCATCTCGTGCTGCCTTTCATTTATAACATGCCGCAAGGAGCTGACGCTAGAAGCGAATTGAAGCCAAAGGTAAAATTTTGCGATCTACCATTAGATTCTCCACATCTCCCTATGTGTTGCCTATAAATCCCTGTTGCGGTTGATCTCTGGATTGGCCACTCAAATTAGACGTCAACGCAAAGTTCATATTCGCTAAAGCAGCCACAACGGCGGTCTCGGTGCGCAATATAAGTCTTCCAAGAGACGCCTCCAAAAAACCGGATTGTCGGGCGACGGCGAATTCCTGGTCAGTCCATCCGCCTTCTGGCCCGATTGCTAATACCGCTCGTTGCGCCGCCCTCCCCGCGAGTACAGTTTTCAGTGGATTGGCTTCGGGCGATTCGGAAAGCATCACGCACACACCATCCTTGAAAAGGGAGAATGCCGCTTCGGGCTTGTTTACGGAATGGAGCCTCGGCAATTGCACGCGCCGAGACTGTTGCGACGACTCCAACAGGATCTTCTGCCAACGCTCGGAGCGCTTTATGGCCGCCGCTAGTAACCCCTTCTCGCTGCGTTCCGCAGCCAGTGGAACGATCTCCACGACACCCAATTCAGTGGCTTTTTCGAGGGCCCACTCAAACGCGTCGAACTTCACAACGGAGAGAAGCAAAATCGTTTCCAGGCTTGATTTATGAGCGGGTAGCGATTCTAACAACTTAAACTGCACCCGGTCCCGCGTAACACTTTCAATTTCCGCCAGCCAAACATTCGCGCCGTCACTGAGCTCGTACAGCTGACCAGCCTGCGCGCGCAGAACGCGGCCAAGATGGTGCGCCGCTTCCCCTTCCATGACCGCTTGCTGATTTTCGAATTGTTCTACAAAGAAACGGCGGCGCATGCGCGGCTCAGCCGAAGATATCCTTCATCTTATTGAAGATTGAGGAATTGCGCTCCGCGGGCTTGTTTTCCACTTTTAACGTGGCGTCGAGTTGTTCCATCAATTTGCGCTGGTCACGGGTAAGCTTGCTGGGCGTAATCACGCGAACCAGATAATACAAATCGCCACGGCCGCCGCCATGCGGATCTGGCAAACCCTTCCCCTTAATACGAAATACCGCGCCGCTCTGCGTGCCCTCGGGAATTTTCAGGCGCTCTTCACCATTCAGACCGGGAACTTGCAACTCCGCACCAAGCGTAGCCTGAGAAATGCTGATAGGGATCGTGCAATAAAGATCAGCGCCACGGCGCTCGAAGAAATTGTGTTCTTTGACGTCCAGCACAACATACAAATCGCCAGCAGGGCCGCCATTCGGCCCAGGTTCACCTTCCCCAGTGATGCGCAAACGCGTTCCGGTATCGACGCCGGGAGGAATTCGCAACTCGATTGATCGTTCGCGCTCGATGCGGCCTTGCCCGCGGCAATCTGCGCACCTTTCCTTGATAATCTGACCTGCACCCTGACATGCCGGACATGTGCGATTAATCGTAAAGAATCCCTGCTGGTAAACAATCTGGCCCCGCCCGCCGCAGGTTTGACAAGCAACAACGCCAGTTCCCTTTTTCGCGCCCGTTCCATTGCAGGACTCGCAATATTCCTGGCGAGGAATGCGAATTTTTGTATTAACGCCGGATGCCGCTTCTTCAAACGCCAACGACATGTCATAGCGAAGGTCAGCGCCACGTTGCACGCGGCTACGCCCACCGCCACGACGCCCACCCGCAGAGCCGAACAGATCGTCGAAGCCAAAAAAGTCGCCAAAGATGTCGTGAAAGTCCTGGAAGATTGTGCCGCTGAAATCGGTTTGACCGCCGGAACTGGCCAGGCCGGCATGACCATAGGTATCGTAAATCTGACGTTTTTGCGGGTCGCTCAGCACCGCGTAAGCTTCCGTGCATTCACGAAACCTGATTTCCGCTTCCTCTTTATTGTCCGGATTGCGATCCGGGTGCCACTGCATTGCCGATTTTCTGTACGAGGATTTGATTTCCTCCACAGTGGCGGTCTTACTGACACTCAAAACTTCGTAAAAATCCCTTTGTTGTGTTCGACTCATATCTGGTTCGTGAGATTTCCTTCCAACTTAGTTTGCAACTTTATTCGATGCGGCATTCGGGTGCACCGCTACGCGCACCATAGCCGGGCGCAAAACGCGACCGTTAAAGACGTATCCGGGTTGGAATACTTCCAGAATTGTGCCGTCCGGGTATTTGGTGGATTCAGCCCGATCCAATGCCTGGTGCAGGTGCGGATCAAACAATTTTCCAACGGGATCAACGCGCTCCGCGCCCAGCTTCGTAAGATTGTCGAGCAGTTGTTTGTAGATCAACTCGAAGCCTTTTCGATAGCTCTCGTATTCCGCTTCTTTGTGCGCGGCAAGAGCCTGTTCAAAACCGTCAAGGACGGGAATCAATTGTTCAATCACACGACCGGTAGCGCGCTTCTGATCTTCGGCACGCTCCTTCTCGACGCGTTTCCGGTAATTGTCGAAATCCGCCTGGCGGCGAAGTAAAGTCTGGCGCAAATCCTCCAAATCATTAGCCAGCTTGTTCACCTCGATGTTTTCACGAGTTGCGTCATCAGCGATGGCACTGGCTTCTTCGTTTTGCTCCACATTCGGATCGTTCGACATGTTGACCTTGGATTCCTTTTCTTTCATAAAACTGACTCCCGGCATCTAAACTATTCGATTTTTTTCAACGCTTCGCTAAACAACTCGGCCACGTAGGCCACCGCGGTGATGGCGCGTTCGTAATGCATGCGCGTTGGTCCAAGAACGCCCAACGAACCCTGCGCCATATCATTGTGCGAATAGGGCGCACTGATCAGGGCAATATTTTCCCCCGCTTCCGAAATCTCTTTCACGCCGATCTGCACAGAAACTGGCTCGGGCGTGTCGATGCACGCATTCAAAACCGTTACCAACCGATGCTTCTCTTCAATGGCGGAGAGGAGTTCGCGCAACTGGCCTTGATCCGTGAACTCCGGTGAACCAACAATTTGTGCTGTCCCCTCCACATAAACCTGGTGTAACGGGCTTTCACCCAGCGCCACCGGATCGCAGAGGGTTAGCGCGCTACGCGCAATGTTTTCGTAACGCTCGCGTTCCGTGGCCAGCTTCTGCAGTAGGTCCGTGCGAATGGCCTCCAGCGTCCATCCTGTGTAATGACTGTTCAGGAAGTTTGAAGTTGCATCCAACTCTTCCTGTGTAAACAGCCGGGCAGGACGCAGAACCTTGTCTCTCGTGTGCCCACCCGGCGAAATCAGGACCACGACCACGCGGCCATCCGGCAAAAGCCACATGCGGGTGTGCTCGAGAACGGTCTTTCGCAATGGGGGCGCGACGATAATTCCCACTCCGCGTGAAACTTCCGCCAACACGTGGCCGGCTCGCTCTGTTAATTCCTCTGTGGAGGTACCGGCAAACATTTCACGACGAATCCACTCGCGATCATCAACATTGAGCGTGGCCTGCGTGGCAATCTCCTGCGCAAAAAATCGATACGCTGCCGCAGTCGGCACTCTTCCGGCAGAAGTGTGCGGCTGGTAGAGAAAGCCGCCATCTTCCAGATCGGCCATCACATTGCGTATTGTTGCGGTGCTCAGCGATTCCTCGGCGCGCTTGGAAACTGCCCGCGAAGATACCGGCTCGCCAGACTCAATGTAAGTCCGGACGATGTCGGCTAAAATCTGCCGGTTGCGCCGTTCCTGTAGGGCTGGATTCCGCATAAGTACACTGTAACAGAGCTACACCTGCTATTTTAGGAACACTGTCAAGCCAGGTCAAAGGAGTTCGTCGAGAACCTGGGTTTCAAATTGCGCAACTCGCTTGAATACCGCATCGTTAGTCACAAAACCGCTGGCCCCGAATTCGACTGCCGTGGCAGCTTGCAGGGCATCCGGTGTCTTCAATCGATGTTCTGCTCGGAACAGTGCCGCGCGATCAGCAATCTGTAGATTTGCCGGGAACCACGTAAGCTGGGGATAAATCGTTAGGAGCGCATAGAAATTGTCAACGCGCTTTCGATCGCCCTCTTTGTATCCGGGTACTAGCAACTCAATCATCGAGATTGTAGAAGTCACCGCGGCATTGCCGCCTTTTTCCAACCAAACAAACAATGCCTGTGTCAGGTGGATATATTTTGGGTTGGGCTCAACTTGATAAATAAAAACGCTGGTATCAAGTGCCACGATGCGATGGCGATTGAGAAATTGGCGGAATGCACTTATTCCCAACTGTCGCGCTCTTTTTTCAGGTAGTCATCGGCATACCATCCTTTTCCGATGCCTTGGAGCGCTTTCGCATAAGATTTTGGCTTCTCTAATATCAATAGGCGTCCAGCATGTACGACGACAAGAAGCTTATCTCCGGGCTTAAGCCCAAGAGCCTTGCGCGCTTCGCGAGGAACCACAATTTGGTTTTTTGAAGAAAGAGTCGTGATAGCCATGCTTTACATTCTATCAGAATGTAAAGGAATGGGCCAGCGAACATTTTACCGTGACGTTAGTTGTTATCAATCTGAGCGCGCTGCAGCTTGTCGGAATAGTCGATGTAGACCGACTTCCATTCCGTGAAGAAATCAATAGCGGCGACGGCAGCTTCGCGGTGGCCATTCCCGGTTTGCTTGGTGCCACCAAACGGCAGATGCGTTTCCGCTCCGATCGTTGGCGCATTCACGTAGACAATTCCCGTGTACAGCTCTTGCATTGCCGCAAACGCGCGATTTACGTTTCGCGTATAGATAGAGGCCGACAACCCATAAGGCACGCCATTGGCAATCTCAATTCCCTGCTCCAAACTTTCGAACGGAATCAGCGATACCACCGGGCCAAAGATTTCTTCCTGAGCAACTCGCATCTGCGACGCGCAATCACCAAAGATCGTTGGTTCGTGGAACCAGCCCTTCGCATGTGCGCCGCTTTGCAACCGGTTCCCCCCCAGGAGCAATTTCGCGCCCTCTTTCTTGCCGATTTCCACGTAGCTCATCACCGTGTTCAATTGCTGCTCATTGATGCATGGCCCCATCTCTACAGCGGGATCCAATCCGTCACCGACGACCAGCTTCTTCACGCGTCCAACAAACCGCGAAACAAATTCCTGGTAAACACTTTTGTGAACGGCGACGCGACTGGCAGCTGTGCACCGCTGCCCGGAAGTTCCGAATCCGCCCCACACCGCGCCTTCCACCGCAAGGTCGAGATTCGCATCATCCATCACCAAAATAATATTTTTGCCGCCCATCTCCAGGCTGTAATGCTTAAAATCCGGAGCGCAGATTTGCGCAATAATCCGTCCAGTGGAAGTTGACCCAGTAAAACTAATGACCGGCACATCCTTGTGCCCGGAAAGTGGCGCACCCGCTCCGGGCCCATCCCCACTCACCAGATTCACAACACCGGGAGGCATCCCCGCTTCAGTCATGGCCTCCACTAGATGATAGGAAGAGAGCGGAGTATCCTCGGCCGGCTTGAGCACAACCGTATTCCCGCAAATCAGCGCGGGCATCATTTTCCAAGACGGAATCGCCATTGGAAAATTCCAGGGGGTAATCATCCCGCACACCCCAATGGACTGCCGCACACTCATCGCAAACTTCTTAGGAAGCTCCGAAGGAGTGGTCTGCCCAAAAAGCCGCCTCCCCTCTCCGGCCATGTAATACGTCATATCGATGGCTTCCTGAACGTCGCCGCGAGTCTCTGCCAGCACTTTGCCCATTTCGCGAGTCATGCCGCGTGAGAACTCTTCCTTGCGTTTCACTAAAAGTTCCGCAACCCGAAACAGTATTTCGCCACGCTTCGGCGCGGGTAACAGCCGCCACTTTTTGTAGGCCGTCTTTGCCGCATCGACCGCCGCATTCACATCCTCTGGGCCGGAATGGGGAAACACGCCGATTACTTCATCCGTGTTCGCCGGATTGCGGTTTTCCATCGTTTTGCCGCTTTTTGCCGCAATCCACTCCCCATTAATGAAATTTTGATATACGTGTGACTTCGCTGAAGTAGCCATGACTCTCCCTATGTTTCCTTCGAGTCTACCAATTCGTAGCTCCCCCTTGCGAGTAGTTGACTTTGCGAGGCTAGCTGTTACAAAGGAAACTCCACAAAATGTTTCGAGGGCCTGGTTGACATGAACATTCTTGATCTAGTCGTAGGCAAACCCATCCCAAGCTCCGATGAACGTGCAGAGCAGGTTGGACCGGCTGCGGGAATCCCCATCTTCGGCCTGGACGCCTTAAGCTCCGCGGCATACGGCCCTGAAGCCGCCCTCAGCTTGCTGATTCCCTTGGGTCTGATGGGAGTTCACTACATCCTCCCCGTCAGCCTGGCCATCATCACTCTTTTGTTCATTGTGTTTTTTTCTTACCTGCAAACGATCGCGGCGTATCCCATGGGTGGAGGTTCCTACACCGTTGCGCGCTTGAACTTGGGCGCCTCCGCTGGATTGCTGGCGGCTGCAGCCTTGCTGACCGACTACATTCTCACCGCCGCGGTAGGAATATCGGCGGGCGTGGGTGCGTTGGTCTCTGCCGTGCCTTCTCTGCAGGCGCACACAACGGCGTTATGCGTAGGAATCCTGCTGATCATCACGATTCTGAATCTTCGCGGCGTCCGCGACGCTGGCCTTGCTTTCATGGTGCCCACCTATTTGTTTGTTGGCACGTTGCTCATCATGATTGTTGCAGGGTTGATCCGCGTTGCGATCAGCGGTGGTCATCCAACACCAGTAAGCCCGCTCCCGCCGTCTTCCCCGGTGACCGCCACGGTATCCTACTGGTTGCTACTGAAAGTTTTTGCCAGCGGCTGTACGGCCTTAACGGGCGTGGAAGCCGTCAGCAACGGCGTGAGAGCCTTCCGCGAACCCGCGGTAAAGAACGCGCAGCGCACCCTCACGGTCATCATTCTAGTTTTGGCAATTCTGTTGGCGGGAATTTCCTATCTCGTCAAGGCATACGGAATTGCGGCGACCGATCCCGGTCAGCCTGGCTACCAGAGCGTGCTTTCCCTCTTACTTTCCGCCATCTTTGGCAAAAACATTTTCTATTACCTTACGATTGGCGCAATTCTCTTAGTGCTGTCTCTCTCCGCAAATACCGCCTTCGCCGATTTTCCACGCCTCTGCCGCGCCATTTCCCTGAATAACTACTTGCCGCACGTGTTCAGTTATCGCGGCCGCCGCCTCGTTTACACCTATGGAATCGTCGTTCTCGCCATCGCAACCTGCTTTCTATTGGTGCTTTTTGGCGGAGTAACCGACCGGCTGATTCCCCTTTATGCCGTCGGCGCCTTCTTGGCGTTCACGCTCTCGCAGTGCGGCATGGTGATGCATTGGGTAAAGAATCGCGGTCCACATTGGTTGAAGAGCGCATTGGTGAATGGACTGGGAGGCTTTGTCACAGGAATCACAGTTGTGGTCGTGCTGGTTGCCAAATTCACCGAAGGCGCCTGGATCACGGTTATCTTCATCCCATTTCTAATTCTCTGCTTTAGAAAAGTGCGCCAGCATTATCACGCTGTCGCCATAGCCACGATATGCCCGGAGCCCGTTGCACCGGCCAATCAGAGAAAACCGCCAATTGCCGTTGTGCCCATGGATCGCTGGAGCAGCATTTCCAAAAGGGCCCTGGAATTCGCCTCGCGCATCTCCCCCGACATTATTGCTCTACACGTGCAGCTCGGCGACCACGCGGAATTGCTGGAGGAAGAATGGGAGCGCTACGTCGAGAAACCCTTTCAGGACGCCGGCGAAAAAGTTCCCCAGCTGACCGTCCTGCCTTCGCCCTATCGATTTGTCATCGTTCCTGTAGTGCAACACGTTCTAAAATTGTCGGCGGAGAATCCGGATCGCCGCATCGTGGTAATCATTCCCACTTTGGTGGAAAGCCGCTGGTACGAATATTTCTTGCATAACCAGCGCGGCCGCTTGCTGGAATGGGCATTGCTCGCCAACGGCAACCGGCGCATCTACACGCTATCCACCCCCTACTATCTGCCAAAAACCTTGTAGCTCAAATTGTCAGTTTTCGTCGGAAGGTTCTGGATCTTTCGGCGCATTGCGAGAGAGCAAGCGATTTGCCGTACTGTTTGGTGGTGGTGTTGGAGCGGCAATTCCAGCGGTTTCCGAGCCCAAACCCAATTTCTGCAGTGTGGGAGCATCAAGCTTTCCGGTTGGGTTCAAGTGATTCGCGCTCTGGAATTTCCTCATCGCATCGACAGTAGAGTCATCCCACTGCCCACTAGGAGTACCGGTGAACATTCCCCGCTTTGCTAATTCATCTTGAATCTCGTTGATCCGCTCTGGCGTAGGCGCGGCTTGCCCTTTGACTTTCTTGCTCCGACTTGATTTCTTACTGGAGCCTTTTCCAGACTTCGAGCTTGTGGTCTTCGTGGCCGAAGTTTTTGTACCCGCTTTGGAACTGGATGCAGTCGAGTGGGTCGTGGTGGACGAGGACGACGAGTGCGTAGTTGATGTGGAAGCAGAGCCGGAATTGCCCTTAGTAGTCTTCCCAGATTTCTTGTGTGTAGGAGTCTGAGCAGCAGCCACGGACACAACGATTGTCGTCCCCGTGGCCATGATCGCTAGAACAAGTCCAGCATGAATCAGTTTTGAGAGTTGTGTTCGCATCACTGGCTAATGCGATCTCCTGGAATTACTTTCCGTCCGCCGGTACAACACCGGGCAAGAATACAGTCATTACGCGGTCGTTGAAACCGTGGCGGAGCACCTTGAAAACCACGTTGTCGCCCGGTTTCAAACTGCTGATGGCCTTCCGGTACTCGTCTACAGTGCTAACCCGCTGCCCGTTGACTTCGGATATTACATCACCGGGAGCAAAGTTGATGTCTTCTGCGAAACTGGCAGGTTCGACTTCCGTAACGACCACGCCCTTCACGCCTTCAACTCCCACTTTCTGGGCGCGCTCTGGAGTCAAGCTCTCTACGTGCAGGCCATATTCCGCTGGCGCAGGTTCGCCGGGCTTATCGCTAACGCGGCTATCCGTATTCGGGAATACTCTGGTGCGATCCTCGACCACCGCGCTGGTTTCCTTCTTCTGCTTGTCGCGGTAGTAGTCAATCTTCACTTTGCTGCCGATCGGTGCCGAAGCAATCGGATTGACCAGGTCGTTGCCGCTCTTCACTGCTGTTCCGTTAATGCTGGTAATTACGTCGCCGCCCTTCAAGCCCGCTTTCTCTGCGGGGCTACCGGGCTCCACTCCTTCAATGACCACGCCATAAGGAGCGCCAAGGGACTTCAACGTAATTGAGTTCGTGCCGAGATCTTCCTGGAAGCTTACTCCAATGGATCCGCGCGTCACGCGACCGTTCTTCACGAGCTGGTCGTAAACGTTGATCGCAGTGGAAGACGGCATGGCGAAGCCCACGCCCTCATAGCCTCGTCCGCCAGTAATAATCGCGGTGTTGATGCCAATCACCTGGCCCGCCATATCCACAAGCGGGCCGCCAGAGTTGCCTGGATTGATCGCCGCATCCGTTTGCAGGAACCGCTGAAATTGCCGGCCAATGCCGCCGCGATCCTTAGCACTGATGATTCCAGCGGTAACGGTAGCGTTCAATCCAAAAGGACTGCCAATCGCCAGCACCCAATCGCCTACGTTGACACCCTCGGAATTACCCAACTTCGCGAACGGTAAATCTTTGCCCGCGTCAATCTTGATTACAGCAAGGTCAGTGGCTTCATCGACGCCAATCACTTTCGCTGTGAATTTGGTTGTGTCGCCGCTCAATGTGACTTGGACCTTTGTCGCTTGGTCTACAACGTGGTTGTTGGTGAGGATGTATCCGCGCTTGTCAACGATCACGCCCGAACCAAGACTGCGTTCTGCCTGCTGCTGCCCATTGTCTGGCTTGCCATCAAAAAAGTGGAAAAAGAAGTCTTCGCTCGGATCATCTTCCTGACCAGGGTGCCGCTTGCGTGCCGATTTGCGATCCATCACCTGGGTGGTCGCAATATTCACGACGGCGGGTTCCACGCGTGTAACGATGCTGGAAAACGAATTCGAGGAGGGTATGGGATCCGGAAGAGCCAGCGCAGTGGCATCAGTTCCGGAAAACGAAAAAGCTTTCATAGCAGAAACTTTGCCGTTCACCACCGTGCCAATCAAAATGCCCAGAACCAAAGTCGCTGCGATTAGGATGGCCGCAAGAAATGTCCGGCGGCTAGACTTCTCAACATTATTACGCACAAGATCCATCTGTCCTGCTCCTGTCTTCCCCATGCCGAGATCGCTCTAGTTCGTAGAGTATAACACTGCAAGGATGGCCGAGTTGCTCTGCGTTTTAGATGCGGCGGGAGGATTACTGGCCTCCTGGCCGGGTTCGAAGAAAGAGCAACCGTCCTTCAAACCTTTGACGTTATATCAGCCAAAAGTGTTACCTAGGGTTGATAGCAACTTTGTCCTTGACATTCAATTCCGCTTCCCTCATAAATGATGAAGCCGCAATTGCGGTGTCACGTGGCGATTTAGGGCAACTTGCTCCACGTAAAAAACTGCTAAAGAGCTGTAGAGTTCACAGAACGTAATTCTGAGACCCCTCCTAGCTTTTTGGCGACGGAGGGTTTTTTATTTGTAGCCTCCTCCGCGCTGCCCGCGAATCAGTACCACGTCATTTCACGCGATGGCACCCAGCCACCGTAGCACAGGTTTTAACCTGTGTTCCGTAGCTGGCTCTATCAGCGAGGTGACCTATGTCGGAAGTCTATTTTCTACGTTGTAGGGAATGCGGGAAACGCTTCCCCAATGCTCCACGATCCTTTTGCGAAGAGTGCTTTGCTCCGCTCGAAGTCAGTTACGACTACGAGGCGCTACGCCATACAGCCAAGCGCGCAGAACTCTCTCGCCGGGCGTTCAATATGTGGCGCTACTCGGAACTGCTGCCACTGCCGACCGGCTTCACTCCGTCGCTGGCAATTGGTGGAACTCCTCTGGTTCGCGCGCACAAGCTGGCCGCAAAGTGGGGAGTAAAAAATCTCTACATCAAGAATGACGCCGTGTGCTTCCCTTCACTTTCCTTCAAGGATCGCGTCGTCGCTACGGCTTTGGCAGCGGCAAAGAAATTTGGCTTTGAGACCGTGGGCTGTTCGTCCACAGGCAATTTGGCCAATGCAGTGGCCGCGCAATGTGCGCCGCAAGGCATCGATGCTTGCGTATTTATACCCGCCGACCTGGAGCCCGCGAAGATTCTCAATACCGCCGTCTATGGCGCACGAATCATACGCATTAACGGGAACTACGATCACGTCAACCGCTTGTGCACTCAGGTCGCGGATCGCTTCCAGTGGGGACTAGTAAACGTGAACCTGCGCCCCTATTACGCCGAAGGCTCAAAAACTCACGGGTATGAAATCGCTGAGCAGCTTGGTTGGGAATTGCCGGATAACGTGGTCGTCCCGATGGCTGGCGGGTCTCTGATTGGTAAGATTGCGAAAGCGTTCTGCGAATTGGCGCACTTGGGATGGGTTGAGCCCAAGCAAGTAAAGTTTTTTGGTGCGCAGGCCACCGGCTGCTCCCCTATTGCCGATGGCGTGAAGCGCAATTTACCTCGCTTTCAACCGCAGAAGCCCAACACCATCGCTCGTTCCTTGGCGATTGGCAATCCTGCTGACGGACCGTTTGCGATTCGCTTGATTCGCGAGAGTGGGGGTTGGGCCGAAGACGTTTCCGACCCGGAGATTATCGACTCCATCAAGCTGCTAGCCGAGAACGAAGGCATCTTTGCAGAAACCGCAGGGGGTGTGACCGCAGGCGTAACCGCGAAGTTGATCGAACAAGGCCGCATCGCGGCCGATGAAACCACGGTAGTCTGCATCACCGGCAATGGTCTGAAGACCACCGACGCCATCGCGGCTGACTTCCCGGTAACGGCAAGCATCGAACCGAAGATCGAAGCCTTTGAAGCCCTGCTCAAAGAGCAGTTCAAGGAAACCGTAAACGCATGATAGTCGCCTTACAAACTTATCTACGTAAGAGCCCTGAAGTAAGAGCGCCGAAAAATATTGTTGTCATCCCTCAACCGCGCCTTTTGCGGCTGAGGGATCTGCTGTTCCCTGTTTGCGCATCAGCAATACGCCGACAGCAACGAACGGACTTTTGCAGTTGAGTTCTTCACCAGGTCGGTTTTTAGGAGGTCGGAGCTTCGGCTCCGACGCTACAAGCAACCGACAAAAATGGGCTTTAGCCCCTGAAGAATCCGCTCTTAGCAACCAATTTCTGAATGTGTTATCTAATGTAATGAAAAGGGAGACCGCAGTATGGCCATAACAATTGAAATTCCCACCGCCTTTCGCCGCTTCACCGAAGGCGCACCAAAAGTGGACAGCGGCGCAAAAACCGTTGAGGAGGCCCTCAACGATCTAACCTCGCGCTTCCCCGCCCTATCGAAACACGTCCGAGACGACCAGGGCCAAATCCGCCAATTTCTCAACGTCTATCTCAACGAAGAAGACATCCGCTTCTTAGGTGGCGAATCCGTCACTCTAAACGACGGCGATCGCGTACTACTAGTCCCCTCTATAGCTGGCGGCTGATACTGCCAAAAGCAAAATACGCGCAAATGGTGACTTCGTTCTGCCATTCCGGCAGCAACAATTTCCTTACTGTTTAAAGCTTAATATTGCTGCTCGGTTTCAGCTTAAAGTCCTTAGGAGCCGGGATTCAGCTCTGACATTCCTGCATCTCTTCAACAATAGCGACGACCTTATCTTTACTCCTCACTGACTGACACTACTGTGCATCCCGTCTTTCTGTCCCACCAGCTTCTTCCCTGTCCGGTCCCAGTCCCAATTTCGCGTTAGCATGGCGCATAAGCCAAGAACTCCCAAAAGGTCCGAACGACCGCCGATCTAACCATGAACCACCCTTCAACGCCAAAGGGTGGCATCACTCTCACTCTGGTGACGAAGCATCCGACCGTTTGCCTTCCTCTTGTCAGCGGAAATGCGAAATGGAGAAATAGCAAAGCCATAAAGAGAAGAGAGAAGAGGGCTGTGATGCCGTCGGTACTTGCAGAATAATTGCGTTGAAAGTGCCACGCAAAGTGGCCGGTCCGGACGGCTTCAAACGCCAAAGGCACCAGCGCACCTACGGACGAAAGCGCCATCATGCTGAACCAGAAGTCAATTGCGAAAGCAAAAATCCTACGCTTGCGGGTTGGTATCTCTCCGAAGGCTGCGTCCGGTTTCTTGACCATTAGAAAAATGAAGAGTGCAATTGCAATGGCAATCCCGAGAACCATGGCGGGGTGCGAGCCAGCGGAAATAGAGACGTTCCCGTCTTTCGACTGCATCGAGTCGCCGACTTGGCCTGCATCGAAATAGTGGATGACGACGAAACTGAGACCGACCCAGAGGATTAAGGCTAGCCGCAAACTTTTGCTAAGGCTCACGAGTGCGCAGAATTCTCTTTCGCCTGAATGAGTCCCTCGGACACTCACCTCGTGCCGCAGTAATGCTCCAACCTGCCCCTCAGTATCTGACCTATGCAAGCCTCTTATCGCAAGATCCGCTTCTTCCACCGATACTCGCTCCATCATCAACTCTCCGTTCCCTCCGCGGCCCTCTGCGCCAAATCTTTCTCTTCGGTTTTTCTCTTGCTTCTTTTCCCACTCTACCGGCAAACTACCTCCGCATTGTCTGCCACTACCACCACTCTCAACTCCACTACTCTCTCACTCCGCAAAGAACTCGGCTTCACCGATCTCGTCCTAGCATCCATCCTCCTGGTCGTCGTTCCTGACTTTTTTGGCACTGCCGTCAAAGCCGGCCCCTCGCACGTTGTTCTCTGGTTGATCGCTATTGCACTATTTTTCATTCCCCAAGCGTTAGTCGTCTCGCATCTGAACGAGCGCATGCCGATGGAAGGCGGCCTATACGAATGGGCCCGCCACGCGTTCGGCGATGCGGTCGGTTTCATTGTGGCCTGGAATCTATGGTTGTATGTTGTGCTTTACGTCGCGGCCATCGGCTTAGTTGCGGCAACCTACGCAGCCTACGCGCTCGGCCTCGACGCCGAAGCCATCGCTTCCAACAAATGGATCGTGCTAGCCACATCCATCACCATTCTCGCCGGCTTAATGCTTGTAGCGCATTTGGGTTTGCGTGTCGGCAAATGGGTCACCAATGTCGGAAGCGCTCTAACGGTCCTCATCATTGCGTTTCTCGCACTACTTCCCTTCCTACACTTAGGCAAAGACGCTCTCGCGGAATATCATCCCTTGCGTTTGACACTTCCACCGCTGTCCCTTTTCCAATTCAGCGTTTTCAGCAAAATGACCTTCGGCGCTCTGTGTGGATTTGAATACGCCGCGATTTTCGCTGGCGAATCACGCAATCCCGCGTCGCACCTAAAGAAGGCAATCTTTGTCGCCGCGCCCATCATCGCGCTGCTCTACATTTTCGGCGCCAGTGCCATCCTGGCTTACGTTTCCCCAGGCAATATCGATGTAATCGGCCCAATCCCGCAAGCGCTGCGCGTCGCACTGGGAGGCTCCGGCCTGGCGCAAACCATCGTGCCCATCGCCATCCTGTTGTTGCTCACCAACTATCTTTCCAGCTTCAGCCTGAATTTTGCCGCCAACACGCGCTTGCCCATGTGCGCAGGATGGGACCATTTGCTTCCGAAGTGGTTCACCCGCCTTCACCCCAAATACCGCACGCCCATCAACTCCATCCTTTTCCTGGGCGGCGTCACGTTCGTCGCAAGCACTGCCGTCCTCATTGGAGTTGGCGATCAAGAAGCCTTCGAGCTACTGCAAATCTGGGGTTTCACCTTTTACGCCATAGCCTATCTAGCCCTCTTCGCCATCCCGATGTTCGCCATCAAAAACCGTTCCCTCCGCGGCCCATTTTGGATGCGTGCCCTCTCCATCTCTGGCTTCCTTTTAACGCTGCTTTTCGTGATCCTCTCCGTAATCCCAATCATTCCCGTAGCCAGCCAATCCGCTTACACACTAAAATCGATTGCTGTACTGGGGCTGGCAAATATAGCTGGGCTTGTTCTTTATTTAAAACGCCCAAAACGGGCATAGATGGAACGTTCGTCTTGCTGTGCTGGGAACACCATTCTCCTGAATGTTGCTTTGCAGCCTTCGCATCCCTCAACCCGCCAATCGGTAGATTGGCGTTCCAACTAGTCCGTCTCACCTCTGTGTCTCTACGGCCCTCTGCGTTAAATCTTCTCTCCTCTTCGGCTGTACACTGTCGGCTGTCGACCCATGCTACCGACTACCGGCTACCGACTTTTTACTCTTCGGCCCACAGTGCTAAACTATTGCTGAACTTCCATGACACAAAAAACTCTCTACCAAAAAATCTGGGATAATCACTTGGTTTACCAGGAGCCAGGCAAGCCTGCGCTCATCTATATCGACCGCCACCTAATTCACGAAGGCACTTCGCCGCAAGCTTTCGCCGGGCTGAAAACCGAAGGCCGCAAAGTGCGCCGCCCTGACCTGACCTTCGCGGTGATGGACCACTCGGTTTCCACGACCGATCGCACGCTGCCGATTCTCGACAACGACGCCAAGCTGCAGTTTGAAGCGCTTGAGCAGAATTGCCGCGAAACCGGCGTGCGCCTGTTCGACATGAACAGCAAGAACCAGGGCATCGTGCACATCATCGGCCCGGAACTCGGCATCACCCAGCCCGGCCAAACGATTGTCTGCGGAGACAGTCACACCTCTACGCACGGCGCATTCGGCACGCTGGCGTTCGGCATCGGCACCAGTGAGGTGGAACACGTGCTGGCCACGCAATGCCTGGTGCAAGGTGAATCGAAGACACTGCATATTCTCGTACACGGCAAGCGGCCCAAAGGCGTCACGGCAAAAGACATTATCCTCGCCATCATCGGAAAAATTGGCATCGGCGGTGGCACCGGCCATGTTGCGGAATACGGCGGCGAAGCGATTCGTTCTCTCTCCATGGAAGGCCGCATGACCGTTTGCAACATGACCATCGAAGGCGGCGCACGCGCTGGAATGGTCGCGCCCGACGAAACCACCTTCGCGTACTTGGAAGGCCGCCCGTTCGTTCCCCGCGGCAAGGAATTTCAAGAGGCAGTTGAACGCTGGAAATTGTTGAAGTCCGATGAGGGCGCAAAATTCGACATGACCATCGAGTTGCACGCCGAGCAGATTGCACCGCAAGTTACCTGGGGAACGAACCCCGGAATGGTCACCAGCGTCAATGGCCGCGTTCCTGACCCGCACGATTTCAAGGATCTCAACGACCAAAAAGCCACGGAAAGCGCGCTGAAGTACATGGGCCTGACTCCTGGCACTGCCATCGTAGACATTCCCGTCGACCGCGTGTTCATCGGAAGTTGCACCAATTCCCGGCTGGACGATTTGCGCGCTGCAGCGCACTTTGTAGAGGGCAAACATGTCGCAAAAAACATCAAACAAGCCCTTATCGTACCCGGTTCTCGCGGCATTAAAGCCAAGGCCGAAGCCGAGGGCCTCGACAAAATTTTCACCACCGCTGGTTTCGAATGGCGCGACGCAGGTTGCAGCATGTGCATCGGGATGAACGCCGACGTCTTGCCGCCGCACGAGCGCAGCGCCAGCACCTCCAACCGCAATTTCGAGGGCCGTCAGGGACGCGATAGCAGAACGCATCTGGTCAGCCCGGTCATGGCCGCAGCGGCCGCAATCGCCGGCCATTTCGTAGACGTCCGCGACTTCGACGCCGCCACCGTAGTCGAATAGTTGTCATCCCGACCGGGGCCCGCGTTTTTTGCAGGCCGCAGTGGAGGAATCGAGGCGAGATTGCAAACGCATTACTGCAGGCTGATTACTTAGAACTGATTGCTGAGAGCTGAGGACTTTTACAATGCAACCATTCATTAAACACACCGGCTTAGTTCAGCCAATCGACAAAGTCAACGTCGACACCGACCAAATGGTGCCGAAACAATTTCTCAAGGCGCTCACGCGCCAAGGCTTTGGCCGAATCCTGTTCTACGACTGGCGCTACGTGCCCGGGGAAAAACCGAATCCGGAGTTCGTGCTGAATTTCCCGCGTTACAAGGGCGCATCGGTCTTGCTGGCCCGTGCCAATTTCGGCTGCGGTTCCAGCCGCGAACACGCTCCATGGGCCATCGGTGATTATGGCTTCCGCGTGATTCTTGCGCCTAGCTACGCCGACATCTTCTACAACAACTGTTTCAAGAATGGCATCCTTCCCGCCGAGCTGACGGAAGAGCAAATCGACGAACTCTTCAAGCGCACCGAAAAAGAAGAGGGCTATACGCTAACCGTAGATTTGCCAAGTCAAACCGTGAAGGACAATCATGACCTGGTCTACAAATTCGAGATCGCGCCCTCGCGAAAGGAAGTTCTGTTAAAAGGTCTCGACGACATCGGGACCAGCCTGCTTCACGTAGATTCCATCGACAAATTCGAAAAGTCCCACGCATCCACGGCCACGATGTATGAAGCAGTCGATGTGAAGAACTACGCAGCCGCTACAGCCAAACACTAATCAAATTGGGTGCCCCAGTCGCCGTTTTTGCGCGTGGGGATTTTTCTTGGGTCTCTCTTCTCTTTCTTTCTCAGTGACCTCTGCGAGCTCTGCGTTAAATCTTTCGCCTTTTTGACTTTCAACTTTTGACCGCCTCACTGCACGCGCCACCACGGCTTGAAATAAATTCGCCCCTCAAAAATTGGCTCCGGCGATTCCGGCGCAGCTGGCGGTCCCAACAATTCCGCGATCAAAATGCCAAGTACCACAAGCCCCGCACCTTTCAACGCACGCCCCGAAAGCCTCTCGTGCAACACAATGTAAGAAGTGATCACCGCAAATACCGGTTCCAATGCAAATAAAATCGCGGCATGACTCGCGGAAGTGTATTGCTGGGCCCACAACTGCATGGTGAACGCGATAGCAGTGGCAAACACCGAGCAGACTGTCACGGCCACCAGCAATTCCCATCGCCACGCAAAGTGCACCGGCTGCCAATGGATCGCCGCGCCGGCCCCGGTCAGCACCCAAGCCATCAATCCACAGCCCGCCACCTGAATCAGGCTGAGCGCAGAAACGGAATGGTCCTGCATATATTCGCCCACCAAAATAATGTGCACACCGTAAAATATCGCCGCAACAAAGGTCAGCACATCTCCGCGATTCAAATACCGCAAACCTTCCACCGGCACGGTCAGGAAATACAGTCCGACCAATGCGGCTAAAGCTCCGCCATAAATCCAATAGGTCAGCCGACGTCCCCAAAATATGCCCAGCAACAATGGCACCAGCACGACGCTCGAGCCGGTAACAAATCCGGAATTCGCCGCCGTGGTATACCGCAGGCCCGTTGTTTGGAATCCGTAGCCCACAAACATGAAAAACGCCAACCGTAACCCCGCAAACAATTCTTCGCGATCGATTTGCTTCAATACGCCGGGCCGCATCGCCGCCATCAAAAGCGCCGCTAAGGTGAACCGAATCGCCAGAAATACAAACACCGAGGAGTAGTCCAGCGCATTTTTGACCACCACAAAGGTGACGCCCCAAATGAGCGAACAAAAGGTCAGCGCAAGGTCGGCTTGGTGTCGGCGTTCCATCGAAAATTCGAAATGTCCTGGAAAGAAACAGGAGCTGCCGGCAATTCTACTTGGGAATTTGCTTTCAGCCTACGGGCGTTCTGTCACCGACTTTGTGAACGGTCGGTACTTGACAGAAAGGAAGGACCGCTAACATCCTGATAATCATGCCGCCCAAATCAACTCCGCTCCCGCTATTGTGCTTCTTCCTCGCTTCCACTTCCATTGGAGCCGCACTATGGGCATCTGAAAACTGGATCGAGGTGCGGAGCGCCCACTTTACGGTGGACACGCCAGCCAGTGAAAAAGAAGCTCGCAATATTGCCAACCAGTTTGAGCAAATCAGGGCCCTTTTCCACGGAGCTTTTCCCAAGCTGCGCACCAATCCAGCCCAACCCATCGTCATTCTCGCCGTGAAAGGCGAAAAAGGAATGAAGGAGCTGCTGCCCGAGCAGTACGAAGTGAAAGGACACTTGCATGCCGCGGGCGTGTACCAGGAAGGATTTGATAAACACTACGTAATTCTGCAGTTGGACGTGCCAGGCGATAATCCTTATCATTCGCTGTACCACGAATACACGCACGCGCTGATGCATTTGAATTTTTCTCACCTTCCGCTTTGGCTGGACGAAGGCCTCGCGGAATATTTAGGCGGCGCGAGCTTAGGCGACAAGAAATCGCGGATTGGCACCGTTGATCCTGGCTATTTGTACGTTTTGCAATCCAACAGCCTTCTTCCTATCGAAACGCTGCTAGCCGTCGATCACAGTTCGCCGTACTACAACGAATCCAACCGCGCTTCCATTTTCTATGCGGAATCGTGGGCGCTGGTTCACTACTTGATGCTGGATCCCGAAGCGCGCCAAAAACAGTTGCTGCAGCATTTTCTGGAATCCTGGAGCCAAAGCCACGACCAAATGGAAGCCGCGCGGCAAAACTTTGGCGATTTGAAAAAATTCGGTCAGGTGATCAGCGGCTATGTCCGACAGGGGCAGTTCTACAATGCCGTGATCAACAATCCGGATGAAGCGGGGGACAAGCAACTTGCCTCTCGCCCTGTTTCTCCCGCTGAGGTGACGGCGCTGCGTGGAGATTTTTTCGTTCACCACAATCGCCCGGAGGCGGGAAAGCCCCTGCTGGAGGAATCCGAAAAGCTCGATCCCTCCCTTGCCCAACCGCACACTTCTCTTGCCCTACTCTATTTTCATACACAAGAGCCACAAAAAATGCGCAAAGAAGCGAACGAAGCGATTCACCTGGGTGACAATGGATTCTTTCCGTTGTATTTGCTGGCCGGCGGTGAAACTTCTCGCGAACGCAGCATCGAAGAGCTGAAGAAATGCATTGAGCTGAATTCCCTGTTTGCACCGGCTTACGATTTACTTGCGCAAATCTACTCTAGTTCTCCAACTGACCAGAAGGAGGCAATCAACGCGAGCATTCTGGCGGTAAGAATGAATCCAATCGATCTGCAATACTCTGCCCGGCTCACACAACTCTTGTTGAACAACAATCGCGTTGCGGAAGCGAAAGTCATGACAGATCGCATTGCCAAAGCGGCTGCCACGCCTGAAGAAAAGGAAATGGCAGCCGATATGGTTGCCCGGGTGGCCAATCATAAAGACGCTCCTGGCCAAATTGTTATGGGTACCGTACAAGTGCGAACGGCTGACAGCCCGGACTCAGGCGCTCCGAGAACGGATAGCGATCGCCCCCCGGGTGCACGGCGTCAGTTGCTGGGAGTCGATGGCACGGTGGCAGGCGTTGACTGCTCGAAAGCTCCGGAAATCAATCTAACCGTGAATGGCAGCGGCGGGTTTATCGCGTATCACGTAGCCGATGCCGGAAAAATTGCGATTAAGTCTTCAGGAGGTACAGCGACGCCTGCTTGCACAGAGTGGACTGGGCACAAAGTAAAACTTTGGTTCTATTTGACTCCGGGAAGCACATCAACGGGCGAAGTACGCCAGCTAGAATTTCAGTGAATTGATTACTCCGCATTAAAAACTATGCGCCCGCCAACAACCGTTCGTACCACCTTGGTTTTCAGAATTTGCGCCGGTGGAATTTTTGTCAGATCGTTCGACAACACTACGAAATCCGCATACTGACCAACAACCAACTGCCCTTTTTTCCCTTCTTCAAATTCCGCATAGGCCGAACCCGTCGTATATGCCTGAATGCAATCATCCAGTGGTAGTTTTTCCTGCGGCTGCCAACCTCCCGCAGGGCCGCCTTCCGGCAATTCCCGCGTCACGCAAGCGTAGATACCGCGCAATGGATTGATGGGTTCCACGGGATAATCGGTTCCGAAAGCGAGCTTGCCAGCAGCCTTCTGAATTGAATTCCAGGCGTACGCCCCCTTGATGCGCTCCGGTCCAACACGTTGTTCCGCCCAACGCATGTCATTGGTTTCGTGCGAAGGCTGCATCGAGGCAATCACGTCTAATTTTCCGAAACGCGCGATATCCTCTGGCGCTACAACCTGCGCATGTTCGATACGATCGCGGCGATCTCTCGATGGATTCACGCGGGCAACAGACTCGAACACGTCCAGCGCAATATGATTCGCCTTGTCGCCAATCGCGTGGAATGCAAGCTGAAAGCCCAGCCGGTCGCGCTCAATGGCCATGGCCTTCAATTTTTCGGTCTCAATGGTCATGATTCCGCTGGTTGACAGATCATCCGAATACGGCAGGTTCATCGCCGCCGTGCGCGAACCGAGCGCGCCATCGGTCACAATCTTCAGCGCGCCCGTCTTCAACCACGGATCCGTTGTGCCACCTTGCGCGCGATGATTCTGCAAGTCATCGGTGGAATCCAGAAAATGCAGCCACTCTGTAATGCGCAGAGTGAGCTTGCCTTCCTCTTTCAGTTCCTTGTAAACCTCAAAGTCGCTCCAGTCGGAGTTATCTTGCGCGGACGTTACGCCGCTGCGGGCCAGTTCTTCCAGCACCATTTCAATGCCATGACGCCGCTGCGCGTCGGTGGGATCAGGAATGCGCTGCGTAACCAACTCCATCGCCGCATCTTCTTTCAACATTCCCGTAGCTTCCCCGTCCGCAAATCTTTCAATCTCTCCGCCAACTGGATTCTTGGTATCCGGTGTAATCTCGGCGTGTTTCAACGCCTGTGAATTGACCACCGCAACGTGTCCCGAAACATGTCCGAGAAACACGGGATTATCCGGGGCAACTTCATCAAGCTGCAAACGATTGGGAAATTTCTTGTCGGGCCATAGCGTCTGGTCCCATCCGCTTCCGACAATCCATTCGCCGGCTTTGTGCTTCGCCACTTCGTCCTTAAGGTGTTTCTGCAATTCGGCAATGGAGTCAACCCCATTCAAAGAGAGTGACAGTTTATTTTGTCCTGCACTTCCCAAATGGGTGTGCGCATCATTGAAGCCTGGCATTAAGAAGGCATTGTTGAGTTGGACGGTGTCTCCGGGAGCATCCGCTCCACCGCAATCCAACATAATGTGAGCAATCGTACCGATACAGAGAATTTTTCCATCGCGAACCGCCATCGCAACGGCCCATGGACGTTTCGGGTCGTTGGTGTAGATGCGGCCGTGGAGGTAATACGTCGTCTTATTGATGACCGGCGGTTTCGTTTGTGCGAAATCGGCATACACCATGGCGGTGCAGATGGCCGTCATCGTGACCGCGCGGAGCAACTTTTGTACCCCAAGCCGACGCCGAGGCCGCTTCATCCGGTACCTTTTTCGCCGGCCACGCCAGCGATACCCAGCAAGCTCAAAAGCGCTCGCTTCAATCCCAATTCCCGCTCAGCAGGTTCATACCATTCCTGCAGAGAGTGCGCGCCTCCGCCATTTCCTCCCGCGCCAATCGCGATTGCATCGATACCCAGCGACAACGGAATATTCGCATCCGTGGAAGAACGCTCAATCCGCGACTGGTTGCCAACATATTCGTCCGCGGCACGAAGAGCCGCAAGCAGCGGTGAATCCGCTATCAATTCCCCACCCGGCCGGCTCCCGATTACATTCATTTTCCACTCCAGCTTGCCTTTTGTCCGGTCGCGCGCATTGTCCATTTCATCCTTTACGCCTGCCGCCATGCTCTCGCGAAACGCAATTTCCATACGCACAATTTCTTCTTCGCTCTCAGAGCGCAGATCAACCTTCAGTTTTGCCTCGTACGGAATGGAGTTTACGGAAGTGCCGCCCTCTATTTGGCCAAGATTAAAAGTGGTCCGAGGAATCGCAGGAACTTTGGTGTTGATGAAGCGCAAACTGCCCCGGACCAGGGCATTGATGGGATTGGGCATGCCAAAATCCGACCAGCTATGTCCGCCGGGGCCCGTGATGACCACTTCCATGCGCCTCGAAGCCAACGCCTTGGTGGTGACATGGTCCGTGCCCGATCCATCCAGCACAATCACGGCACGTAATTTTGTGCGATACGCGTCGATCAAGGCACGCATCCCGCGTAGATTTCCTTCACCTTCTTCGCCAACGTTGGCTGCGAATAGAATGGTGCGCTGCGGCACGATGTGGGCTTCGTGAATCGCACGAGCCAACGCAACCAGTCCAGCCAATCCAGTCCCATTATCCGAAATGCCGGGTGCAAGTAGCTGCTCACCCTCGTGCTGAACTTTAATCACAGTCCCCGCAGGAAAAACGGTATCCAGATGTGCCGCGACAAGAATTATCTCTTTGTCGGTTGCGCCTGGCAGTTCACCAATCACGTTGCCCAGTTTGTCGCTATGCATCGCCAACCCGGCAGATGCCAAGAGTTCCGTTACGGCCGCCGCTCGCTTCTCTTCCTGAAACGATGGCGCAGGGATTTCCGTCAGACGAATTTGCTGCTCGTCAATCCATACGTGATTTTTCTGAAACCAATCCAGCGCCGTCCGTACGCGCGGATTTTCCCTCAATCCATTTGAATCAGCTTGGCGAGATGCCTGAGAGAGCACCGTGGAACGAAGCGGCATGACAAAAAGAATAGCGCAAAGCGCGCCTTGTTTCACCGTACGAAGTGACAGGTCCATGAAATCCTATACAGGGGTGCCCGCTGCGGCAACCAAGGCTCGCAGTTCTTCCTCGCTAAACACATGGGTGGATTGCTTGGCTGCCTCGAAAATCCGATTCACAAGCTCATCCGTGGGAGGAATCTTATGCCTTGCCAGCCAATACAGTACATTCGATTTTCCGCTCATTGGCCCCACTTCCACGATTTGCTCCAGGCCAAACAGGTGCGCAGGCACACCGCTGTAAACGGAGTCAGCCAGCACGGCATCATGCCGATTCAGTGCTTTCACGATCGCCGCAGCATGTACGCCAGTAGCGGTTCGATACGCATCCCTGCCAAAAACGGGATAGTTCGGCGGAATCGTCGTGTGTGTGGCCGTGGCGACTTTTTCGCAGTACGCGCGCAAGTACGTCAAATCGTTCTGGATCAGCCCCATCAGCCGCAGATTCACCAAAAGTAATTCCATCGGCGTATTCCCCACGCGTTCGCCGAGCGATAGCGCCACACCATGAATTTGCTTGGCCCCGGCCGCAATTGCCGCAAGCGAATTGGCGATGGCCAGCCCACGGTCGCGATGGCCGTGCCAATCCACTCGAATCGTTTCGCCCGACGGTTTTACCACGGTGTCCATTACAAATTTCACTAGGTTGTAGGCGCCTTCCGGAGTGGCATGGCCAACCGTATCGCAAAGCACGATGGCCCGCGCACCGCTGCGAATCGCGGTCCGGTACAAGCGCTGCACGGTTTCTGGATCGGTGCGCACGGTATCTTCCGTGACGTACATCGAGGGCAGTCCCTCGGACACCGCGAATTTCACGGCTTTTTCCGTGGTTCGCTCCAGATGATCCACGGTCCAATCTTCTACTAACCGCCGGATCGGGCTGGATCCCAAAAATGTTGCGGCTTCAATCGCAATGCCTACACGCTGCGAAATTTCCGCGATTGGGCGAATGTCCGTCTCCACCGTACGCGCGGCGCAGTTTGGCTTGATGCGCATGCGATTGTTGACGATTTCACGGGCCAGAGCTTCAACATCCGCTTTAGCTCGCGGACCAGCCCCAGGGAGCCCGATGTTTACGGAGTGAATTCCCAGTGCTTCCATGAAATGCAGGATTTCAATTTTTTCCTGAATGGTGGGGTCGTGAACGGAAGGGTTTTGCAATCCGTCGCGAAGTGTTTCGTCGTTCAGTAGTACTTGGGTGCCGGGTAAGATGGAGTTATCTCCAGCCAAATTCCAATCGTAAATCCATTCGTTCTGGGACACGGCGGAGCGGCCTCCCTTTCCCTTTCAACCTAATCTAGAACCGCACTAACTCGCGCTTTTTCTCTGCGAAACTCTACGCCCACTCAGCACCTCTGCGTTATCCTGACTCTTCTGTGTGCTCTCTGTGCCTCGTCTTTTTCCGAACTCCGCGTTAGGTCTTTTCTCCTTTGCCCTTCAACCTAAAATCGCACGGTATAACTATTCGGCTGCTGCAACGGATCCGGCCGGTACAGCGTCTGACAAAATTCGCAGCGATAAATCTCCGCCCCTTTTCCCACCAGGGCCGAAATCTCCGGCGGATATTCAAACCAGCGCTTCAAATGCCCTGCGCAGAGCTTTCCCTTTTCGTCCTTCTCGTCGCAGGCTCGTTGCTTAGGCTTACGCGTCTTCAATTTTGGTTCTGCCTTACTGGCCGCCGCCACTTCTGGTGCACCCGCTACCGTTTCATCTGCCAAGGGACTCTCCTTCACATTTCACACTAAACTTATTAGAAGCCATGATCGCGGAACATGGTTTTCAACGCCGCTCGCGCATGGCGAACTCTAGCCGCCAGGCTTCCGCCAAACTCGAATTGTAGAAATGCATCGGCCGCCTTTTGCAGGTCCGCGCCGTATCGAAACCACCAGGGCTTCGGTGTCCCCGGCAATCGGTCCACATCCACATACTTCACATAGACCATTTCAGATAAGCCGGCTGTGCCATGTGTGCGCCCCCAACCGCTCAGCCCACATCCGCCGTGGGGCGCCTCAGCGATCGCAAACCCAGTCAAAACATCATTCACCATCACCGTACCCGCTCTCAGCCGTCGCGCAATCGCTTTCCCTTTCGCCGCATCATTAGTCCAAACACTTGCGGCGAGCGAAAATTCCGTATCATTGGCCAATAAAATCGCCGCTTCCACATCCTTCACCAGTTGGATGGCCATAACAGGGCCAAAAGTTTCATTCTGAAATAGCTGCATCGAACGGTCGACGCCAGTGAGAATTGTGGGTTCAAAAAAGCTTGGCCCCAGATCCGACCGGGCTTTTCCGCCACAAATGATTTTGGCGCCTTGTTGTACCGCATCAGCCAGTAAATCGCTCATGCGCTGTACGTGCTGCGGGCGAATCAAAGGACCAATATCTGTGGCGGGATCGCTTCCCGGGCCAACACACAACTTTTGTGTTTTCTCCGCGCACCGGCGAATAAATTCGTCAGCAATCGCTTCTTCGACGAACAACCGTTCCACGGAAAGGCAAACCTGCCCGCAATTCGTGAAGCTTCCCCATACCGCTGCGCTCGAAGCCACATCGAGATCCGCGTCCCGCAGTACCAACATTGCGTCCTTGCCGCCGAGTTCCAAGACGCTGGGGATCAATTGTCGTGCGCAAGCCTCGGCCACGTGCTTCCCGGTGAACACGCTGCCGGTAAAAAGGATTTTGTCGGGGTGCGCCTCAATCAGCGCCTGGCCAACTTCACCGCTTCCCTGCAGCACGGTCACAAGGTCTTTCGGGAAGCCAGCATCGCAAAATAACTTTTCGATCAGCGCGCCACACTCGGGTGTGAAATCGCTGGCCTTGCAAAGCACCGCATTCCCCGCAGCCAGGGCGGCAATAATCTGGCTCAAAGGAATCGCCAGCGGGTAGTTCCACGAACTGATGATTCCAATCACGCCGAGCGGCTCATGATACACCGTGCCGGACTTCGCCTTCGCTGCCGTGTTGTGGTGAGAAACCGCCTTGGGACGCAGTGATTCGGCTCCGTGCTTGGAAAAATAGGAAGCGGTGTCGAGCGATACGAATACATCCGCAAAAAGGGCTTCGGCACGCGGCTTGCCGGATTCACGCACCACAGCATCGGCCAGCACATCGCGCGCCTTCAGAATTACCTTTTGTAAAATACGCATAAAGGAACAGCGGTCTTCGATCGAACGCGCCGCCCAAGCCACTTGAGCAACTCGCGCCTTGGCCAGCAACTGCGGTACACTCAGCGGTGAAGTTCTCTCTATGTTAGCGAGCACATGCCCGGTAGCAGGATCAATCGAAGGTATCGTCTCGACCAGTAGCGGCGTGGCAACCATAGCAGTGATTCTATCCGAACTGTGGCACTCAGTTCACCTCAATGTCCTCGCCCTTTGAACTTTGAAACCGCATTACCACCGTCACACTCTAAATCCTTCTTCATGCTCCACCTTCACCATGCACAACCCCCGAGGTGGTGCGGTAGGCCCGGACTTCGAGCGATCTTTCATCTCAAACAACCTATTGATATCGGCGGGACTAAGCTTTCTTCGCCCCACTTCCAACAATGTCCCAACCATCTTTCTGACCATGTACCGCAAGAACGAATGCCCCTGCACGGTGAACCACAACTCTTCCCTATCTTCCGTGCGCTTCAATTCTGCTGAAAAAATCTCGCGAACCATATTTCGTTCTTTATCGTCATCCTGAGACCCAGTCGATGCCGCGAACGAAGAAAAATCGTGCACGCCAACAAAACGCGCAGCAGCATCCTTCATAGCTTCTTCATCAAGCGGAAATGGATAGTGCAGCACATACCGCCACAAAAAGGGAGGGACAACTTTTCCCCGGTAAATTCTGTAGCGATAGATTTTACCTTTCGCAGAGAATCGAGCATTAAACGCCGGCCCAGTCTCTTCCGCCGCCACAATCCGGATCGACATTGGCAATAAAGCATTCAGCGCGCGTTGAAATTCCGCGGCCGACAACGCGGACTGGGTTCGAAAATTGGCGACCTGCCCAAGCGCGTGCACTCCTGCGTCCGTGCGCCCAGAGCCGTTGAGTTCCAGTTCCTCCTGCGTAAGACGCCGCAACACAGACACAATTTCACCCTGAACGGTCGACTTGCCCTTTTGCATTTGCCAGCCATGGAAATCCGTTCCATCGTAGGCAATCGTGAGTTTGAAATAACGCATGAAGATGGAAAGTTTCTGCGCTAGGAAGCAGTTCGAGCGAACCGGCTCCCAGGCTTCACAGCCACCGTTCCTTGTCGGCATAACGGGCAGTCTTCCGGTTCATAACTTTCAATCGTCATGCCCAGCAGCGAACTCGATTCCACGGGAAATTCAATCTTCCCACCACTACGATCGATCAGCGCACCCACGGCGATCACCCGGCCGCCAGCTCCTTCGACCACATGAATTGTTTCTTGCGTGGATCCGCCGGTGGTCCAGACATCCTCCACAACGAGAACATGCTGATCCGGTTTGAGTGAAAAACCACGGCGCAGTGTCATCGTTCCACTACCATCCCTCTCCACAAAAATGGCCGGCACACCGCCACCGATCACATCCTTGGTTGGCGGAAGAGCTCGCGCCACTTCCTGCCCGATGATGACACCGCCCATAGCCGGGGAAACGACTACGTCAATCCGTGCATCTGAAAACAAGGCCGCCAGGGCCTGGCCAAGTTTTTCGGCAAAACGCGGGTACTGGAGCACCAGCGCGCACTGCACATAAGTGCCGCTATGCAGGCCACTCGACAATTCAAAATGCCCATGTCGGATGGCACCGGCAGTTTCAAAGATTCGCACAATCTCTTCTTTTGTTAACATGTTGTCGCTAACCGGAATCGCTCCTAAACGTCGAAATGTCAGCAGCCTAGCTGCCAGGGAGTTCGTTGTCAAATGAATCGTAGCCCTGATAAACTTCTCGGTCCAGGTCAATGGTGGTAAATCGTTCAATTGTGCTTTCTGGCCAGACTGTTTTGGCGAAATTCTTTATCGCTTGAAACAAATTGCGTGTCATTGACGTTTTAACTTTTAGAGCTGCAAATCGCGCTGTCCGCGAACTCGATCCATCTGTATCGTGAGGATACCTATGAAGAAGCTGTTGTTTCGACCCCTGCTCGCCGCCGTGTTGGCTGGCATCTTAGCAGGAGGGCCTGCCGTTCCCGTGTTCGCTCAGGAACCGGCCCCGAAATTACCCCCGCCGCAGACACAAGCCGCGGCGGCAGCACAAGGTGGCGTGCCAGTTTCTCTGGGCGTCTCAAAATATGATTTCTCCAAACCACCCAGCTATTTCCCCACTATCGTCAAGCCTTACGAAACCCAATTCGTGCCTCCAGGTGAGCTCACCAACTCTCCCCGCCTCCAGCAACTCATCCATGAAGGTAAGTTGATCCTCAGTCTGCAGGATGCCATTGCCCTTTCCATGGAGAACAGCATGGACATTGTGGTTCAGCGCTACAACCCGTGGATGGCCGATGTCGGTGTCTTGAAGACCAAGGCGGGAGGTTTCGGCTACGGAACGCCGGGAAGCCTTTCCGCCGGCTCCACGGCGAACTTGCCTAACCTTCTCTACGACCCGTTTATTACTCAGACTTTCCTTTTCGATCACCGAATAACTCCTGTGAACAACCCCTTCATTGCTGGTACCGGGGCGACGGGAACTGCTATCACCAACTCCGGTATATTTGCTTTGGAATCCCACACCGCTCAATACAACACCGCATTCCAGAAGAATTTTGATACCGGAACCGGCTTCTCCGTCGCTTGGAACAACACCCGCTCTTCTTCCAACGCCGCGAACTTCTTCAACCCCGATGTTCAGTCTCAGATAGTCCTATCGTTTCAGCAGCAATTGCTGGCCGGATTTGGCCGCTTCGTGAATCGCCGCAACATCCTCATCGCGGAGAACAATCGTAAAATTGCCGACCTGGCATTCGCCCAACAAGCCATCACCACCATTACGAATACCATCACCGCTTACTGGGAGTTGGTCTACGCGCGAGAGAACGTCAAAGTGCAACAGGAAGCCGTCACCGTTTCCACCAAGCTGTACAACGATAATAAAAAGCAGCTCGAAATCGGCACCATGGCCCCGCTGGATGTCACTCGTGCCGAGTCCGAATTAGCCACCGACAACCAAAACCTGATCGTGGCCCAAACCACCCAACTACAGAATGAACTTGTCTTGAAAAATTTCATTTCTAAGGACCCGTTGGCTTCCAATCTTATAAACGTTGAGATTGTTCCCACGGACAAACCGGACAGCCCTGCTGCCGTTCAAACCACTACCTTCGAAGAAGCTATCAAAGAGGCTTTTGCCAAGCGCCCTGACCTCCAAGAGCAGTACTACAATCTGAAAAACGCTGACGTGGATGTTCGCGCCACGAAGAATGCACTGCTACCCACAGCCACTCTAAACGCGCAATATGGCCCTTCCGGATTGGCTGGTAACGGTTTTATTTTTGGGAATTCGACCGTATCGGGTAGCAGCGGGCTACCGGTCGTCGATGCAAATGGCAACCCGCTCAGCATCAATGGCACACCCGCGTTCGTCGCTTCGGTCACCAATCCGATCGTCGGCAAAACAACAGCCGGTTTTGGAGGCGCGCAAGCCCAACTCTTCCGCAATAATTTTCCCGACTACAACGTTTCACTGAACCTGACGATTCCTATACGCAACCGCGCCGCGCAGGCCGATAATCTGCATGCGCAACTGACCCTTCGACAATTGGAAGCGCAAACCCAACAGATCAAGAACACTGCCTTGCTCGATGTGAGGAACACCACCATAGCTGTCGAACAGGGCCGCGCGCAGGTTCAGGCCGCCAGCAAAGCTCGCGAATTGCAGCAACAGACCTTTGATGCTGAGGACAAGAAATATAAGTTGGGCGCTTCGACCGTTTACAACGTAATTCTCACACAACGCGACCTCATCACCGCTCAGGGCACGGAACTGCGCGCTTTGGCCAATCTTGCCGAGGCCAAGGCCAATTACGAGCGGGCCCTCGGACGCACTCTGGAAGTGAACAACGTCACGATTGCCGGCGTCGAAAAAGGCGTCATCGATCGCGACTCACTCATTCCAGGAACCAAGGACGGCCAGGTTGCAGGCACGGAGAAGCTCTTCAAAGCGCTCGACCAAGCCAACACTCCTGGCACAACCGCCACCAACGGCCAGCGCTAATTCCGTGTAGCACAGTCTCTCTTGCTCGCCCTCGAGCGACGAGGGGCTGTGCGCTTGGTCTCTCTGGGAAACGCCAATCTTCTGATTGGCGGGTTGCAGGCTCATAAAACGCCATTCGTGAGAGTGGCGTTCCCATCCCCTCTTAGCCTATTGCCGCTCCACTATCTTTCTCGTAGCATTTCCCCTGGTTTCAACTCTCGATGCCTCGCTCTCAACCGCCGACCCAGACATCCCCAAATCCCTGGACCAGCGATAGCGCATTCTTGATCTACATTTCCGCAGCCACCGTTCTCATCCACATGCTGGTCGGCACTCGCTACGGTTTTCATCGCGACGAATTAGCGATCCTGGAAGACGCGCGTCACTTGGCCTGGGGCTACGTCTCCTATCCGCCAGTCACGCCATTTTTCGGCCGCCTGGCTCTACTGCTGTTTGGGACTTCTTTGCTCGGCTTCCGGTTCGTTGCGGCCATGGTGCAAGCTGTGGCTGTCTTCTTGACCGGCCTAATGTCTCGCGAGCTGGGCGGCAGACGTGAAGCCCAGATCCTGTCCGCCTTCGCCGCCGTTCCGTTTTGTCTCGGTGCCGGCGCGCTCATGCAGTACACCTCGTTCGATTACGTCTGCTGGGTGCTCGCAGCCTACTTCGTCGTGCGCCTTTTGCGCAGCGATGATCCTCGCTGGTTCCTCGCCATTGGCGCCGCCATCGGTTTTGGGATGATGTCGAAGTACACCATGGCTTTTTTCGCTTGCGGCATCGCTGGCGGGACTATCCTCGCGAACGCGCGAAAATATTTGCTCACGAAGTGGCTCTGGTTTGGCGTCGCGATTTCCTTAGTCATTTTTCTGCCCAACTTTCTCTGGCAGCTTCATCACGATTTTGTTTCTCTGGATTTCCTGCGGTTCCTGCACGAACGAGACGTCAGCGCCGGCCTCACAAAGGATTTTCTCCCTGACCAACTGGAGCAAACCCTCCTGGCCTTTCCTCTATGGGTGACCGGCTTGTGCTTTTACTTATTTACTGACAAGGGTTCGCGCTTCCGCACGCTAGGATGGATGTACATCATCCCTTTGCTGCTTTTCATCATTGCCAAAGGCCGTGGCTATTACCTCGCGCCTGCTTACCCTATGTTGTACGCCGCGGGCGCAGTCGTTTTCGAAGAGGCATTCGCAACGTGGCGCGATTCTTGGCGGAGTTTCTTGCGTCCGCTCGTCTGGATCACGTTAATCATCAGCATCATCGGCGCGATGGTAGTGGCCCTGCCAATTGCACCCGTGGGTTCACTTTGGTGGTACAAAGCTGTCGAGATCGACAGCGCCTTGCCCGATGAAATTGGTTGGGTTGAATTGGTCTCCACGATAGCCAACGTCCGTGATGGTTTGCCGGCCACGCAGCAGCACCAACTTGGCATTCTGGCGGAAAATTATGGTGAAGTTGGCGCAATCAATCTCTTAGGCCCACTCCATGGATTGCCAAAAGCCATCAGTGGTGTTAATTCATCCTGGGAGCGTGGCTACGGTGATCCGCCTCCCCAAACGATGATCATCGTGGGTTTTCCAGAACAATTCGTGAGCGAATATTTCGAATCCTGCCACCTCGCTGCCCACACTTGGAATTCCTACGGCATCGACAATGAAGAATCCTTTGAACGACCAGACATTTACGTCTGCGGTCAGCCGAAACTCGGCTGGCCCGAATTTTGGAGAACTTTCCAATATTTTGCCCAACTAGATCTGTACCTCACCCCTTCCAGTGGTGAGGTTGTTCAATGCCAGTCGGCCGCTTTTAACATACATTCGATCGCGCCTCGACTTGCCCCCCTCTTCCCTTTCGCTTAGCATCAGTTTTAGTGGGGGTCGCGCATAAGTAATGCCGTATACTTCCGTGCGAACCACAGCGCCGCGATCTCCCGCTCCGGGAGCGCCATTTCATGAGTGATTCATCCAAATATAAATCCAGACTGGAACAGTGGGAAAAGAACACCCTGAACCCAACTTTGCAAAAAAGCTCCGAGCGCCAAAAGGAATTCACCACTGTTTCCGGCTACCCGATTCGCCGTCTTTACACCGAAGCTGATCTCGGAGGCTGGGATTCTGCTCGCGATTTGAGCTTTCCCGGTGAACCTCCTTATACGCGCGGCATTCACGCCACCATGCACCGCGGCCGCATGTGGACCATGCGGCAATTTGCAGGATTCGGTACTGCCGAAGATACTAACGAGCGTTTCCGTTATTTGCTGGCGCAAGGGCAAACCGGCCTTTCGACTGCTTTTGACTTGCCCACTCTGATGGGTTACGACTCTGACCATGCATTGGCGGAGGGAGAAGTGGGCAAATGCGGCGTGGCCATCAGTTCCCTCGCCGACATGGAAGTCCTTTTCGACCAAATTCCGCTGGCCGATGTGACCACATCCATGACGATTAATTCGCCCGCGGCGGTTATTTGGGCGATGTACCTTGCGGTGGCGGAAAAGCAAGGCGCCGATTGGAAGAAAATTTCCGGCACTCTTCAAAACGACATCTTGAAGGAATACATCGCGCAGAAGGAATACATCTACCCGCCCGAACCTTCCATGCGGCTAGTGATCGACACGTTCGAATTTGGTATGAAGCACACGCCAAAGTTCAACGTCATCTCCATCAGCGGGTATCACATTCGCGAAGCCGGCTCCACCGCGATTCAGGAATTGGCATTCACTCTGCGCGATGGCATGGAGTATGTGGAATGGGCGTTGCGCCGCGGCCTTAAATTCGACGAGTTTGGCCCACAACTTTCCTTTTTCTTCAACGCTCACAACGATTTCTTCGAAGAAGTTGCCAAGTATCGAGCTGCTCGCCGCATCTGGTACAAGGCCGTCACCGAGCGCTACAAATCCGCGAACCCGCGCTGTTGGGCGCTACGTTTCCACTCGCAAACTGCTGGATGTTCGCTCACCGCGCAGCAGCCCACGAATAACGTGGTCCGCACCGCCATTCAAGCGTTGGCGGCTGTACTTGGCGGGACGCAATCTCTGCATACCAATTCGCTGGACGAAGCTTGGGCGCTGCCTACAGAATTCGCGGCTACCATCGCGCTGCGCACGCAGCAGATCATTGCGCACGAAACGGGAGTAACGAACACCATCGATCCGCTTGGTGGTTCCTATTTCGTGGAAACGCTGACCAATGAAGTGGAAAAGGCTGCCTGGGACTACATTCACCGCATCGATGCGATGGGCGGCATGGTCGCTGCCATAGAAAAAGGCTACCCGCAGCGCGAAATCGCGGAAGCTTCTTACGCCTATCAAATGGCCATCGACAAAAAGGAAAAAATCATCGTCGGCGTGAATGACTACGTCATAAAAGAAAAGACCCTCGACATTCTGCAGATTGACGAAACCGTAGCGCACCGCCAGGCTAAACGCCTGAGCAAATTGCGCGCCGAACGCTCTGCTGCCGAAGTCGATCGTAAACTCGCAGATCTTCGCAAAGCTGCGGGAGGCTCTGAAAATTTAATGCCCTTCATCTACAACGCCGTCAAGGCCTACGCCACCCTGGGCGAAATTTGCGAAACCATGCGCACCGTCTTCGGCCCCTACGAAGAAGTCTCCGTCACCTAACCCTTTGCGATTTATTCTTCGTCAATATATTACTTTAAGTGTATTCTACTTATCAGATATGATGACTTTGGGGAAACTTCCCTTTTTATCTTTCTCTTCTCTGTGAACTCTGCGCCTCTGCGTTCATCTCTCTTATGACCGATTCCAATCTACCCCGCCAAATCATCGGGGCAGCCATCACGGTTCACCGCGACCTGGGTCCGGGCCTTCTGGAGCAGTTTACGAAGAATGCCTTTGCTACGAACTGGGTCTTATCGGGCTTCAATTCTGGAGACAGAAACCTATCCAGTGATTTATCGATCGACAAAGCTGGATTGTGGCAATAGGACCGATACTCGTATACGGTCGTGTGATCGTGGAAATCAAGGCCATTGCCACCATCGCCCGTCCATCAAGCGGTAATGCTCACATACCTTCGGCTCTCCGCTTGCCGCATTGGACTCCTGATTAACTTCCATTCGGCTATTTTAAAAGATGGTATTCACAAGTATGTTTGGAACTATTATCCTTCCCTAGAAGAAGCTCAACGCAGAGACACAGAGGTCGCAGAGAAATGCCAGAGAAGAAAATCAGAGTGCTAATCGCAAAGCCCGGGCTGGATGGCCACGACCGCGGAGCTAAGATCATCGCCCGCGCTCTTCGCGACGCTGGCATGGAAGTCATTTACACCGGCTTGCGGCAAACGCCTGAGATGATCGCCTCTGCCGCCATCCAGGAAGATGTCGACGTCATCGGCCTCTCCATCCTCTCCGGCGCACACAACACCATCTGTCCTCAGCTCATGAAGTTATTGCACGAAAAAGGTATGGACGATGTCGTGGTCCTACTCGGCGGCATTATTCCCGAGCAAGACATGATCGCTCTAAAAAAATCCGGCATCGCCGAAGTCTTTCTTCCTGGCAGCTCCACCCAAGACATCGTCGACTTCATACAAAAGCGCCTGGCTAATCCTGTATCTCATCCCTCCCAGGGGTGAATCCTTTCACAAATCCATCCAATCCATCAACGGGGAACATCTCTTTCAAATTTCACCCGCGTATACAGTGTCCGAAACCCGAGCCGCGTAATATTCCGCTGCGAATGACTGCCCGGCATCGCCAAACTCACCGCCAGATCGCAGCCCGCTTCTGCCGCCCGTTGTAATCTTTTTTGCAACAACGCCGTCTGCACTCCACGATTCCGATATTCCATCAGCGTCCCGGCTCCAAAGAAACCCGCCGTTTTTCCGCGCAGGGATAGCGTCGCGCCACCCGCCACGCGCCCATCAATCCGCGCCAGGTAACACTCGATATTTCTCCCGTTCGCAAACATATTCATCACTGACAACATTTCTTCCGTCACCGGATAATGCTCCGCGAAACATTGCGAAACTGTCAGTGTCCACAATTGGAGTTCCTCGCGGGCCGCCAAACTAACCTCGATACCCGACTCGGGCACAGGCGAGTGATTGGATCCCACCGGCCGCGCCATCACATTCGAAAATTCTGTCACCCGATACCCCCGTTCGCCATACAGCGCAAACAGAGTCGAATCTGCCATTGGGCAAGTTTCTACTCGCACCGGCTCTCTTCTACTGAAATAGAATTCCTCCAATCGGTCGAACTCCTCTTTCGTCACGGGGCCTTCGAATCCAAGCGCCAGCGCCTGCGTCACCGGTGAATTGGCCCCACAATAAATAGCAAAACCTCCTGCGATCCTCTCCATCGCCGATCTGCCCGGGCCCAGACCTTCTGCGCAACATACCGCCGCGTCTGCCTCTGCCAACTCAATTCGTCGCGCCAATTCCAAATTTAAAAGTGGATATTCCATCCGGCGAGTCTATCCCATTTCTCCAATCCTGTACCTCACCCCTTCCAGGGAGTGACGCTTTCCGAAGCCATCCTCACCAAACTATCTCCGTTGCCGCGGAGGCCCTCCGTTAACTCTGCGTTAATCCTTCTCTTTCTTCGCACTCCGCTCGCACATTCCCCAAATCCTCCGTATACTGATCTTCCGCAACTTCTTTCAGCGAGGTTCTCTCGTGTCTGCTTCGGCCCTGAAAACCAATATCAATCTACAGTCTCCTGAATATCAGAAAAATTCCCGCCGCATGGTCGAACTCCTAACCGCAATAAAAAATCAGGAAGAGCAGATTTTCCAGGGTGGCGGACCGAAAGCGATCGAGTCTCAGCACAAAAAGAACCGTCTAACCGCGCGCGAGAGAGTAGCAGACCTCATCGATCCCGGCACGCACTTTTTCGAACTCGGAATTTACGCTGCCTACGAAATGTATGAAGAATGGGGTGGCGCTCCCTCAGCCGGCACGATTACCGGCCTTGGTCGGGTCTCTGGCCGCTTATTCATGATCATCGCCAACGATGCCACTGTAAAGGCGGGCGCATTTTTCCCCATGACCGCCAAAAAAGTGATTCGCGCGCAAAATATCGCCATCGAGAATCGCATTCCCACAATTTACCTGGTCGACTCCGCCGGGGTTTTTCTTCCCCTGCAGGAAGACGTCTTTCCAGACACCGACGACTTTGGCCGCGTATTTCGCAACAATGCCGTCATGAGCGCGCAAGGCATCCCTCAAATCACCGCCATCATGGGAATGTGTGTAGCGGGCGGCGCCTATCTGCCGGTGATGTGCGATCACATCTTGATGACCGAAGGCTCCGGCTTATTCCTCGCGGGCCCAGCTCTCGTGCAGGCCGCCATCGGCCAAAAATCCAGTGCCGAAGAATTGGGCGGCGCGAAAATGCATGCCCAAATCAGCGGCACTGTCGATTTCCGCGAGCCGGACGATGAGTCTTGCCTGAAACGCATTCGCGCGATCGCCGACAAAATGGGCGCCCCGAATCCTCCCATTTTCAGCCACTCGCGCCCGCACGAGCCTCTGTATTCTGGTGACGAAATTTACGGCATTTTTTCTGGCGACCCATCCAGGCAATACGATATGCGCGAAATCATCGCACGTATTGTCGATAGCAGCGAATTCGAAGAATATCGCGCCGAATATGGCGAAACACTGCTCTGTGGGTACGCGCGTATTGGCGGCTGGGCCGTCGGCATCCTTGCCAATCAGAAAAAGCATGTCAGCACGCACGCTCCCCACTCCGATCAGAAACGCATCGAATTTGGCGGGGTGATCTACACCGAATCCGCGGAAAAAGCCGCCCGCTTTATCATGGATTGCAATCAGAATCGTATCCCACTGATTTTCCTTCATGACGTGAACGGCTTTATGGTTGGCAAAGACGCGGAATGGAGTGGCATCATCCGCGCCGGCGCAAAAATGGTGAACGCTGTAGCCAACAGCGTCGTCCCAAAGATCACCGTAATTTGTGGCGGCAGCTTCGGAGCGGGGAATTACGCCATGTGCGGCAAGGCCTACGATCCACGCTTCATGTTTGCCTGGCCCACGGCTAAGTTCGCAGTGATGAGCGGCGACGCCGCGGCCAACACTCTTGCCGAAATCAAGCTCAAGCAACTGGAACGTGAAGGCAAGAAGGTCGACGAGAAAGTAAAGAAAGAACTGCACGCCTCCGTCAAAGCCACTTACGAGCACCAATCCGATCCGCGCTACGCGGCCGCCCGCCTCTGGCTCGATGCTATCATCGACCCTGCCCGCACCCGCGACGCCCTGATCTGGGCACTAAATGCAGCCTCCCTAAATTCTTATCTCCCCGACTTCAAAACTGGCGTGCTACAGACTTGAAGGTTAGTCGAAAGTTGAAAGTTTAAAGTTAAAAGCTAAGGCCAGTCCAGAAACCTAGCCATTAAGTTGACACCGAGCCTGATTACTGTTCATATATAGAACTTATATGCAAAGATTTACGGAGCTGAAGGTCTGGCAGCGTGGACACGCGCTGGTTCTGAACGTCTATCGCATGTCAGCTGGCTTTCCGGTTGCTGAACGATACGGACTCTTGTCTCAGTTACGCCGCGCTGCCCTTTCCGTTTCAACGAACATTGCAGAGGGTTCTAAACGCACAGGAAGCCACGACTGTGGCAGATTTTCAATATTGCCGAAGGATCTCTGGCTGAAACTGAATATCTTGTTATGGTCAGCCGCGATCTCGGTTATATAACCGCGCCACAAGCCTCGGCAGTCCTTAAGGAGGTTGCAGAACTCGCTAGGATGCTTCACGGCCTCCGTGAAAAGGTGGCTCCTTCCCATGCAGCATAGTCGATGTTTTGCCCCAACCGCATACACAACTTCTTTACCTAGTGCGACAACGCGTGTTAGACGATTCCGGCTTTTCTTCCTTCCGACTTTTAACTTTCGACTCTCAACCTCTCTCAACCTCTTTTTGTTTTCCAGTCCGCCGCTTAAACTGAAAACTGTCTGCATCAACCACTATGACCCACCGTTCTCGCTATCTCCTGATCGCCATGTCCGTCGCTTTCGGCATTTGCATTATCGGTGTCGCAGGAGGCATGCTCTACTACCTGAGTGCTGTGTATATCTGGCATCGAACACTCGAAGACGTTATGGGCCATAGCATTCCTTTCAACAAGACTCTTGGCAGCATTGGAATACTGGGATTCATTCTGTTTTTCGCTTTCCTGATTTCCTTAATGTCCGAAAGAAATTCCAGAAATCCTCACTGAATGATCCAATTTCTTCTCTCCGGGAATCTCAGCATTCTCCGTGCCTCTGCGTTATCCTTTTCCTTCTCTCTCTTCAACTGTAAACTGTCAACTATCGGCTGTAGACTTCATCTTCGAGGCTGAATGGATCCGATCAAACTCATCGAATGTCCCCGAGACGCCTGGCAAGGCCTTCCGGAGTTCATCCCCACCGATACAAAAGTCGCTTACCTGAAGGAATTAATCGCAGCCGGCTTCCAGCATATTGACGCAGTAAGTTTCGTTTCGCCGAAGCACGTCCAACAAATGGCCGACAGCGAAGAAGTCATGTCCAAACTGATGAATTCCCTTCCTGACGGCGCCAATCTTCCAGAAATTATCGGCATTGTCGTCAATGAAAAAGGCCTGCAGCGCGCCCTCGCCACCCCCAGTGTTTTGACAATTGGTTATCCCTATTCCATCTCCGCCTATTTCCGCCGCTCCAATGCCAACATGAATCGAGCCGAATCGCGCTCGCTCGTCGAAACTCTCAAGCGCGAGACCAAAGCAGCCAACAAAGGCCTCGTCATTTACATTTCGATGGCCTTCGGCAATCCCTACGACGAACCGTGGGGATCGGAAATTGTCCAAGACACTCTCGAGTGGCTCAAAGACATCCACGTTCAAACAGTTTCCTTGGCCGACACCATCGGCACCGCAACGCCCGATCTAGTTCACGAACTGTTCAGCCAAGTGAAAGACCACGTTGCGGGCATCGAACTCGGCGTTCATCTTCATTCCCGCCCCGAAGGTGCCGAAGACAAAATTCTTGCCGCGTACGCCGCAGGTTGCCGCCGCTTTGATAGCGCCCTTACTGGCCTCGGCGGCTGCCCCTTTGCCGGCGATGACCTGGTCGGCAACATTCCTACGGAAGCAGTTGTCGCCGCCCTGCAAAAAGTGGGCGCCGATCCGGGTATCGACGTCGCCAAACTAAGCAAACTCGTTCAGATGAGCGACGACATTCGCGGAAAATATGCGCACGAATCCGTAGCAAAGGAGGGAGAAGCCTTGCAATGAACTACCAAACACTTCTTCTCGAATACTCAGGAAATCTCGCAAAGATTACGTTGAATCGCCCTGATAAGCGCAACGCCATTTCCACGCAGATGATCGCAGAGTTGCTGAACGCCCTCGATGAACTGGAAAAAACGCGCGCTCGCGTCGTAATCCTCACTGGCGCCGGAAAGGCCTTTTGTGCGGGCATGGATTTGGACATGCTCCAGGCCATCGCGAAGCAATCCCCTTCCGAGAATCAAGAAGACTCGCGCCGAATCGCCAAAATGTTTCGCAAGATATGGAGCTACACCAAGCCGCTGATCGCCGCAGTAAATGGCCATGCCCTTGCCGGAGGCTGCGGTATCGCCACTTTATGCGACTTCACCTTGGCCGTCCCAGAAGCAAAATTTGGCTACACCGAAGTAAAAATCGGTTTTCTGCCAGCGATCGTTTCCGTTTTTCTGGCGCGCCAAATTGGCGAAAAACGTTGTCGCGATCTGTTGCTGACAGGCCGCCTGATTGATGCAACCGAAGCAAAGGAATTCGGCTTGGTCAATGAGATCGTGCCGGCAGACAAATTGATGGAACGCGCAAACGAATTAGCGGAAGTCTTAATCGATGCCAGCCCCGCCAGCGTCACACGCGCCAAACACCTGCTCACCTCCGGTGCCGCGGTGAGTCTCGATCACGATCTGGAACGCGCCATCCTGGAAAACGCCCGCATCCGCTGCACCCCCGACTTCAAAGAAGGCCTGGCCTCCTTCCTAGAAAAGCGCAAACCCAATTGGCAGGAGTGAAAAACAGTCGGCAGTGTGTAGTCAGTAGTTCGTAGTCGAACGCTTGTTGCCAAATATTAACCGCTGAATTCATACCGATAGTTGGTATTTAGTACTATACTTATCCATAAGGTATACTGTCTTGCAAGATTATCGCAAGCTACTCGTTTGGCAACGCAGCCATAAATTGGTGCTCAACTTATATCGCGCAAGCCAAACGTTTCCGCCCGTTTCGGGCTAACTTCTCAACTTCGGAGAGCCGTTCTCTCCGTGCCAACAAATATTGCGGAGGGTGCTCGCCGCTCCGCCCCAAAGGAATATGCCCACTTTCTTAGCATTGCCCAAGGTTCACTTTCCGAAACCGAATATCTGGTTCTGGTCAGTCGAGAGCTTGGGCATATTTCTCTAGACTCGGCAAATCGCTGCCTTGCAGAAACTGCCGAATTACTGAAGATGCTAAACGCCTTGCGGAAGAAAGTTCGGGACGACTCTTCCGACCCTTAACTACCGGCTACAGACTACCGACTACCAACTCTTTCCGGCATACTATTCTCTTGCTCGCGCGCTCGACCATGCTCACTCATCACGACACCACAATCCGTGTCCGCTACGCCGAAACCGACCAGATGGGTGTCGTCTACCACTCAAATTATTTGATTTGGTTCGAAGTTGGCCGCGTTGAACTGATGCGCTCGTTGGGTTTTGACTACAAACGAATGGAACTGGAGGATGACACGTATATCGTCGTGGCCGACGTGCACTGCCGCTATCAACATGCCGCGCGCTACGACGAACTTCTCACCGTACGCACTCGAATCCTGGAAGCCAAAAACCGCACTCTAAAATTTGGATATGAGATTTTCCGCCAGCAAGATCAAAAGCTCTTAGCTACGGGCCATACCATCCACGTTGCGTGTACCCGCGAAGGACACGTAAAGCACTTCCCGGAAAAATATAAGACCGCTTTCCTTTCCATTGCGGATCAGATCACCGACCGGAGCGCTGAATGAGCATTGTTATCACTGGCAACGACCTTACTTTCTCTCAACTCTACGCCGTTGCCTTCCACTACGAAAAAGTTTCTCTGTCACCTGAAGCAATCACTCGCATGAAAGCATCACGCAACATCGTCGAACAACTCGTGGCCTCTGGCAAAACCGCTTACGGCATCAATACCGGCTTCGGCAAACTTGCGTCCGTCCGCATTTCCACCGAGCAGGTTCGCCAACTCCAAGTCAATCTCGTCCGCTCTCATGCATGCGGCGTGGGTACGCCCCTAATCGAAGCGGAAACGCGTTCTATGATCCTTCTACGCGCAAACGCACTGGCAAAAGGTCTGAGCGGCACGCGCCCGATCGTCGTAGAAACTCTAGTTGCCATGCTGAACGCCGGGGTTCATCCCGTGATTCCTTCGCAAGGTTCCGTTGGGGCGTCCGGTGACCTCGCGCCATTGGCCCATCTTGCTCACGTAGTAATCGGCGAAGGCGAAGCCGTCTACAAAGGCGAAACATTATCCGGCGCTGAAGCAATGAAACGCGCAGCGATCATACCCGTGTCGCTCGAAGCGAAAGAGGGCCTCTCATTACTGAACGGCACACAGGGGATGCTTGCCCTTCTCAGCCTCGCGCTTTATGACGCCGACATTCTTGCTGACACTGCTGACGTTGCCGCATCTCTGTCTCTCGACGCTCTCCGCGGCAGCCCCGGCGCTTTCGATTCGCGCATCATGCACGCTCGTGCCTATCCCGGCGCTGGCACCACGGCGCGCAATCTCGCTCACCTGAACGAAGGCAGCCAAATCCGCGAATCCCACCGTGCTGCGGAAAAAGATCCTCGCGTTCAAGACGCTTACAGCCTGCGCTGCACCCCGCAAGTTCACGGAGCTGTTCGCGATTCCCTCGTCTACGCTCGCGAAATAGCGCTGGTCGAACTCAATAGCGCGACCGACAATCCATTAGTTTTTCTGAAAGAAAATGGTGAAGGCGATATCATCAGTGGAGGAAATTTTCACGGCCAGCCGCTGGCTATGGCCGCAGATCAAGTCGCAATTGCGCTCGCAACTCTAGGCGGCATTGCGGAACGTCGCATCGAGCAGATGACCAATCCGCTCACCAGCCTCCTGCCGGCATTTCTCAGTCCCGATCCCGGCTTGAATTCCGGCTTCATGATTGCGCAAGTCACCGCTGCCGCGCTCACCAGTGAAAATCGCGCACTCGCCACTCCGCATTCCGTGGATTCGATTTCTACTTCCGGCAATCAAGAAGATTACGTCTCCATGGGCATGAGCGGCGCGCGCCGCCTGGAACGCATGCTCCACAATCTCCGCCACATCTTATCCATCGAACTACTCTGCGCCTGCCAAGGCATCGATCTCCTGGCTCCGCTCCAAACCGGCACGTTAGCTAGAAAAGCCTACGACGCTGTCCGCGCCGTCTCTCCCAAAGTCACGCAAGACCGCCCACTTGCGCTCGACATAAACGTGGTCTACAACCTGATCGCCTCGGGCACGATTTCCAAAGTTCTTCTATAATTTTGGCAATATCAGAGCGCTGACTACATTCAGATTTGATCTGGTTGTCTCAAAAATGGGTTTACCACCTCGAGCCCGTCAAGATCCTGTCCCACTTGGAAGTCTTCACTCAATAAAACATCGCATCGACTGGCTTTGGCGGCCGCAACAATCAATGAATCCCAAAACGAGAATCCAAATCGGTCTTGCAACCGCCACCCTAGCTGTAGCAGTTCGCCGTCCATTAATACCGGCCCCCACACCAGCAAATCCGTAATCTCTAATCGGGCTGCATCCTTCTCTCTGGGCCACTTCTTACATACATTGGCATAAAATTCTTGCAAAACTTGAAAACTCACTCTTCCCCGACGGGTTTTCCAGAGCAACTCACGCCATGCGCGAGCCCGGTCATGCTTGGTCGCGTCAGCCTTGTCCACCATGTACAGGAAAACGTTGGTGTCAACGAAGACCAGGGCGGTCATGCGCCTCCTCGCGGGAAAGATATTTTCCATCCGACTTCGGGAAGGCTCGCCGTCCCAATGCCCTCTTCATGGCCGCGTTATACTGGTCCTTATCTTCCCGCTCCTTTTTCAAAAGCGCGGCAAGAAAGCGCGACACACTCATTTCATGCCGCGCCGCCTCGATCCTGGCCCAGCGAGCGAGTTCGACCTCGAGGGTCACCGTAACATTTCGAAGCTTGGTTTTCATGGCACTTCATCTTAACACAATTCTCGTGATACACGATAACACGACTTTCGTGATGTTCTACCTAGATACCGCTCACCCCAGCGCCTCCAAAAAATATGTGAACATCCGATATCCTGCGACATAGCTGAACGGAGCCAGTTCCAGCGAGTAGTGCCCCACTGGCAACTCGAGCGTTCGAGGCTCCGCCCCATGTTTACGCAGAGCATTCAGCATCTGTTCAGTCAACTCTGGCAAAAACGTGGGGTCGTATTTGCCATACACCATGAAAGTGTCGCGTCCAGCTCCCATTCCTCGCTCTACATAAGGCATAGGGCTCACCGGCGCCCAAAATTCGCGCAACTCTTCCACGCTAACTTCGTGTCGCAACCCCTCCCAAACGTGATTGGTGGTCATTCCCTGGCTAACCACATCGGCAAAATAGGTCGATACGTGAAAAAATCCGCCGGCTCGCACGCGCTTATCATGCACCAACGTGATGTATCCAACCGACGACCCGATACTCGTTCCCAGAATTCCGAGCCGGTCATATCCTTGCTGCTCCAGCCAAGTCAAACACGCCCGAGCATCCTTTACTGCCTGCCGGTTCGCATGCAGCGTCAATCCAATATTCGGTCCCACCTACTGGT
>DASXIT010000011.1:0-4658 GCA_036497825.1 Candidatus Acidiferrum sp.
GCGCTGCGCTTAAATCAACGCCCACGACAAACTTTAGGTTTCCAGACTCCTGCGAGTAAACTTCAAGAAGGTGTTGCGTCGACCATCTGAGCCGGCACTTGCTTTTGGGCAGAATGATCCGATCAATAGAGGGCACGTTCCCGGCCATTTATTCTCTTCTCGGCTTTTGAGGTGCTTCGCTGTATCTGGCTTAAAATGAGGTAATTGGATCGCAGGAAACCGCTCGGGCAGGGAACTCCATAGCAAACAGTGATGATCGTCACAATTTTGCGTCCTTACGCGCATCGCAACCGTGAAATCCTGCGTGACTTGACCCAAGGCAGGTCGTTCTGCGAACTCCTCGAAAATGTCTGGCCACGTTCAACGGCGCTGATGTTTTTTGCACTAGAGCCGGTGTAGCATCAGGCATGACTCACAATCGCTCCGTGCCAACGGATATTCTTCTTCCCCACATCGTCTATCAAAACGTCGCAGCGTGGCTCACAAAGTCTTTTGGATTTACTGAACACTATCGCTACGGCAATCCGGAGGATCCCAGCGGCGCACAAATGTTTCTTGCGAGGCTTACACTATGGTTCGCAGCGCCAGGCCCGGATCATCGAGCCCAGCGCACTGTGGTTACACGACGCAAAGCGTCACCGTGTTCGTCGAAGATGTCGAAGCTCACTACAAAAAAGCGAAATCGGCGGGCGCCAAAATTGTCGAGGAGTTGAACCAGACATCGTTACGGTGAGTTTCAATATGGGGTAGAAGACCTCGAGGGCCATCATTGGCTCTTCGCGAGGCATGCCCGGGATGTCAGTCCCACGGAATGGGGAGCAAAAATCGTCACTCCCTAGCTAGGCGATCAGGTTTGCGCTGATTAACGCGTTGTAAATACTTCTCGCAGTTGCTGCGACCACGTCGGTAGCGTCACGCCGAAATCTTTAGAGAGTTTTGCATTCGACAAGACGGAGTAAGCTGGACGGCTCGCCGGCGTAGGATATTCCGTGGTGGAAATCGGAACGACCCGTTGAGCCACGAACGGACGCCCCTTCGTGGCACTTTCTGTCCACGAAGTTCCTTTTGGCGCATGCGCTGCTTCCGCAAGAATGGCTTGCGCGAATTCAAACCAACTGGCTTCGCCTGCCGCCGTCATGTGATAGGTGCCGCGCATTTGCGTACGCGCTCCGGAACTTTGTCCGAATACTTTTGCCAAAACTCCCGCTGTGCCTCGCGCAATCTCTCTGCTCCACGTAGGCGCGCCGATCTGGTCGCGCACGATGCGCAATTCGTCCCGTTCCGCCGCCAGTCGCAAAATGGTCAATAAGAAATTTCGCCCGCGCGTGCCGTATACCCACGCCGTCCTGAAAATCAGGAAGTCAGCCCCGCTCTCGCACACAACTTGCTCTCCCGCAAGCTTGGTTTTGCCGTAAGCGCTTTTGGGATTGGTGGGATCAGTTTCAAGATAAGGCGAGTTTTTTGAGCCATCGAACACATAGTCAGTGGAGTAATGGACCAACAACGCGCCTATCTTTTTTGCTTCTTCCGCCAGCAACGCAGGAGCCTGTACATTAATAATGCGTGCCTGCTCTCCTTCTTTTTCCGCTAAATCAACGGCAGTATACGCGGCCGCGTTTAGGATCACATCTGGACGTTGCTTGTGGATGACTTCGCGGACTTGGGCCGGATTCGCGAGGTCCAATTCTGAGCGATCCAACGCCAACACGTCGCCCAATCGCGGCAAGAGTGTTGCCAGTTCGGCGCCAACCTGGCCGTTCCTTCCTGTTACTAGAATCTTCAAGAATTGTTTCCTGTGTACTTTGGCAACATCTCGCGCGTGATCGAGGCCAAAGTGGGCAACTTGTTATCCTTGTCAGAGATAATCGGGTCCGCAATCCCCCAATCGATCCGCAGGTCAGGATCATTCCACAGAATTCCGTATTCATCGGCGGCTTGATAATAGCGGCTGCATTTGTAGAGAAATTGGACGGAGTCAGTTAGTGCGACGAACCCGTGAGCAAAACCTTTAGGAATATAAATAACATTTTGCGCTTCGCTCGAAAGCAAAACGCTTGCCCACTTTCCAAAATGCGGTGAACCTACGCGTATATCTACCGCGATATCTAGCGCCGCTCCCTCGGCTACTCGGCACAACTTAGCTTGAGCGCTACGCAGTTGGTAATGCAAGCCGCGCAGGACACCTTTTTTCGATTGGGAGTGGCTGTCCTGTACAAAGGTATCTGTAACTCCAAGAGCCGCAAAATCACTCTGTCTATATGTCTCTAGAAAAAATCCTCGCAAGTCTCGGAAGATTCTGGGCCGAAATTCCATTACCCCAGGTAAGGAAGTCTCTCTTTGGGTCATGTTTGCCATGAACCAAAAGAATATCAGATTCCTTTTGCACTTTGGGATTCGTTAACAAATCCTTGAAACTTTCTGGGGACACCGACTAGAAATGCCGACGAAAGCTATTGCTTTGCGAAGTATACTTGCCTTGTTGAGCCTAAGCGTTACCAGTGAATCGCGAAACTAAAGTCTTTGCCACACTTACCATTTTGACGACCCTGGGTATTGTGGTTTGTACCCTATGGCCCTTCGCGTTCTTCGCACCTAATCGTGTCTCTTGGCTCGAAAAGACCAACGGAGTTCGCTTGCTCAGTCCCGCCGTTCTCGTCACCCGGGAACCACTCAACCCTATGGGATCACAAATCCCCGATGGCCCTATGACTCTGGAAGTATGGATCGAACCTTCGCACGCCGATTCCATTTTCACGATTCTTGATGTCTTTCAAACCGGCAAGCATCTTCGGTTCCGGTTGCAGCAATACTTCCTGGGCCTGGTCATCAGCCACAATATTCTTGCGCCCAACGGCCACCCGATTCGCGCCAAGGTAGACGTGAATAATGTTCTGCAGACAGACAAAGTCTCCTTCATCACCATAACGTCCGGAACCAACGGCACGTCCGTTTATGTCGACGGTAAACATAGGCGCACTTTCCCGTATTTCAGGATCTCTCAGCAGGATCTCTCCGGCAGACTATCCGTTGGCGGTTCAGCCTTTCATCTCGAACCTTGGTTCGGCGAAGTCTATGGTCTGGCCATCCATGCTCGAGAATTTACCGCAGAAGAGGTTATGCGCAGCTACCAAGAACGAGCGGAAGTGAACTCAACAAACGTCGACCCGGGAAGCCTAGTCGCCAGATATACGTTCTCGGAACACACTGGAAACGTGGTCCACAATCAGGTCTCTGGCGGCGCGAATTTAATCATGCCGAAAAACTTCGTGGTAGCCCAGCACTCTTTTCTCACTGCCCCTTGGCGCGAATTCGAGCCGACATGGGGCTACTTTTGGGATGTTCTGCGGAATGTCGCTGGATTCGTTCCAATGGGCTTCTTTATCTGCGCCTGGTACTACTTGTCGGGGCGCACCAAACACGCCATTGCTTACAGCATACTTTTTGGCGCGGCGTTAAGTCTTTCTGTTGAGCTCTTGCAGGCCTATATTCCGCAGCGGGAATCGGGCATCACCGACATCATCACAAACACCTCCGGAACTGCCCTCGGCGCTCTCCTCGCCAGCTCGCGACCCATGCGAAGCCTTCTAACTCGCAGGCGCACTTCCGCGGCTTCGGGTAATTGTTAGGATATTTCGGGTGTTTCGCCAACGCTAAAATACGTGCAATCGGGATGCTGGAATGCCAAAGCGCTTACGCTCGCCTCCGGATCCATCATGTACCCTTCCGTAAGCTGAACGCCGATTTCTTCCGGCTGTAGCAGTGTCCATATACCTGTCTGATCTTCCAGATTCGGACACGCGGGATAACCAAAACTGTAGCGCTTGCCGCGGTAACGCGAAGTGAATCGCTGCGCCATGGTAATTTCTGGCGGATCTGGGAATCCCCAATCTTCGCGAATCCGCCGGTGCAGCCACTCCGCGCACGCTTCCGCGGATTCAATCGCCAGAGCTTGCAGTCCGTGCGATTTGAAGTAGTAGCCATCGTGCTTGGCTTTTTCCGAGCGTTCGCGAACGCCTTCTCCGGCGGTTACCACAAACACGGCGACGTGATCGCGCTTGCCATCTTTCGGCGGCAGGATATAGTCGCTCAGGCATAGCTGATCGCCAGTCTTTTGCCGTGGGAATTCCCACGTCAGCGACGGATCTTTCGCGCCTGGGGAGAAAAGATGCATCGCGTCGCCTGCAGACTCAGCCTCGAAGAATTGCCAGACCGCGCGCACCTTCATAAACGTGGCCGCTTCGTTCTTTACCTCTTCCATTTCGTTGTAAAGCTCAACGGCTTTCGCTTCGCGCGCCGCAAGATGCTTTTCGAAATCGCCGCGATAGCCCATGTGCCGCCCGTACAACATGAACGGATTGATGTACGTCCAGAGATCCCGCAGGTCTGGCACCAATCTCACCTTGCGGTCCAGATACTCAACCGGTGGAATTGGCAAATCAGCCCGCACTTTCGGCGAGCGGGCCACGGCGGGTTTCTCCACAACTTTCACCGTTGTAGTAATGCCTACGCCATTGCCGGAAACCGTGTGCTCGCTTAACACCTTCGACCGTGTGCCCGGGTCCATCAGCTCGTTCATTAACCGCAAGCCGGTCATCGCGTCTTTCGCATAGCACACCGCGCCGCTGTAACTCGGCGCAATTTTTTGTTGCGTGAATTTT
>DASXIT010000012.1:0-72982 GCA_036497825.1 Candidatus Acidiferrum sp.
CTGTCTGAAGAACGTTATTAACAGGGCTGGGGACGACCGAGAGCCCCCCGCTAGCCAAAAAACTATTCAGCAGAGAGAACTGATGAACAGAAAGCCTGAATCGCTCAGTTAATTTGCTGCTTGTGAGAAAAGGCGGCTAACACTCCTTCCAAGGCATCATTCCTCCTCTCCCTAGAGGAGGAAGTGTTACCTATGTCTCGAGTCGGTGATTAAAACAGTTGTCAGACGTGGCACCGAAAACGCCCACCAATTCTGCTCCCCAGGACACAGGAAACGCCCCGTCTGTCCCCACTTTTCTTATCTCCACTTTTCTCCACTCTTCTGTGCGCCTTCAACGTCGCTTTTAGTTTGATCCTCACCATAAGTTCACATGGACGGCGTTAACCAGTTACTACTCTCGGCGTGCCTATGCGGTAGCCACGCGTTGGGGCGAGAAGACCAGCGAAAAAAAGGGCCGTCCGCAAGGACGGCTCTCCAAAGTAGAGCTAACTTGCGTCTCAAGGAACGAGTTGGCTGATTCTCGTGTTCCAGTTGCCCAGGCTAGTTCGGGTGTTGCCGCAACTGAAGCCGGTGGCAAGGTACTCTGACAGAGTACAAGTCTGTCCAATATCCTCGCTAGCAATCCACAGGTATGAGCCGTCGCTGACGGCACCCCCATAGTCTCCCCAACGCGGTCTGCTCCCGTAGGCTGAATAAGGGTGATAGCCGGTGAAGCCGTCATCGGGGCCGATACCCTCGGCAATCACGTGGACATCGCCAGCTCCAATTTTCGCGTCCATACTCGTGTATGCAGCAGTTGGGTAGTGATCAGCGCCTACCAGAGTGAATGCCATTACACCCCGGCCGCTTCCGTTGACAGCGATCGCTGGATAGCTGAGGTTGTTGTTCTCAACTGCCACGAAGCCCTGTTGGAATAAATGCCCGGAATGAGGGTTTAGCACGTAATAAGCGACGCCAGCCTTGGTTGCACCCCCGACAGTCACAGCCGTATCGAGAGCACTCCACAGTTTGCCGTTGGCGAAATAAACTTGCTGCATGCGCGAGTCGTTGCTGTCGATCTGTTTCTCAGTATTGGCGAAAGGACCGCCAGCCGAGAAGAAATACCGCCAGCATCCAGCGCCGAATGGAGTGGCTATGCTGTTATCCGACAAACACTGGCCGAGCGGATAATCCCCGGCCTTCTGATCGGATCTTGGCGGCACACCGTAGGTGGCCACATTGATGTACTGGCCCGAAAGAGAAAGGGAAGGATTGGGGGAGTTCAGAGAACTCGTATTCGAGACGTTCCAAAGTAAGATCTGGTTCGAAGTGCCGTCATTAGAAAAGACAGCCAACGAACTCAGGAACATCTCCGTCCCACCGTGCGAGCCATCGTATACTCCGTCGGATGAGATAGCCGCCCAAACGGTGAAGCCAGGGAAAGGAATGCTAGGGTCACCGGTATTAAAAAGGACAGCGGTGACACTGGGTGCACCAGACGCCAGCGCCTGTTTGGATAATCCATAAATCTGAGCGCCGTAGAAGCCGGGGCCAAACACAGCAAACTCATTGGTGGTAATGAAAATGCCGTTGGAGTCAGCACCGATGTGCGGATAATCGCCGAGACAAGGTCCACCGGCGCAACCATGGTTTGGAGTTCCGTCGGTACCATCATTCTGAACCGGGAGGTGATAAATGATCCAGGGTCCCAGCGGACTGGGTGTGGTCGTAACCGCGATGTCTATATGATTCGCACCGCTGAGGGCGGAACTGGTGCCTACACGGTCGAGAGTCAGGACGATATGAAACCAGCGTTGTGTAGCCTGATCAAAGTAGCAGCTGGGATCAGTGATTTCGGGCCCGTATGCGCCGGTGGAGCGGTTTATGGCAGCGGGATAGCCGTAAAACGAGTTGAGATCGATGACTCCGGTGAGAGGATTGCCGTTGGCATCGAAAACTCTCAGGACATCATTCACTGTCTCCAGGACATAGCCATTGCCGGCACAAAGGCCCTGGTCTGGGGGCTCCACCGAGAACTGATTGCCTCCGTTGGCAAGGCGTTGGTCGCGGAAATTGAGACCGTTGAAAGACAATGTCAGTTCGGGGTTTGATTTTGCTTTGCCATTCCCTCTCACGGCAGGACCACTTCCTATATGGGTTGCGATCGATCGATTGACCATCTTCCCGCCGCTCAGCGGAATGTCCGAATCATCGTCTCCCGCCAAAGCCGGATCGACTTCCGGATTGCCCATGCCGTCAATTCCGGGCGGCGCACTCGTAAGAGAACCGATGCCGTATTGCGAGACTTGCACTTTCGTTGAGGTCTGACCGAGGGAAATGCCTGTCGCCAAGAGTAAGACGACAAACAGCACCACCCAGCGAGAGAACAGTAGTTTCTTCCCACGCATGATTCAGCTCCTTTCATTCAAAGCTTCTATAGTTTCAGTTGCGAGATTGTTTACAGGTTGGTTTGCCACAATCCAAAGTAAATACGGATAGTCAAACCAAGCGGGGATTTTTCTTCCTGTGTCAGCCGGGATTTCGGTTCTAGCCGACAAGAGCCTCCTACGTCTCTTACGGGTGAGGCCGACTCGCATCGCTTACAGCGTCCTGATAAATCCGTGCGCAACGCCCGCAGTGTCAAAATAGAGACCAACGATGATGCCGCTAGGATTTATCCCGGCTGCATCAGTAAAGATCGCTCCCGGGAAGTCGAACGACGTGAAAACACTCTTGCTCAACAGAAAAGCGTGGTTGACGGCTGCGGTATCGGTATATAAGCCTACGATGTCTCCTTCGGGGTTATTCGCTCCAGCAAACGTGAAGGTGGCCCCCGGAAAATCAATCGTGGTGAACGTCCCGCGGTACAGGTATCCGTGACCCACTCCATGACTATCCGTGTAAGAACCAACGATCGCACCAGACGGGTTCACAGTACTGGCAGTGCTGCTGGTTGCGCCTGGTGGATCGAAAGTTGTGAAGACGCCTTTCTTGGACCTTACAAAACTGTGATCAGTGGTGCACGAACTCGTCCTACAGTAAAATCCTACGATCTCACCCGAGGGGCTGAGACCAGTGAGAGTGGTGCCGGGCGCGGATGGGAAGTCAACCGTTGTGTATTGTCCCCCATCCAGGATGAAACCGTGGGGGACGCCACTCGCGTCGTTGTAGCCGCCCACGATAGTTCCCTGCGGGCTGATCCAGTTGGGAGTTGTACTCGTGGAACCCGGAGGATCGATCGTCGTGAATACGTCGTCCTTCAACACGAAACCATGAGTGACACCAGATGTGTCGGTGTAACTACCGATGTTCGTGCCCTCCGGATTGGGACCGCCGTTTAGACTGGTGGCAATTGCACCAGGGAAGTCGATAGTTGTATAGACCTGTCCCGCCGCGATCGACGCAAATGCAATACTAATGGTGCATATTGCCAATAACCGAAAAACCTTGATCATGGGCTTATCCTCCTGCTCTTTGTTTGAATGTCTCCCTCAAAAAGAGATGGAAACCGAGTGACCCGGGTCTCGAAAATAGGAACACCATTTAGGAAAATTGTCTTGCGGGTCAGTGATTACTCGCTGAGGCGCATATCGTTAACGCAAACAGCTAACTGAAAGCGACGTGAGTACGGTGGCAACACCGCCGAACGTGGTCGAATCCTGCTCCCAGGTGCAGTTTTTGTCAAGGTTCAGAACTAACAGGTAATGGCACCGGCTCAAGGCATCGACCGTGAACACCTGCGCGGCTTCCAACTGGATTTGACGGCCACGAACGGAAACAGTGGCGCGCCCGTGGTTTTTCTCGCCACGGGTCACGTCTTTGGAGCGCTGCAACGTGGGGCCATACGTCCACAGACGGGTCACGTGGTACAAGGGCAAGCGAAAGCGGAACCCGTGTATCCTCTTTTCTACAGGGCTTACTCAATAAGCTCTTGCGACGTCACTCAGCTCCCGGCGCTAACGCCGCACTACACCCGAAAGAGTTGTAAGCCCTGTTCATTGGTGGGTCGGGTCAAAAGCGGAAGCTGTGAACAAATAATTTGTGCCATCATAGGAGTCCACCTCAACGAATCGCGAACAAATCAAGAAAAGATCGGGAACAAAAGTTAAGCGACTAAGATGCGAGAAGAGACGTGGTACACAATAACTTTGTCTGTGACGTACTTGCAATGACTTAGGTGCCATCCGAGCTCTCCCAAGTCGTTGAAAATACTTACATACTGCGAACTGTCACGGCTGAGGTCGCGAGTTCGAGTCTCGTCGTCCCCGCCATTCTTTCCAAAAAAAGTTACCGGACGTGACACCGGAAACTCCAGGCCACAACTCAACCCACAGCTTCTAATTCACTACTGCCTCATCCCTAAAGCGCTTAGGAATTCGCCCTGCGCGGCCTGTGTGAATCGTCTCGAGTGCGAGTCGCGCTCTCGAAATTGTGCTTGCGTGATATTACACCTTATGGTGTAATATTATTGTGAATCAATTGACCGACGTATTGACTGCGATTTCGCACCCAACCCGGCGGGCGATTATTAGGCAATTGGCAAACGGGCCTGCTCGTTTCCTGGATGTCGCAAAGCCGATCGACACTGCTTTAAACGCGGTGACGAAGCATCTCAAAATCCTCCAAAGAGCGGGGCTCATTGAGCGCCAAAAGCGGGGCCGTGAGGTCCTAATCTCCTTTCGAGGTGAACCGCTTCGCGAGGTCGCGGGATGGGTGCACGAGTACGAGTGGTTCTGGAACGAACGGCTCGATCAGTTTGAGCAATATTTTAAGACCAAAAAGAAGAAGGGAAAAAAGTGATGGAGAACTCTAAGAAGACCCTCGAATTCAAGTTTGAAAGAAAAATCTCTGCTTCTCCGGCCGAAGTGTTTGACGGCTGGCTAAATCCAAAGATTCCCGGCAATCCGTGGAACATGGCTGAGAAGCTGCTTTTAAATCCACAAGTGGACGGTTTCTTTTATTGGCTCATTAGGGGAAATTCCCATTACGGGCGGTTTACGGAGATGGAGCGACCAAGCCGAATCCAGCATACATGGATGTCACGAAGCACCTGGGGTGAGGAGACGATGGTTACTTTAATCTTCAAGAAACAGAGCGATGACACCCTGATGACCCTCGTGCATTCCGGGATTCCCGATACGGATGCCGGAAGAGGGCACGAGAAGGGTTGGAACTACTTTTTAGACGTTTTCCCAGGGCAGTTTGGAAATGGCTCGCGAAAGGAGAAGTAGCTTATGAACCCACGCAGCGGTACGACAACGGAAGCCCACGGATATGCGCCTGTCAACGGTCTGAAGATGTATTACGAAATCGAGGGGACTGGCGATCCGCTGGTTTGCATCCCTCCTGCCTTCGGATACGCCGGCCTGAACCCGTATCCTGCGCTGGTTCGAAGCCACACGGTCATTACGGTCGATCTTCAGGGGCATGGTCGCACGGCCGATATTCCGGAGCGTCAGCTTTCGATCGATCAATACGCCAAAGATGTGGTTGGCTTGTTGAAATACCTCGGAATCTCAAAGGCCGACTTCTTTGGCGAAAGTTACGGCGGCAATGCAGCGGCCATGATCGCAATCCGCTATCCCGAGCTTGTCGGTCGTGTGGTGACCTACGCTGCAACCTTTGGCCCTCCTCAGATTGCCTTAAACCCTCAGACAACGCACTTCGACCGACCGCCTGCCGCTGATTCCAGGGGCATCCAATTTCAGAGAGAAAACTACAAAAAAGTGGCTCCTGATCCGGACTACTGGCCCACAATTTTCGACAAGCTTGGAAGCATTCGTTGGGAAGGATTTTCAAACGAAGAGTTGGCTTCAATCAAAGCGCCGATTCTCATCCTCCTCGGAGATTACGATTTTGTCCGGCTTGAGCACGCCGTTGAGACAGTTAAGCAGATCCCCAACGCCGAGCTCGCCGTAATCCCGTCCGCTGGCCACTTCGCCATGTTTTCAGAACAGGAGAGGGTGATCCCAATCGTCAAACATTTCCTGGAAAAACCTGAGAAGAGCGTTCCGTTGGCAACTGCTGAAACTGGCTATCATCCGGGTGAAACCAGATGAATCCTGAAGGCCGCCGCCGTGGGGCAGAGGCCTCGGATCTGGAAATTCGCAACCCACAATCCAACCCACAAAAGATGATGTCTTGTATGTCTTACGCGTAGTTTGGCAGTCCCCGCGTTGTTGTAAGTTGTTGTAAAATCAATTCACGCTACGCTGTCACGGCAGAAGTCACGAGTTCGAGTCTCGTCGTCCCCTCCATTTCTTTCCAAACCACTTAGGAATGATTGGTTCATACAGCTTCACCAGCAACTCAACCCACAAAGCTACGGCACTGTTGCGTTCGCTCCCACGCCCTGAATCGCAGCCGCTAAAAACGCGTCGGACGCTGCATCCCCCACACGCCGACCGAAACCGTTGCCTTCCCCTCTAAATATACCTTGACACGTATATACTCTCTGGAGTATACGAAGGGAATGGAATCGTTCGAAATCATTGCGGAGCCAAATCGCCGCGCGATATTGACCCTCCTGGTCTCGTCACAACAGTCGGTGGGAGAGATCGAGCGTCAACTTCGCATGTCGCAGCCGACTGTGTCAAAGCACCTGCGCGTGCTGCGCGAGGCTGGTTTTGTAGAATCCAAGGTGGACGCACAGCGCCGTCTGTACCGGCTGAAACCTGAACCACTTCAGGAGGTGGATGCCTGGCTGGCTCCGTTCCGTCGGTTCTGGTCCGCTCACCTGGATGCTCTCGAGCGCCACCTCGACCGCATGGATCAGTCAACATCAACGAAAAGGAAGACAAAGAGAAGACCGCGCGGCCCAAACCGCAAACCCAATAAAGGAGAAACGAAATGAAAATCAAAGTGACCAGCGTATACGTCGACGACCAGGAGAAGGCTCTGCGCTTCTATACAGAGGTACTGGGCTTTGCCAAGAAGACCGATTTCAGTCAGGGCCCATATCGCTGGCTGACCGTGGCCTCGCCCGAGGAGCCGGACGGCACTGAGTTGCAGTTGGCGCTGAACAACAACTCCGCAGCCAAAGCGTACCAGCAGGCGATGTTTCAACAGGGCCAGCCCGCTTCCATGTTTTTCACCGACGACATCAAGGGCGACTACGAGCGGATCAAGGCCCGCAGCGCCGAGTTCACGATGCCGCCCACCGACGTGACCGGCTCGACCATTGCGATGTTGAAAGACACTTGCGGCAACCTCATTCAGCTCACCCAGCTGGCACGCTATTCACGCTAAGGAGAAGAAGATGACCGACCGCGAGCAGTACACACCGGGTCCGGCCAGCGGGGCGCAGGTACGAAAGGACGGAGACAAGTGGACGCTCATTCTCGTCAGAGAACTGCGCCACTCGCCGGAAAAAGTCTGGCAGGCGCTTACCGACCCAGCGCATCTGCGCGAGTGGGCTCCGTTCGACGCCGACGGGAACCTGGGCACGGTTGGAACCACGGTGAGGCTCACCACGGTGGGCGCGCCCGCGCATCGTGTCACCGAAACAACCGTGACGCGAGCCGACGCTCCTGAGGTGCTTGAGTACAAGTGGGGTGGCTTCGATATGCGGTGGGAACTCGAAGCGTTGGGCGGCGGCACGCGGCTGACGCTGTGGACCAACATCGGTCACCGCTTCATCGCTATGGGTGCTGCCGGATGGCACATTTGTTTCGACGTTCTGGATCACCTTCTCAGCGGAACTCCGATTGGGCGCATGGTTGGCCCTGAGGCGATGAAGTTCGGCCGCTGGCAGCGATTGAACGCGGAGTATGCCAAGCAGTTTGGTATTGAAACGCCCAACTGGCCGCCCAAAGCGGCTGAAGAGCCTTGAATCGAGGGAAATTGCCAAACAATGCGCCGACGATTAAAGGACGACAAAAAGGCCTTGTCATCAGAACAACAGGAAGACCTACTCAAGGCATTGAAAGCCCGTTTTGAGAAGAACAGGAACCGCCATAAAGGTCTTGACTGGGCTCAAGTCCAAGAAAAGCTGGAAGCTAATGCTGAAAAACTGTGGTCACTCAGTGAAATGGAAAGAACTGGCGGTGAACCGGACATTGTTGGTCACGATAAAAAGACGGGCGAGTACATTTTTTATGATTGTTCAGCGGAAAGTCCCAAAGGCCGCAGAAGTCTTTGCTATGACCGTGAAGCGCTGGAGTCAAGGAAAGAACATAAACCAAAAGATAGCGCCATTGATCTTGCAGCTGCCATGGGGATTGAGCTTTTAACGGAAGAACAATATCGAGAGTTGCAGAAAGTTGGAAATTTCGACGCGAAAACATCGAGCTGGGTGAAAAACTCGGTGGCGCCCTCTTTTGTGATCGCCGCTTCAACACTGTTTTCGTGTATCACAACGGTGCGGAATCCTACTATGCCGCTCGGGCGTTCCGTGGCTCGCTAAGGATATAGCGAGAACAATCTCATGTCTTACATCTGGACGGCACCCGATCGAAGGAGGACAAACGAATCATGAAAGAAGCCAGCAGGCGTTCGATTTTTCGATGGACTCACATTGTCTTTGGCATTCCGATAATCGGTTACATTTATGATTCGCCGACGGATACTCCAAACTACGCGTGGTCTATTCGGTATGTCTTTTTCCCCGTATTGCTGATTTCGGGATTGTGGATGTGGAAAGGCCACGTCGTTCGCCGACTTCTTTCGAGGCAGGACCAACCGACGGCTTACCCCGATGACGGTTCGATTCGGAATCACAAAGCTCGATAAAATACGCCCTGTTATGGCGGAGACTTGAAAAGCAGTTGTTTTTTCTTGACGACAAATAAACCGTCTGTCTTACAATCGCGTCATGCCACGAAAAGTCATCCTTGGATTTGGAATCAGCCTTGACGGCTATATTGCGCGGCGCAATGGCGACCTCGATTTTCTGGTCGTCGACAAAGAAGGTGAATCACTGATGGCAGACTTCTTCTCCAAGATCGATACCACGATCATGGGCCGTAAAACCGCAGCTGCCACGGCGAAAATGCGCGAGAGTGGAGAGATCCCCGAGATGCCGGGCATGGCGAATTACGTAGTCTCTCGGCGATGGAAGCCGGGCAAACGAGAGGGTTTTGAAGTGGTGGGCGGCCCGCTGAAAGCCTTTGTGAGAAAGCTAAAACGTCACCCGGGGAAAGACATTTATCTGGGAGGCGGGGGCGAATTGGCCCGCAGTTTCCTGCAAGAGGATTTGGTAGACGAGCTCTTCATCGGAGTTGGTCCCATACTGTTAGGTGATGGCATCCCCGCGTTTCCGGGCAAGTTTCCGCAGCGCGACTTTAGCTTGACGGAATGCAAGTCCTACTCGAATGGGTCGGTCGGGCTACGCTATGAACGGAAGCGGACTAACATCAGCCGATAAAACAGCACAAGAATTGGAGGCTTAAAGATCCAATGAATCCATCAGAACGTATTGACCAGCTGATCGCAGGACTCACAGATTGGCGTGGCAAAACGCTCGCCAGCGTCCGCAAAAGCATCCTTGAGGCCGACCGGGAGATCATCGAGGAATGGAAGTGGATGGGAAGCCCAGTGTGGTCTCGCGACGGAATATTCGCTGTCGGCAACGCCCACAAAGATAAGGTGAAGCTTACCTTTTCCCACGGCGCAAGCCTCCCAGATCCTGACAAGCTTTTCAACGCAGGCCTCACAGGCAACATGTGGCGAGCGATCGATCTTTTCGAGGGCGATAAGATCAATCAGCGCGCTCTAAAAAATCTAGTCTGTGCCGCCATTGATTACAATCAGATCAAACTGAAGAGCAAAGCCCGTGCGGGTACTCGTCTGAAAGTACACAAAAGTAAAAAGTGACTTGCGCGGCATATGGCAGTCCCTGCAGTCTTCTAAGTTGTTCCAAAACGTATTCACCAAGCGCTGTCACGGCACGGGAGAGGTCGCTAGCTCGAGCCTCCTGCGCTGAGATCGTCGAAGCGTCGTCCCCGCCATATTTTCTAGAGGAGTTATGGCTCTGTTGATGTTGATTGATTTCCTCACAAAAACTGCCAATAAAGATTTGCGATTCCGCTAACCAGCGCCAGCGGCGCGACAGAAATTAGCCCGCGGCGTCAGCCGTGGGAATCCAAAATAAAGAAGACGGAGCGCCGTAGGTGCGGCACTCCGCCGCACCAGGATCTCGAATCTCCGTCGTTTTGCAAGGATTTCAATAGAGCAAGGAGTTATCCGGAAAACTCCGACCCACAATTCAACCCGCAATCTGAGTCACGAATCTGCAGTCCGCATTACTTCCAAGCGTCGATCGCCTTTCTCTGGAGCGATTCCGGAGGATAGGCCAGCAATTCCAGCCGCACACCGTTGGGATCAAGCGTATTTGACATACGTGCTTTGGTCCCGCCGAGATGCACGTCTTCCACTTTTAGCCCTTCCTTCTGTAGCGTCATGACGGTAGATTCCAGATCGTCGGCCAAAATTCCGGCGTGAGAAAACCCGGCCGGGTGATCCTTGTCGGCGGGCGTCATTTCGAGAAATGCGCTGTGATCGATTTGGAGATAGAACAATTGGGTGTCCTGCGCCGTCCGTGAACGCGAACGCTCTGCGAAATCCCATCTTTTCGGTATAGAACTTAGTGGACTCGTCCAGGTCTTTCACATAGATTCCGAAATGATTCAGCGTGAGCCCGGCGATCTTCTGTTGCGGTGAGGCAATTGCCTGCATGACAAAAATTTTGACAAGCGTTCCAGCAGCAAAAAACGCCGATCCGCGCATCCAACGCATGTGAACCTCCCCCAAGTTTCGATTTCATCTATCAAGACGCACACCGATACCTACTCGGGAGAGCGGAATATAGCAACTCTCTCTGCTTCTAGCTCTCCAATGACTTTTAACCACTGTTCTTCCGCCACGACCAGCGTGCATGGTCCAAACGTGCAGATTCGAATTTCTCGCTTAACGGCTTCCCGTCGCAACGAGGTCAGCACGTCTCGCAGAATGGTGCCCATAAACGGCGTATACAAGTAGAAGACCGTGCCGTGGGACAAGTCCGCCGTTCGCGCATCGCCACGGATAAATCTCACGTTGTTCAAGTTTAGCGACCGGGCACTCTTCCGGGCACAATCGACATAGGACGGCTCAAGTTCGATTCCAGTGCATTCAGCCCTGCTGCAGATGGAAGCCATCAATGCAACTTGGCCTAGCCCGGAACCGAGATCGATCAGGAAGTCTCGTTCAGTGAGTGCAGCTCTTCTAATGAAATCAAAGATATGACCCGCTGGCGTCGGCTGATACGCCACCATTTCCGATTCTAGCTGGACTGATCCAGCCGACGGCTCTTCAAACCGCAAGACTCCGCTGATCAATTCATCCAGATAGTCATAGCCTCTGCAATTCCCCGGATCGGCTGCACCATTCCAATCGGGCGGCCACTCAAGCAGCCCGCCCCTCCCTGCACCCCGCTGAATATCTCGACGGATAGCTTCGCAGAGTTTGAAATTAACAGCCTTCAACTTAGCGTAAACGGCTCTCGCCCGGTGAAGAAGTGCTGTGCCGATTTGTTGTCCATCCGAAAGGTAGGCATCAAGTTCGTCGAGCGCCTCGACACGTTGCCGCAGGTGCCGCGGTTCACCCAGCGAACGATCTTGCTCCAACTTCTCGACGAGGTTCACCACCGCATTCTCGAAAGACATTCCTGTCTCAGGCTGGTCGTGGGTATGAATCTCGTCGGCTCCGCTACAGATTCGAAAAAGGGTCGCACAAAATATTCTACGGAAAGTTTAGTTGCTCCAGCGTTAGCAACAAAAACAGAAAGCAGAATCACTTCCCTCTTCCCGTCACTCCATTTTTTCGCTCTCGAGCTCAGTGTGGGTCGGTTTCTGCTACAGATTCGCCCTTGGTGTATCGCGTCGGCTGCAGACGGTATCCGTTGCGCGTGCGCACGTGGCATTTCTTCAGACGATCGGAAGTCAGTCTTACCTGAATACTGCGCCATCCCTGATTGGGATTCTGCTGTGGATAGTAACTGAGAGAATAGAGATGCGCTAAATCGTCTTTGATCGATGCAAAGGCCTGCCTTTCATCTTTCCAGGTCTTGGCGAAGTAGGCTTTCCCTCCCGTTGCCGCGGTCATTCGCTCAAATACGGCGGTGGAAATCGGCTCCAATTGGGCTTGCTGAGTGCTTATCATGTAAATTGCTGTCCCCGTCGATTGCGCCAACTCCGCTACATCTTCGGGTGGAATGATGCTGGCATTGTCTGGGCCATTAGAGAAGACGACGACAACTTTGCGACCCGAAAATTGCGCCGCATCCTTTACTGTCATCAGCAGGCAATTATAAAGAGCAGCATCGTCGCCGGCCACCGTGGTGCGAACGCCACGCAGAACCAGTGATCTATCCGCAGTCAGCCGCGCAGCTCTGGATAAATCCCGGCTATACGAATAAAACGCGATCCGGTCGGCGCCTTCCAAAGAGCGGATGAAATCGGTTATAGCGTCCTGCGCAAAAACGAATCCGCGGTACATATAGTTGCTGGTGTCAAACAATACAAAAACATTTGCCCCGAGTGTGGCCGAACTTAGTTCCGCGGCTGACAGGTGTCCACGGGAGTCATCCTGGGCAGTTTGTTGAGTGTTTCCAGAAAACGTGTTCGCAGCGGTTTCTGTCGATGAGGCATCCGCCAGGTAGCGGGTTGGCCCAGTCCCTTCCGCGAACGTGGAAACTTTCTGAGGAATTCCATCCTCCGTTACAACGAAGTCGCTTGGTTGAAGCCCGGTGACATAGTTGCCGCGACGGTCTGTCACCGCAATATTCAGTTGCACCAGGTCAACCACCACGCGAATGTGGGAATTCACGGGACTTTGTGCAGTGGCCACGTGCCCCAAACATAGACTAACTGCAAGACAGGAACAGAACAGCAGGTGACATATTTTCTTGCTCATGGCTATATCCTTAATCTTTCATCATTTTGTTTCGGGCACGAGCTTTTCTGTGCTTCCCGCTGCCAAGGTGATTTTCCCTTGGCGGAACTCTTCTCCGGTTTCCTGTAAAGCAGCGAGTATTGCCGGCCAGTCTTCCAGTTCGCTGGCGAAAATCCTCTCCACCATGCGACGCGTTAGCTTGGGCACCATACCGTTCAACATCACTGGCGAATAGCCCATTTCATCCGCCAGCCGCCCCCAATATAGATTTCCCGAATCCCAACACTCTGCCATCAGACGGCTATAGGTCCCGCCGAATGCCGGGAACGGTTTCACATTTAGAAACTCGCGGGCGTAACTTTGAGTCAACACGGGATGCATGATCCCAAAGTCTCGCGACAATCGTTCTCTGCTAACCTCGTCGGCGTTCTCACGTGACAGCACTTCCAGTTCTCGTGCCGAGGCGCTCACACTGCTGAGCTCGCTCGGGAATCGCTGCCGAAATTCGGCGGTAAGATAGAAGGTCTCAGCCGGCATTACTGCGCTCGATATTTCACGCGCATTACCCTCATGGATCGTCTGCTCCACCAACACCAACCTCGCGGGATACATTCGGTCTGAGAGCACAGACATCGCTTTGCTCCGCAACTCTGGGTCACCGCTTGAGGCCGTTAATATTTCCTCCCCCGCCCGTTGATAGAGCGCCACCGCATGCAATTCGTTCTGGCTCACATTCCACCAGCGCGGCACAATCGCAGTGCTCAAGAGCTCCGGGACAAACTGCTTCCAAATCAAAGCCTGCACGTGGTCCGGAGCAATGAAATCCTGTTCCGCCTCCGCCAACACGTACGGCAAGTCTGCAAGTGATCCAATCAAATGGGCGCCACCGCCGGCGGGCGATCCCTCACCAAACAATTCTGGTGACTGCCACAATTGTTCCACCCCGATTACCGTGTCACCCGAAAAGTCATGCGATCGTACAAAAAGCGGGTTATGGTGCAAAACTTGAGAGCCTGGAGGTTCGTAGTACGCATAGTTCATACCCACGAGGGTGTCCCTCAGAAATGTGGCAAGTTGTCCTCGAGCTTCCTCTCGTTGTTTGGGTGTAGCGGGCGAGCTGAGCACTTTTGCAAGATTCGTCCGCATTTCTCCTTCCGTATGCCGGTTGTTGTAGGTTCCTGCGGCCCAGGTGGATCTTTCACCGCTGGTAAAGATCGGCTGCGGCATTTGGAACTCTCGAAGCTCACCAGCAAGCGCGATCAACGTTTCTTTTTTCATTGTCCCTTGCGCTGAATCGTTTAGACCGTCGTCCAGGGCAAATAGTGTGTCGAGTGAAACCAGCCGCTGATCGTCAAGTACCAACCGCATTCGGTTGGCCGTTTCCTGTAGCATCCTCTGGCCCTCGGGAGTACTTTGACGCATGCCGGAAAGCACTGTGATTATTTCGTCCTGCGATATGCTCTGTTTCCCGCTCGCGGCACGAAAAACTTCAGCGACCGAATTGCGCCCGGCGGTCACGAGTTGCGCCGGTGCGGTGAACTTGTAGAAAGGTCTAATCGCGTCTTGCCAAGAAGAATTCAGGTGCGACGGGTCGATTTGACCTTGCCTCGCCAAAATCTGCCACAGTCCCACACTCGCCTGAAAAGTTCCCATGGCGTTACCGCGCAATGCGTGATCGGAGATTTTATTTAGTGACTCGGCCGTCGTTAGAAAGTGAGTGATCGAAACGTCGGTGAGCTCGGGGAATTCAGAGAAGATCAAATACTGATTGCTGAAGTCTGCGTACTTCTCGGCTAGCAACACGACGGTCTGAGGGCTCAGTTTACGCTCGGGCGGACGGCGGTGGTCCAATTCGCTCAAATAAAGATAGGCTTGCAGCGGCCCGTTTTCATTCCGTAACCGAGAGAACGCGAACATGGCCTCGGCCAATTGCTCCGGACTGTGCAAACCTCCTGGTCCTTTGCTCCGCTGATGAACGGTTTTTGGATTTTTCTTTTGCCGCAGAATCTCATTCCAGGCATCCAGGTTTCCCGGCACATAGGGATTGCCATCGGCATCCCATTGCAGACGCGTCACGAGCACCATGAGCGCCGGTGCCGGCCGGAACGTAAACCCGGTTGCCGCATCCGACGAACTTGCTTGGGATCGGAATGCTTCGTAGAAACGCTTCATCCGTTGATCCACAACGAAATGTTCTTGCTGCTTCTGACTGGCCCGCGACATTGCGTCGTAGTAGGCCGCCAACCATCCTCGATCTTTTTTCAAAAGCTGGGGAATAAACTCTGCGGGCGCCCCGGGGCTTGCTCCGACCAAGCTCTGCCATTCCTTCTCTGCCTTTGCTCCACCAGGAACGACCATAACCCTGGCACGAATGCAGAACTGGCTTCCGTAAAGGTCCAAAGCCGGTGCAAGCGGAAGTAGCTTCTCCAGTCCAATGTCCTTCCGCAACGCAGCTCTGGTTTCGGGGTCGATTTGCGATAAAGCCCAGTAAAGCCTTGCCACATCAGGTTCGTACAAAATACTTTCTACTAAATCCGTGTAGCTCCGGCCATTTGCCTTCGAGAGCGCTGTCCAATCGGCCGGAGCGAACATCGTCGGCACGGAAGATCCGTGATAGGCGTACACAAATGGCGCGCCCTTCTGCAATGATTCCTCGAGATCCAGCAGCGGAAAGCCCGAATCAATCGTTAGGAAAGCTCGTTGGGGATCAGCCGTCAGCAGGGTCATCGCACTGTTCCCGCATTGCCCTCGGATTCTATACCCGAGGATAGTCAGCAAGGGTTCTGTCTGGTTGCAGCCACTCACATGAATGTTTCCCTCAGGACCCGCCAGAATACTCAGTTCTTTGGCTTGGCTATAGTAATGGCGCAGCAAAATTAGGAACTCCGTTGCCTGTCTACTCTGATAGCCATTCAAAACCATATTGCTGGCAAGTAGCGGCAACACCTCAGGCGGTGCGACCTTCTGACGCATACCAGCCATGCGCAAGAAAGACCGCAGCGGTCCAGGAATGCTCACTCTGTCTTCAGATTGCGGAGACGTTCCGCCCTGGTCACTACTCTGGGCAATGGAAGGTGAGCTGGGCGTCTTTGTAGACTGGGCGTATGCGGACGCAGTGAACTCGGAAATGCAGAAAATAAAGAAAAGGAACGAGAATAGATGAGATCTCATAACTAACCCTTTTTCCCCTCCCTGGGCAGTGGGAGGGAACGGCCTTGGAGCACTCTAGGGAGTACAGCCTACGCCTCTTACTCAAGATAGCCAACCAGCATTTTTCAGTACCCCGATATCTAGCCCAATTGGGGGATACCGATCCATTTTTACCGAATCTTTACGAGACATACTGCAAAACTCGGTGATATACTCCGCCGAAAATTTAGGCTGGATTCCTTGAGTCCAACCTTGGTCGGGTGCCCAGGAGGAGTTGTGTCATGAAACACCTGGTGATTCCCATCTTGTTCGGTTTTCTCATCATCACAGCAGCGTCGGGCAAGCTTGAGCAGCAGGAATGGCTGCAGTGGGCGCAGGGCCCCCAGCATACCGGCTTCATCCGTGTCGAAGGCCAATCCCCGCGAAAGCAGCTTGCCGACATCGTGTACGATCCCTTCGTCACCCAGGAACAAACCGAGGCAAACGGTGAGCTTCTAGCCCACTATCAAGTGCCGTTGATCAGCAAAAAGCGCGTTTATATGGAGTTCAAAACAGGCGCCTGGGTACCATGCCCGACGCCGGGCTCCTGGACCATTGGCGACGCGTGTGGCCCGAACACCTGGAACCAGGAAGTTTGGAACGAGAAGGCTCTCGTCTGGCGTGACGGCAAACTGGAAACAGACTGGACTTTTCAAAGCGACTGGAAGCCGGAGCCCACTGGCTCCCCTCTCTTTGGTACGGGGTTGAGCGGCTGGGAGCCGGTTTTCCATGCAGCAATCGCCGACAAATTTTTGTACGTGCCCGGATTTGGTGGCACGGTGTGGAAGGTTGACAAGGAAAACGGAAAAATGGTTTCTCACATAAATCCATTTGGCTCAACAATTGACCCGAACACCTTCGTTTCCGGACCACTGAGCACTGACTCCCACGGGAATGTTTATTACAATGTTTTGAAGCTGATCGATCCAAGTGTGGCGGATCCATGGTTCGCGTCAGACGCCTTGGGCGCATGGCTGGTAAAGATAACGCCCGACGATACTGCGACGACCGTCACATTCGCTGACTTAGTACCCGGAGCGCCCGCGGCATTCTCGAATTGCCCCGGAATCTTTTTCGATTCGTCGACACTTCCTTGGCCGCCCAGCGCAAATACCGTACCAGCTCCCTTCCCGTGCGGATCGCAACGGCCCGCGGTTAATGTTGCGCCGGCGATTGCCCCAGACGGCACAATTTACACCATCAGCCGCGCGCATATCGACCCTCTTGTGGGCTATCTCGTGGCTGTAAATCCCGATCTCACCCCGAAGTGGCAGGCCTCGTTGCAGAATCGCTTCACCGATGGCTGCGGCTTCCTTGTGCCGATCGCGACTGCCGCCAATCCGAATCAACCAAACGCATGCCGAGTTGGCACGACTCCCGGAGTGGACCCGACCACGAACGCTCCAGGCTCGGGCGAGGTGATCGATTTGGCCTCCTCGACTCCTACGGTCCTGCCAGATGGCAGCGTGCTATTCGGCGCGATAACCAGCTACAACGCGCTGCGCGGCCACTTGATGAAGTTCAGTTCCACGGGCGAGTTCTTGGGCGCGTTCGATTTTGGCTGGGATTCAACGCCCGCCGTACTCCCCCATGACGACACCTACTCGATTGTCGTCAAGGACAACCACTACGGAGGCATAGGGCTCTATTGCTCTGACCCGACCAACCCAATCTGCACGCCACTACCGAACGGGCCCTATTACATCACCAGGCTGAATGCGAACCTGCAACCGGAATGGAAGTACAAAAACACCACCACAGATAGTTGCCAGCGCAACCCGGACGGCACTCTGACTTGCACTCCCAGCACGCACCCGAACGGCTTCGAGTGGTGCATTAACGCCCCGGTGATCGATGAAGACGGATTCGTCTACGCCAATAGTGAAGATGGCAGCCTTTACGTTCTCAACCGGAACGGCACGCTAAGGCACAGACTTTTTCTCAATTTAGCCATCGGCGCGGCTTACACGCCACTCTCCATTGGTCCCGATGGAAAGATCTACACACAAAATGACGGCCGCCTCTTTGTTGCGGGTGACAAAGATAAAGATAGGGATGAGGACTAGGCGCAAACACCATTCCACCACCCTCAAGCTGAAACAGGAGCGGCGGACCTGAGCCAGCGCTCCATCTGCTCGTGTCTTACCACGCCGGCCTGCTGCATCACCAATCGGCCGCTGGAGAAGACAGCGAAGTTTGGAATTCCTTGGACGTTAAACCGGCCGGCAAGCTGCGGGTATTGCTCGGTGTCAACTTTTAACACTATGGCCTTGCCAGCCATGTCAGCCGCGGTTTGCGAAACTTCCGGAGCCGCCATGCGACAAGGTCCGCACCACTCCGCCCAAAAGTCCACCAGCACAGGGACGGGAGAGTTCTGAATGACTTCATCGAATAGCTCGTTGTCGGCCGCCAATGGCTCGGCGATCGGCGGCAACGGCGATTTGCAATTTCCGCATCGTCCAATGCTGGCCAGATATTTTGCCGTAACACGGTTTTTCTGTCCGCAATGGCTGCAAGCGCGTATGACAGGCATGGTGGACCTCCAACACTTGAAAATATACGCCGAACACAGGATGTCGTGGGAGGTTCAGACTGACTACAACAAGTCCTTCGTTGGACAACTTACAACAGGAGATGTTCGCCACGAGGAAAGACAACTGTCAGCTAATCGCTTTTGAGTCATCCTCCAAAGCAAGGCTCCCGGCAAGTTGAATTAGCTCACATAAGTTTTCACAAACCTCATCGATCTGTCCGTCTTCCAACAGATTGAAAAATGGCAACGCCAAGCAGCGCGATGCCTCAGCTTCCGTGATGCGCAAATCCGTCTTTGGTACAGACGCCAATCGATACGCCGGTTGCAGATGAATCGGCGCAAAATATCGCCCGCAACCGATCCCTCGTCGATTCATTTCCTGCACAATCCAATCGCGATGAACTTTCGACAGCCCACCCGAAAGCCGAACCACGTACACAAACCAACTGATTCTGCGGTTCGGCAAACTAAAAACCGGCAGCCGCAGATTCTCATTCCCTTTTAATCTATCGTTATATCTTCTTGCGATTTCCTCACGCCGCGACAAGATCTCTTCGATTCTCCCAAGCTGCCCGATGCCCAGCGCGCAATTTATTTCGGACAACCGGTAGTTATGGCCAACTTCAGCGTGCTGGTACCAATCTTCCGTATTGCTGCGTCCTTGGTTACGCAGTGCACGTACCGTCGACGCCAACCGCGCGTTTCCCGTAACAACGGCTCCGCCCTCCCCCGTTGTAATCTGTTTGTTCGGGTAGAAACCGAAGACACCGGCGTCCCCCAAGCTCCCCACTTTTCGCCCTTCGTATTCCGCGCCAATTGCTTCACATGCATCTTCAATCACATAAAGATGATGCCGCCGCGCAATCTCCAGGAACTTCGCCACCTCCGCGGGGCATCCAAATGTGTGCACAACAAGAATGGCTTTCGTCCGCGGAGTAATGGCGGCTTCTATTCGATCGGCATCCAAATTCAATGTTTCGGCTTCGATATCCACAAACACAGGAACTGCATTTTCGTAGCGCACCACATTGGCCACGGCGATAAATGCGAAGGAAGGCACAATCACTTCATCTCCCGCGCCGATTCCCAATGCGCGCACGCAGAGATGCAGCCCTGCAGTTCCTGAACTCACTCCGATGGCATTTTCAATCCCAATGTATCCAGCAATGGCTTGTTCGAACTCTTCCAGCTTCGGCCCCAGGCTTAGCTGCCGAGTCCGCAGCACTGCTGCAACCATCTCGATTTCTTCTTCTTGCACGTCAGGAGCAGAGAGTGGGATTTTCATGCAACGCTGGCTTTGCCTGCGGGTTCCGCCGGGCCCTTCATCGGCGAGTGGCGCTTGATCAGAAGCTCCCGCGTTAACGGAACCGTAGTCAACACTTCCACAATTTTCCCGGATGCGTGGCCCTCCCCATACGGATTCACCAGACCTGCGAGACTTTGCCGGAATTCAACTGTCCTGGCAGTCGCAATCGTTTGCAAGATCGTGGACTTGCTGGCTTCAGCGTCCAAAACATTGGCCGCCCGTTCCCGTCCTTGCTGCCTCATTCCGATATTCACGGTCGGCAACGCAAAGGATGCCGTTTCCATAATCCCGCTACTGGAATTTCCCACCAACATTCCTGTTTGCCTCAGCAAACTCCAATACAAAACCGCGTCCAGATTGGTAAATATTCTTCCCCGGCCCTGCGATGCCAAAAACAATTTCGTGCGCTCGATCAGTGCCCTGCTCCCAGCATCCGCATTCGGATAGCAAAACAAAATCTGATCCGGAATGCTCTCCAGCGCCGCAAACAATGCGTCCGCTTCCCCAATGGTGTCACATGCCAGTGTGACGGGATGATAGGCAACCAGCATCGGCGGCTTTGACAGGTCCAACTGCAATTTCTCTGCAACCTCTTCCTGGCTCAGTAGCCTTTGCCTACGCAAATGATCCAGGGAAGGCGCACCCGCACGATGCACGCGCCATTCTTCTTCCCCCATCTCGATCACCCTTTGCCGGGCCGCATACGTCGACGTGAAATGGATGTGGCTCATTTTCGTCAACGCGTTTCGCACCGCATCATCAATCGCGCCTTCGCTGACTTCACCGCCTTCGATATGTGCAATGGGAATTCTTAAAGCCAGGGCGACCGAAGCGGGCGCCAGCATCTCGTAACGATCCGCTATCAACAGCAACAAATCTGGCCGCATCTTGCCAAACAAATCGGCAAGCCCCAGGATCGCAACTCCAATCGTTTTAGCCATCCCGATGTCCGTGTCCGAACTCAGCAGACATTCCACACGTGCATCAATGGCGAAACCATCCTTTTCAATTTCTTTGAAGGTATGCCCGAATTCCGGTGAAAGGTGTGGCCCAAGAGCCACGATCCGAAGGTCCACGGATTCCGTCTGTGACAGGTCTCGCAACGGCCAGTACAGATGCCCATAGTCTGCTCGAGAAGATGTGACCACGGCGATGGTCCGCTTCATGCCGAACTCGATTGTTGCTGCTTCGCCGCTTCTAGAACCATTTCGCTTGGACGATACTCGGGCACCAACTGGCAGATAATTTCGAGAACACCTGCCAGGTCGCGCCGGCGTGTTTTGTCTTTCAAGTCACTCATCAGCAAGTCGAATTCCTCCTGAACTGGCTGCGGTGTTTTGATCAGCCGGAGCATCGCGCTGTCCCTTGCTCCCACTTCCTCGAACTCCGAAACAAACTCCTCACGCATCTTGTCTCCTGGCCGCAGCCCCGTCATCACGATTGCCATTTCCCGCTCACCATCAAATCCAGCCTCCCGGATCATCCGCTTCGCCAGCTCCAGAATCCGAATTGGCTCGCCAGGATTCGGAATGAATACCCCACTCTCCGCATCCATGTTTGCTGTCAGCAACACCAGTTCAACTGCCTCATCTAAACTCGTGAAGTAACGATTTACTTCCGCATGCGTCACCGTTACCGGCCCTCCGGCCGCAATCTGCTGCTGGAACAGTGGCACCACGCTCCCTTGCGAACCTAAAACGTTTCCCAGTCGCACGGCCCTCATCCGACTTCGTGCGCTGCTCCATCGCAACAATGCCAGCTCTGCCAACCGCTTGGACACCCCCATCACGCTGTGCGGGTTTACCGCTTTATCCGTCGACACCATAACAAACGTACTCACACCATGCATTCGGGCACTTTGCGCCAACAGGTACGTCCCAACAGCGTTGTTCTCCACCGCCGCCAGCGGATTACTTTCCATGAGTGGCACGTGTTTGAATGCCGCAGCATGGATTATGGTTTCGGGTTTTTGCTCTTCAAAAATCTCTTTAAGCAGCGAGCCATCGCATATATCTCCAACAATCGGGCATATGACGCGACCACCTGCAACGACACTCAGATCAAAATTGATTTGGTGAAGATTGCCTTCCGAGTGATCCAGAAGAATCAGGCACCGGGGTCTTTGCCGGATGATCGCCTTGGCGAGAGCAGAACCGAGCGAACCACCGGCTCCGGTCAACAAAACGCTGCGATTGGTGAAGAGGATATTCATAGGAAGTTAGCCACGACAACGCCGCTCGATGGCAAATAGCAAAATCTGCCAATCCAACGGCGACTCTCGCATAACTGTGCCACAGAACATACATAAAGCGCCAAGACCGCCTCATGATCTGGTGGTTTGCGCGTTTCGATTTTTGTATTGTGGAGCGGGCCAAGAAAATCATGATCCAAACATGGCAGAGATTTCCCGCGCGCTCACCGCTTCATTTGCAAACTGAAACGTTCCAGTCTCACCCATTTCTCGTGCGGCGCGAACAAACGCGCCAAGGGCAGCGCGGCACAGCGCACTGCCGACGCTGATGCGTTTCACTCCAATCGCGGAAAGTTCCGCTCGACTTAATTGCACACCTTGCAATCCCATCACGACATTTACGGGCCGATCTACAGATCTGACCACCGCCGTAATGTCATCTTTCGTTGTCAGCCCCGGCGCGTAGAGAACATCAGCACCCGCCTCTTGATAGGCCTGCAATCGCTTGATCGTATCTGGCAGATCAGGTCTGCCAACCAGATAATTTTCACAACGCGCCGTCAACGTGAACGCAAAAGGAAGAGCGCGCACCACCTGCGCCGCCGCACAAACGCGTTCAACCGCCAGTGTCAACTCGTAGATCGGATGGTCGGCTCGTCCCGTGTTGTCTTCGATCGAGCCGCCGACAACCCCCGCTACCGATGCAAGCCCCAGCGTCTCAACAACAATTTCCGGCCCGTCTCCAAAACCATTTCCCAGATCCGCGCTGACCGGCAGATTCGTGGCTGCGGCGATTGCGGATACGTGCGCCATCATCTCCTCGCGCTCAATCGTATTATCCCTTTGCCCAACCGAAAACGCGTACCCGGCACTGGTAGTTGCTAGCGCTTCAAACCCCAAATGTTCCAGAATCCGCGCCGTCCCCACGTCCCAGGGATTGGGAATAATGAACGCATCACCGCGCTCATGCAGCGCGCGGAACGCTTTTCCCTTTTCTACTTGCGTCAATATCGCCATCTCGTCCTTTCCCCGCCAAAGTCGCAATCTGATTTATAGATGGTACCGGAAAGCAGCAGCACTCGGCATGGTCGCGAGTGCGTCTGGCGGCTGGAGCAGCGCCGCATCGAGGACGCTCACCATTACCTCGAAATCATTTCCCGGCAGTGGGACGAAGCCTTAGGCGACTGCGCAAGTTCTTGGAAGCATAAGAATCCTTCGACTGCTTCCGTTCTGATCTGCCTTGTAGGGACCGCCTTCTGAGGCGGTCCGCCCTCGCATCCCGTATTGGCTATCTACGCATTTATATCGCCTCACGATATATCTTATAGATCCATGAAACCTTCCCCCACCATGCTGCGTCTAAAATATTGGCGGCCATCAACTCGCTCCTTGCTGGCAATTTCCCCGGATCCATGCTCACCGCTGCCAAGGAGGCGTCATGGACTATCCGGGAATTACGGTTCTTCTCGTCGGTAGCACGGCGCAAAACATCTCTCCTCTGCAACACCACCTCCTGGAACGTGGTTGCAAACTCTGGTTCGCATCCAGCAAGAAAGCTGCAATCGATCTTCTCGAAAACCACTCGTTTCGTCTGATACTCACCGAACTTATGCTTCCGGACGGCACCGCCTTTCAATTCATTCCTGCACTCCTCGGCACTAATGCGACTATGTTTTTCTCCACCGCGGTAGAAGATAGCTGTTTGTGGATGACTGCGGTTATCCGGGGAAAAGACTGTTCGGTGGAGCCAGCAATGCGACCTCGTGAATTCACCGTTCTGCTCGACAAAATCCTCTCTGAAATGCAATTCACCAACACGACTGCAGGCGAACATAACGCCAGTGCAGGCCAAAAGACTAAGCAAAGTACCGAAGAACGTCTGAGTCCCGGCAGGTTGCGGTGGAGTTTCAGTCCTTGGATTCAAAATAAGGAGTCATACTTTATGCGCCGACGTGAAAAACCCAATCCCCTACCCTACTTTTTGATTCCCGCAAGGGCAAATAACGAAGCGAACTCCCGGCGATGGAATCAAGTTCTGATTTCAATTCTCGGAATACTGGTGATCGGAATATTCCTGGTAGCTCTTGTGCCGAAAGGAGAAATTAGTTCCTCTGCCGCCACTGGAAATCATGTGCTTTTGGAGAGGGCCTACGTTCCCATCACCGATGAAAGCAGTGTCATACTCCACGATGTCAAGGTAGAAAACCTTACCCCGGCAGTCGCTCACCATCTGGGAATTTCAACAAAGACTGGAGGAATCGTCGTCGCCTCCGTCGATCCTTCCAGTCCCCCGGAAATTGCCAGCTTGGAATCCGGCGATGTCATCGAACAAGTGAACCACAGCGCCGTAAGTGATGTGGAGCAATTCGACCGGGCTTTGGCCAGTTCCCATGACGAACCGGTTTCACTGCTCATTAAACGAGGCGAAGACACTAAGGTCGTAGTACTTAATGAGGCTCACTAAAGTTTGCAGGTGTTTTGCTACTCACACTCGCGGTAAATCTTTCTCAATTAAATTGTTCATTGCGGCTATCGCAATCTTCAAAACTCCTTCGATGTCGGGAGCCTTGGCGATCAGATTTCCTTCAATCGTCGAACCAACCACATGCAGAATCGCGCCGGCCCGGCATTTCCGCATCGACGCAATCACGTAAATCGTCGACGCTTCCATTTCCGTGCACAGTACATTTCCCCGCGTCCAACCGGCCCACCGCCGCTCTGTCCCTTCCGGGTCCGCGGTATAGTCCGGCAATTCCGAGTAAAACGCATCCTTGCAGTGCGTCAGGCCAATGTGAAATTTCGCTTTCACAAACTGGCAGGATTGCACTAGCGACTGCACCACATCCCAACTGGCAACCGCCGGATATTCCAGCGAAATATATTGCCGCGTAGTTCCCTCTTCGCGCACGGCCGCCGTGCTGATGACCGTATCGCCGATCTTCACGTGCTCCTGCAAAGAGCCGCAGGTTCCAACTCGCAGAAAAGTGCGCGCCCCGAGCGTGATTAGTTCTTCAACCGCAATTGCCGTTGACGGCCCGCCAATCCCACCGGATACAACGGAAACGCGAACTCCGGAAAGTTTTCCGCTGTGAATGACATAGCCTCTCGCGGTGGAAACTTCTCTTTGTTCATCAAAATATTTCGAGATGGCCGCAACGCGGCTGGGATCCCCGCACAAAAATACGTAAGAACCAATGTCATTCGACCCTGCACGAAGATGAAGGACTTTGTCCACGCGAGCCTCTTTCCTTTTCCGATCGGAAATTCCTGGTTTAAAATTACCCAACCTTGAGATTTGAACTGATTGAATATACCCGCAGACCTTCACTCTTTTCCAAGAAAAGCATATCGAAGCAGAAACAGTACGCTAAGCACCCAGATCAGCGGACTGATTTCTCGATGCTTGCCGGTCCCCACCTTGATGAACGTAAACGAAAGCAATCCGAGGCTGAGTCCAGTAGCGATACTGAAAGTAAACGGCGTAGCTACCAGCGTAATAAACGCCGGAAATGCCGAGCTGAAATCATCCCATTGGACTCGTGCCAAGGAACCGCACATCAGTGCGCCAACAAGAATCAGAGCGGGCGCCGTCGCATAAGTCGGAATTGCCGCCACCAATGGTGCGCAGAACATCGCCACCAGAAACAGCGCCGCGATCATAATGTTGCCAAGTCCGGTGCGTGCGCCGGCTGCAACTCCCGCCGCGCTCTCGATATAACTGGTGACGGTCGAAGTTCCCGTAAGCGCGCCGACAATCGTGCCAAACGCATCGGCAAGGAGAGCGCGGCTGGCTCGCGGCAACTTGCCATCACGAAGGAACCCGCCTTCTTCGCACACCCCGACAAGAGTACCCACGTTGTCGAATAGGTCGACGAAGAAAAACACAAACATCAATTCGCCCAAGCCGATTTTGCTGGCGGAACGAATATCCAGCTTCAAAAGTGTCCCCGATGGATGCGGCAACGAGAAGAAATGTTCTGGCCAGTGCGCAAGCCCCAGTGGAATTCCCGCCAAGGTTATGGCCACGATTCCCAAAAGAATCGCACTGCCGATGCGCCGCGCCATCAGAATCGCGATAAAGACAAGTCCGGCAGCGGCAAGCAGCACTTGTGGGTCGCCAATGTGTCCCATCCCAACGATAGTGGCTTTGTTGGGAATGACAATTTGCGCGTTACGAAGCCCAATAAACGCGATGAACAATCCAATTCCCCCGGCAGTTCCATATTTCAGGCAATCCGGAATTCCGTTTACGATTTGTTCGCGCAGTTTGGTCAACGTGAGCAACAAAAAAAGTACTCCGGATAAAAACACTACGCCAAGCGCGGTTTGCCACGGAACACCACGGCCAATCACCACGGAATACGTAAAGTACGCGTTCAACGACATGCCGGGCGCTAGAGCGATGGGATAATTCGCCCACAAACCCATGATCAGCGTTGCCAGTGCTGCCGATACGCAAGTTGCGAACAACACGCCGTCCACCGGCATGCCCGCATCTGCAAGAATCCGCGGGTTCACAATCACCACATACGACATTGTCATGAATGTAGTGACACCCGCGAGCAATTCCTGGCGTACTGTGGTCTGGTTTTCTTCGAGATGAAACAATCGCTGCAGCAAACTTTGATCTCCAGAACTGAAAAGGGGCAACTAGAGCAGAAAACTAGCACAACTGCAATTTAAGGAAATTCACGCAGAGAACAAATACCCCATCCTCTCCACCAGAGCAATCGAATTCTTCCCTCTATTCATTGAATCCATAGAAACACTATTTTGCATACCGACAGTCTTTCTTAGTAGCACAGGCTTCAGCTTGTGGCCTTTTCCTGTTATTTGCCCAACGATTCCGGCAAGGGACGTAACTGAAATAGTAGATTTCCTCTTCGCAGCGATCCACGCCCTTGCACTAAATCTGCCAGGGCTGTACTGTAGCGACCTTTATCCTGACTTTTCAGATTTGTTCAACCAAGGAGCAGTGCTGGATGGAAAAAACCACCGGGCGAAAGCATTCTGAGGCAACCGGCTACGGATTACGTTGCGAAGTGCTTTCTCCCATGGAAACATTGGCGCAATCTGTTTCCACGATTGCTCCCACCACCACTCCGGTCGCCACAATTCCTCTAGTCTGCGCTCTTGCCGGCAATGGCACATGGCTCGCCTACGCCCTCGCAACGGCTGCCATTCTGCTGGTTGCTCTCTGCATCGGCAAATTTGCCCGCTACTCTTCCTCGCCCGGCTCTCTCTATTCCTACGCTTCGATGATTCTGCCCCCCTGGCTTGGCGCCACCGCTGCCTGGAGCTTGCTGCTCGCCTACATCGCCATAGGCGCCAGCGTCATCGGCGGTTTCTATCATTTCGCGAATATTCTGTTGCACGACGCCATCGGCCACGGCATTTCAACCGTGTTCCTAGCAATTTTGGTCACCGGGATTTCCATCTGGATCGCTTGGCGCGACGTAAAAATCTCCGCGCGACTAATGCTCTGGATCGAAGCCGTTTCCGTCTCGTTCATTCTTCTGGTAATCATCCTTGTCCTTGCACGTCACGGCTGGCATCTGGATTGGCCGCAATTTCGTTTGCAGGGCATGACCGGCAAAGGCCTGCGTTTAGGATTAGTCCTGGCGCTTTTCAGCTTCGTTGGATTTGAAAGTGCCACAACTTTGGGTTCTGAGGCACGCAACCCGTTAAAGACAATTCCTCGCGCCGTCATTCAAAGCGCACTCCTTGCCGGAGTCATTTTCACGGTTTGTGCCTACACAGAAGTTTTGGGTTTGCGAACGGCTGGTCAGGATTTGGGCACCAGTGAAGCACCAATGCGCGTACTGGCGAATGTTGGCGGAGTGCGCGCCCTCGGCGTGCTCATCGATATCGGTGCGCTGGTCAGTATGTTTGCGGGAACTCTTGCCTGCATCACCGCGGCGGCTCGCGTACTCCTGCTGATGTCCCATAACGGCCTGGCTCACGGCACATTTCGCGATACCCACCAGAAAAACGAAACTCCCGTAAAAGCGATTTTGATCACGGGAATCGTCGCCCTCATCCCAGTTGCGATCCTCGCAGCGCGCGGCGCCAGCGGCTTGGATGTATACGGCTGGATGGGTTCGCTTGCCACCTATGGATTCATCGTCACTTATGCGCTGGTTTGTTTAGCTCTTCCAAAATATTTGAAATTACACAACGCGTTCAGTCCCACGGCACGGATCATTCCTGCCCTTGCCGGCATGGCAATGCTTCTGGCATTGATCGGAAATCTCTATCCAGTGCCGGAAGGCCCTTACGGAAAGTTACCCTACATCTATCTGGCATACTTGGTGCTCGGCCTGCTCTGGTTTTTTGTCCGTTCCCGGGATAAAAAAGTGGAAGAGGCTCTGAGTTAATCTTCCGCTTCTCGCTGGACCACCAAGAGAAGCACGATCCCGACGACCGTGAACATGCGAAACGCCGCTTCCTGGCCATTCCACGCTCTCGATTGCCACATCAAGAACCATTCTCCGCCCACGCTGAGAAAAGCTACCAGCCACATCAGCAAACTCAACGTAAGGCCGGCAATAGCTACGTTGCTAGCCTCCCAAAAACCCTTCGCGCTGTCGCCTATCGCTCGAAGCAATCGCACTCCGCCCCAAGCACAAAGAACCATCGTCACTGTTTCCCAAAGGATGATGCTGATGTAGAAAATTGTGTGCAGCGCAGTTTGATTGATAGCGCGCCACATTCCATTGTTGCCGGGAAAAGTGGAATCCATCATCAACACATGTCGAATAAACTGGTAGTTCGAATTGTAGTCCGTCAAATTATTGAACACCACAAACACGTAGAAGAGCGCGACACCAAGAATCAGTGATATTTTGGCCAGCCGCACCGTCATGGCTTCTCCTGTGAGTTAAACGTTCGAAAATAAGAGATCAAAGCCTGCAAAGTGGCGTCGTCATAATTGGGATTGCCCGGCATCGCTGCACGCGGGTTTTTGCTCCTCGGATCGCGCACGTAGGCCGCAAAATATTGCGGCGAGGCTGTCGCCCACGCGGAAAGCACGGCCCAGGGGCGCCCCGCTTTTTGGCCCCCCTCCCTTCCCTGATTATGACAACGAAAGCAATGCTGCGCTGCGATCCGATAACCAGCCTTAACTTCGGTTGGGTCGGCGCGCGCGCCACGTGGAGCAATCCCAGCAAAGGTCTTCTTTTCATCGCGGAACTCCAGCCGGACAACTCCCCAGGGAATTTGCGGTTCTTCCGGAATCGAGAGTACATGAAAAGCAGCGACAAATTTCGGATGCGAGATCATATACGGGCCCATGTAGGCGTTATGCCCTTCGGAATCTTTCGGCCAATCAGCAGGCGGCTGTCCGTTTACCAATAGCACCAGCAAAGGTTGGTGCTCCAACATATAAGCCCGCGGATAATTTGCCTGATAAAGATCGCTGCAGAGCGCTATGACCATATCCGATTGCGGCTTGGCGCTAAGATGCTTGCTTAATTCTTCCAGCGGCACTCCACTTATCTGTGTTGAACCCTTGAAATTGGCGTCATCGCTTACCGTATAGCTCACTTGCGGAAGAGCCAACAGATCCTCGCGTGTTAGATAGCGGCTCTCTTCTGCGGAAATTCCAACCAAATCGCCGCTTAATTCAAGATCAAGAGAAGACAAGCGCTCCGTACGCAACCTCAAGCTTCCAGAGGGCGTGGCCCCTGACTTCGCATTGCTCTGGTCGCGGCCCAAACTCAAATTCAGCAGAACGGAAAAAAGGAAAATTGCAAATAATAAACGGATCCCCCATCTAGGCATGGCTCATGCTAACCCACACTGCCGCTCTAGCAAGGGAAAAAATCGCGACCTGCGGATTTGAATTTGTTGGGCTGTGCTACAGTGAGTCGTACCAATAAAAGAGGATCGACATAGCATGGCTGATCACACAGAAGCCCGGCTCACTGAGCATGGCATCGTTTTACCTTCGCCTCCTTCTCCTGGTGGAAATTATGTCTCGGCAAAAACGATTGGCCATCTTGTTTACCTGGCCGGCGTCATTTCCAGCAATTCCAATGGCATCATTACTGGAACAGTTGGCTCCAATCGAAGTCTCCAGGAAGGCTACATGGCCGCGCGCGCCTGTGCGCTAACCCAATTGGCCGTTCTTCGCAAACACCTCGGCTCGCTCGATCTGATCAAAACGGTTGTGACCGTCAACGGCTACGTGAACTGTATTTCCGGCTTTCCTGACTCGCCCAAGGTCATCAATGGTGCTTCCGATCTTCTCATCGAGGTCCTTGGCGATGCTGGGCACCACGTCCGCGCAGCGATTGGCGTTTCCGCGCTGCCGCACAATGCTTTGGTTGAACTCCAGATGACGGTGGAGATTTAGCGACGCATGGCCCGGCATTTCCTCTCTGCTGAACCCACTCACTCGCGATGGAATCGCAATCTTCCTCCACGCATCAAAATCGTCTCCGGCGATAGCGTCCAGATGGAATGCACCGATTCCAGTGGCTCGCAGGTTCATCCAGACATGAACGTCGAAGAATTCCTCAAAATCGATCGAGGGCGAATCCACGCTCTAACCGGACCGATTTTTGTGGAAAGCGCGGAGCCAGGCGACGTGTTGCAGATCGATGTTCTGGAAGTTGCTCACAAAGGTTGGGGTTGGAGCAGCGTCATCAACGGACTGGGATTTCTGAAAGAACGATTTTCGCAACCCTACTTGTTCCATTGGGAATTAAACGGAGACGTTAGCAAGTCGCTTGAGCCGGCCATCGTTCCTTTGCGCCCGTTCTGCGGCGTAATGGGCGTGGCAACTGCTGAGGATGGCGAATTTCGCACGCGCCCACCAGGCATTTTTGGCGGAAACATGGATGTCCGGGAACTATGCAGTGGCGCGACACTCTACCTCCCGGTTTTGAACCCGGGAGCGCTTTTTTCCGTAGGTGATGCTCATGCCGCTCAAGGAGACGGAGAAGTTTGCATCAATGGAATTGAGTGCCCTGCCCGTGCGGAACTGCGCTTTACTTTGCACAAGCAGAAGTTTCTTTCGGGGCCACTGATCGAATCAGCGCCTTCAAAAAATGCCGGCGACAAAGACGATGCCTGGATCGTAGTCGAATCCAGCACCGATGCGATAGCTGCAGCGCGGGCGGCAACTTCTCGAATGATCGATCTGCTTGCAGCGCGCTGGCGTTTCAGTGAAATGCACGCCTACCTACTTTGCAGCGTGGCCATGAATCTCCGGCTCAGTCAAGTCGTGAATGAGCCGATGTACACCGTAAGCTCTGCAATCAGCAAGTCGGTCTTGCCGGCTCGAAAGCTATTCTAGCGATGCAAATAAATGACCCAGCCGTTGTCCCCTGAGCTTCGAGGGGAGAGAAATGCCCCGCGCTTTCTCCAACGTGCCATTCGGCCTTGCTCTGACCTTCGAGGGAACAAAATACCGCATCCTGAGCGAGGGGGCCCAGTTTCTTCTTTCGCGCCGCTTTTGGCGCGCCGGGCCACGCAGTCAGAGGATCGCACCTCGATTTCGCTCGCATCGCTGAAGGACTTGTAGGGACCGCCTTCTGAGGCGGTCCGCTCATCCGCGCGGCCATCCATGCCCTCACTCATCCGCCAACTTCCCTCAAAATTTCAACAGGGTATCCACAGGCTTTGTAAACTTGGCTTCGAAATTGTGAAAAATTCCAGCCGAATGTGGGGTAGAAGAGAACAACTAAAAAACGAATCGGTGACAGCAAAAAATTGCGCTTCGGTTCCGCGGGAAATTGGAATAATTTCCTCGAAACCTGCTTTTGGGGAGCAGTGGCCAGGCGGGGCAGTCTAACTTAATAAAAACTCATTGTTTGGTCATTGCTGGGCAGAGTTTCAGGCCATGGTATCTCGAAACATTTGGAGGCGGCACCGAATGATCAAACCTGCTCGTCATTTTTCAAAACTGTTTTATCTATCCGTTCTCCTTTGTTGGTGTCTTACTTGCGCACTTCTCGTAAGCTCGCTTTCACTCGCACAGCAAACTCTCGGTGGAATTACCGGAACGATTACCGACGCTTCAGGCGGCGCTGTCTCTGATTGCGAAGTAACCCTGGTTGGAGACGCGACCAAGCTCACCCGCGTCCAGAAAACCAATAATGTTGGCACTTATGATTTAGTGAACCTCCCTATCGGCTCTTATTCTCTGACGATTACGCACGACGGTTTTCAAACGCTGAAAATTCCGTCCGTCCCGGTGCAGGCAGATCGTACCGCCGCAGTAAACGGCACTTTGAAAGTTGGCCAAGTAGGTACCACGGTGACGGTAGAAGCGTCTCCACTAATGAATGCCGAAGACACGACCAACGGTTACATCCTTGAGAAAAATGAAATTGAATCTATCCCATTGCCAACGGGAAGTTTTACCGGCCTGGCGATTTTGTCGCCTGGAGTCAACTCCGAGCTTCCAAGCGGCACCGGTGCAAACAGCGGGCTGGGCAATCAACCGATTTGGGCCAACGGCCAGCGGGATACCAGCAACAGCTTCTTGCTGAATGGAGTCGACGCCAGTAACTTGTTCAATGGAAAGAGCACCAGCCAGGTGGCTTCTGCACGAGTCGTCAATAATACCGGTGTCAGCGGCGCAGCCAGCTCCAGCGCGGCCGTGATTCAGAGCACCGCTTCTCCCTATCTGGCAATTGGCCAAGCGCTCCCAACTCCGCCTCAGGAATCAATCGAAGAACTCCGGGTAAACACCTCAATGTACGATGTGCAACAAGGCTCCACCAGCGGCGCGCACATCGACATGAGCACGGCATCGGGAACGAATAATTTGCATGGCAGTGCCTATGTCGACCGTGGAACGAATTGGCTAAATGCTGCGCCATTCTTTTTCAACGCTGATCCCAATATTCCTTCCAATCTGAAAAATCCGGAACTTCACCGTGTGGTAGCCGGCGGAACCCTGGGCGGCGCGATCATCAAGGATAAGCTTTTCGGCTTTGTCAGCTATCAACACATACACAGCTCCGACCAGGAAATTGGCCTCTCGCGCGTCACCGTGCCTGCGGATTTGACCAACGATCGCAGCCCAGCGGCTCTTGCCACTATCGTCAATAATAACTTTCCGGCTTCAGCCGTGGTCCAACCCGTCATTGGTAACGGACCCGGTGAAATCAGCCCCGTGGCCTCTGCCCTGCTGAACTACAAATTGCCAAACGGTCAGTACCTTATCCCATCGGCAGATGGGCAGACTCCGACGGTAAACTTTCCGGAGAACGCCATTGTCCCGGGAACTGCATTATTCACGGCTAATCAACTCGTTACCGACCTGGACTGGAACGCTACAGCGAAGGACACCGTCTCTCTGAAATATTACTACCAGCATGATCCGACCATCGCTCCCTATGCGTATTCCAGCGTCGCAGGTTTCGCCCAGCATTTGGATGCGGGCAGCCAGGTGTTCTCGATAAACAACACCCAAACGATAAAGCCAAACCTAAGTATCAGCGAAACTTTTGGCTTTATTCGCGAAAAAGTCTACAGCACCGTGTCCTCACCGTTCGGGCCATCCTCTTTAGGCATAAATACTTTCGGATCGACCATATTCCCCGGTATCACCATCGTCGATAACTTCGGCAACTCATCTCCCGCAAACACAGGATGCCCCAACTCTAATCCGAACTGCAGCTACCCTGCCCCTGTCGCAAACGCTGCACTCACCATAGGAGAAGGTGCCGCTTCACAAGGAGCTTGGACTGGTGTTTTTCAGAACCGTTTCATGCCCTCGGCCACCGCTATCTGGACCAAAGGTAAACACACCATCACCTTCGGCGGAAGCTACGCCTACACACAACTAAACACGCGCGACCGCAGAACCGATTCCGGCATCATCGGCATCTCCGATTTCTCGCAGTTCGTGCAAGGACTCGTCACGCCCTACACTTCCGACGGATTCGTTACTACTGCTTACCTGCAAGGCGACGCCAATCGCTACTGGCGCGCAGGGCAAACCGGCCTGTTCATTCAAGACAAATTCTCGATCAGACCGAATCTCAACATCACTCTTGGTTTGCGGTACGACTGGAACGGCGGACTCACCGAGAAATATGGCCGCGTTTACAATTTTGATCCTTCCCAATATTCCTTCGACGGCAGTGAAGTCACCTCCACTGGCTTCTTGATCGCTGGAAACAACAAACAGTTCCCCACCAAAGGCGTCAGCAATACCACACTCACTGGCCGCCAATGGGGATTTGCCCCGAGGCTCGGTATCGCCTGGAGTCCCGAGATGTTCCACAACAAAGTCGTTGTCCGCGCGGGCACCGGCTTTTACTACGACCGCGGCGAACTATTCACTTATCTTTCTCCTGGCTTTGCGGCTGGTGTCATCACCGGCGGCCCTTTTGGCGTGAACCAGGCACCCCCATTCGTAAATTCTCAACTCTGTAAAACGCTCACTTCTCCTTATCAGGGATTCATTCCCACTTGCGACCCAACCCAAGTTGGCATTGGGAACGGCACAGGTGGATCACTTGCTAGCCCATGGGGCGACCAGTTACAGGCTCCTCCAACAGGCAATCCCGCGGACATCATCAACTACTTGCCCAGCGTTTCTCAAATTGAAAATGGCGCTCAATTGTTCGCTCTCGCCGTTTACAACCGCAAGAACAAGCTCCCCTACTCGATCAACAACACTCTCGACATTCAATGGCAGCCGCGCAACGACCTTATGATCGAGGTTGGCTACGTCGGCAATTTGGGACGCCATCTTGTCATTCCAGTTCCCTTTAACCAGGCAAACATAGCTTCACCTTCGCATCCCATCAACGGCCAACAATATTCTTACGGCTACCAAGTCATAGCCGACCCGACGACTTTCACTCCTGCCCAACTTCCCAACGGCCAAGGTTCGTATCTCAACACCTACGAAGGCGGTAACATCGATCTTCGCGTTCCCTACGTCGGTTACTCTTCCGAATCGGAAAGCTACAACGCCGCTGGTATCTCCGCTTACAACGCTTTACAGGCGCACGTTGAAAAGCGCATGAGCCACGGCTTGCAGGTCGGTTTCTCCTACACCTATTCACATGCAACTGACGAACAAAGCGCACTCGGTCTCTTCTACAACGGCAACAACCCACTAAACCTGCGTGAAGCTTACGGTACCGCTGACTTCGACCGTACCCACGTCTTTAACGTCAATTTCATTTATCAATTGCCGAAATTCACCGCCGACGGCTCCTCCATCAAGTCCAGATTCACCAACGGCTGGGCAATCGAGGGAGTCGGCATTCTACAGAGCGGTCAACCATTCAGCGTGATTGACTATAGCGGCTCCGTAGGCAGCGTTTACTATGGAGTTTCCGACGGCATTACCAACCCCATCGTTCCGGTAATTCCTGGCTGCAAAGCTGTGACCGGTAAGAACGGTGTCACTCCGGGGCTTCCAGCATTGCAAGCCTCCTGCTTCACGATTCCCATCCTGGGTGCCAACGCTTTGAATGGGGCAATTCCCTCCAACGATCCCTTCGAGACAGGTTTCACAACCGGCCAACGGAATATTTTTCGCCAGACTTGGCAGCGTCGTATGGACATCTCCCTGGTGAAAATGACCAGCATTACGGAACGCGTCAATCTGCGCTTCAGCATGGACATTTTCAACATCACGAACACTCCCAGCTTTGACATCCCGATCGACGACGTCACGCAAAACCAGTATTACAACGGCTTCCCCACGGAAGGGAGTCCCGTTTTGCCATCGGGATGCGGTACGGCGAACCCCGTGAACAACTTCTATAATTGCCCGTTCGGTCTCGGCAACGTCAACAAAACCATTGGCAGCGCGCGCCAGATTCAGTTCACCCTGAAGCTAGCGTTCTAATCCGCGCTATCTGTAGCCCTCCCGTAGGGGCGGCTTTACGCCGCCCTCTTGGGTTGCCTTAAACGGAACGCCAATCTCTGCGCCAGCATCCCTACGCCGCGCTAATCCTCACCGACAGCATTTCCACCGCCGCGCCTGTAAACCGCTTCTGCAATTCCCCCGCCGACTCAAAAACACGCCCCTCCACATAACGCGCAGGAAACTCAAAACTCAATCGATCCTCAGAAAACGGACAAGGCTCCAAAACGAAATGCCGCTTCCCTGCCGAGCGCACTTTCACCTCAACATAACCACCATCCCGCAGCGGCAGCGGATGTAGCAAATGTGCAGCCTGGGCAAAGTCTACGCAACTAAGCAACGAAAGATTGTCGGTAGCTTGCAACAAACGGAAGTGATCTCGAATCGCAGAATCGCTCTTGTATTCCGGGTGGATCGTCTGGTCCGCAGAAATCTCCGAACGCAGGGCATTCTGAAATTCCCTTTGCCCTTCCAGAAATTTATCCAGCAGCGGCAAATCGTTCGCCGCAATAGTCGAACGATCCGCATGCTCCGTAAGCAAATTGTACGTGTGCATCGAAATCAGAATCGCGGCGTAAGGATCTTCCGCGGCAATCAGCCGCACGGCGCGATCGCGAACCGCAAGATAGTCCGCCAGATCAATCTCTTCAAACGCCGAGTATTTCCCCACCAATTCAACTGAAAACGCGCTGGGCTTGCCTTGCCGAGTGAGCTGCGGCGTGGCGTCTCGAGCCATCCACCCATCATCATGGCGCGCAATTCCTTTCAGCACCCGAGCACGCGGTTCAGGCGATCGAAACTTTTTATTTCCCCAGCGCTCGGCAAACGCTCCTGCTAACCGCGCATGATCCGGATGCGTAACCAACCACCATCCATTCTCCGTCTGCAATCGCAGCATCTAACCGCTCCATGTAGCGCTGGCTTCTTGCCCTGCATGCCCTGAGTCTCGAGGGGAGCCTCGAAGGGTTATGCCCGCGCCCTTTCTTTGCAACCCCGCACCTGCAACCCAATCACCCCGCATCCGGCGTCCGCGCCGATTCGTGCCAACGGTGCAGAAAATACCATTCCAAAAACATCACAATAAAAACAAAACCAAAGCCCAGAACAGTCGTAGCGGCCACTAGTGCGAACAAATAATCGGTCTGCAATTGCGATGAAGCGTAAAAAATCGAATATCCCAGTCCGCCCTCTCCGACTCGCGCGGAACCTGCGTACAGCTCTCCAGTAATCGCTCCAATGACCGCTAATCCACTGGCGATGCGTATCCCCACAAACAAAGAGGGCACCGAATGTGGCAAGCGCAATTTAAAGAGCATTTGCACGGCGGAAGCATTGTGCATCAGGAATAGATCCACCAGGTTTTCGTCGGCGCTGATCAATCCCTGCGTAACGTTTGCAATAATGGGCGCCAGCGAAATGATGAACGCAATCAGCGTCACCGCCGGCATCCCCGCCCCCACCCACAGCAAAATCAATGGCGATATAGCAATAATCGGCACAGTTTGCAGCAGCAGAGTGTATGGGTAGAACATGCGCCGCACCCAGCGGGATTGCGCGAACAAGAGTGCCGCGCTCACTCCCACAATGATGCTGCCAAGCAATCCTCCCGCTGCTTCCATCGCCGTAATAGAAAGGGCGCGGAGCAGTAGCGGAAACTTCTTAACCATTGCGGTGCCCACGGCAGCCGGTGAGGGCAGCAGGAACGGAGCAACGCGAAAAATCCAAATCACCAATTGCCAGAGCAATAGTAGTGCCGCGAAAACTACCAGTGCATTCGCAATCGCGGCAAAGCGTCTTTTCATTGCGCCAGAGCCTCGCGAAGCGAGTGCGAAACTTTCGCCGCCAACACATCGAATTCAGGCTCGGTGCGCAGCGCGGCGGTTCGCACCGTGGGAAGGTCAACCGGAAAAGTAGCGTGAATGCGCCCCGGATTCGGGGCCAGCACCACGATTCTCGTAGAGAGAAACACGGCTTCCGATACCGAATGCGTAACAAACACCGCTGTCCATTTTTGTTCCGCCCTTAAACGCAATATCTCTTCATTAAACCGGTCGCGCGTCATTTGGTCCAAAGCCGCAAACGGCTCATCCATCAACAGCAATTTGGGATTGGTTGCCAGGGCGCGAGCGATCGACACGCGCATTTTCATGCCTCCGGAAAGCTCTCGAGGATAAGCCGCGGCCACCTGCTCAAGCCCGGCCAGAGAAAGCAAAGCTTCGGCTCTTTTTAATTGGCGAACCTTCGCCACGTTCTCAAGTTCCAGTCCAAGGCAAACATTTTGCAGAACCGTTCGCCATGGCAACAACGTCGGATCTTGAAAAACATACGAAACCATTTCGCGTGCGTTCTTCGGAGTAAGCCCATCAATGCGGATTTGGCCCTGGCTCGGCGGAATCAATCCGGAAATCAATTTTAGTAATGTGGACTTGCCGCAACCCGAAGGCCCAATCAGCGTGACAAACTCCCCCTTTTCAATTTCCAGCGCAAGTGGGTCGAGCACATTGCGGCCATTTGGAAATTTCTTAGCTACTCCATCGAGTTCCACCATGGGCGCCGCTTCGTTCACGCTCATGACGGCGTGCCCGTCGTCGGCAAGTACAACGCAGTCGGCCGGCTCGTATCATGAAAGATGATTTGCGTGGAACGCCCCCAGTCCCATGAGGTTGCACGTGGGGAAGGCACCTCACCACCTGGATTGCGGTCGTAGAGTGGAAACGCGCTGCTGGCGATTTCCAGCCGGATACGATCTTGAGGCGCAAAACGGCAGGAAGTCGGCTCCAACGAAAAATCCCACTCCTGAACTGTATCCGCCAAGAACTGCTTCTTCCGAAAAAGCCAGTTCGATCGAGCGATACCGAGGCAGATAAATTCGGAAACGCCATTGGGCCGCACGCGGACCAGTTTCACCACAAAGTCCGTGCGGGCCATCGAGGTAGCAGCGTAGAGAACGATTCGAGGACTGCCGAATACACTGACGGGTTCGATTAGCGGCGCGGTCGTAAATACCAGCACGTTATTCCCGAGTTCAAGCCCAGCCTGATCGATTTGCCCGCTGGCTCCGGATGTGCCACCGGGAGCCTGCACAGGTACCTCCGGGTCATACACAAACGCATCGCAGGGCTCTTCGGTTGAAGGCGGCAAAGTCGAAAGAGATCCATCCCCACGCCGCGAATTGGCATTCCCCAAACTATGCACATAGAGAATGTGATTTTCTTCCGAGACGAAATCCTCTGCATGGTGCCATTGGTTTTCTCCCAGCACAAAGTGACGAATGTGCGGTTCACGAGAAAATCCTTTGGAATCTTTCAACCAGTGATTGAACCAACGCAAAACAATCTTGTCCGTGTCCACCAGCGCTTGCGGACCAAAATCGCTCGCACCAATTCGATCGCCCCATGGAATATGCTGCCACGGGCCCGCAATTAAGTACTGGTTCTGCCGGGCAAAATGGTTCGCGGCCTTGCTGCGAAGTTGCAGAAAACCATCAACGCTGCCGCGCAGAAACATGTCGTACCAGCCGGAGATGTGCAGAGCAGGAACCGCAATGCGATCGATCAACTGGCTGACATCCAGTTGCGACCAATACTCATCGGGTTGATCGTGATCGAACCAGTCCAGCACATATTGCGGAACGCCTTCTCCATGCAAGGCCGGGTGTTCGCGAAATGGCAAAAAAGCATATTGCCCCGCAAGATTCGACCAAGCTTGTTCGAGCCGCTCACTAGCCTCTCGTAATTTTTTGCGGCGCACATCTGACTTCAACAGTTGCAGGCCCCAACCGAAGCTCACCGCATATTGCAGCGCACCATGCTGATAGAACCAGCCGTGATAAAGGTCGCAAACGGTCATCGCGGGAGATATGCACTTTAGTCCGGCGGGTTGTTGCGCGGCCGCCAGCAATTGCGTCGCACCTTGATAGGAAAAGCCGTACATGCCGATGGAGCCGTTACATTCGGGGCGCGAGCGCAACCACGCTATCGTCTCGGCGCCATCTTTCCCTTCATTGCGAAACGGATAGAAATCGCCTTCGGAATCTCCACGCCCGCGCACATCTTGAATCACAACGTTGTAGCCATGCCGCGCAAACCAGATTGGATGAGCGTAAACAACCGTGGAGGCAATGTCTCGACCGTAAGGCTGACGCATGAGAAGCGTGGGTTGCGGAGAAGATTGCGCGGGATAGTAATGATCGGAAACCAGCGTGATTCCATCGGAGAGGCGGCATCGCACCCCACGTTCCAGGCGAACTCCATTTCCGCAATCGACTAACTTGCCGTCGCTCATCATTTCTGTTTGTCTTGGAAATTCACCATGGCCTGCAAGGCTGCGGCTAACCGGGTTGCTGCCTGATCAATCCACTTGGCGCCATTTTCAGCGGTGGCGGGGCGCGGATCGCCAAGCACGCCACTCCCCGCAATATCGCGAGTGAGCCAGGCAAAAGTGGCGGCTGCGTTTTCGGGCAACAACAAATCCGGTTTGTCCAATTGCGCAATATAGTTCACCGTGTACGCAGAACGGTCCACCAGTTCAGGAATTGCGGCCAGCAAAAGTGCCGTTTCCACTTCGCCGGCGTGAAAACCATAGGTCTTTTCCTGGGTACTGAGTCCATCAAAGGAAATTCCGCCAGACCCATATAGGGCGAATGTGCGAAGACCAAATTCAGCGCGAAGATCGCGGGCCATTAAATCAACGAGCGAACTATTCCCGCCGTGCGTGTTGTAAAGAACGAGTTTTTGAAAACGCGCGGCATGCAAACTCGCTCCCAGATCTCGTATCACCGCCATAAATGTTGCCGCGCTAACGGAAAGCGTCCCGGGAAATCCAAGATGCTCGTTGCTCTTCCCGTAATGCACGGGCGGCAGCGCATAAACAGGAACATCCGCGGGAAGTTTCTTGATGGCGTGGCCAAGCAGCAAATTATTAATCAGGGTGTCGGTGGCCAGTGGAAGGTGATGGCCGTGCTGTTCAATTGCCGCGGTGGGAAGCACCAGCAGAGTCTTTTCCCTGGGCAAGGCGTCGACTTGCTTCCAGTTGAGATAAGCGAAATTGCGATCGTCGGGTATCCACGTTTTCATTTTGCAACAGCTCCGGACGAAGCAGTCGCTGCTTCAAAAGTGGCCATCTTCCCAGGATTCAGCAGTCCATTCGGATCATAGCGGCGTTTGGCAATCAGTTGAATATTGTCGGCGCGGTAGCGCCCTCCACCTTCCACATTGTTTACGTGCGGATTGGCCACAAACACGCCAATCTCGCGGCAATAATCAATCATTTCATTCAGCCGTTCTTCCGTTGTGAAGTAAACAACCGGAATCGCACCGGGCACGACCTGTCCATCTCCGTTCTTCATAAATTCCATGTGAAAAAGAATTTCCGAGCCGAAGCGATTTTTGAGCGCCCGCAATTGTTCCCGCACCCTTTGCGGATCAAATCCACATTGAAGATAGGTATAGGCTTCATCTTTTTTCATGGCCCACAGTGTAGTGTGGTTCCAGGTGTAATCCGAAAGCAGCGGCCGGCTCTGCAATCCAACATAATCACCGGAAAAAGTAATGGCTCCGCTGGCTTCACCAACCGTGGATTCGAGGTTTGCCAGTTGTTCAGTTGCAATCAGGAAGAAAATCAGCGATCGGCCTTCCGCGGCAAGCGATTTAATCGGAAGAAAGAAAGATGGAATGGGCCACTCGAATGTCGTGACCAGCCGCTTCTTCCACGCATGATCCACGGCAATGTGCTCGCTGAAATCGTAAGCCTCGTCGAATGTTTCGAACGACACCACGCACTGCGACCATTCTACCGCAGGCGCAAGAGCCAGCCAGATCCGCGTGATTACACCGTTCGTGCCCCAGGCGTGCAGTATTTCGTGTACCGCCTCTCCTTCATGCAAAACGATGCGCGGCTTAGTTTCCATCGTGACCACTTCCAGCGCACGGACCGTCTGAAAATCGCGCAAGTTTCCATTGAGCACTGAACCAATTCCGCCTGACCCGCCGGCAATGAATCCGCCGACCGAAGCTTTTGCGATGGTCGAGGGATAACACCTCAACTCCCATCCCACTTTTCTGGCCTGTGTTTCAAGTACGCCCAGTCGCACGCCCGGCTGGCAAATCGCTACGCCATCGGGAAGAATCTGCTCGATCGCATCCATCTTGGAAAGGTCAAGAACTACGCCGCCGTGAAGAGGAACCGCTTGCCCATAGTTCCCCGTGCCGGCACCGCGAACCGTCACTGCAATATTGTGCGCGTAGCAGTACCGCAATACACTCTGAACTTCCTCAGCTGTAAGCGGTAGCGCCACCATCTCCGCCACTTTCCCATCCAGTTGCGGGCGCAAAATTGGCGAATACCAATAAAAGTCTCGCGAGAGCTGCTGAACAATCTCTGGCTGAGTAATGACGCGGCTCTGGTCTCCCAAAATCGAAGCCAAAGCGGCGGCGTGCTCCATCCCCATTCCGTGAACCTCTTTCTTTCTATTTCAACTTCCCTTTTCTGTGCTTACTGGTGCTCCAGTTGCGAATTGCTTTTTGCATGACGGGATTGGTAAAAAGCGTATTGCAAAGCTCTCGAAAGAGCGGTCCTTCCACTTTGCAATTCATGTCCGAGCGCCGCGCCACCTCTTTGGCGGGAACGTGTATCTGCAAGAAATGGCGGTTGGCATCCTCGATGGTCGCGCCGAAAACCACGCGATCCAGTTTTGCCCATAGCGCGTTAGCCATGCACATCGGACACGGTTCACACGTCGAATACATGGTGTACCCGGCCAAATTTGGGGTTTTTAGCTTTTTGCAGGCCAGCCGAACGGTGCGCAATTCCGCATGAGAGGAAGGATCGTTTTCGCGCATCACCGCATTCGTAGCGCGCAGCAACCGTTCACCCGTTTTACTGTTCACAATCAGTGCGCCGAACGGAGAGGGATGCGTGGTCGACATCGTGCCGGCAGTGAACTCGTACACTTCGTGCATTCTGGCTTCGTCAAACTGGGCGGGGGCAACCCCTTTTCCCCGGAAACTCCGCATGGCGCAATCTAGCACATCGCCAGAGCAGGTCTATATGCAAAAAATCGAATCCACCCTATCAAAGCCATGGCAGCATGCTGGCACGGGAAACGGATAGACTAGCCCCAGCTTCTATTCGAACCAAAACATGGGTACCGGGCCAGATAGAGATCCAAAGAGGGTATCTTGAGCGCCAATCTGCAACGTTTAAGGGGCCAAAAACACCGATTTCTGGCCTATTTTCCGACCCTGCTACTGCTGCTGATCTGCTTATTCACGATCGCCTGCCATGACAAATCGCCTGCAAATCCGGGCCTAACCAAAGTAATGCTGCAAACGGATTGGTATCCCCAGCCGGAGCACGGCGGCTTTTACACTGCCCTGGCAAAGAGCTATTACAAAGAAGAAGGCCTCGACGTGACGATTCAGCCCGGCGGTCCTTATATGCAACCGTACCAGCAGGTCGCGGCGGGCGCGGCGCAATTTGGCATGGGCGGCTCTGACAAAATTTTGGAATCCGTCGCGGCCGGTCAGCCGCTAATCGCTGTGGCGGCAACGATGCAGTACGACCCGCAGGGAATCATGGTGCGCGAAAACTCGCCGGTACGCACCTTCAGCGATCTGAGCGGCCGGACGGTGGCGGTGGTACCAGGCTCAACATGGTTTCGCTTTTTAGTGGAGCACTTTAAGCTGCACGACGTTCGCGAAACCCCGGCAATGATGAGCGTGGCAAACTTTATCGCCAACCCGACTTACATCCAGCAAGCCTTCGCCACTTCGGAGCCTTTTTTCGCGAAGCAAGCTGGCGTTGAACCGCGATTTCTGCTGATCAGTGATGCAGGCTACACTCCGTATCGCGTGATGTTCAGCACCCAGGACTTCGTACGCCAGCATCCCGACACGGTAGCAAGGTTCGTGCGCGCTTCCCTACGAGGATGGCGCGAGTATCTAAAGGACCCGACGGCGGCTCATGAAGCGATTGCCAAGCTGAATCCCGCGTTGACACCTGCGTGGATGCAATTCAGTTGGAAAGCACTTCGCGACGGACATTTTGTTACCGGCAACGAGGCCAGCGGGGTTCTCGTCGGCCAAATGGAAGTGGCACGATGGTCTACACTTTACAAACAGCTGTTGGAATTGAAAGTGATCGAAAAAGAGTTTGATCCGACGACCGCGTATACGCTGGAATTTGCACCGAAAAACTAGAATTATTCCTGGCCGATATCCTCGTTCCAGACCGCCGGATTTGCCTTGATGTAATTTGCCAGCAACGAAATACATTCCTGCGAATTCAGGTCGATCACTTCCACACCCAGCGAACGGAGCCACTCTTCCCCGCCTTGAAAGTTTTTGCTCTCGCCGACAATTACCGTGCGGAAACCAAACTGCCGCACCAGCCCGCTGCAATACCAGCATGGTGCCAGCGTCGTCACCATAATCAGGTTTCGATAGCTGCGTTGCCTGCCGGCTTTGCGAAACGCGTCCGTTTCCCCGTGCACCGATGGATCGTCTTGCTGAACGCGGCGATTGTGTCCCGCGCCAAGGAGTCGGCCATTCGAGTCGAATACGGCGGCGCCGATCGGGATGCCGCCCTCTTTTAAGCCAAGCTTAGCTTCGTCGATGGCCACCTTCAGCATGGCTTGGTGGTCGGGTTTTACGTCCATTCACTGATCCTCGAAAAATTTACAGCCGAGCGTCACAGGCTGAAGCCCGTGCTACGCTTTATTTTTTGTATTTGCGGACGCGGCGGATGACGTTGTTCGTAGAACTGTCATGCGCGAGCTTTGGTTCCGTCGGGCTTTCAATTTCCGGGATGATGCGTTGCGCCAAAACTTTGCCAAGCTCGACGCCCCACTGATCGAAGGAATCGATGCTCCAGATCGTGCCTTGTGTAAATACGGAATGTTCATAGAGAGCAACGAGTTTCCCCAGAGCTTCCGGCGTGAGCTTCTCAAGAAGAATCGTGTTCGACGGGCGGTTGCCGTCGAAGACGCGATGCGGCACCAGCCAGTCTGGCGTTCCCTCGGCTTTCACCTGCTTGGCAGTTTTGCCAAATGCCAGCGCTTCGGTTTGTGCACACACGTTTGCAAGAAGCATATCGTGATGGCGTCCCAACGGATTCAGCGATTCGCCAAAAGCAATAAAATCGCAGGGAATCAGCCGGGTACCCTGGTGAATCAATTGATAGAACGAGTGCTGCCCGTTGGTACCTGGCTCGCCCCAGTAGATCGGGCCCGTTTCGTAATTAACCGTGGTGCCGGCAAGCGTGACGTGTTTGCCGTTGCTCTCCATCGTCAATTGCTGCAGATAAGCCGGAAAGCGCTTGAGATATTGTTCGTACGGCAACACCGCTACCGTTTGTGCGCCAAAGAAGTCGGTATACCAAACTCCCAGCAAGCCCATCAGCACGGGCAAATTGCGCTCAAACGGAGTGGTGCGGAAGTGTTCGTCCATCTCGTGAAAACCATTCAACATGGAATGGAAATTTTCCGGCCCAATGGCGAGCATCGTGGAAAGCCCGATGGCGGAATCCATGGAGTATCGCCCGCCAACCCAATCCCAAAAGCCAAACATATTGGCGGTATCGATTCCAAATTTTGCAACTTCCGCAGCGTTCGTGGAAACTGCCACAAAGTGCTTGGCAACCGCCTTTTCATCGCCTCCCAAGCCCTTGAGCGACCAGTCGCGAGCCGTGTGCGCGTTGGTCATCGTCTCCAGAGTGGTGAATGTCTTGGAGGAGATAATAAAAAGAGTTTCGGAAGGATCGAGATCGATCGCCGCTTCCGCAAAATCGGTGGAATCCACATTGGAAACAAATCGGAACGTTAAATTGCGGTCGCTGTAATGCTTTAAAGCCTCGTAGGCCATTACGGGGCCCAGGTCCGAACCGCCAATGCCGACGTTCACAATATTGCGAATGCGCTTGCCAGTGTGCCCCTTCCAGGCGCCACTACGAACACGATTGCTGAAGTCCGCCATTTTATCGAGCACCGCGTGGACATCCGGTACCACGTCTTTGCCATCCACCATAATTTTTTCGTCTTTGGGAGCGCGAAGAGCCACGTGCAAGACGGCGCGATTTTCGGTGATGTTGATCTTGTCGCCACGAAACATGGCGTCGATATGAGCCTGCAACCCAGATTCCTTCGCTAGCGCGATAAGCAGTTTGAGAGTCTTCTCATCAACACGATTCTTTGAATAATCAAAAAATATGCCCAGCGTTTCCGTGGAATACTGTTCACCCCGCTTGGGATTCTTCGCAAATAGATCCCGCAGATGAGCGTTGCGAATTTTTGCATGATGAGCCTTAAGGCCGGCCCATGCTTTTCGCTTGACGAGAGGTTTAATGGTGCTGGCTTTGGAGTTTGTTTTGGGGGCTGGTGCTGGCTTGTTCTTCTTGGCCATGATGAAGTTCCTTCCCTCGTCCGAGAGGACGTTGATCGGTCGTCTGCAGAAAGACAGTCTACACGAGGGAGGGTTGAAATCGCGAGTGGAGGAAACAGAGAACTTGGCTCTTAAATGTCTTGGAAGAGCGAAGACTTCATCAGGGGCTGAAAAAGCACTGGCCTCCTAAGAAGAGACGGTTTCTGTGGATTGCATACCAACGGGGATACAGGTAGGTTATTGGTTCCGTTCCCGTAGTCCCGTCCGAAAATCAGCACTTTCTTTCGAGAAATTCAATGACCAAACGAATGGAAGCGAGAAAGGGGCATCAGCAAAGTAGATGACCCCGACCCGCGACTTGATCCTCTCTCTGTTTCCACCGGAGCAGCAAAAGAACAAATCGCTGCGGCAGCTCGCTGTCCGGGTGGAAAGGCTGACGAGTGCCACTACGCTAAGCGCACGCCTCGACGCGGCCGTGGAACTCGCTGCGTTTACTCGCGGAAAGGACCGGCATATTCCCGCGCCGTTACCATGCACACCGGGTTTTAGCGAACTGCATGATGAGCGTTGGAAACGGCAAGCAGTATGGTTGTCGATTCTCGAGAACTCGCCGGAGATTCGATCCCGCTACCACGACAGCCTGGCGGCGCTGCTCGCCGCAACCAACGGAGTATCACTGTTCGCCGAATCCGGATTGCCAAGTGATCGCGGGCTGTTCGCCGAACTCTCCAATCGTATTTTGGGACTTTTACTTCCCGCACCGCGCGACTACAGTGAACTGGCTCGATTATTTATACGGATGTATCCCACGAAAGATGAAGTGGACCATTTCTTCAGCCAACCACCGGAGAATTTTGACCGCATGGTGGCGCTAGTTGCTCCCGACGAGCAAGCCGAGCAATGGCGGCCAGTGGTGGAATCGCTGATCGATGCATTCTGCCTGCTAGGGGCGAGAGTGCAGGGCCTGGGCCTGTCGGAAAAACTGCGGGTGAGGAGCAAGCCTCGCCCGGTGCAGCAGTCCCCTTTCTATTTATTGCCTCGGGCAGGAGATGCCTTCATCGCTTCACTGCGGAATCGTGAGGACATTCATTCCGCAGAGAGGCAGTGGCGCGCCTTCGTGAAAGGATGCCGTGATGAGTTGAAAATCGTCGTGGAAAATATGGACAAACGTGGAGTGAACCTCGACGTTGTCTATGCCATCGACGTAATCGAGCAAAGCCTGGGACGCATGGAGGCTATCGCCAACGTCCTGATCGCTGACCCTGGCCACGAAAAGCGTCTGGCGGCGCAACGGTTCCTGCGCGAAGTGGTGCGCGGAAGATTGGCGGATCGCAGTTTGCTGGTGCTGCTCAGCAATAGCATGAGGCTAATGTCCAAAAAGATTGTGGAATGGGCGGGAAAAACCGGCGAGCACTACATAGCGAACAACCGCAAAGAATATTGGTTGATGTGGCGGGCCGCGCTGGGCGGCGGACTGTTAACGGTGGGAACGGCAGCGATCAAAATGGTCGTGACGCACGCTGGGTTTGGCCCATTCGTTGAAGGCTTCCTGGCTGGGCTGAACTATGCAGTCAGCTTCGTGTTGCTGCAAGTTTTTGGACTTGCGTTAGCCACGAAACAGCCGTCGATGACGGGTGCGGCCCTGGCACAAATCGTGCTTCGCTGCCAGCAAAGCGGCAATGATGAAGAGTTGGCTACTTTTGTAGCTCGAATTTTCCGAACGCAATTGGCCGCAGCGCTCGGGAATATATTTGCAGTTGCCGTGGGGGCTATCGGCATGGGATTTCTGTGGCACGTCTTGTTTGGCCGGCCTCTTCTGGACCAAAAGACCGCAGAGTATACACTTACGTCGTTGAACCCACTGAAAAGTGGCACGGTCTTTTTTGCGGCCATTACCGGCGTGATACTTTGGCTGTCCAGTCTGGTTGGTGGTTGGATTGAAAACTGGGCGGTGAATCACCGTTTGCCGGAAGCCATTGCGGAGCACCGCCTTGGTGCGTTCTTGCATCCAGAACGATTGCAACGAATCTCTCAGATCTTCTCCAAAAATATTTCGGGATGGGGAGGTTCGATCGCCCTTGGCTACATGTTGGGAATGCTGCCACCACTGGGTAAGTTCTTCGGGCTTCCTTTGGATGTTCGGCACGTGACACTTTCTACCGGGACTGTGGCACTGGGAGCTGTATCGTTATCACGGGCCACAATTCCGGAAGGGGCCCTACTCTGGGCGGCAATCGGCATCGCAGTAACGTTCGTGCTGAACCTGAGTGTGAGCTTTTATCTGGCGCTAAAACTGGCGTTGCGCGCACATGGTGCCAACTTGGGTGGAAACATTATTATCCTCAAGACAATTTTGAATGCCTTCTTGCGCTCGCCTCGCGACTTCTTTTTTCCGCCGCTCGACGATCCAAACGCAGTCGTGGCTCCCAATCATTAGAAGCCGTCGCATAAGTAGCGAGTCATTGCGAAGCTATCATCAGGGCTAAAGCCCACATTCTCTATCGCTTGTGCGTCGGGGCTGAAGCCCCGACCTCCTAAAGAAGCATCTTTGACATGAGTTCTAACAAAAACAATGGTCCAGATAAATCAGGGATTACGAAGAACAGGCGGTGGTGCTGCCGCGAACAATCAATTTCGGCTTCACTTCGATTTGTTTGAGGTACTCATTTTTGTTCGGAGAAGAAATCCTTTTCAGCAAAGTCTGCGCAGCGATGACCCCCATCTCTCTCAATGGCTGATGAACCGTTGTGAGACCAGGATTTTGGTATGCGGCGCTCTGAATATCATCAAACCCAACGACGGAGACATCTTCAGGAACGCGATGGCCGGATTCCCGGAGAGCATGAATCGCGCCGATGGCTGAAATGTCGTTAAAGGCAAACAAGGCGGTGAATGGAACATTTCGCGAAAGAATTTCGCGCGTAACTTCATAGCCTACTTGCGGAGAAGAAGAATCACTCTTCATTTGTTGTTGCAGACGAGGGTCCACCGAAACACCAAGCTGCTTCGCGACAGAATGCAGAGATTGCCAACGAAATTCGGTGTCGGAACTGAAATCCTGCCCTTTGATAAATGCGATCTTCTTGTGGCCGAGTTCCTGAAGATGTCTGAGCGCGAGGGAAGCCGCGAGATCATGATCCAGAACGATGTTGGTCACCCCGGGGACTTCGCGATGGCTGGAAATCGCCACGGTAGGAAGAGTGCTGTTTCCGCTGCAAGCCGTATCTACCGCAATGACGCCTTCGACCGCGCGTTGCTGAAGAATTAAGGGATATTCTTCGATGAGGTCGGCACGATGCCGGTGGCTGACGACCAGATAGAAATAACCTTCCTCCAGAAGGTAGTCTTCAATTCCGGACATTACCAATGCGGCGTAACCTTCGCTGATCTCGGGCACAATGACGCCGATAGTCAAGCTGCGTTTCTGACGAAGCGAGCGAGCCATTAAATTCGGCCGGTAGTTGAGTTCGCGAGCAGCTTGCCGAACGCGTTCTTGTGTGACCGCCGGAATGGACTTGGCGCCCGGAGAACGATTAATGACTAAAGATACCGTGGCGGAGGAGACGCCCAGATGCGCGGCAAGTTCTTTCAGGCTGACGGAACTGGAGCCAGGCTCGCGAACTGCCTTAGGACGCTTTTTACTGGAGTTGGGCATGAACTGTAGGTGAATTTTGTCACAGGGCCGCGATACGGGCAAGGGAGACAATCAAGGAAATGGAAGAAAAGATGAGGTATACTCAATCGATTTACTTCAGCACAACAGACGTATAAGGGATTTCCGACAACAATAATCAGCCGAAGTTGTGGCTCAGAATTGTATAACGACTAAGAACAGACTTTCTAATCCAGGCAAGGACTGGTGCGAGATGAACCTGGGAATAAAACCCAATCGTTGGATATTCGGGTTATTGATCTGCTGCACCCTGGCCAGTTCCTTGACCCGCGCGCAGAACCAAGCGGCTACCGAGGAACCACCCTTTCGCGGATTGCCGGTACGAAATGATTTGGCGACTCTTTCCATTGAACGGCGAGTCGAGGATCTGCTAAAGCAAATGACCCTGGAAGAAAAGGTGGGGCAATTGGTGCAGTATTCGATCGGAACGCCAACGGGACCGGGAACGGGACGCAGCGGATACGAGGAGATGATCGCCGGCGGCCAGGTTGGATCTCTGTTTAATTTGGAAAATGCGACGGCCGCGAACCGTTACCAGCATATCGCAATGGAAAGATCACGCCTGCATATACCGTTGCTGTTTGGGCTTGATGTGATTCATGGCTACCGAACCATTTTTCCAGTGCCACTGGCGATGGCTTCCACATGGGACCCACCGGTTGTGGAACGCGCGGCGCACCTGGCAGCGGAGGAAGCGACTGCGGCGGGAGTTCGTTGGACTTTTTCCCCGATGGTGGACATCGCGCGAGATGCCCGATGGGGCCGAATGATCGAAGGAGCGGGGGAAGATCCATTTCTGGGAAGTGAAATGGCACGCGCGTACGTTCGCGGTTATCAGGGGAGAAGACTGGATGCACCGGATAGCATGGCATCCTGCGCGAAGCACTATGTGGGGTATGGAGCAGCAGAAGGTGGAAGAGATTACAACACAGCGGAGATTTCCGAGCACACGCTGAGAGAATTCTATTTGCCTCCTTTTTATGCAGCGCTGGACGAAGACGGCGCTTCGGTGATGAGTTCGTTCAACGCTTTAAATGGAGTTCCCGCCACTGCGAATCCATTTACGTTGAAACAAATTCTGCGCAAGGAGTGGCAATTTCAAGGCCTGGTGACGAGCGATTGGACAGCCGTAGTGGAGTTGATGGCGCACGGAATCGCCAATGATGGCGCGACTGCCGCGACAAAAGCGTTCACCGCGGGCGTCGATATGGATATGGAGAGCAATCTCTATCACACATATTTGGCGGATATGGTGAAGAGCGGGAAAGTTACAGAGGCGCAGTTGGATGAGGGAGTTCGCCATGTGTTGCGCGTGAAGATTGCGCTAGGACTTTTCGAGCATCCTTACACCGACGAAACGCGCAAGCGAACCGGGCCACTGGACAAAGAGAATCTGGAGCTGGCACGAATCGCGGCGGAACGCTCTTTCGTGCTGTTGAAGAATGGAAATGGAAAAACCATTCCACCGGTATTGCCGCTGAAGAAGGGGCAAATCGTAGCGTTGATCGGTCCCTTGGCTGATGACGCGCAAAACATGTTGGGATCCTGGGCCGGCCGGGGACAACGCGATGATGTATTGACACTGAAAACGGCACTGACCGAAGCCATCGGCGCGGCAAAAGTAAAATACGCACAAGGTGGGCAAATTCGCAATTCCACCGACAAGGAAATTGCAGACGCGGTGGCAGCGGCCAAGAAAGCCAACGTGGCGATTTTGGCATTGGGAGAAGATGCCGCACAGATGTCCGCGGAGGCAGGATCGCGAGCGCACCTCGACTTGCCGGGCCGCCAGGAAGAATTGCTGGAAAAGGTAGTGGCAACAGGAACGCCTGTGGTGCTGGTGCTGTTCAGTGGCCGCCCATTAACGCTCTCTTGGGCGTTTGAACGCGTGTCGGCGGCATTGGCTGCGTGGTTTCCGGGGGTGCAGGCTGGGCCAGCGCTGTATCGAGTTTTGTACGGCGAGGCAGCGCCGAGTGGAAGGCTCGTGGTGAGCTGGCCGCGAACCGTGGGACAGTTGCCACTCTATTACAATGCGTTGAGCACAGGAAGGCCAGCAGGAAATACGGATCTGAGCCATCCGCCGCAAAATGGAATCGAGAAGTATGTCTCGAGATACGTGGATGAACTGAATAGTCCGCAATTTCCGTTTGGATATGGACTGTCGTACACAACGTTTGAATATGCGACGCCGGAAGTGAGCGCGACGCGGATCAGTGCAAAGGCGCTGAACGAATACTTGCGAAAAAGGAGCCCGGACCAGAAGCGAGACGTAATCGTATCGGTAAAAGTCACCAACACTGGAAAAAATTCGGCCGATGAAACTGTTCAGCTCTATGTGGGTTTAACGGGAATGAGTGTTGCTGAACCAGTGAAGGCACTGAAAGCGTTTCAACGCGTGGCTCTGGCGCCAGGAGACACGAAGAAAGTGACTTTTGAGTTGGAACCGGAAGCGTTTGCGATTTGGGGCCAACGAAATGAGTGGGGCGTCGAGCCGGGCAAGGCGACGATTTGGGTCAGCTCCAATTCGTCAGGGCAGGGTGGAGTTAGTTTGGAAATTGGTGAATGAAATTAAACGAAAAATGAGTTGAAATTTGCTAAGAAGAGTCTAAGGTAAACACTTTAGACGAGCTGATGAGTGTGCTAAAATCAGCCTATTAATCGATTAAATAGCGAGATTTGGGCGCAAAGTACGCGAGTGAGACGGGGTATTTTTGTGGCAAGAAATTCCAGTAAAAGTGCAAAACATCAAACCGCATCTCGTTACGAATTTGAGACGAGTGTCAAAAATTGACGCCTTAGGCGGAAAATGGCAGAGTCACAAAACTGTACAGGATTGGAACTACTCCCAAGCTAAAGATATTGCAGGACTTGTTTCGTGGGGAAATAACTAGAGTGAGGAATTTCGAATCAAAGATGGAGATACGCCCGGTACTAAACCTGCATCAAAGTGGGTCAGTGCGTTTAGGCACCGGAATGGGAGGACTGCTCTGAAAACAATAAGCCCCAGCAAGCCCTCCCGCCGCGAGCTTTTGAAGTGGGCAGGAATGGGCGTAATGGCCGCTCCATTCACGTCCAGCCTGGTTTTGGGAGCAGGTAGCAGCAGTTCCAATAGCGCATATGAGGGTACCGACGAAGAGTTGTTCGACGACGTTCAGCGATCGGCGTTCCGATTCTTCTGGAATGAGACGGACCCAAGAACCGGGCAAATCAAAGATCGCGCTTTCTTAAATGGCAATGATTCACGGACGATGTCGAGCATTGCCGCCACAGGTTTTGGGTTGACTTCCCTTTGCATCGGAGATAACCGCGGATTTGCGCGGACAGCAGACATTCGCAATCGCGTGCGCACCACGTTGCAGTTCGTCGCCAACGAATTGGAAACCGAACACGGCTTCTATTATCACTTTGTGGATATGAGCACCGGAAAGCGCTGGAGAAAATGCGAACTCTCCTCAGTGGACACGTCATTGTTGCTGTGTGGAGTTCTGACGGCTCGCCAGTATTATCAAGATGCGGAAATTCAGGACCTGGCCACGAAAATCTACAATCGCATCGATTGGCCCTGGATGCTGAATAAGGGCTATGCGTTTTCGATGGGTTGGACGCCCGAAAATGGATTTTTAAGGGCGCGCTGGGATCATTACGGCGAGATGATGATGATTTATTTGTTGGGAATTGGCTCGCCAACCAATCCTGTTTCGCCGGAAACCTGGAAGGCGTTTAGCCGCCCCAAAGTTACGTACGATGGAATTACCTTCATCGCGGGCAAAGATCCGTTATTCACGCACCAGTATTCGCACGCCTGGTTCGACTTCCGAAACAAGGAAGATGCCTACACGAATTATTTTGAGAATTCGATACTAGCGACGCGGGCACACAAGCAATTTTGCCTGTCGTTGCAAACAAAGTTTGGGCATTGCTGTGAAGATTTGTGGGGCATTTCGGCTTCCGACTCGCCAAAGGGGTATACGGCTCCTCCGATACTTGGGGCCATGGATGGCAGCATCGTGCCATGCGCGACGGGTGGATCAGTTCCCTTCTTGTATGAAGATTGCCTGCAAGTGCTGCGGACGATTCGCGGAAGGTATTCCCAAAAAGGCTGGGGATTGTATGGATACGTCGATGCGTTTAACCCAACGACCGGATGGTATGACACTGATGTATTGGGAATCGACGTAGGCATTACGATGATCATGATCGAGAATTACCGGACGGCATTTCCATGGAATACATTTATGTTGAATCAGGAAGCGCAAGCAGGAATGCTGAGAGCCGGCTTTCAGTACGTGTAATTTTCCCTCCTAATTATTTTTCCAAATGAAAAATAATGTCGGCGCGCCGATATTTTCCCCTTTGTTTTCGAATAGATTGTGTGTTCATTGTTTAATTCAATTATTAACTGGTTATATTACTTGGGCTTCCGCGGATGCGCTCATTCGAAGAGGCGACGTTGTTCGAATAGAATCGGGAAATGTCGGCCGACATTCGCCGACATTTGTTGCCGACATCGGAATTCTGTGTAGGGAAAAGCTACACCGGCCCTTCGAAGCTCAGGGTAAACGGAAAGCCTGTGGTACGGTTTGGGGTTGTAAAAAGAAAAACTGCCAACGAACTGGGGTGAAAGAGTGCTCGTTGGCAGAGTTTCTTATTTTGCAAACGGAAGAGCGGGGGTTAGACGCCCTCCCGGCAAACTCTTAAAAGCCAAAACCGCTGAAAGATGTGCGCCCCAAAAGGCGAGAATGGGATCTTGTTATAAAACTCTTAGTAAATCGTTTAACTAGCATAATTCGGCGAGTATAGGCGCGTGTTTTTTGAATGTCAATGAGGATTTTGCGCGCCGTGGATGACTTGGTTTTTGCCCCAGGTCAGGATTGGATTCGAAAAGCTATCACTTGATGGGCGGAAGAGGGTGGATTTTGTCGGGGGAAACTACGCCTTGCCCTTCAAGGACTGCGTAGAACTGATTTACGTCGAGATTTTGCAGGGTTTCCACTTTGCCGGAAGGCCAGCGGATTTCCAGGCTGTCGATTTTGGTGGCTTTGCCAAGCCCAAAATGAATGCGCTGGTCGCTTTGCGAGAGAAAACTGCCGCCGCTGTGAACCTCGTCGGTTTGCGTCATACCACCCGCCGTTAGTTTGAGCCGGGCACCGATGGCCATGCGGTTACTTTTTGTACTAGCCAACTCGAAGGAGACCCAGTGTTGGCCAGGGATACCAGGATTGCGCAGAATTTGCGGAGCGCCTTCGAGATTTTCAACAACTAGGTCCATATTGCCGTCGTTGAAAAGATCGCCCGCAGCAAGACCTCTGGAGACTTGAGGAAGAAGAATGGCGGAGCCGGATTGGTCGCTAGCGTCGCAGAAAATTCCGTTGCCCTGATTGAATTGCACAAGTTTGGGTTCGCGATAGCGAGCGGCGGACGGGAGCGAGTCGACCTGCGGATAAACATGGCCATTTACCGTGACCAGATCAAGCCAGCCGTCATTATCGAGATCGACGAATGCGATTCCCCATTTCACGTAAGGAACCGAAGGAAGCCCGATGCCAGCAGCGTAGGAGACATCCTGGAAATCCCAATTGCCGTCGTTGCGGTAAAGCGGAGTGTTATCCATCGAGAAATTACTGACCGCTAAGGAGGGACGGCCGGTGTGGAGGTAATCGCCAACGGCTACGCCCATGCCGGCTTGTTCATGGCCATCTTCACCTAGAGCGGTGCCAGACTCCAGACCGATGTCGGTAAATTTTCCGTTGCCATCATTGCGATAAAGAAAGCCAGCGGTGGAGTCGTTCGCGACGTAAATATCGGGGCGACCAGTGTTATTGAAGTCGGCCCAAATCGTGGTGAGGCCGTAGTAGCCGTTGGGATCATCGACACCGGCTTTCTTCGAGACATCGGTAAATGTGCCGTCGCCGTTGTTATGAAAGAGTGAATCGCCAGAGCCTTTCAAACCTCGCGGACCACACTGAACATCAAGGCCCATATATTTGCAGGTGACGGTGCTGCCGAAAATGGGTAAATGGTGGAGATCGAGGTCAACATAGTTGGTGACCATGAGGTCGACAAAGCCGTCGCTATCGTAATCGCCGAAAGAAGCGCCCGTGGACCAGCGTCCATCCGTTAGGCGCGCTTTTTTGGCGACATCGGTAAAGGTGCCGTCGCCATTGTTGTGATAAAGGACGTTGCCGCCGTAGCAGGTGACATAAATGTCTGGCCAGCCATCGTTGTCGAAGTCGGCTACGGCGCCACCCATGGCGAAGCACGGAAAGCCGACACCAGCCTTATCGGTAACATCGGTGAAGGTGCCATCATGATTGTTGTGATAAAGAGCGCTCCGAGCTTTCTCTCCCTTGAGGGCGCCTTGTGCCGTCGGCGCGTTGGTGAAGTAGATGTCGAGCCAGCCATCGCGATCGTAGTCGAGAAGAAGAACACCACCGCTCATGGACTCGATGATGTAACGGCTTTCTGGGGATGAGGAGTGAGAAAAAGTAATACCCGCCTTGTGGGTGATGTCTTCCAGTTGGGGAATGGGGCGATCTTTACAGCGAATGGATTTTGCAGTGGGAGGCGGGGCGGAACCTTGGGCAATTCCCTGCCCGGCGGAATTGGATGCTGTAATGATAGTCCCGAGGGCCATGATAGAAAGTGAAGTGAAAAGACGCAGGAAGATTGATCCTTGCCTCATGAACGATGCCTTTTGTGCATGTTGTAAAGATATCAGAAGGCGTGGCTAGGCAAGACAGGTTTGCGCAGAAGTGAAAGAAAAGGATTAGCGACCGAGGGAAGAAAACCCTCGCAGAGGTCGCGCGTGAGGGATTTGGGTTGGGAGAGAACCCACACGCAAGTGCGGCGTGTGGGGCACCCGGGGAAAACCAAGAAAAAAGAGGGAAGAAAAAGCAGATCCCTCACCCGCAAAAGGCGCGGGTGAGGGATGACAGGTGCGCTGGAGCGCAGGTATGAGGGAGTTACCCTAGGTCGGGTTGGGAGAGACTACCCGCCCTGATTCGGCGTATTGCGGGAAAGTGAAGAAATAGATAGTAGGCAGGATTCTTTGTAAACGACACACATTTTTTGGGTACAATGGGCGCAACGAGATGTGAAATGAAGCGCTGCGTGGCGCGGCATTTCGCGAGGATAGAAAGATGAGGGTGCATCGTCGCTCCAGTTGAGGAAAACACCGCGCGCATGAAAGTCAAAAAAGCTTCTTCCCTAAATAGACAAGGTGCAGTTACGTTAAAAGCGGTGGCCAGTTATTTGGGACTGACCGCCGGAACCGTGTCCGTAGTATTGAACAATTCCAAAAGTGCCAGTTCCATTCCAGAACATACGCGCAATCGAATTCTGGAAGCCGCACGGAAACTAAAATACCGCCCGAATTTCGTTGCTCGATCATTGCGTGTGAAGCGGACGTTTACCGTCGGGGTGATTACGGAAGAGTTTGGCGATGCCTACGGCGGCGGTGTGCTTAGCGGAGTGGAAACTTATCTGCGCGAGAATGACTATTTTCTTCTTGCGGTGGCGCACCGGCATGACTTGAAACTACAGCACAGCTATGCGGATTTGCTCACTTCGCGCGGGGTGGAAGGACTGATTACCATTGACACTTCGGTGGACGAGCCGCCGCTGGTGCCGACGATTGCGGTAGCAGGCCATCAGAAGGTTGAAAACGTAACCAACATCATTCTGGACCATCGCAACGCGGCGGAACTTGCGCTGCGGCACCTAAAAGAATTGGGACACAAACGAATCGCATTTTTGCGCGGGCAGGCAAAGAGTTCAGATTCGGCCACTCGATGGGATGCATTGTGTGAAGTAGCTTGCGAACTGGAAATTGAAATTGAGCCAGAGTTGGTATTGCAGATTGAAGGCATAGATTCCACACCCGATCTGGGATATCCGTACGGGAAAAAACTGTTGGAAAAGAATATCCCGTTTACGGCATTGATGGCCTACAACGACATTTCAGCGCTAGGAGCGATGAAGGCGTTCAAGGAAGCGAACTTGCGGGTGCCGCAAGATATCTCGATCGTGGGTTTCGATGATATTTCGATTGCGTCATTTGCTATCCCGCCATTGACGACGATTCGGCAACCACTGGAAGAAATGGGAAGAATCGCGGCGAAGACCGTGGTGGGATTGATTGAAGAACAAGAAGATTACGTGGAAGAGATTGCCCTTGAGCCCAAATTGATTGCGCGGGGATCGACAGCGCCGCCAAGACAGTTGTGAGATTTTTCTCTATTTTGCCTTCCCACGGCTGACGCCTTGGGCTATCCGCCGCTCCGCTGGCGCTGGTTAGGAGAATCACGAATCTCTATTGAGCGATTTTTGCGAGAAAATCAGCAGAGCTGAATTTATTTAAAGAACTAAAAAGACAGAAAAAACAATCAGTTCAATTTGAAACAGATAACTATTTAAACATTTTGCAACGGCTTCGTTCAGCTGGTGGTAAAATGGAGTTGTAAGACAACAACGGTCCCCCTCTTCCGCTCCGATCAGGTTACCTGCAAGAAGGAAAAAACATGCCGCGAAAGATAGAAGTCACAGAATTGATTCTGCGTGACGCGCACCAGAGCCTCCTTGCTACGCGTATGGCATTGGAAGATATGGTGCCGGCGTGCGAGGACATCGATAAAGCGGGATTCTGGAGCGTGGAATGCTGGGGCGGCGCGACGTTTGATGCGTGCATACGGTTTCTGAATGAAGACCCTTGGGAACGGCTGCGAATTTTCCGTAAATTGATGCCGAACTCGCAACTGCAAATGCTGCTGCGCGGACAAAACCTACTGGGATACCGGCACTATGAAGATACGGTAGTGGACCGGTTCGTGGCGAAAGCAGCGGCAAATGGGATGGACGTATTCCGGGTATTCGATGCGCTGAATGATGTGCGGAACGTGAAACGCGCGATTGCGGCGGTGAAGAAGGCCGGGAAGCATGCGCAAGGAACGATTTGCTATACGGTAAGCCCTCTGCACACGGTGGAGGGATACGTACAAATGGCCAAGGATCTGATGAACCTTGGTTGCGATTCGCTATGTATTAAGGATATGGCGGCGCTGCTGAAACCGAAACCCGCCTACGAGATCGTGAAAGCCATAAAAGAGACGCTGGGAGAACAGGTGCGAATTCACGTGCATGTACACGCGACCACCGGGGTAACGCTGGTTTCGTTGATGAAGGCGATTGAAGCTGGCGCGGATGTGGTCGACACCGCGATTAGTTCGCTGAGCCTAGGGCCGGGCCACAATCCCACGGAGAGCCTGGTGGAGATGCTGGAAGGGACGGAATTCACGACGAGTCTGGATAAGGCGCGGCTGCTGAAGATCAAAGAACATTTTGAGAAGGTGCGTCCGAAATATTCGGAATTCCTCTCCAACATCACCGGGGTAGACACCGAGATATTCAATAGTCAGATTCCTGGCGGAATGATCTCCAACATGGAAAGCCAACTGAAACAACAGGGAGCCGCAGACCGGGTGAAGGAGGTGCTGGAGGAAGTGCCGCGCGTTCGGAAAGATGCGGGATATCCTCCGCTGGTGACGCCTTCAAGTCAGATTGTGGGAACGCAGGCGGTGTTCAACGTGCTGATGGGACGATACAAGGTAATTACAGCGGAATTCGCGGATTTGATGCTGGGGTATTACGGAAAAACATTAGGCGAGCGGGACCTGTTCGTCATGGAGCAATGCGAAAAGCAGACCAAGAAATCACCCATCATGATGCGTCCAGCAGATTTGCTGAAACCGGAATGGGAGACTTTGCGCACTGCCGCAATCAACCTGGATGGCTGCGACGGATCTGACGAAGATGTGCTGACCTGCGCGATGTTTCCGAAGGTAGCGCCGAAATTCTTTTCAGAGCGGGCGCAAGGGCCAAAGAGCGTCGCAAAGGATCCAAAGGTGGCGAGCGCCGCCGCGGCGGCTGGAGGAATTTCCAACGCTCCTGGAAGTGGGCCAGTACGCGAAACAATTAAATATGAAGTGAAACTGGAAGGTAAGACTCATCAGGTAACTGTTTCACCGGCATAGGAGGCTGCGGAAAAGAGGGTCAGAGTTTCTTGAGGAGCTGAAGCCCATAAGGGCCTTTACGTCGGGGCTTAAACCCCGGCCTCCTAAAGGGGCGACCTTTTCCACAAGCTGATAGGGGGCAGTAGGATGAAGAGCATGGAGCAACGAATCGAAGAGTTGCGGCACCGCCGCGCCGAGGTAGAAAGAGGCGGCGGTGCTGATCGGATGGCGAAACAGAGAAAGTCAGGCAAGCTCACCGCGCGAGACCGTATTTCCGAACTTTGTGACCCAAATTCATTCCAGGAGTCAGGATTATTCGCTGAACACCGTTCCACATTATTTGGGATGGAGGGGAAGGCGTTCCCGGCGGATGGGGTGATTACTGGCGCGGGAACAGTTTTGGGAAAGAGGGTACATCTGGCGAGCCAGGATTTCACAGTGGCGGGTGGGTCGGCGGGAGAAGTGCATTCCGAGAAGGTTGCAGAATCGATGGAGCAATCGATCAAGACCGGAACACCCTTTGTGTTTATCAATGACTCTGGTGGGGCGCGAGTGCAAGAAGGAATCGATTCCCTTTCGGGTTATGGAAAGGTGTTTTTTCAGAACGTGATGCTGAGCGGCGTAGTTCCCCAAATATCGTTGATTTGCGGACCATGTGCCGGAGGAGCGGCTTATTCGCCGGCGCTGACCGACTTCATCATTCAAACGCGGAAAGCGCAGATGTTCATTACGGGACCGAACGTAATTAAACAGGTTACGGGAGAAGATGTGACGGCAGAGCAACTGGGTGGAGCGGACACGCACATGGCCCGTTCCGGGGTAATTCACTTTATTGCCGAGGACGACAAACACGCTTTGCTGTTGTGCAAGAAATTGTTGAGTTTCCTGCCATCCAATAATTCGGAGGATCCACCGGAATTGCCGAGTGACGGGAATGTAGAGGAGAATCCGGCGCTGAATAGCATCGTGCCCGTGGATTCAAAGCAGGCTTATGACGTGCGCGAAGTGATTGCGAGCATTATTGATGCCAAGGATTTTCTGGAAGTGCAGGCAGGATATGCGCCAAATATCGTGGTTGGGTTCGGGCGGTTAATCGGCCGAACGATTGGGATTATCGCCAATCAGCCGGTGGCGATGTCTGGCGTGCTGGATATCAATGCTTCGGATAAGGCGGCTAGTTTTGTGAGGTTCTGCAACGCGTTCAACATTCCGCTGGTCACCTTCGTGGATGTTCCGGGATTTCTGCCGGGCGTCGATCAGGAATATGGCGGGATCATTCGCCACGGGGCCAAGATGCTATTTGCTTACTCGGCGGCAACAGTACCGAAGGTGACGATTATTTTGCGCAAGGCATTTGGCGGCGCTTACCTGGCAATGTGCGGGCGAGACATGGGCGCGGACAGAGTGTACGCGTGGCCAACGGCGGAAGTTGCAGTGATGGGGGCGGAAGGCGCAGCGGAAATCGTGTTCAAGAAAGAGATCGATTCGGCGAAGGATAAAGCGGCGCAACGGAAAGAGATGATCGAGAAATATCGCGAGGCGTTCGCGAATCCATATGTGGCTGCGGGACGGCGGCTGGTGGATGACATTATCGAACCATCGGCAACGCGGCGGGTGCTGGCGCAGGCGCTGGAATTTCTGCACACGAAACGCGAACTGAGACCGCCAAAGAAGCATGGATTGATTCCGCTATGAGGCGTCGAGAATGGGCATGACAAGACACACAAAGATCGATTTAGAAGCGAGAGTACAAGAGCTCCGGCAAAGAGTGGAGAAGCTGGAGGCAATGCTCGCTACTGCGCTAGCCAAGGAATCGCCGGTTCCGACGGCTGCGGTGGCAGGTAAAGCAAAAATGGATGAGGGCATTACACCGGAAATTGTATTGGCCATTACGGCGGCAGTGGCGGCTTTTCTCGGGAAGAGAGCAACAATTCACCAGATTCGCCTGACGGGGACAACGGCGTGGGCAATGCAGGGACGCGCCACGGTTCAGGCTTCGCACGGACAGGTCAGGTGGTCTCGATAGGACCAGGGTGATTCATGAAACTAAAGGTGACGGTAGACGGTAAAGTGTATGAGGTGGAGGTTGAAGTAGCTCCCGAGCCACAGCAAGTGCTGCCAACGTTTATGATGCAAAGCGCGGCAGCGGCCCTGCCAGCGGGCGTTAGTGGTGGAGCGGTGGCCAGTACGAACGGCGATGAGGCGGTTGATGAAGCGAAGGTTTGCCGTAGCCCAATTTCGGGAATCGTGGTGAAGTCTAACGTGCGACTCGGGCAAACGATAGAGCCGGGGGATTTGCTGTTCGTGTTAGAGGCCATGAAAATGGAAACAGAAGTGACTGCGTCCATTGGAGGAAAGGTCGCAGAGGTAAAAGTGAACGCGGGCGATAGTGTGAAGAGTGGGCAGGTGGTGCTGGTATGGGCATAGACACGAAAGAGATTCCCGGATTTCTATTTTTCGATCACCTGGCAGTTTCCGTGAAGCAAGGAGATTTGGAGAAGCAGGTGGCGGCTTACAAGGCGATGGGCTTCACGGAAATTCATCGCGAGGATGTGTTGGGGAAAGATCAAGTGCGAGAAGTGCTGCTGCGGATTGGCGATGGGCCGAACCTGATTCAATTGCTGGAGCCGCTTTCGGCGGAATCTCCGGTAAGCAAACAGATTGAGAAAAATGGCGGGCGGGGCGGATTCGCGCATGTGGCGCTGAGGGTGGCCGACATCCAAATGGCGTTTAGTGACTTGAAGAAAAAAGGATTTCAGATTATCGATGCGGCACCGCGGCCGGGCTCGCGAGGAACGACGGTGTTTTTTGTGCATCCGAAGACGACGGAAGGCACGGCACTGGGCTATCTGATTGAGGTCGTGCAGGGGGGTTGAACCATGTGGGAAGAGTTCCCGCCAATTTCGACGGCCGAGTGGGAAGCGGCAATCCGCGCCGATCTGAAGGGTGCCGATTACACGAAAAGGCTGGTGTGGCAAACCGAAGAAGGGATTGCCGTGAAGCCCTACTATCGGAAAGAAGACTTGCCAGGAACGACGGGACAGGCGCGGTTTACCGGCGAGTGGAAGGCGAAGGCGCTAGCGGACATTCCGAAAGATGCGGTTCGCGGCGACCTTTTGCACGAGCAAGGAGCTACATCGGTACAGGAAATTGGATACGCGTTGGCGGAATCGGCGGGCAAACGAAACGCGTTTGTATTTGCGGTTGGCAGTAATTACTTCATGGAAATTGCGAAGTTGCGGGCTGTGCGCCAATTGTGGGCACGGATTTCCAAAGAGCCGATGGTGATCTGGTCGCGCACTCCCTGGGCAAATAAGAGTTTGTACGATCCTTCGGCGAATCTGATGCGATGCACGACGGAGGCCATGAGCGCGATCTTTGGAGGATGCGATTATCTGATTGTAGAGGCGGCCCGGTTTCCGCAGCATCTGGCAGAGAGTTTGCCGCGACTGCTTGCCGAGGAATCACATTTCGATCAGGTTTCCGATCCAGCGGGAGGTTCGTATTACGTTGAATCGCTAACAGCTTCGATCGCCGCGGAGGCGTGGAAGGTGTATGAATCGGGACTGGTAGGACGCAATGCCACGATTGCGGCTTCACGTGCCGCGAAAGAAAAAGCGGTTGCGGAACGGAAACGTACGCTGGTTGGAGTAAACAATTATCCCGATTTGACGGAGACCGTTCCCGCAGGCGCAAAGCTTTCATCCAGTTCCGCGCATCGATTGGCTGAGCCATTTGAAAACATAAGGCAGAGTGTGGAGAAGTCTGGAAAGCGGCCAGTGGTCCTGCTGCTGCAACGAGGAGATTTGAAGATGCGAATGGCGCGCGCAAACTTTGCATTGAACTTTTTTGGATGTGCCGGGTTCGAGGTGCGTAACTCCGAGAAGCTGGAGCCAGCAGACCTGGTGGTGCTCTGCAGTTCCGATGCGGAATATCTGGCGCTGGCAAAGGAAATCGTGCCGCAGTCAAAGGTACCCGTTCTAGTGGCGGGAAATCCGAAGGAACAAATCGAGGCGTTGCGCGCGGCGGGCATTCAAGACTTTGTGTACGTGGGAGTGAATGCGGTAGAGCTGCTTTCGCGCTGGCAAGGAGTGTTGGTATGAGCCGGGCGGAATGGAAGACACAGGAAGGCATCAAGGTCAAACCGCTGTATACGGCTGCGGATCTGGCGGCAATTGAGCATCTCGATTACGCGGCGGGACTGCCTCCCTTTTTGCGCGGGCCGTACAGTTCGATGTATGCGATGCAGCCCTGGACGGTTCGACAATATGCGGGATTTTCCACGGCCGAAGATTCGAACGCTTTTTATCGTCGCAATCTGGCAGCGGGACAGAAGGGGCTTAGCGTGGCGTTTGACCTTGCGACGCACCGCGGATACGACTCCGATCACTCGCGGGTAAAAGGCGATGTTGGCAAAGCAGGCGTGGCGATCGACAGCGTCGAAGATATGAAGATTCTGTTCGACCGGATCCCCATGGATCAAATGTCGGTTTCCATGACGATGAATGGAGCAGTGCTCCCAATCATGGCGTTTTACATTGTGGCCGCGGAAGAACAGGGCGTGGCAACGCAGAAACTGACCGGGACAATTCAGAACGACATCCTGAAAGAATTCATGGTGCGGAATACGTACATTTATCCGCCAGGGCCCTCGATCAGAATTATCGGAGATATTTTCCGGTACAGCGCCACGAAGATGCCGAAATTTAATTGCATTTCGATTTCCGGGTATCACATGCAGGAAGCGGGCGCGACGGCAGATATCGAACTAGCCTACACATTGGCTGATGGACTGGAATATTTGCGGACCGGATTGCACGCGGGACTGGATATCGATGAGTTTGCACCGAGATTGAGTTTTTTCTGGGCGATTGGCATGAACCATTTCATGGAGATTGCCAAGATGAGGGCGGCGCGGTCGCTGTGGGCCAAACTGGTCAAGCAATTCAATCCAAAGAACCCAAAATCGATGGCGCTGCGGACGCATTCACAAACTTCGGGATGGAGTCTGAGCGCGCAGGATGTCTACAACAACGTGATCCGCACAACTGTGGAGGCGATGGCGGCGGCCATGGGCGGAACACAATCGCTACACACGAATGCGTTGGATGAAGCCTTGGCGCTGCCAACGGATTATTCGGCGCGAATTGCGCGCAACACGCAGATTTATTTGCAGGAAGAGACAGGAATTTGCCGCGTGGTTGATCCTTGGGGCGGAAGCTACTATGTGGAATCGCTGACAGCAGAATTGGCGGCCAAAGCCTGGACGCTGATTCAAGAAGTGGAAAAGCTCGGCGGGATGACGCGGGCTATCGAAACAGGGTTGCCGAAGATGCGGATTGAAGAGGCGGCTGCGCGGCGGCAGGCGCACATCGATTCGGGGCGCGAAACCATCGTTGGCGTAAATAAGTATGCAGTGGAAGATGAGAAGCCGCTGGAAGTGCGGATCGTGGACAATGCCGCGGTTCGCGAGAATCAACTAGCACGGTTGAAGGAAGTGCGGGCGCATCGGAATCAAAAAGAAGTGGATGCAGCGCTGGAGAGTTTGACCAAGTGCGGCGAAACCGGCGAAGGAAACTTGTTGGAACTGGCGGTGAACGCGGCACGCAAACGCGCTACACTGGGCGAAATCTCGTATGCGCTGGAGAAGGTTTTTGGAAGGTACAAAGCGGTGAACCACACAATTTCCGGAGTGTATTCGTCGGAAAGCCGGCACGATCCGGAGTTCGAGAAGGCTCGCGTGCTGACGGAGCAGTTTGCACAAGCAGAGGGCCGACGCCCACGCATTCTGGTAGCGAAGATGGGGCAGGATGGTCACGATCGTGGCGCCAAAGTGATTGCGACTGCGTTCGCGGACCTGGGATTTGACGTGGATCTGGGACCCCTTTTTCAGACGCCGGAAGAAGTGGCGCGTATGGCGGTGGAAAATGATGTGCACATTTTGGGCGTGTCGACGTTGGCGGGCGGGCACATGACGCTGGTGCCGGAAGTGATTCAGGAATTGAAGAGGTTGGGGCGTCAGGATATCCTCGTTGTCGTAGGCGGGGTGATCCCTTCGCAAGATTTTGCGGCGCTGCGAGAAGCAGGCGCGGCAGGCGTGTTCGGACCGGGAACACGGATTCCGCTTTCTGCACAAGAAATACTGCACAGATTGTTGGAGTAGCGATTGCGGACGCGCCGACTGGCCGCTGAACAATATGTTTCGGGAGTGCTGGCGGGCGACCTGGCCACATTGGCTAGGACGATTACGGTTATTGAGAGCGACCTGCCATCCGACGGCGAATTGGCAGCGGAAATCCTGGATTCACTTCTTCCTCACACAGGAAAATCGCGACGAATCGGAATTACCGGGGTGCCCGGCGTCGGGAAAAGCACATTCATCGACAAAATCGGTCTGCACATTATTCGCGAGCGTGGCGAGAAACTGGCCGTGCTAAGCATAGACCCGTCGAGTCCGGTGACGGGAGGAAGTATTCTTGGTGACAAAACGCGGATGGAGCGGCTCTCTGCAGAACCAAATGCGTTTATTCGGCCCTCCCCTTCCCGGGGATCTCTGGGCGGAGTGGCGGGAAGAACGCGGGAGACGATGCTCCTTTGTGAGGCTGCGGGATTCAATAATGTCTGGGTGGAAACGATCGGCGTTGGCCAATCGGAAATTGCGGTGCGAACGATGACGGATTTCGTGCTGCTGTTGTTGCTGCCCGGTGCCGGCGACGAATTGCAAGGAATCAAGCGCGGAATTTTGGAATTGGTGGATGCCGTCGCGATCAATAAGGCGGATGGAGAGCAGTTAGCGCAGGCGCAATTGGCTAAATCAGATTACGAAAGCGCATTGCACCTGTTCGCGCCGGGTGCGGGCGGATGGAGTCCACCGGCGTTGTTGTGCAGCGCAAATACGGGGGCCGGGATTGCGGAAATTTGGGAATGCATCCTGCGGCACGAGCAATTTCAGGAAGAGAACGGTTTGCGTGCGGAGATACGTCGGGAACAATCGCTTTCGGCGATGCGACAGATGATTTCGTCGGAGTTGGAAACGGCGTTCCGGCGAGATCCATCGGTCACCGGGAAGTTGCGGCAGGTGGAGGCACAGGTTCGTGATGGGCGGATGACGTCGTTCGCGGGGGCGAGAGAGCTGTTGGCGGAGTTTCGGTATTCGGCGGGTGGGGGGGAGGGTAAGTAAAGCGAGGATGGGAGAAAAAATGCGCCCGCCTCCCCCCACGGGGGCAAGTAGAAGGTGGCCGGTACAATGCAACCCCAAGAACACAGTCAAGAGCGACTGTGCCACAGAACATTTAAAATTGTTGAAATCTCGGAGGAAGACTAAGGAGTCGTATGAGAGTGCGTAAATTATTGGGAATTGTTTTGGTTATTTTATTGGCTGCGACAAATGCATGTGCGCAGACTAAGCTTTCCACGAAATGGGAAGAGCTTACGGCGTCTGATTTTCGGGATGCAATGGCTAAGGCGCAGGGAACATGTTTGTTGCCGTTTGGGATTTTGGAGAAGCATGGGCCACATATGCCTTTGGGAACGGACTTGCTGAATGTGCGTTACGTTTCGGAGCATGCCACGCAACAAGAGTACGCCGTTATTTTTCCGCAATACTACGCGGGGCAGATTTTTGAGGCGCGACATGAACCCGGCACGATTGCTTACAGCGTGGAATTGCAAATGAAGCTACTGCAGGAAACCACAGACGAAATGGCGCGCAATGGATGTAAGAAGGTAATTATCGTAAACGGGCATGGCGGGAACGAGAACCTACTTCCCTATTTTGCGCAGACACAATTGGCGAAGCAGCACGACTACGTCGTATATGTGCAGTGGGGCCATGAAGCGACGAAAAAAGTGGGTGCGGAGAAAACAGGGCCAGACTGGCATGCAGGTGAAACGGAGACTTCCAATGTGCTGGTAACGAATCCGAACCTAGTGCACATGGATCGCGCAGCGACGGAATCAGGAGCCGATCAGAAGCGAGTGAAATTGCCAGAAAGCGTGTACACGGGAATCTGGTGGTATGCGCGCTTCCCAAACCACTATTCGGGGAATGGGGCGGCGGCAACGAAAGAACAGGGCGAAGAAGACATCGCCAGTTGGATCAATACGTTGGTGCGGGCAATCAAGGCGGTCAAGGCAGACGACGAAAGTTTGAAGTTGCAAAAAGAGTTTTACGAGAAGAGTGAACACCCGTTGGATACGGCGCACTAAAACTCGTGCAAAAATGAATACCTATGGAAGATTCGCTTCAGGGGCTAAAGCCAGTTGGTCATAGGGGTTTTGCGCCGGGGCTGAAGCTCCGACCTCCTTAAGCGGGGATTCTCAATGGCATCGTAGTGGCGCTCGATGAACCTTCAAACTTGTGTCAGCGGGTGCGGCGAAGCAGGTCCATCCATTTGGAAAGTATCCGATCATTCGGTTCTTCTAGGTCGAAAAATTCGATGCCCATGCCGACGCGCGGTTTCACAATGCGAACCACGACGAGAGCTTCCAAAACTTCGTTCTTGCGAGTGAGTTTCATACGCGCACGCGCATTGATTGGTAGCTGCTTGCTGCTGCAGACAAAGCAACCTCCCAGGGAAAGGTCAGAGGTTACGCCCTCGACCTGTTTCCCGGTTTCCATATCAATCAGTTCAACATCAGCGGCAAATGGGTAACGGATGGTATAGCGGCGATCCCGAACTCCGACGAGCCGGGAAGAAAGCATGCCATTTCGATCAGACATGGAGACAACCTTGCTCAAGCGAACCCTCAGAGATTAGACAGCTCTAGTTATATGCCTTTGGCGGAAGGTAATGCTGGTCTAAGTGTGAACGAACTAGGGGATTTTGCAAATCATGGAAAAGATTCTGTGAGCCAAAAAGTAACCGTACTTGTAGGCGATGGAAGGCTTTTCATCCAGTTCATGATGCTATTAGTGGGAAGGACAAACCCCTGTTCAGGAGCGGCTATTTCGCTGAAGCAGCGTGCTACTCTGGCCCAGTAGAAGCAAATCCAAACACCAAACATGAGCATGGACCGAATACGCCAGAGCGACCGGGTCACCCTGCAGTTGCAGGTTGAGGCGTCTTGGGTCGATAACACGGGTGCGCCGATACGACAGCCAGCACAAACGCTTTTGATCAGCCGCAACGGTGGAGTTATACGGCTTGCTGAGAAAATTTTCCCGGGACAGGAAATTTTGCTGCACCGAAAATTGGAAGGCGATCAAACCAAGGCTGCCAGAGCGCGGATCATGGCGGAAATCGACCGGGAGCCCGACGGGTTTATTTACGCGGTTGCAATACTGGACCAGCGGATGGACTTCTGGGAGATCGAATTCCCTTCTCCGCACAAAGCGGAAGAGGCATTGGCGCGGATGTTGATGGAGTGCAGCTTCTGCCAGCGGCGAGAAGTGGTGTACCTGAACGAAATGGAGTTGAAATCGTTTGAGGTGCGGCGGTGTGTGGCCCGGTTGTGCAAGCACTGCGATTCTCCGTCGATCTGGATCGAAGCGCATTCGGAACCGAAATTTGAGGAGACGCTGCCGGGGCGCTCGGCAGTGGAAGAGCGAGTGCTGCCGCGAAGAAACCGAACTCGAGTGAAGGCGCGAGTGCTGGCCTGCATACGGCGACGCGGCTTTCAGGAAGAAGTGGCGGTGTGCGAGGATCTGTCTAAAGGTGGAATCAGTTTTCGAAGCAGAAATAAATATCCGGAAGGGGCGCGCTTGGAGGTTGCGGTTCCGTATACGCCGGGAGCGGGAGCGATTTTCGTGCCGATACGGATTGTTTTTTCACAGCCAATTGCCGCGGCTGGATTGTTTCGGCATGGGGCTGCATATGTACGGCCGCCAGATTAGGATTGACGGAAGAAAAGAAAGAAAGAGACGACCCGGAAGAGAATACTACGTCAAGAGAACCCGAAACCCACACGCAAGTGTGGCGTGTGGGGCGACCGGCACACCCTGTCCACGAATAAATACGAATATTGATTGCTGGCCGGGCTAAAGCCCGGCGCCTACATTTTGAGCGCGGCTTTATTGTGCTGGTGGTTTATGTGCGCCTGCGACTATGGCTTGCCAGTTTATGATTGCGTTCCAGAGCATGCGTTGATCTCCGCGATTTAAGTCGCGATGCAGCGGGTTGAAGTTGAATGTAACTACGTGTCCCTGACCGACCGGAAAATCGAGAATGGCGGGACGGCCAATCAAATTCGATTCTCCCCAAACTTGCCCGCTAATTAGGAACGGTGCACCTTGATGCGAACCCCATTCCATTACAACGTTACTGGTGTCGATGGGGCCGTCGAGGCAAGTCGTGCAATATGCCATGCGGAGCCAGCGCCGTGGAACCGAATAAAGCGCAAAATTTTGGCGAAAGACGTAGGTTTCGGGTGAATAACCGTAGGCGATGGGGTGCTCGGGCTGATCGAAGGTTACGCGCAGGTGAGAGCCCGGGATGCGGGTAGTCGCAAACTGAGAGGCGGCAGAGGATTCTGCGCCGCCACCTTGGGTACTTCGCGGAACGCCGCCGGAATCGCGGCGAACTCCGCGAATGATGCCTCCTTCGATAGGAAGCATGGAGCCGCTGCCTAAAGTAATCATCAGGCCGCCTTGCTCGATAAATTTCTGAATATTTGCAAGTCCTTCCCAGCCGATTCCACCGGTAATGTCCTCGGAGGAAGCCGGAGTGCCGTGGCTTGGCGTTGTAGGCGTTTTCTTGAAAGGCATGGGGCCCCAGGATTTGGGAATGCCCTGGATTTGCTCAGCAAGTTCGAGATCGACATGGCCGTAGAGCAGGACGTCGATCTTGTCGGACAGTTTGCCGGCGCGAATGTCTTCGTCGCGAATATACGTGTAAGGAATTCTGCGCTGATCGAGGGAATAGCGCACCCAGCCTATGGAATCCGTGTCGGCCCATGGAACCCAGACGCCGAGACGCGGCGCCTTTGCGGAGTGATGAGCAACATTGGGAATAGTCAGGATGCTCACGAACTCAAGACCCAATTGCGTTGAAGTATTTTTTAGAGTGTCCGCGAGTCCGGGTTGTGCGGGAAGAATCCAAGAGCCGGCGGGATATTGTTGATTTGCGATCGTGAACGAGTGCTCCGCGATTTCAATGCTGAAGTGAGCTAGCTGGTACCGCGCTTCTAAGACGCCTTCTTGCCCGGAATCTTTCAGGATGAAATTCGGTCCCGCACCTTGCAGATTTCCTGTTGCGTGCGGCGAATCGGCGAGCAAAGGAAGATTTGCATCGCGGACGTAGGGATCTGCGGTGGGGATAGCTTGAAGGTGATAATGCGCCGGAAGCTCCCAGGAAACGTCATCGTAGGGCTCTCCGGCGTCCTTGGGGTATTGCTGGGGAGAGAGTAAATCGACCGCGTAGTTGCGATAGGGCTGATCCAGGCGAACGACATACGTGCCTGCGGGAAATTCGCCTTCTTTCAACTTGAGGAAAGATTGGGCGCGGCTGACTTCAATATGCTGGTTCATGAGCCGCGTGACAAGCTGCGCCACTCGTTCGGGATCGCCTTGGTCCTGAGGGATTACGAAGGCGTATGGCGGTTCTTCCAGGCCTTTGCGCCAACTGTGAACACCTTTTGTGTAAAAGTTTCGCAGGAGTGTTTGCGAATTTGTGGAGGCGTAATCGAGCGCGGCTAGAGCGCCTGTTTCGCTGTAGTTCACATTGTCGCGGGCGGACCAAGAGAACTTGGTGGTTGGCGGAGGCAGGAGTCGATACCATTCGCGGGTAGTTTCCTCCGACGGAAGAGACCAAGTTAGAGTTTCGGCAGTTCCGTTGCCAAAGGTTTCGTAGCCACGACCGATCGCATTGTGGTTCATGGCGACGGAATCGAGATAGAGATGGGCAAAGGCTTCGCCGAAATTCCAGGTTGAAACGCCCGGCATGCCCATGCCAGTCATTGTTTGAACTTCTTGAAAGCTTAGCGAAAGAAACTCGCTGTAGGTGATGGGATCGATGTTGGGGTTGTAGGGGCCGGTGCCATTCCAGGTCATGAGTAAGGCGACACTCTCGTGCAAATCGTGGACAACTACTGGATGCCATTCGTGGAACATGCGATGAACGGCTTTAGTGGTCTCGTGAGTTTGCTGGTGGGTATCGCGATTGATGTCAACAAAAGCATATTTGGACCAATAGGGGGAAGATTGGCGCGGGAAATCATTGCGATCCGTTTTGCCTTTTAAGAACCGGTAAAACCATTCGACTTGCTTGTCTCGACCGTCCGGATTCGAAACGGGATTGATTAGCACGACGAGACTTTCGCGAATGTTGCGAATGAATGGCTGATCGGAAACAGCGAGGCGATAGGCCAGTTCAAGGACCGATTCCGTCGAGCCAGTTTCGTCGGAATGCAGAGCGGCGTTGAAATAATAGAAGGGGCGCGACTCTGCGATTAATTTTTCGGCGGCAACGGCATTGGTTTTCCGCGGATCGGCCAGGGCGGCGTTGGTGGTCTTGAGTTGATCAAGATTTTGAATTCCCTTTTCGTCAGCGATGGCGAGAAGAATGATCTCGCGGCCTTCTTCGGAGTGACCAATTGTGAAGACACGAACCCGAGGAGAAGCGGCAGCGAGTGCTCGGCAATAGGCATAGGCCTTTGCGGAATCGACAAGTTCGCCCGGAGCGCCCGGGATGCGGCAAAGAAATGAGCGAGGCGAAGGAACGGTGGAAGAAGCGGGCAAATAGGAGACCCAAGGAGAAAGAAAACGCGATTCGGTGGTGGCCTTGGCGATCTCTTCGATGGAACCAGGCTCGGGAGTGTCGGCAGAGGGAGAGATTTGCCGCGCGATACAGGTGATCGAAGAAAACAATGCAAGAGAGATTATAGAAAGAAACCGAACCAAGAGACGCCTCCGGGCGCGAATGTGTAAGGAAAGCAAGAGCAGTGGGAGTGTACTACAGTGACGGAAAAAGCTGTGGAAGGGAAAAGTCGGGTCAAAAGCGAACAGTCAGGAGTGACTGTTCCACGGCGAGCGGATGGTTTGGAATTCGTGAGTTGGCGGACCGCCTCAGAAGGC
>DASXIT010000013.1:0-61546 GCA_036497825.1 Candidatus Acidiferrum sp.
TGCAGCGGCAGCCGCAACATAATCGGGCTGCGCACCGCCGGAGCTCACAACAGACTTGAAAATGCTGTTGCAAGTGGTCTCAGCTATATAAGCATTACCCGGCTCGGCAGGAGAAAATGCCGGCGAAGTGCTGAGGGTAAATGTCTGCAACTGTGGAGCGTTGTGCATATAGTTGTCGATCAGTGTGGCGGGATACAAGTCGCTGAATAGGCCCACGCCGCCACGGATGACGGTGCTTCCGGGCTTTGTGTAGCGCGAGTTCGGCGTCCAGGCAAAACCGATGCGAGGTTCCCACGCAATCGCTTGAACGTCGTTAAACGCGTGGTGCAGGTTATTCCTGAACAACTGATTGTAAGGAATCGTGGGATCGTGATTGACGTCCGGAAACGCAGTGTACAAACGGGCGAAGCAGTTCTGAGCGCAGGTTGCGTTCGAATTGTGGTCGGCACGCAAACCCAGCGTAAGTTTGAGGCTTGCATTCACGCGCCATTCGTCCATTGCGTACAAGCCGAGGCTGTTAATATTCGCGGTGGTGGAGGTGAGTTCCGGAAAACGCTGGCTGATTTGGTCGATCAACCCTTGCGCAAAATCAGTGGTGCTGAAGATCCGCAAGCGTGGAACGACGCGAACGTTGTTGGAATGGTCGGAAATTTTGTTGCCGCGGAAATTCACACCAAACTTTAGAGCATGGTTGCCCTTGGTCCAGGAGAAGTCGTCCACAAGCATAGCCTGAGAAACGTTGCGGCCCTGCGGGAAGACGTTATTCTCTCCGCCGATGAATGTTCCGCTAGTATTGCTCCCCCACCCATTGGTATCGAAATCGTATAATGCGCCTGGGAAGGTTGCCTGTGCGGCATTGGATTCGGGCCCGAAAATGGCGCCATACCAGAGGCCGGAGAGGATAAACTGGTTGGTTTTGGTAGGGCTAAAAATGTGGTTCCAATTGATTTGGCCTTCGTACTGAGGCTGATTGCTGGTGGCGTTAAAGACTGGACTGAGTTGATCCGTGTAGGTCGCCTGAACGCCGCGGTCCATGCGGTAGCGAATGCTGGCATGGTTGCTGTCATTGAAATTCACGTCCACCTTGGCCGCCAGAATCCACTCTGGGCTGAGTGCTCCGACCGTGGAGCGGTAGTATTGCGAGCACGGAGTACCGCCGCCATTGTTGTTGCCGCCCAAGGCTCCGTTCGGTCCCGTTCCACCAAAGCTAGCAAATCCCGGGAAAACTGCCGCGGACCCTGTACCTTTGCCGGAGGGACCACCGTACGAATCCGTATTGAGGTCGCCGCAACCCAGGTTGCCCGTCGAATCAAAACTGTTGTCGACTGGAACTGCGCGATTGAGTCCCGGAGCACCGTTAACGAGGTTAAACATGTTCTGGTAGAAAGGAATGGAGGCAGCAGTTACGAAACTGTTGTTGGCCTGCATGTTAGCGATAACCGCATTCTCAAAAGCGGGCGTGGGTGCGACTATCTGTGAACTGGTTCCAAGGATATAACGCAAACCTTCCTGGTCAACGAAGAAGAAGACTTTGTCCTTCTTGATGGGGCCGCCAATGGATGCTGCCCACTGATTGTTTACTTCGTGAGGGAGAGGAGTATTGGTTGCATTGTTGAAGAAGTCGTTCGCGTTCATCCCACCGCTGTTGTACCAGTAGGCCGCATTGCCATGAAATGCGTTGGTGCCGGACTTGGTGCTGTAGTCGACTTGAGCGCCAGCTTGACGGCCGTATTGAACGGTATAGGCGTTGCTGACGACCGCAACTTCCTGAACCTCGTTGGTTCCCAACATCAGGTTCGTAGCGCCGGAGTTATTCAAGTTAAGGTACGGATCGTTCTCATCATTACCATTGACAGTGAAGAGGTTGGCTGTAGCTGGCAAACCATACGCCGTAAAGTTACCGTAACCGCCGCCACCGGAAGTGTTCATGAGTACGCCGGGGGCAGTTTGAGCCACCTGGGTCATGTCGTTTCCGCCGTTCGGAAGATTCTCAACCTGAAGAGTTTCGAAGGTCGTGGCCAGGTTAGCATTCTCAACCTGCAACAGTGGGGGTGCGGATTCCACTTGCACAATTTCGCTGATGTTCCCCACTTCCAATTTGAAGTTGTTGGCAAGGTTTTGGCCTACAACGGCTGTAACTGCTTTCTCAATCTTGCGAAAATTCGTCTTTTCAACGGTCAATAGATATTCTCCCGGTGGAACGATTGGGAATGTGTAGGCTCCCGAATTGTCCGTTACCGCCGCGAGTGTTGCAGCCGTGCCTTTGTTGGTGAGGCTCACATGAGCATCGGGTACTGCCCCTCCGGATGCATCAAGAATTGTGCCGGAGATGGCGCCTGTCGTAGACGACTGCGCTGCGGCATTTGAGGCGAACGAACTCACTAGCCCCAATGCCAGAACGAAAAATAACAACGTTTTAAACCACTTCATTCAAACCTCCTTGACAGTTTGGTGTCACCTTGCGATGACGGCCACTTTTAAACGTGAAATGCGAGCTAGCAGGGATGCGAAAGCAAAGCACTAATCCCCAAAGCGCAAAATTTAAATTAGAAAACCACCAATACGGGCAACCTGATGGCTCTACTAGTGGCAATTGACTAACCAAAATCAGTGCGCATTTAAGGTTTTATATTGCAATAACTTAGGAGGGGGTCCGTGGGAACTCTCGTAGATTTGATATTGAATTTGGTAGAACTTAAGTACTACTACAAAATATCATATTAGAGGGCGTTTTCAGGCGAATATTGCAGCATCATAGCCGGCGGCGGTTCTGACCAATCGCTTACGGAAGACTCAAAATGAGAGAGGGCGGCTGGATAGCCGCTCTCTCTCTCTGAAGTCTAAATAGACTGTGTTAGAAGGTGAACTTCCCTGTAAATTGGACCATTCTCATGTCGGTTGCAGCCGACGCGAACGCTCCATAGGGAGAAGTGGGTGGTGTTTGGGTGAAGATGGTCGCGCCAAAGGCTCCAGCTCCAAAAATGGTTTGTCCAAACGGCGCGCCGTAGTTCGCATGATTCAGCCAGTTATAGGCATTCATTCCCAATTGGAAGTTCATGCGTTCGTTGATCCGGAAAGTCTTGCGAATGCTCATGTCACCTGCCAGGAACCCCGGGCCACGGAAGGCATTTCGGCCGACTACATCGCCGGTGAAATTTGTGCCGGGTGCAAACTGGTATGGCGCGGTTGGGTTTATCGCCTGGGTTCCGTTACTGGCAAGGACGCCAAAACAGGGGCTCGCCACGCACCGACCTACGTTTGGAAAGTCCCTCTGCTGGAACGTGGGTTGTAAGAGGATCGTGGCACCAGTTAGATTGTTGCCTGCTAGTCCGGCGACCTGAGCGCTGTCAAACACACTGAATGGGAAGCCTGTGCGCCAAAACAAGGTTCCCGAGAGTTGCCAGCCACCGACGGCCAGTTCGACGAACTTGTTGCTGCTCTTAAATGGCAGCTGGTAAACGTAGCTGCCGCTGATTTGGTGACGAGCATCGTAGTCCGCCGACGCATAATTTGCGTGAAGGTTGGTTGGGTCAATCTGGCTCAAGATGCTGTAGAAAATGCTAAAGGGCAATACACCGCCGTTCGAGGATTCGTCCAATGCGTGGGAGAACGTATAGTTAACCCGTCCACTCAGACCATGCCAATTGTTCTCCTGGAGAGAGACAACGAGCCCGTTGTAGTTGGAGATTGCTCCGCTCTGGAGGTAATTTACGCGGCCTACCCGGGAATCCGCAGGTGCCGTGTTTGTGAGCGAGCCATATCCAAAGCCATTGAGGTAGTCGTTGAAATTCAGCTCGTCGTAGCCTTTGTTACCGACGTAATTGACGGAAACGATTGTGTGTGGAGTGAGTTGGTGCTGCACTTCGACGTTCCACTCAATATACTTCGGATTCTGAAGGTTGCGAGTTACGTCATTCAATGTCGGTGTAGTTGCGCAGACCCCTGGAAGGCCAGGCGTACCCAAATACGTGTTTAGATTGCCTCCGGAATAGTAGTTACTATTGAAGGCGCTGTTGCACTGCTGGACGATCGACACACCGCTTCCGGGGAACGCGCTCGTAGACGGTGAATTCAAATCCCAAGCCAAGGTCGGTGAAGGTGTACCTGAGCCTGGATCTGCGCCGGGAACAGCCCACAGATTGACCTGTGGAAAGTTGGTATCGATTCCACTCAAGATGGTTCCGGGGTAAAGGTCCGCAAACAAACCAATGCCGCCGCGAATCACGGTTTTGCCATTGCCTGGGGTCCAAGCTAGGCCCAACCTGGGCTGCCAAGCGAGGAACTCATTTCCGGGAATGATCGTCTTTTTGCCCGTTACATACGATTGGTCATATGGTATGTCAGCGCCTTTCTGAAGCTGTGGGAAAGGCTGAACGGGGAGAGTTGCGCAATGATGCTGGCAGACGCCGCCCGAATTGCGATCGGCTCTGATCGTCATGGTCAGCTTCAGTTTTGAATTAACACGATACTCATCCTGGAAATAAGCGCCGATGCTGTAGAACGCGACTGGCTGCACGGCACTTATTGCGAAGTTATACGTGGTAGAACCAGCTTGGGGAATTATGTCGTTTGCGAGTCCAAGCAAAGTTGTGCTGACAGCTGGATAGACGCTGGTCTCGGCTGCGGTATGGTCGCTGATGTCGTCTCTTCTGAAGTTGAAACCAGTCTTAAAAGAATGGTTTCCCTTAGTGATGGAGAGGTCGTCGACTAGCCCCCATTGAGTAACGTTCCGTCCCTGCGGGAAGAAGAACGCGTTCTGGAAGCCCCCTTGCCCGGCACCAAATCCCAGGTTTGTTAGTGAACCGTCAGAAAATGCTAAGTTACCTGGGATGAGCCCCAACGCCGGCGAATTTGGACTGATGTTACCAAACAGCGCAGAGTAATAGAGGACGCTTCCAATGAAGTTATTCACGATCGTGGGACTGAAGATATGCGTGTAATTTACCTGCCCCTCGTTCTGAGGCTGTGTGCTGGAGGTGTCGAAGGTGGGATTAATCGTGTCGGTATACGTTGGTTGAACCCCACGATCAAACTTCATGCGGCCAAATATTTTATCTTTTTCGGTGAGAGCCAAGTCGATTCGAGCCGAGAGCAACCATTCTTTATTGCCGGCTGAGGAGCTGTCGGTCCATGACTGGGTGCATTGGTCGCCACCGATTGTCGCTGGTAATCCGTTGCCGCTGCAGCTTTGTGCGTTAGGTACTGCGGTGGAGATACCAGGCGCTGCGTTCCACAGCTTAAAGATGTTCTGATAGAAGGCTTGGGTAGCCGCATCTTGCGGAATATTCCCCAACACATAGGATTGAAATGCTGGTGTGGGCACTGTTACTGGTTTGACCGAACCGAAGATATAACGAATGCCCTCAGTGTTCACAAAGAAGAACGCTTTGTCTTTCTTGATCGGCCCACCCAGCGAAGCAGCCCATTGGTTGTTATTTTCGAATGGGCGGTCAGGTATTGGGGATCCAACCGGAGTCGTCCCCTTCAGAATTGGGTCGTTGGCGTTAAGATATCTCCCCGTCCAATTGTATACGGCGTTTCCGTGGAAGGAATTTGTTCCCGATTTGGTGGAATAGTCGATTTGCGAAGCTGCCTGCCGACCGTATTGACCGGTGTAGCCGTTGTTCACAACAGAAACTTCCTGCAATTCATTGCCGCCGAGCAAGAGGTTGCTGGAACCGGAATTGTTCAGGTTGAGGAACGGGTCGTTGTAGTCGTTGCCGTTCAATGTGAAGAGATTGGAAGTGCCGGGAAGGCCAAAGGTGCTGAAGTTTCCGTAGCCGCCGCCAGCCGGCGATCCCATAGTGACCCCGGGAGCCGTTTGCGCAATGTAAGTTACGTCGCCTCCTGGGTTGGGAATTTCTTGAATTTGTTTGGTTTCAAAGTTGGTGGAGATGTTAGCGTTTTCGGTCTGAAGTTGAGCACCTTGCTCGGCAGATACTTCAACCGTCGTAGTGCCGGCGCCAACCTCTAAGGATACGTTGGCGCTGACTGTTGTTCCGAGCAAAACGTTGACAGTCCGGGTTGCGGTCTTAAAGCCTGCCTTGGTCACCGTCAAGGTATAGCTGCCGGGCTTGAGTAATGCGAATACGTAGTCTCCAGACCCTGACGACGTAACCGCGTAAGTCTCGCCTGTGCCTAGATTTTTTAGTGAAAGTGTTGCGTCAGATACGACTGCACCGGTAGGGTCAGTGATAAGACCCGAGATTCCACCGGTCACAATTGACTGTCCCCAAGTGCCAATTGAGCTGAACAGGAGCAAGGCAAAAAACAGGGCCAATGCGTGCTTCCAGTAATGGTACATCTTCACTCTCCTTCGTAGTTTGAGGCCAAGGTTTCCTCCGAATAAACCACTTGACCATTCGACCACTCGGCGAGTTATCCACCACAGGTTGAAAAACAGCACTTAGCATCATCAGGGCCTTCCGAAAAATCCCGATAAATTCCGCCATCAGCGGCAACCAGATTTCCTAGGCATAAGCACGAAAAATGCCATTCGAAAGACGAAATAATCTTATTGTTTTCTGTGGTTTATAAAGACGATTACCAAGAAAAATGGATTGTATATTGAATGGTGGAGTGTTCTTCCTTTTTTTGTATCTGCCACCTCGGGGGGAGTAGCTACGGGTGGCGGATACGCTCCGCTAAGGACCGGGCGCGTTGGCGGGCGATTTCTACGAAGCGGGAATCCGCGGCGATCTGATCGAGAAGAGGTAAGGCGCGAGCTGGTTCCGGAAGGATGCCTTTGTTCAGGTCGTTCTCAAACTGCATCAAGGCATCGTTGACGCCCAGGCGGTCATATTTGGCGCGGCGTTGAAGAAGTTCAAGCAGTTCCTGTTCACGGGCCAAGCCTTCACAGATCTGGAGGAGTTGGATGGCGGCTGAATTCAAGGTGTAGTTGAAAGTGACCGTGTAGACTTCGGGGCCATTGTTCCATTCAAAAGTTTTTGCGCCGAGATTTGCGATTTTGCGATGAACGTCGAGATCGAGGCCTTTGAAATAGCCGAGCTGGCCAATCAATTCAAAAACCTTGGAGCGAAGAGTTGCGCCAAGTTCGAAAGGAGAGGCGCCTGGCTCGTCTTCGAGTTGGCGAATTTCAACGGTAGACTGTTCGCCATTCTGCGGGATTTTGATTTCGATGAATTCCGGGACGCTAGACTTGAAGATTCTGCGGTAAGTGAAAACACCTCCCGACGGAGTGGCTGCGACAACGGACCCACAGGCCAGCAAGAGAAGAGCAAAGCGCAGGAATCGGCGGCCGTCGGGAATCATCGAAGTGTAGGGGTGCGCGTCATACGAGTGCCCGTTGCTTCGGCTGTGACCATCGGACTAATCTGCGCAGACGTAATTTTGCGGCCTAAAACTCGCTCTTTGGAAACTCCAAAACGTTGCTCGAGCTGGCGAGCTTGCAAATAGCAGAGACCAATCGCAAGGGCATCGGCGGCATGCGAAGGTTCCGGCGTTTCCTGCATGTTGAGCAAGGCGCGAACCATCATTTGCATCTGGCGTTTATCGGCGTGGCCATAACCAGCGACACAAGCTTTCACTTCACGAGGGGAATAACTGCGAACTTCGATATTGTGCTGTTCCGCGGCAAGAAGCACGACGCCACGCACTTCGGCCAGACGCAGGGCTGTGCGCATATTCAACGCAGTAAAAACGGACTCCACAGCCATCGCTTGCGGTTTGTATTCCTCTAGGAGTTCACAAAGTAATTGATGAACATCGTGAAGGACAGCTCCCGCGGAATTCTTTTGTCGTTTTGTGGGAACACGAAAGGCTCCGTAGTGGACGACGCGACAGTTCTTGCCATCGGTCTCTAGAATGCCATAGCCCGTTGGGCCTGCGGCTGCTGGGTCCACACCAAGGACACGAAAACAACTGCCAGGATGCTGATTGCTCGAGGGAGTAGACATCGGGGCTATTTTACGGCGAAGCAGAACTACCTTCCAACAGTTTCTGAGAAAAGTTGCAGGAGAAAAACGAAACGGCCACCAGGCGATTGCCTGATGGCCGTTTCAAAGTAGAATCTGAAAATTTAAGTGGCGCTAACGGCGGCTTGAATTTCCGACTCATCGATATCGAAATTCGAATAAACATGCTGAACGTCATCGTGTTCTTCGAGTGCTTCCACCAGCCGGACCATTTGCGCGGCCTGCTGACCGGTAAGTTTGATGTAATTTTGAGGAACCATGCCGACCTCTGCGGAGGCGGGCGTAATTCCGGCTTTGAGCAAGGCTTCTTTGACAGCTTCGAGTGATTCCGCGGGAGTGACGATGTACCAGGCAGAACCATCATCCTTCATATCTTCCGCGCCAGCCTCGAGAACTAAATCGAGAAGCTTATCTTCAGAGGCGGCTTCCTTCGGAACACTGATTTCGCCTTTGCGATGAAACATCCAGCCAACTGCGCCGGCTTCGGCCATGTTGCCGCCGTTCTTACTCATCAGGTGGCGGAACTCACCAACGATACGATTGCGGTTGGTGGTAACCACCTGGATCAGCAGGCCTACGCCACCGGGTCCGTAGCCTTCGAAGGTGGCTTCTTCATATTGCTCGCCTTCTAGTTGCCCGGTGCCGCGCAAAATCGCGCGCTCAATGTTTTCGTTGGGCATATTCTCGTTCTTGCCGGCAAGAATGGCCGTACGTAAACGAGGGTTGGAATTGGGATCGCCACCGCCGATGCGTGCGGCGATAGTGATTTCGCGAATGACGCGAGTGAAAACGCGACCGCGCTTTGCGTCAGTGGCGGCCTTCTTGTGCTTGATGGTGGCCCATTTTGAATGCCCAGACATGACAATTCCTCTTTGTAGCTCGTGACCGTTCGACGGTCATGAAAAATTTTAATTATCGCCCCGCCACTGGCAAGGAATCGAGAAGTACACCATCTAACCTGCTTAGTGGGGTCACCCTGTGTGGAGACCAAACGGATGCCGGTAAGCGAGCCGCACCAGGCAACCTGCTTACCTAACTGCGGAATTCTAACACACTTAGAGTAGCTCGGAAACCCTGACGCTCACTAGGCAACGAGGTTTTGGGATCTCCAGAAGAATCAATTGCTGCGCGCCGCAGATTCGGGCGGACCGGAATTGTGTTTTGCGCCTCCATCAAGGTTTAGTTTTGGCAAGGACGGCGCGCCGCACCGCGCCTAGAGTGAATTCCAGCGATTCTTTAGGAATGCTGGTGACGAAGGGTTCGACTGCCCAGCCTAGACCTGCCGGGATATCCCGCGTAAGAGACACCACTTGATTCTGTAAATAAACGCCGCCATCTTTTTCTTCCCAACGCCACCAGGTTTCCATGCGCCACAAAAATCCGCTGTCTTGGCCAGATGGATCCTCTTTTTCTGATTTCGTGCCAGGGTTTTCCACTTCGGCGATTCGGATAGCAGAACTACGGCTGTGCGCTCGTGTAGGCGAGTCGTGAAAATACGTGACGTTATGCTCGGTGTTCAGGACGACGGTGATAATCTTGACGCGGCGGAATCGCAAAAACACACGAAAACTGTCCCCGTTGTGTTCTTCGATCCTGGCTTGTTCCACGTCCGGTGCAAAGTAAGTTGCCTGGTGATTGTAGTCCTGCAAGATGGCAAGGACGTCCTGCAGCTTCGCGCCCGGAATAAAAATGATGCCCTCCCAATCGTGGACCAGGCCGCCTGGAATTCCCGTGCTCGAGCCGGAGGAACTGATCCTTTGCATAAGAACTTCGCCGCGCTGCAACTTTTCGTAAGCGGTTTCCCGGGCGGATTTGCCCTGATCATCGATCCAGAGGAAATTTCCGCCGTTCAGGCTTGCAGCGTTTATTGCATCGGTCTTGCTTACGTACATGTTAAATGCGCTCAGGGTCTGATCCTTAAGTGCGGGGTGGCCCAGCAATTGAGGAGGCTCTGCCGCGATAGGGAAAAGCGCCAGCAGGGAGAGCAAACAAGTGGCTAAGGTCAGCAAAGAGCAGCGTCCAAGTGTGGACATGGTCTGAATCATCTTGGAGTCTAGATTAAGGGAAAAGGAGGTGGTTACGCGAGCCCTCGAGTGAACCGAACAAAGCTCTACGGGTTTGTATCAAAGTCCAGCGTAAGTATATGAACAATATAGTCTTATTGTTTGTTGCGTGGGCCTGGTTTCTAGCGCCAAGAGGTTATTGGCGGGTTGGGAAGCTCGCACACGGCCCCTTGCGGGACCGCTGTCCCCGCGCGGCCCCCCAACCCACTGACGCGATATTAGAGGCGAAAGGGAGACTGCTCAATGGGCCGATAGCCCCAACCAAAGCGGTACCCAGGTCGTGGTACGGATGCGCTATGCGGGCTAGCGGGGGTTTACTTGCTATCAAATACGAAGCGATGCAGATTGCCGCAGCCGGTTTTGGTTGTGCCGATCTTGCTTTTCACAAGGACTCTCACTGCTGGGGATTTGCTTCTTGTTGCTTTACGGGTGTAGTGGAAGGCGGCGGTGTACCAACGAGCAATCGCAGCGTTACATCTTTGCTTTGGCCTTTCCTGAGTGGGATGTTTCTGTGCCAGTCGGAGTACGCCCCATTTGCAGAGGCACGAAGATCATAGCTATCTTGTTTTAGTCCGGTAATTATAAAGCGGCCTTTGGAATCGGTATGCACTGCATGGGGAGAAAGACCACCCGAAGATTCACAACTGACGGCTGCCTTGGGGATTGGTTTGCCATCGATACCCAGGACCGTTCCGGTAAGTGTGGTGCCACCCTTTTTGGAAGTTTGCGCACTGAGCCCAGCAACAAACAGGAACGTTGTGGAAATGCTTAAGAACAGCACCAAAAGCAACTTTCGATTCATCGGGCGCACTCCCTTGTGGACACTTCCAGTCTAACGTGTGCGAAGAGATTACCGGCAACTCGCCAGCGAATGTGCCCGAATCGAAACCTGTTACGGAGTACAGGGAACGTGAAAGAGATCTGATGGGAGATTAAGGCAACTGCAAATCTACCGAATAGACGTCTACACCGCCGTGGTCAACGGTTACGTAGACGGAACCGTCCGGACTCAAGCCTGTAAAAATGCACCGGCTGGCGCCGAAACTCAGCAAATCGCCGAATCCAGTTACGCGTTCCACTTCTTTGGTGGCCATGGAAACGCGAAAGACCGACTGCTCCAATTCATCGACATCCTGAAAATAAAGTGCGTCTCCGCCGGGAGCCCATCGAAGCGCCGAGGGAAAGTTCGCTTCAGCCAGCACCGACCATTTTTTAGTCTGGCAGTCATACAGCCAAACCTGTTTCTTCTTCGGATGAAGGGCAGCGATGTAGCGGCCATCGGAAGACCAGCGAGGCTCAATGAGTCCCTGCGAGCCAGCGAGTTCGGTCAAGGTAGAAGTCGCCAGATCCCACAGGCGGATATTGGTTTCGCCGGAGGTCTCGGTATCGAGCACGTCCATTACGATTTGGCTGCCATCCGTTTTCCAACCGCCGGACACGGAAGCCCACTTATTATTCGTGGGAAGCACCGGCTTCGGCGTTCCGCCCTTTGAGGAAACGACATAAAGGCGTGGTTGTTTATCGAGGAGAAAACCGGTAAACAAAATCTGCTTTTCATCGGGTGACCACATGGGAGCAAAGGCCCCAGTTGCTTGCCCCGTAAGTTCCAACTTGCCGGTGCCATCCAAACGGCTTTTCCAAAGCGTTCCGCTTTCTCGTGCGGCGTAAACAACATATTGGCCATCAAGAGAGAAATCCATGCCGGTGGCGCCAGACTCAGTGAGCATCGCCGTTTTCGCAGAGTTTTTCGGATCGATGCGGAGCAACTGATATTCCGTTTGTGAACCGATTACAAAAACGCGGCCCTCGGTGGGCAGGGCAACAGGATGATCAAAGGCAATCGGCCCGGTTGTGAGCTGCACTGGACCGCGTGTTCTGGAAAACAATCCTGCTTGCTCTTCCATTAGCCACAGACTGGCGCGCGCATCGACAGCCAAACTGGCGCGAAGATCGACGCCAGAAGAAAAGGCAAAGTACTTGCCGCCGGCCAGCCAGGTTCCGCTACCTTCGTGAGGCCCGCGTTGTCCTTCCGGCAAGACGCGGCGAAGCGAGGATCCATCGGTAGCAATTTCCCACATGGAATCGGTGCCCTGTGACGGCTCCATCTGCGTAAAGCGCAGCCTTTTTGCGTCAGGAGACCACACCAGTGAATGCGGAGCGGGATGAAACCGCGCGATCTCGCGAACCGCTTCGCCCTGCGTGGTGGAAATCTTTATGCTCTCGCCATCCAGAAAAGCGATCTGATCTCCTTTTGGGGACAAGACAGCTTCTTCTGCCATCACATCCCCAACCCGGCGCGGTGCCCCACCTTGCACAGGCCACAGCCATAACGGTGTCGCTTCTCCACGATGAGTAAGCTGGCCAATCAGGAATTGGGAGTGATCGGGCGATAAATCGAAAATGCGGGTGTTATCAAATGGTGTGGGCGTCTTCTGCGAACTTCCACCCTCGACGGAAGTCTGCATTAAATTCCAGCCAGTAACATCTCGAATGACGAAATAAATCCGGCTTCCGTCGGTGACTAATCGACCCCATGGATCAACTTGACCAGAGTGAGTCAATTGCCGAACGGCTGAGACCCGCGGCTGTGTCTTTGGCCAAAGGGAATAGAGAACAATGCCGAACAGTCCCAAAAGAATGGCTCCGGCTTGCCACCAGCTCAAATATACGCCTTTGGAATGGCTTGCCCGCCACGTCAAAGCGCTATGGGAAACAGTAATCCCTGGAGCGGAAACCTCGAAATTCTCGACTGGCTGTCCTTCGCTGGTGATCCGGACTGCAGTGGTTACTGTCGGCGCGTCGACCAAAACGGGCACGATGGGAGCTATGAATCTATAGCCTTTACGCGGGACCGTCTCGATGAAAATGGGATTTTCTGCATTGTCGTTCAGGGCGGCGCGCAATTTCATCAACGCGGTGTTCAAGCTTCCGTCAAACTCAACGAAGGTTCCTTCAGGCCAAATCCTCTTCCGAATATCTTCGCGCGAGAGAATTTCCCCTTGTGCTTCAAGGAGCAGGGCCAAAATTCGGAACGGTTGCTCTTGTAGCTTTACCGCCGTTCCTTGGCGCGCGAGTGTGCCACGGTCGAGATCGACTTCGAACAAGCCGAAGCGAAGCTGCTTGCTGTTCGTCTTTGAAGAGCTAGATTGCAAGGTGCACCGACGTCTGCAGCCAACGAAAGGTGGTATTGTACACCAAGAGAGTTGTTGATGAAAGACGATAAGTTAAAGACATAAAGCGGGTTAATTGTTGATGAAAGGAATAGCATGAGTTCGTTTGACGGTTTGCCGCCTTTGCCCCATCTTGTTCGGCGTGTGCTCCTACTTTCGCTGAGTTCCCCAAGTACTCGCCGAGAGATGCACTGGATGGATGTGGCTCACGCCCGTTACCCGGTGCCTACACACACTCTGAACCAACGGGAACGACTGCGTCCTGTGCCTCCGTCGGAAATACCGGCACGGACGCGGTCTATCCCTTCCTAAAGAACTCCAATCTATTCACTTTACTTCAGGGCTGTTTGGGGTCGGTAATCCGGTAATAGCCCAAAGCAGCTTGGACGCCTAGCCATCGAAATGGTTCATTTGGTGTGTATAGGGGCATGCGATTCACGTAGGGAAGCCACGACCATTCCTTGGTCTTTCCGTGGATCAGATTGGCAAGGATGCGACCGAAAACCGACGTCAGATTCAAACCGTGTCCAGAAAAACCAATCGCATAAAATAAGTTGCCATGTTTGCCCATCTGCCCGACAGCAGGTTTCTGGTCGAGCGACATATCGACCGAACCGCTCCAGGTTGTCTCAAAGGGTTCTTCAGCTAGACTGGGAAAGATTCTCGCCATTTCCGAGCCTAGCCCGACGAATCTTTTTTCCGAGCCTGCAGGTTCTCGCAATCCATTGTTGAACACATAATCGACAGGCCCTCCGCCGATATGAATTCGATTATCTTTGGTCAGGCCAAGATAGAAAACCTCGGTGCGAGAGTCATTAAACGGAATTCTCTTTTTCCATCCAATTTCCGATAAGCGAGCCTCGCTGAGCGGAGCGGTCATGGCCACGTAATCGAACACCGGAGTCGTCGCATCCCGTAAATAGCCCAGTTTGGAACTATACGCATTTGTCGCCAGGACTAATGTTCGAGCCCGAATGGTTTTTCCACTTGCAGTCACAAGCGAATTCCGTTCTCCCTCTTCCACATGAATGACGGAAGTGCTCTCATAAATTTCTACGCCGGAGGATTCAGCTGCAGCTTTGAACAGAGCAACCAATTTGCCGGGATGCGCCTGGCCGCTATTCGGATCATATGTGGCGCCAGGATAAGCGGCAGTGCCAACTGACTCGGCAATTTGTTTGCGATCCCAGTATTTGAAAGGGAAACCGGCGCGCTGTGCTTTCCTTATGTACTGACGAGCCTGTTCCGCAAGTTCTTCGCTGTTGCACATTTGCAGCGCACCGTTACATTCAATTTCAGAGTCGAAATTGAATCGTGTGGAGAGTTCCAGCAACCTTCGTGCATTGTCCACGGTCAAATCGTAAATCCGCTTATCAAGAGCGGGATCTCCGCTCCATTCCAGGTAGGAATCCTCCGTGGAAGTGAGGAGCATCGCTCCATTTCGGCCCGATGCGCCATTGCCGCAGCGCGCGGCTTCGAGCAAAACGATTCGATCGCTGGCATTCATTTGCTTCAGGTAATACGCAGTGGACAGGCCTGTAAAGCCGCCACCAATCACGGCTATATCCGCCTCAATATCCTTTTGCAGAGCAGGGTTTGGTGGCGGGAGGGCTTCGGCCCAATAACTATGATTCGCTTCGAATACCATTTTCTCTGGCATCACGGCGGGGAATATCGCGTTGACGGAGGCAGCCGTTGCGGTGATTGCGACACCCGTCACAGCGGCCGCTTTGAGGAAATGACGGCGATCTGTCCCGATTTTTGGGCCATCACTCATGCCAACGAATTGTACACAACGCTCCAGCCGAGGATAGAGCAACCAGGAAGAATGAACGGCCAAACACTCGACCGGTGGAGAGTCAGATTTCGTTCGTTGGGGTACCCTTTAGCGCTCGTACTTAAGCCTTTGCATCTGGTAGACTAAACCGTACGCCTTGGCATCTTCTCGATTTTATTCTCAAGGCTTTTTCCCGGCGATCTCAGGTATTTCCTGATCTAAATTTCGAACTCACTCATAAAGAATGTTTTATTCTTCTTCTCTGGTGCAAATAATTTATTGAAGGGAAATATTCCATCGTGTGCGGAGGATCAGTGAACTCAGCTAAATCTCAACGCACCCGCGAAAAAGAAAACAGGTGAGTGGGATAGGTGCCTGGAGCTTGCTCTAAACCTGGCCCGGCAGGAGGCCTCTGTTGCGCACTACGTTGAAACTCGTGCTCCCGCTTGCAATCAGCGTAATCTGCATTTCGCTTCTCTATTCTGCTTATCAAATCCGGACCGAAAGGCGCAATCTCCGGAACGATCTAACGCGACGGGCCGCGACACTGGCGGATAGCCTGCAAGACAGTATCGAAGCGGCCACCGGTCAAACAACAAGTAAGAACGTGCAGCGAATCGTGGCCCGGTTTGGCCAGCGGGAACACCTGCTGGGCATTGGCGTTTATGACCGCTCCGGTTCGGTGGTGGCGTTGACTCCTGGCCTTCCCCCCTATTTTCAAACGCAGCCACCAGTTGCGGTGAAGGCGGTGAAGTCAGATACCGGAGCGAATGAGTTTCTAAACGCGGCTGAAGTTCCGGTTCACATTTATGCCTTGCCATTGCACCGTGGCGGAGAGCAAAGCGGGGCTTTGATCGTTATCCATGACACAAAGTACATCAACGAGCGACTGATGTTGGAGTTGCGAGATTCGCTCCTCACGGCTTTAATTCAAACGATCCTGATCACCTCGCTGGCATTCATCCTGGTGCGCACGAATTTTACAGCGCCGCTTGCGAACACGGCGAAATGGCTGAAGACGCTACGAGGGGACGCGTCCGGAACACCGGCCGGCCTCCCCCAAGGGGATATGTTCGATCAGATTCACAAGGAAGCGAAATATCTGGCAAATGCGTTGCAGTCGGCACGTGCAGCTGCTTTGGCCGAAGCGCAACTGAGGGATTCGCAGTCTTCGGTGTGGACTGCCGAACGTCTGAGGGTAAGCCTCCGCCGGAAATTGGGTGCCAAGCCGCTATTCGTAGTATCGAACCGCGAACCATACATGCACCGCTTTCGTGAAAAAGATAAAGCAATTGAAGTGATTGTACCGGCGAGTGGATTGGTCACGGCACTTGAGCCTGTGCTGCAGGCGTGCAACGGCACATGGATTGCCGATGGCTCCGGGAATGCCGATCGCCAGGTAGTTGATTCGAACGACCGGATTCAGGTGCCTCCCGACCGTCCGTCTTATACGTTGCGTAGGGTGTGGCTGACAAAAGAAGAAGAGCATGGATACTACGAAGGATTTGCAAACGAAGGACTGTGGCCGCTCTGTCACATTGCGCATACGCGGCCAATTTTCAGGACAGACGATTGGAATTACTACCAGAAGGTAAATCGAAAATTCGCCGACGCCGTGCTCAGTGAGATGGAAGGGACGCAATCGCCGATTTTGCTGGCGCAGGACTATCACTTTGCGTTGTTACCTAAAATGATAAAAGAAGCGCGCCCCGATGCCGCAGTGGCCATTTTCTGGCACATTCCATGGCCGAACGCAGAAGTCTTCGGCATTTGTCCCTGGCAAAGGGAGCTGGTGGAAGGATTGTTGGGTGCGGACTTGATCGGATTTCATATTCAGACGCACTGCAATAATTTCCTGGAAACGGTGGACCACGCACTGGAAGCGATAACGGAGTGGGACCGTTTTGCAGTCAATCGCCAGGGCCATGTGACGCGGGTTCGTCCTTATCCCATCAGTGTGTCATTTCCGCAAAGCTTGCCCGTTTATGCGACGCGAAATTCCGGAGAAGAACGGGCGGCGATTTGCGCGGAACTGGGCATCGAGGCATCTCTTCTTGGCGTTGGAGTCGATCGATTGGATTACACGAAGGGAATCCTGGAACGCTTCCGGGGAGTGGAACGATTCCTGGAACTTTATCCCGAGTATCGACGCCGTTTTTCATTTATCCAGATTGGCGCGCCCAGCCGGACGGACATCCTCAGCTATCAGCAATTTATAAGAGATGTCACTGCGGAAGCGGAGCGAATCAATGGCCGCTTTCAAGAAGGGTTGTGGAAGCCCATTGTTCTGTTAGGACGGCATCATTCGCACGAGGAAATTGCCCGATATTACCGCGCTGCTTCTGTGTGCCTGGTTACCTCCCTGCACGACGGAATGAACCTGGTCGCCAAAGAATTCATCGCGGCGCGGGAGGATGAACGTGGAGCGCTGATCCTTAGCTCGTTTACCGGTGCATCGCATGAGCTAACCGACGCGTTGCTGGTGAATCCATACGACGCGCAGCAAATGGCCGAAGCAATTCACCAAGCGCTAAGCATGACGGAAGAACAACAAGAGATCCAAATGTCGCGCATGAGGAAGATCGTCCATGAAAATAATATCTACCGATGGGCGGCCAACCTTCTTTCGGATTTGACAGAGATCCGGATCGAATTGCCGGAACGCACCGAGGTTCCCTTTGTGGATGATTCTTCCGTTGCAAGAACGAACCTGACGAGCCAGCAATAGTTCAGCGCAATTGCCCCGGTTCGATCCCCTTTTTCCTTGCTTCATCCAGAAGATCGTCTATTTGCGCTTGCAGTTTTTTCTTCTTTTCCTCGAGAACAGGAATCTGTTGGTTCACCGGAACCCTTGTGTAACCTTGAGGAATTTCGTTGTCAGCCTTCGATACGGTTCCGCCCTCTTGAAATTCCTTGAAGGAGACCAGCTGCTGGTTCACACCGTCGAGTTGGGTCTGGAGTTTTTTCAAACTATCGTGAATTCGTGTGACTGTTGCCGGATCGGCGGGTTTATCAGGCGTGACGGCGTACTTCTGGTTACGTTTGTCGCCCACCACAGAAACCTTTCCACTGGCATTAGCCAGGTTCTCATTAGTCCAAACTTTTTTGGATGTGGCGGTCTTTGTTTGTGGCTCGGTTACAGCAGGAAGCGCAGCGGCGTTCGGGTCCGGATTTGGCGAAGCTGGCGATTGCGCGCCACATGTTGAGTGGCTGAGAGCTAAAGAGAGAAGGGCTGCAGCAAACAGCAATCGGAACATGAGGCCTCCGTTTCCGCAGTGGACGGGGTCGGGGACTAGTACTATTTCTATTATAACAAGGCAGTCTGCGCGCTACTTCAATTCACCGAAAGCTTGTCTAGTTCGGCACGGACCACCGCAATAGCTTCCTCTGGCGGACCTACACGCTTGTAGTCCGAGTAGAAAGTTCGCTCATGTATCGAAAAAGGAAGAAGATATTTGCGCCCATCAAAATCGTATTGCTCGTAGCTGGGAAACCAGACACCAGGAAAGTACTCATACCTTTCCTGCATGAAGTGACTGCCCTTGTAGACTTTGGCAAGAAACATGGCGATAGAGATGTCTTCGGTGACCACGCCCTCAATTCGGGCCATTTCGCCCGACTGTTCATCTACCCAGACATTTCCTTCCACCCTGGTGAAAATGAAACCGTTACGGGTGGTCGGCTTGAAGTTGGGATTGGGTCGCATGCTGTATTTCACTAAGGTGCGGTCTCCGCGCGTCTCTGTCGAAAGACGAGTGAATACGAAGGCCTCTTGAGTTGAAACAAGCAGGTCATTGCGCTCTTTCCGCTTGTGCTCTGATTTGGAGTAAGCCTCGCGCTCTGCCGATCCTGGCTGGATGATCCATGAGAGATATTTCACCAATTTCTCGAGGTCTGCGCGATAGGTTTGCGGATTCATCGGATTGCCATCAGCAGCGAGGGCAATTTTGGTTTGTGCCGGACCTGACGGGAAGACACGCCAAACCTTCGTTTCTATGGTATTTGTGTCATTCTTGTGAAGCTCGATTTTCTGCCTGCGCTCGTACAAATCAAGGTCGTGCTCCATGCGTTGCTGATTGGCAACAACTCTCGCAAATGTTGTGCGCCCCTCCGTAGCGGGTGGGCTGGTTCCGCCAGAACCGTCTTGTGCCACGCAGGGGGGGAGCAAAAGGGCAAGGGCCAGCCCAGGACTCAAAATTCCGATGCACGTTTGGTTAAACCGAGAAGTCACAGGGAACCAACCACCCTCTCCGGGCTCGCATCGTTGGTATAGGACAGAGAACAGGTTTTGCTGGGATGAACTGGAAAGTTTCGGCGAAGGGTCATAGAAACGCACCTTATTCGGTACAATGGAGATTATAGAACGAGACGCTGAAACAAAAGCTGTCAAGAATACGTGTTAATGAGGTACCCCGGGAACGATTTAGGGCATACCTGCGTCTTATCTACAGTAGGAGTGGTGTGTGGGCATAACCCCAATCGATAGATTCGCCAGCGTGTCGCCAGTGGTCAGCGCCTTTGTGTCTCCGGCGCGAGCTAGAGGCTTGAAAGCCGGTTGGATCACTTTCGTCGAAACACTAAAGCTGGCACTAGATGCCCTACGAGCTCATAAGCTAAGGAGCTTTCTCACGCTGCTTGGCGTGATTCTGGCCGTGACGACGTTGGTTGTGGTCATGAGCGTCATCTCGGGATTGAATAAATATGTTGCCGACAAAGTGGCGGACTTGGGCTCGAACGTCTTTATTGTGGATCGCTTCGGAATTATTACCAGCCAGGACGCGTGGATCAAGGCACAGAAACGTCCCCTGGTGACGATGGAAGATTATGCCCGGCTGCGCGACAGCATGAAATTGCAATCGGCAGTTGCCGCGGAAGAAGACCGCAACCTGATGATTCGCAGCGGCAATCTCACCATGGAGAATACAACTCTGATGGGCGCCACCACCAACTTTGCGGACGTCCGCAACCTTAACGTGGCCCAAGGGCGATTCATCACACCGGCCGATGACGAGCACCGCTCTGAAGTCGTTTTTGTTGGACCTGACATCGTGAAGAAATTTTTTCCGACCATGGATCCGATTGGGAAAACAGTTCGAGTCCAGACACACACCTATGAAATCGTCGGCGTAGCGGAGCCCCTGGGCAGTGCATTTGGCGAATCGCAAGATAATTACCTGATTATGCCGATCAATACTTACCGAAAAGGTTGGCATCGAGAGCAGGATTGGGTGGCGATTTTTGTTCAGGCGCCAAGTGCGGAATTGATTGAGGCGAGCAAGGACGAAGCGAGAATGCTGTTCCGCGCGTGGCGGCACATTCCGAATGACGACCCGGACAATTTTGCGATTCTTGGTTCTGATTCGATCATGGCGTTATGGCATGACTTGACGGCTAATATTGCCAACGTGGCCATAGCCCTGGTTAGCGTGTTCCTGGTTGTCGGTGGGATCGTCATCATGAATATTATGCTGGCCAGCGTGACTGAGCGTACGCGCGAGATTGGATTGCGCCGGTCCTTGGGAGCCAGAAAGAAACACATTTTGTTGCAGTTTCTGACGGAGTCGGCGGTACTTTCCGCTATCGGCGGGGTGATTGGAATCCTGGCAGCTTATTCGGTTGTTTTCCTGGTAAAGGCCGTTTTTTCCTTCCCGATGGAAACGCCTTTAGTTGCCGTGATTCTTTCTTTGTGTCTTTCGACGGCTGTAGGATTGTTTTTTGGAATATTCCCAGCAATGCGTGCGGCGAAACTAGACCCCATCGAGGCACTTCGCGCAGATGGATAAATAAGTTATGGCACAAGCATACGGCGAAAATCTGAAGCAAGCGATGGATACGCTGCGCACGCACAAATTGCGGAGCGCTTTGACCGTGTTTGGCGTGGTGCTGGGCGTCAGCGTGATCATGCTGGTAGCCGCACTGCTGACCGGATTTGATCAGCAAATTCAGGAAAACATCAATCAATTTGGAGCCGACACCGCCTTTATCACCAAGTGGGATCAGGGAAGACATGGAGGTCCACCTCCACTCGAAGAGCAACAACGCAAACCGCTGACCGTTGAGGACGCGGTCGCTCTCAAGGAAAAATGCCCCGCCGTGAAGGATGTAACGGTTTTCATACAAACAAATTGGAGCCATACCCACACCGTGAGAACGAAATCGGGCGAGGTTTCGGCCATCGATTTCCGGGGAGTACAGCCGAATTTCGGAGAGGTGTATGCAAACGCGGCGACACTGGAAGGCCGTTTCATTGGCGAAGGCGACGATCTTCACAAAGAGAAAGTGGTCCTGCTGGGACAGAATGTAGCGCCCGTGCTGTTTCCCGAAGGTCATCCGGTCGGCAAAGACGTGCTGATTGATGGAACAGATTTTCAAGTGATCGGCGTGGTCGAAAAACCAAAGGGCGGATTTGGAATGGGAGATGAAGATCGCCGCGTGTTAATTCCCTTCAGTACTTTCCGGAAGACCTATCCGGAGGCCGACGAAGTGCAGATGCGGGCTCAGGCGTATCCCAAGATGCTGGACCAAGCCGTAGATCAAATGACTGAAGTTTTGGAACGCCGAAGGAACGTGCCGTACGGTGGGAAAGATAATTTCTCGATTGGAACGGCGGAGCAAGAAGTCTCCAATTTTCACAGCATCATGATGATGGTGTACCTGGCAATGATCGTTCTTAGTGGCATCGGACTGCTTATTGGCGGCGTTGGCGTGATGAACATCATGCTGGTCAGCGTGACCGAACGGACCAGAGAGATTGGCGTGCGCAAAGCGATTGGCGCCAAGAGCAATGACATTACTTGGCAATTTTTGCTGGAAGCAATGACGCTGACTGGCGCGGGCGGTTTGATCGCATTAGTTCTGGTGAATGGAATGGTCCTGCTGATTCGTCTGACGCTGAAGTGGCCTGGTTCCGTCCCGGTGTGGGCGGCAGCAACTGGAATCGCGGTCAGCGTCATTGTTGGACTAATTTTTGGAGTTTGGCCGGCGATGAAAGCGGCCAAACTCGATCCTGTGGAAGCCCTGCGCTACGAATAAGCCCACTACCCTACGGCGTTGCATCACCTGGTCAGCGTTGATGCTTTGTGCAGTAACTTGATATCAAAAAAAGGTGACATGGCATCATGAATCCATGAGAACCACTCTTTCGCTTGACGATGATGTCTTTCGGGAAGTAAAGGCGTATGCGGAAAGCCGAGACGTCGCTATCGGCAAAGCGGTATCGGAACTCGTGCGCCGGGGGTTGCGCGCACCTTTAGAGACCCGTGTGGTCAACGGCTTTCATGTCCTCGAGTTGCCACCTGGTTCGCCGTCGGTAAGCACCGAGGATATCAAAAAGGTTCAGGATGAATTGGAGTGAAAGGCGGGTTCCTGCTGGACGTCAATGTCCTGATCGCGATGGCCTGGCCCACCCATCGTGGACACGAGAAGGTTCAGGGATGGCTGGCGCGTCATGCGCGTGAGGGATGGGCAACATGCCCTCTGACACAGACTGCTTTCGTCCGCATACTCTCTAATCCTGCCTTCTCTCCACACGCACTTACGCCCACGGATGCTCTTGCACTGCTCGAAGCCAATCTTCGTCATCCCGCGCACCGGTTCTGGGCTGATGAGGTCGGCTTCGTGCAGGCACTCGAGCTCCTCGTTCCTAAACTGACGGGCCATCAATAAGTGACCGATGCCTATTAGTTGGGGCTTGCGATGCACAAACAGGGAAAGTTCGTCACCATAGACCGCACCGTCAGAACGTTGCTGCCGGACAAAGGCGCGGAGGACGATTTCCTGATATTGATAGAAGCAATCGCAACGGAACCAACGGATTAAGGTCCCATAACCCCCAAAGGTGGGCCTAGAATGGCCCTTTTCAATGCCCATTTGAGTTTAAGAAGGCTCACTTTTGTGACTATTTCGACGCCTCCTGTGCCGGAATAGCGTTCCTTAGTCGATGGAAATCGGTCCATTTACCGTGGAGAGATGGATCATAGTTGGGCCAGAGCCGAACTCGATGCTCTTGCGATTGTCTTCCCAGGTCTTGCGACCTTCCGAGCAAACGCTGACATGGCAATGGAAAGGGCTGTTGCCGTCCGATTCGACAAGCACTCCGGATTGATACCCGGAAGGAATGCGCAGAGTAAGCGGACCGTTGTTGGCGTGAGCTTCGATCCCAGAGCCGCTCCAGGTTGTACCTTTCAGAGAAATCGTGACTGGGCCGTTTTGTGCATCGACGCGCAGCTTCCCGCTGTTGCCTTCCAAGGTGACTGGGCCGTTTTTGGCGGTGAGATCCAGATTGGCCGTGCAAGCGTTTACTGTGATTGGGCCGTTCTGCGCACGAACTCTTAGTTCACCGTCAACGTGAAATAGACCCAGGGGACCGTTGTTCACCTGTAAATCAAGCGATGCGGCTCTAGGAGACTTTATGAGCAGGTGAGCCGTCCAGCGGTCGTGCGATGAGGAAGGACCCGACACGCTCAGTTCGCCATTCTGAAAAGTAAGGTGAATTTTCGAGAGGAGAGCCTCCGGGTTGTCGTCTGGATCGGCGGCTTTACAGAGCGTTACGCTGTAGTTGTCGCTATCCCAGCCTTCGACCTGCAACCCGCCGTTGGATTCAGCCTGGATACGAAGCGTGGACGCTTCTGCCTTGCTGATGGTGCGCTCTTCCGACTGAAAAATGGCGCGCCGATTTTCGAAATTGACATGGAGATCGGAGCAACTGGCGATCGGTTCATCGCGGTTGCTGGAAAACCGAAGGGAGTGTCGAGCAGAAACGGTGTGGGTTACGGTGGTCAGGGCGACCGCAGACCAGACAAGAATGGCAATGACCCGAAGTACGCTACGTGAATCCATGATGCTCACCTCTGCGGGAATAGACGAGGGCAGGGGGCGAATGGTCAGGTGGTCGTTACTGGAAAAGTGAATTTAACGTAGCCCGGACGGAGCAGAAGGGCACGGAGAGGTCGGAATCAATTTGTGCTTAAGCCAAGAAGGCTGGCTCGGCAAGACTATGGTTATGCGGAGCGCAGAAGCCTAGCGGCGCGATTGCGCAATGAAGATTCCGACGAGGGAGCTTGCTTTTGTTGTGAAACGCTCGGCGTTCTCCGAGCCAAAGGAAAGAGCTGTTCCGCCAATTCTTCTGCCGAAGCGAAGCGATGCTGAGGATCCTTCGCGAGGCATCCTGCCAGGAGATCATTGATGGTTGTGGGCAGGGAAGGATTGCTCTGCGTTGCGGGCAGCGGTGTGGAAGAAAGTACATGATTGCAAACGTTTTGAAGAGAAGGGCCTGCAAAAGGCGAAATCCCAGTGAGCATTTCGTAAAGCACAACGCCAAGTGAAAAGAGGTCGGAGCGAGCATCTTGCGGCCGTCCGTGGATCTGTTCCGGGCACCAATAGGCTGGAGTGCCGTAAAGAGAAGTATCGCCATTGTCATGCTTTGCCAGCCGCGCCATGCCAAAGTCAGTCAGTTTCACTCGATTATCGCTGGTGATCAAAATATTGGCGGGCTTTACATCGCCGTGAATGATGCCACGCCGATGAGCAACGGCCAAGGCGACCGCAACATGCGCCGCCCAATTACAGGCCGAAGGAAAGGGAACGCTGCCTTTCGTGAGCACTTTTTCAAGGGATTGGCCTTCGATCAACTCCATTACCAGGTAGGGAGTGAGGGTCGACTCTTCAACACCCATGTCGTGCAGAGTCACGATGGAGGGATGGGAGATCTGGCCTACAACGCGAGCTTCGCGAAGAAAGCGGGCACGCGCGTCACCACGGGCAAGCTCTGGAGAGAACAACTTGATGGCGACAGAGCGATCGATCAATGGGTCGTATCCGCGGACAACGCGGCTATGCGCGCCAGTCCCCAGCGTTTCCTGTATTTGATAGCGGCCAACGTTCATGTGCGCCTCTTGGAAATACAATTCGTGAGACACCACAACTGCATAGAAGAGTACAGAAAGGGATTCAGGAAGCATATAAAGCAGGAGTCACGTCGAGAATGGTACTGAGGTACTGGTAAGACAGAATCACAGGCCTCTTAGTTAGCGGAATGACGTGGCCTTTGCTACTCCGTTTCTAGAGCTTTTTTTAAGGCTGGATCAGACTGCAACCGGGTGGGCAAGTTCCGAACGTAGGAGATCATGGATGGATGCCAGAGACGATTAAATCCAAAAGAATTCATTTCCGCCAAAGCATGATCGGAGGACCATTTTTGAAAGGCGATGCGATAGGCAGCTATCATCACGCCTGTCCGGTCTTTGCCGAATTCGCAATGAACAAAAATAGTTTGAGCGGGAGAGTTGCGAAGAATCTGGAAGAACTGAAGCAATGCAGTGTCTGTGGGATTGGAAAATCCACCGATGGGAATGCGAAAGAAATGAAGGCCAAGAGATTCAGCGCGCGATTGTTCTTCTTCGGCGGTATGAGACGATTCGGCGCGAAGATCAATAATAACAGTTACGCCTAATTTTTTTAGTTCGCCCAGATCATTCAGGCTGGGTTGTGCACCGCGATAAAGATGATCGGTGACTTTTCCAGCGTTGTGAATGCCCGGAATGTAAATTTTTTGCGCGATTGGCTCAGAAGAATCAGCGGGAGCGGCAGAGAGAACCGAATTGGGAAAAAGCGAAGCGCTCGAGAGAAGCAACAAAGAAGCGAAATAAAAAGAGCGCATAATAAATTGTGGCAAAAGAGCTTAGAAGAAAAAAGCAGAAAAAAAAAGAAAGAGAAATGAGCAGAGGAGTCGGGAACAGCACCACAAGATATAGGCGGTTTGAGAAAAAGTTAGCTAGATTTTGTGATTTTCTCTTGACACAGCCAACGCGCGGATTGATACTGCGAATCCAGATTCGGGTGACGTGGAAGCGCCAGGCGGACCAAGTCGGGGGATTGCCTTGGTCCGGCATTACCCACGCTCCAGCCCGGAATCACCGTAAAAAACGAACGCGAAGTGTTTCGCTCCGCGGAGTTCGTTGGTCGGCGGAGTCAAGCTGTTCGGCTGCGTGGCAAAGTCCACCGGCACGGGCAGCGCATTCGCTGTTTGCGGTAGTTTCGGGGTGGAAGGCTTTCACGTAACCAGAGATAAGGCTGCAGCGCCTACGAGTGGAGCGCAGCACCCCTTGAGCGACAAGGGAGTAAACTAAAGGTTCCTCGCTTTCGAAACGGGACCTGAGCGGGGAGGAATAGAATGGCGACGGTGAAGCCGGTATTGGAAGGTAAAGCAGTGGAAACAATGAATAAAGCAACAAGCACGGATGTGTCGAGCGGACTGGTGTTTGAACGATATTTTACCGATGGAAAGAACTCGCCCTTCGACCTGGTCGAATGGGAAAAGCGAACCGCCCACATTGGGAATGAAAAGGGCACTACGATTTTCAAGCAGGAGAATGTCGAGGTCCCGAAGAGTTGGTCGCAAACGGCGACGAATATTGTTGCGAGTAAATATTTCCACGGGAAACCGGGATCAGCGCAGCGTGAAGGTTCGGCCCGGCAACTGATCGGGCGGGTGGTGAATTCGATTGTGCGATGGGGAGAAGAAGGCGGCTATTTTGCAAACAACGCCTCTCGTGACGCGTTCCGGGATGACCTCACTCACCTGCTTGTCGAACAAAAGATGAGCTTTAACTCGCCGGTATGGTTTAACGTCGGGGTACAAGCCAAACCGCAATGTTCAGCCTGCTTCATCAATTCCGTTCAGGACAACATGGAATCGATCATGGGGTTGACAAAGACGGAAGGCATGCTCTTCAAGTGGGGCTCAGGAACCGGCACCAATTTTTCGACCTTGCGCGGCAGCCGGGAACCTCTGTCCGGTGGAGGCATCGCCTCTGGCCCGGTGAGTTTCATGAAGGGTTTCGACGCGTTTGCAGGCGTGATCAAGAGCGGCGGAAAGACGCGGCGCGCGGCCAAGATGGTGATCCTGAATATCGATCACCCGGACATCGTGGAATTCATCGAGAGCAAAGTGAAGGAAGAAAAGAAAGCACACGTATTGATCGAGCAGGGATACGATTCTTCGATTGATGGCGAAGCTTATAGCTCGATCTTTTTCCAGAACGCCAATCACTCCGTGCGTGTGACCGACGACTTCATGCGCGCGGCGGAAGAGAAGCGCGATTGGTGGACGAGGAATGTGAATGACGGGCAGCCCAACGAGAAGTTAAGCGCAAGGGAACTGCTTGGGAAGATCGCCGATTCCACATGGCATTGCGGCGATCCGGGTATGCAATACGATACGACCGTGAATCGTTGGCACACCTGCAAGAACACGGCGCGAATCAATGCGAGCAATCCATGCTCAGAATATATGTTCCTGGACGATACGGCTTGCAACCTGGCTTCGTTGAATTTGATGAAGTATCTGGGACCGCAAGGAGAGTTTGATGTGGACTCCTTCAAGCATGCGGTGGATGTGACGATTACCGCGCAGGAAATTCTGGTGGACAACGCCAGCTATCCAACAGACAAAATTGGAGAGAACTCACACAAATTCCGGCCGCTTGGATTGGGATACGCCAATCTAGGCGCGCTGCTTATGTCCATGGCGCTTCCTTACGATTCCGATGAAGGGCGCGATGTCGCCGGAGCGATTACCGCATTAATGTGCGGCGAAGCGTATGCACAGTCCGCGCGCATTGCCGAGAAGAAAGGGCCTTTTTCGGGCTATGAAGTGAATCGTGAACCGATGATCGATGTGATTCGGATGCATCGTGAAGCGATGCACGGCATCAAGCCGGATCACGTGCAAAGCGAGTTGTACATGGGTGCGCAAGGGGCATGGGACTCGGCCATGGAGTTGGGCGAAAAGCACGGCTTCAAGAATTCGCAAGTTACTGTTCTGGCTCCAACGGGAACGATCGGCTTCATGATGGATTGCGACACCACCGGAATCGAACCGGACTTGGCGCTGATCAAGCACAAGAAGCTTGTAGGCGGCGGCGTAATGAAGATTGTCAACAACACCGTGCCACAGGCGCTGATGAAGCTGGGCTACACGCCAGAACAGACCAGTGAGATCGTGAACTATATTGATAAGAACGGCAAAATTGATGGCGCGCCGTACATGAAAGAAGAGCATGTGCCGGTATTCGATTGCTCCTTGGCAACAACGGGCGGGCGGTCGATTGCGTGGCGTGGACACGTAAAGATGATGGCGGCGGCGCAACCGTTCCTTTCTGGTGCGATCAGCAAGACCATCAACATGCCGGAAGAATCGACCATTGAAGACATCATGAATGCGTATGTCGAATCGTGGAAGTTGGGGCTAAAGGCCGTAGCCATCTACCGCGATAATTCGAAGCGCTCACAACCATTGAGCGCCGCAGGCAATAAGAAAGAAGAAAAGAAAGTTGCGGTAGCAGAGCCGGAGCAACGTGAACTGTTTCCTCGCGCACAACGAGAAAAACTGCCGGTGGAGCGTTTGTCGGTCACTCACAAATTCAGTGTGGGCGGCCACGAAGGCTACATCACGGTTGGCATGTATCCCGACGGAAGACCTGGGGAGATTTTCATCAAGATGTCCAAGGAAGGTTCCACGCTTTCCGGTGTGATGGACGGTCTCGCACTTACCTTATCGATTGGCCTGCAATACGGCGTGCCGCTGAAGGTGTTGGTGGACAAGTTGGTGAACACTCGGTTTGAACCGAGCGGCATTACGGCCAACAGCAATATTCGTTTCGCGACCTCAGTGCTGGACTACATTGCACGGTGGCTGGGTGGACGATTCCTTTCGTCAGATTATTTGAAGCTGAACGGAGGACTGCCGGCTGAAGGCACAATCGTGGCTTCGATGTCGAGCGCGCCGCAGGTACTGCCGGGGACAAATTATCCCATGCAACCTGTTGTCAATAATTCGCCGAGAGACGCGCACGAAGGCGCGCCGACTTGTTCCGAATGCGGCATGTTGATGGTGCCGAACGGAGCTTGCTACAAATGTGAAAACTGCGGAAGCACGAGCGGGTGCAGTTGATGAGGCCACTCTATAAGGAGAATAAGCGATGAGCGCACTCCCGAATGGAATCGCCCTAGTTGCCAAGAAGACGCCGAACCAGCCGAGGACAAAAGGGTTTCTGCATATTGTCCGCCATGGAGCAGGACTCAGCGCCTTTTACATCGTCACGTACCATCGCCTGGATCGCATAGGAGCACGTCCCAAGGCGATGCTTGCAGAAGGCGCGCAGGCCCTCATTGATCTGCTGGAACGAATCGGAGTGGACTTCCGGCTTCGCGAAGTTCGCGGCGCATTGGAAGACATCCTGAGATTGGGTTCAGCGAACATTCCAGACTTGTGGTTAAGCGATGCCGAGATGCTGGAAAGAGGGCTTGTCGAAGGCTAAAATCTTTTCAAACCGAAAACCAGAAAGGCCGGATTCAATTGATTCCGGCCTTTTTTCTTTATCTGGGACGCAGGGGCGGGCGTGGGGCGAGCGGTCTTGGGCGGAAATGATGCCTGGGCATAAGCGGTGGCGGCACGTTGCGAAGGGATTCGCCGCAGCTTGGACAGAGTTCCGAGCCGATCTGCTCCGCTTTCACCCAACGGCCTCTCGCTTCACACCGCGAGTTGACGCAGTGAACGGTAGAACCAGGCATAAATGCCATTTTTCACTCACTTGCTTGCCGACCAGCTCAGGTTGGATATGAGCTTCCCTTGGCGGCACGGAAAAAGATCGCGGACGAAAAAGTAATTCGAGGAATTCTGTCGCGGCGGAGAAGAGTAGTCAATGAGAAAAGGGTACGTCAGAGCAAAATTGTTGTGAGGCTGTGGAAAATGGTTGGAGATTTTTGTTTCAGGGTTTTGGAGGAGCAGAATTAGCGGCTTCTTGCGGTGCGATACCTTCCAGTTTGGCTTTCAATTTCGCAAATTCCTCTTCCTTTTGCTTTAATTCATCCTGCTCGGAATCCAACTTCGCCTTACCTTCGGTATCGCGAGCATAGTCCGTTTTGGAATAGTAGGATTCCTTATCGAGTTGCAGAAGATGTTTCAAGAGTTCCACTTCGCCCTGCTGTTCTTTGAGCTGCTGCTTCAAACCTGCAATCTCTGATTTCAACTTTTCTGCATCCTCTGGCGATAGTGCGGGTTGCGCAGATGCGGTAGAGGCATCCGAAGAAGCAACTGGAGCTTGAACGGGCTGCGGAGTTGAGGCCCGGGAAGGTTCAGAGGATGAAGATGTTGGGTTAAAAGAATCGTTGGTAATGACTTTTGCAGGCTGTGTGGAAGCCTTTTTCTGCCCGCGATTCATTCTGGCGGCATCGGCAATGGACGGCTCTTGTGTGGTTTGCGCCGCAATTCGAAAGGAAATAAGGAAGAAACCAGCGATGACCAACGCAAGTGTCCGAGCGGAAATTGTAGGCTTCATGGAAACCTCTTCCACAGCTTGGTGGAGTTTAACCACCTAAGCATACTTTGGTGGAAGGCTGCCCTCAACGGGGTAGCGCAGGCCCGCTACGAATGAATCAATGGCCTCGATATTGGTTTAAAGTTGCGGCTTTAACCGGTTCTATATCTTTAAAGCTAAAGTGGGTCTCCAGGCCGGAAACGGGTTTCCCATTCAGTTCGGCATACGGATAAATGAAATAGTTGAGGGGATCGCCTTTTTGCTCGGGGGATAGGCGAATGTCGCGGCCATAGGTGAAAAAGACACGATTATCGTCGTGAGCACCAAAGAAATAGTCGCGTTTGGCGGGATTTTTCCAGGCTTCCGAAGCGTCCACGGGGACCCAACCGGTGCCTCGCAGATAGAACTCGGCCCAGCAATGGTATCCAGGAATGTCGCCCTCATTTTTGGCAGCGGGAAGGGGGAATCCAATTTCAAAGCGCGCGGGAATACCGGAAGAACGCATCATGCCAATCAGGAGTGAATGGAAATCGGTGCAATTACCACGCTTGGAAGTGCAGGCCCAAACGGCGTCACCTCTACCCCAACCCTCACCGGTCTTGTCGTAGCGCATCGTTGCGACAACGTAGTCGTAGATGTGCTGCGCCTTGGCAAATTCTGTGGTGTCGCCGGCAGTATGTTCTTTCGCCAAATCGGCGATGACACCATTTAGCGGGACAAGTTTGTCAGGCTGCAGATAACGTTCCAGCGAAGGATCGTTCGTGGTTGAAACGCGCGCGCTTACGGAGCTAACGGAAGACAAATCCACCATATGCTCGTAACGAGTGGCGGTAAATCGGACTTTGGCGTCAAAACCACTTTCGAGCTGCGCAGCGGTTGGTTGGAATTCAACGTAGGGATTGTTGTAGGAGGAATCGTGGCCTTCTGTGGATTTGACGGAACTGTCGATATGCAGGTCCTCAATTTTTTGATACTTATCATCCTGAGGAAGCGGGAGCCAGAGCAACAACTTTCCCTCCGGGGCTTTCATCGGTGGAACATGAACGGCGTAGGTGAATTGAAATTTTCGCGATACGGGTGAGGCGGCCGTTGATGGGATTGTAGGGTTGCCAAGTAACAAGGCCAACCCGAGGCAAGAGAGGATGAGCAGCAGCTTCGGTCTTGGATTTTTCATAAGAGTTTAGATGCTTTCCAAAGGACTTGGACTCATAACTTTCGAGCTTGGAGATTACCTGAATGGACCGTAAATCCGCAAGATGGGTCATCGCACTGGGCTATAGAGCGTTTGTGCTTGTTTCGATTTCGTTTCTAGTCGCTAGGGTGGGCCTGCCGATGCTGGCGGTTTCTGTGAGCCAGGAAGGAGCGCCTGTTCCTGTTGCACCTTCCCAGACGACAGAGAAGGCTAAGCAAGCACCCGGAGACTACCAATTACCTCCTGACCGTTACGATAAGGCTGTGGCTTTGTCTCGAACGGAATATGCGCTCTATTTTGTTTCTACTGCTTGGGGAATCTTGTGCATTCTGTTGCTTTTGCAACTGGGAATTGTGGCCAAGCTACGCGATTTTGCCGAGCGAGTGGGCAGAAGCAGATTGGTACAGTCTCTCATTTTTATTCCGGGCCTGATCTTGCTATTGGCAGCGTTGCATCTTCCTCTGTCCATTTACGGCCACCATTTGGTGCTGCGTTATGAGCTTTCGGTGCAAGGATGGGGGTCGTGGTTTTGGGATTGGACCAAGGGAGAGTTGCTGACGATCGCGCTGGGTTTTCTGGTTGTGTGGATTTTATTTTCGGTGGTGCGCTGGAGACCGCGGACGTGGTGGCTCTATTTCTGGATTGCGATTGTTCCGGTGGCACTGTTCATTTTCTTTATTAGTCCTTGGTTTCTCGATCCCTTGTTCAATAAGTTTCAGCCGCTGCAGGGAACGCACCCTGATCTGGTGGAATCCATAGGAAAACTGACTGAACGGGCCGGAGTACCTATTCCACCAGAGCGCATGTTCCTGATGGAAGCGAGTGCCAAAAGCACGGAGATCAATGCATACGTGACAGGTATCGGGGCTTCGAAACGTGTAGTGGTGTGGGATAACACGATCCAGAAGACTTCGCCTGACGAAGTGCTCTACATCGTGGGGCACGAACTTGGACACTATGTCCTGGGGCATGTGTGGAAGGGCTTTCTATTTTTTGTGGTGGGAATGTTTTTTGGATTGTATGTGGCTTATCGGCTGCTGCAATGGACTCTAACGCGCTGGGGGAAAAAATGGGGAGTGCGTGGACAAGAAGATTGGGCGGCGTTGGCGGTTTTGTTGTTGATTATGCATATGCTGGAATTCATGGGAATGCCGATCGGCAATGGTTTTAGCCGTATGCAGGAGCATGAAGCTGATGTTTATGGATTGGAAGTTACCCACGGATTGATTCCGGACTCCAGCGAAGTAGCGGCGAGAGCTTTCCAGGTTTTGGGAAACGTAGATCTTGCGGATCCCAATCCTTCGAAGTTCATTACTTTCTGGTTGTATAGCCATCCGCCTTTGGGAGATCGACTGAATTTCGCACGCAATTACGATCCGTGGTCTAAGGGACAATCGCCGCAATTTGTAAAGTAAACGGCAACGTTGCTTGGTTCGACGATTTCAAGAGGCTTGGCGTTTGGGTTTTCGTTGGAGAAACGCTGCCACTTTGTGGCGATTTCCGCAAACGGCCATCGAGCACCAACGCCGGCGATGGGTGCGAGAATCATCATAGAAAAAGAGACGGCACTTGGGATTGGCGCAACGGCGGATAGGAGCCTCTGGGCCCTGAACCAGCAACTCGGCGGCGGAACGTGCTATGGCGGCGAGCAACCATTCCAAGCCTTCCTCGCGCGCGATGTATTGTAGACGCCAGAGGTCACCTTGCGGGATCAGTTCATCATGACCTTCGGTGATACGAAGGATTTCATTGATCGGTTCCGCCAAGACCTTTGGATAGTTCTTCTTCCGCACGACGGCGGCGAAGATGGTGAGCAGAGATTCGCGCAAACGCAAGATCTTGTTGCGAACGGCGGTTACCGCCTCTGGTTCTGTGAGCGGTAAAGAGCGGAGTCGCTTCGCTCGGTCTTCCGTGACCACTTTGGCGGCCGTCAAGAATGAGACGAAGTCGTCCCAAGCTAAGGGGTGCGGGCTCGACGCCGTATTCGCAAAATCAAGCGCCAATCGCCCGGCAATAAGCGGAGGGAGCACGGAAGATATTTGCGGAGGCATAAGTGAGGACGCTAACCCGTTGCCCTTAAACTGCATTCTATATTGAATTGTGACGATTGCGCGCTTCAGGCTAGCTGGCCGGAAACTTTCATGCCGGTTGTTGCGTAACCTAACAGCAGGCTCGTAGGATATTGCTGCGCGCCGACCGCGTACCGGCTAAAGTACTGACGGAAAGAAGGAGCTATTTTGAGCCAGGATCAGCCAACCCAAATTCCCCCCGAGCCTACGTCTTCCCCAATTGCTAAAACTCAGTCAACGAATTGGTTGATTGGTGAAAATGGCCTGCGATCGGGCTGGCGACTTTTAATTTATATTCTGATTGTGGTAATCAGCAGCGCGCTTATCAGCTTTGGCATCCATTTCCTTCACAAAGCATCAGGTCAAAAAGCCCCGTTGGGCCCTCCGTCGGCCTTACAACTGCTCGAACAAGAAATATTGGGATTTGCCGTGGTGTTTGGGGCAGCACTGATTATGAGTCGAGTCGAGAGACGACCCCTGGGAGAGTACGGTCTCCCTGCAAATGGATTTTTGGGGGGCAAGTTCTGGCTGGGATTTGTTTTCGGGATTGTCGAGATCTGCCTGCTGATCGGACTTATTAGCATATTCGGTGGATATTCCTTCGGTAGTCTCGCGCTGCAAGGCAGCGACATTGTTCGCTGGGGAGCATTTCACTTACTGTTGTTTTTCTTCGTTGGACTCTTCGAGGAATTTTTGTTTCGAGGCTATACGCAACACACCCTTGCGCAGGGAATTGGCTTTTGGCCGGCGGCACTTCTTCTCTCCATTGGATTCGGCGGTGTTCACCTGTTTAATCCGGGAGAAGGAGTGGTAGGAGGGGCCAGCGTCGTTCTGGTGGCGCTGCTGTTCTGCTTTTCTCTGCACCGCACGGGAAATCTTTGGTATGCCGTTGGCCTGCATGCCAGCTTCGATTGGGGCGAAACTTACTTATTTTCCGTGCCGAATAGTGGGTTGGTGATGCAAGGGCATCTTTCGAATTCTTTGCTGCATGGTCCCAAGTGGCTGACCGGCGGAACCATCGGCCCGGAGGGAAGCGTGTTTTGCTTCCTGACCATGGGACTGCAATTTTTGGTAGTAGCGCTGTTGTTCCCGGCAAAGAAAGAAAAGAGCGCAGCATCTGACTTAGTGGTTAGTTGAGGCGTGAACCAGGACAGAAGCGTGAACCAGTGCAACGCCTTGTGTGGCTAATTGAGGGAGCATCTGGCGCAGGACTTGTAAAGTTTCAGGATGGGGGTGGCCGATCACGATTGCTTCGCCCTTCTCTTTGGCTCCATGAATCGCGCGTTCCAGTTCTTGTCGAATGGCAGCCTGCTGCTGAATATCATCCAAAAAAGGAACATTGCGAAATCCTGAACGAACTCCATCGCGTTGCGCAACGTCATAAGCCAGAGTTGCCGCGGTTGTGCGGCTGTCGATAAAAAATAAGTGGCGTTGTTCGAGCGCCGGCATCAGTTCATTCATCAGTGTGGTGTCGGAAGTAGCTCTTGAGCCTTGATGATTATTTACCCCAACTGCGTGGGGAACGGTGTTCAGCATTTCACTAAGGATTCGCGAGACCTCCGTTGTGCTCATGCCGCTGCGGAGTTGTTGCAGTTCGGGAGATTCGTTCGTTTCTGATTCCATAGGCAGATGCAGCATGACTTCGTAACCGCGACTGTGCGCTTTCTCGGCAATTTCTGTTGAGCGAGGATGATTGGGCAAAATGGATAGAGTCATCTGATTGGGCAAAGCGAATATTGCATCTACCTCTGAAGCATCCCCAGCAACATCGTCAAGAATGATGGCCAATTTGGGAAGGTGATTGCCGGAAGGTCTCGATAAACGAGGTGTGTTGACGCGGGGAATCGATGGAGACTTTGGCTTGTCGCAGCCCGCAAACAAGGAGGCAAACAAGCAGACTACGGAGATTAAGAAAAAAGGGGATATTCGCCGAACCAGGGGCGACGGACTGTTCACGAGCGAATCAGGCAGCTTTCTTGGCCGGATTCTTCAGGAGTTCCAGCGCCTTGCGCAACACCAGATCATCTGAAGATAGAGGACGAGGGCCAAGTTGTGGATCTTTCGGCGCTGTAGCAGAACTTGTATCGTCGCCATCTTCACCATCATCGACAGCGTTGGCCGCGGTATGGACTACTTGGGTGGGCGTAACGCCTTCTTCCAAAATCGGCTTGCCATCGGCGTTGTAATAATTGGCGATGGTGAGAATTAGCGCGGCGCCATCATCCATGGTGATCAGCTTTTGTTCGGAAGCGAGACCGAAGGTGCGATCACCGACCAAGTCTCCGCGCTTGGTGTTGGCGAGGGAAGCGGCAAGGACTTCAGCAGCTCCGGTGGTCGTGCCATCCATAAGAACCGAGACAGGGCCCTTCCAAACAACTTTTGCGGGATCGGCAGCAAATTCCTGTGTTTGAACGGTCTGTCCTTTCAACAAGGTGAGATTGCCGGAGGGGACAAACAGACGAGCAATGGAGATGGCTTCGGGAACAGAGCCACGGCCGCATTCCCGCACATCCAAAATCACTTTTGTAACTCCCTGCTTGCTGGCTTCCTGCAAACGAGCGCGAACTTCATCCGCTTTGCCAGCTTCAATGGCGGGAAAACGGAATGCAACGGTGTCATTGTCAATTCTTTGCACGACTAACTTGGAGGGAGACAATTTTGTCCGGACCAGTTCGACTTCGTCCGGATCGGTTTTCCCCCGCCGGATAACTCCGACTTTTACTCCGGTGCCCACTGGACCGGATAGAAGGTTCTGAGCTTGGCCAACAGACATTTCACGAGTGGTGAAACCTGAAACAGACTCAAAAATATCGCCGCTGTGTAGACCAGCTTTGTCGCCAGGGCTATCGGGCAGCACGGAGGTAACGATGATGTAGCCAAAACGCTTGCTGAGGTTCAGGCCGGTCTCGCCAGTGCCTGGGGCGGAGCTCTTTTGTTTGTACTCGGTGTATTCACGAGGAGTGAGGTAGCTGGACTCAGAGTCGAGTGACTCGAGAAGTCCGTGCAGCGAGCCAGCTTCGACCAGATGCATGTTTGGCTCATCGACGTAGTCCTGCTGGATCTTTTGCAGAACCTCGCCATAAACGACCAAGGACTTGTAAGCCTTGTCGTTGGCCGTGCGGCCCAGGACATGCCCCAAGCCAACCCAACCAAAGATGACAATTGATACTGCCAAGATGCCGACGCGAGCCCAACGATTCATCCCGCACCATCCTAAATTGAGAAACAGATATAAAGTATAGCATTGTGATGATTGAACTGGCTGAAGAGTTGGAGAGTTACAATGAAAGAGCACAAAAAAAGAGCACAAAGAAAGAGCACAAAGAAAGAGCACAAAGAAAAGAGATAGAGCAGGTTGCCCAGCAGACACGGAAAACAGCGAATTGTTGCGTGAAAGACACATCGCACAAAACGTAGTCGATTTTGCATGGTCCATGCTATTGATAAATAAGAACATATTAGGGCTTTGATTGGCCGACAGTTTGCTACAATTAGGGAACGCAAATGCAGCAAACCACTATTCATAAGTCTGTGGGGACGCATGGCATTGGTCTCCACACGGGCGTCCACGGGACCGTGCGCCTGGTTCCCGCTCCAGCCGATACAGGGATAGTGTTTCGGCGGGTCGATTTGGACCAATTCCATATCGAAGCCCATGGGTCCAACGTAGCGCGAGTGAGCTATGCAACCAGCCTGATGAAACAGGGCGTATTGCTGTCTACAACTGAACATTTGCTGGCGGCAATCTATTCTTGCGGGATTGACAACATATTTATCGATATTGACGCGATTGAGGTGCCCATTCTGGATGGTTCTGCCGAGCCGTTTATGCAGTTGATAGACGCTGCGGGAATACGCAAGCTGCGTCGAAAGCGGCGTTACCTGAAGGTTCTGAGGCCGGTGGAAGTGGTGGAAGACGGTAGAAGAATAGCGATCTTTCCTTGCGATGAGTTTCGCGTACGTTGCTACGTTGATTTTCCGCATCCTCAGGTCGGTAAGCAGGAAGTGGAGATGGTGGTGAACGCGGAGAGTTTTCGCAGAGTCCTTTCGCGCGCTCGTACGTTTTGCTTTGAAAGCGATATTCAGCCGCTGCGATCCATGGGCCTGATACGGGGTGGTTCGCTGGAAAATGCAATCGTGCTAACGAAAAGCGACATCATGAATGGACCACTGCGCTTCTCTGACGAATTTGGCAGGCACAAAGCCTTAGACTTAATCGGTGATTTGGCGCTGGTTGGGCTGCCATTATTGGGTAGCGTAGTAGCGCGCAAGGCAGGCCACGCTCTCCACACGCAACTGGTCAGCCGGCTGCTGGCAGACACTTCAGCGTGGACCATCACAACGAACGAACATCCGGAAATGCAAAATTATGCGCAGTCGCAGTTGATGCCCGCAGCGGATTAGTGCCTCCGGGCCCCTCCTGGCTCCAGCCTCAATCTGGGTTAAATTTCTTCGCTATTTGCACAGAATCATTGTCAAAACCGGTGTTCTCACGGGACAATGCTGGCCTATGGCAAATAAGGATCTGGCGATTCTGGTACTGGCTGCTGGCAAAGGCACGAGACTGAAATCCAGTCTAGCGAAAGTGCTTCATTCGGCTGGCGGACGACCCCTCATTGAACACGTGCTGCGGGCCTGTAAACCACTTGGCGCAAAAAGAAGCATTGCAGTGATCGGACATCAGGCAGAGAAGGTTGCTGAGGTTTGCGAGCCATACGGCGTTGAAATGGTGTTACAACAGCCGCAAAACGGTACGGGTCACGCCATGCAGGTGGCCAAGAGAGCCATCGGCAACGCCAAATATGTGATTGTTTTGCCGGGTGACGCTCCACTGATCCGCACACAAACTTTGCGAGCGATGCTGGCGCGACATAAGAGTGGAAATGCAGCTGCCACGATCTTGACAGCGGTGCTGGCGGATCCTTCAGGGTATGGGCGAATACTGCGCAAATCAGGGGACACGGTTGCGGCGATCATCGAAGAATCGCAATTAACGCCTGAGCAGCGTGAATTGAACGAAATCAATTCGAGCATCTACTGCTTCACGACTGCAAAACTTTGGCCGGCGCTTGCGCAGGTTAAGCCCGACAACAAGCACAAGGAAATCTACCTGACAGATGCCATCGCGATACTGAATGCCAAGGGCGAGATAGTGCTGGCGGAAATTGCCACGGATTCGCGAGAGGCATTGGGATGCAACACGCGCGCTGATCTGGCCGGCGTGGACCACACCTTCCGCGAATGGAAACGCGAATCACTTATGCGCGACGGGGTGACCATTCAACTGCCCGAAACGGTGGTGATCGATTCCGATGTGGTTGCCGGCGAGGACACCATTATTGAGTCGGGCGTTCAGCTTCTGGGGAAGACGAAGATTGGAATTCGCTGTCATATCAAAACCGGGAGCGTATTGGAAGACATGCTGCTGGGAAACGATGTGGTGGTGGAACCGTACAGCGTAATGAGCCAAAGCCGGCTTGATTCCGACGTTGTGGTTGGCCCGTTTGCGCGACTGCGAGCTCAAACACATTTAAAGAGCGGGGCGCGCATCGGGAATTTCGTTGAATTGAAAAAGAGCGTGGTCGGTGAAGGCACTAAGGCCATGCATCTTACATATCTCGGTGATGCGAAGATCGGGTCGAAGAGCAATATTGGAGCGGGCACGATAACTTGCAATTACGATGGATTTCACAAACACCCGACCAAGATCGGGAACCGCGTGTTTATCGGGAGCGATTCGGCCTTGGTGGCCCCGGTAAAGATTGGTAATGGTGCGTACATAGGGGCCGGTTCCACAATCACGGAGAATGTGCCGGCAGATGGGCTGGGAATAGCCCGTGGACGCCAGGTGAACAAGCCCGGCTGGGCGGGAAAGAAGAGGCGAGAGTTGGCTAGCGCCGACCAGAACAACAAGAAAGCAGCGAAGAAACGCAAATAAGAATTCTCGAAGACTTTTAGTTTTTTCTCGGCGAACCCGCTGGCACTTTTGGTTTCTCCTCTGATTCGCATTTACCTTGGCTGTCTGTGGTAAAATTAAATTTCCCTTTCAAAGGACCGGAGGTGGATTATGAAATTTGGAGTCGTAGTCTTTCCGGGGTCTAACTGCGATCACGACGCTTTTTATGCGCTTGGAAACGTGCTGCACAGGCCGGTGGAGTTCATCTGGCATCAATCTGAAGATTTGCGTGGGTGCGATGCCATTGTATTGCCTGGTGGATTTTCCTATGGAGATTACTTGCGTACAGGAGCGATCGCGCGATTTTCTCCGGTGATGAAATCCGTCGAGAAATTTGCAAAAAGCGGCGGCCTGGTACTTGGCATTTGCAACGGTTTTCAAATCTTGCTGGAAGCCGGATTGCTGCCGGGGGCCATGATGCGCAACTCCGGACTTCGATTCATTTGCAAGCACATCCATATTCGCGTGGAAGAGACAGATACGCCGTTTACGAATGCCGCTAAGGCCGGGCAGATTCTGACGATCCCGATTGCACACAGCGATGGAAATTACAATTGCGATGAGGCAACATTCGCCGATCTGGAAAAGAACCGGCAAATTTTGTTCCGTTACACTTCCCCCGACGGCAAAGACGACAATGTCGGCAATCCGAACGGTTCGGCGTACAACATTGCAGGCATCTGCAACCGAGGGCGCAACGTTGCGGGATTGATGCCGCATCCGGAGCGCGCGGCGGAAGCAGCGCTGGATTCCGAGGATGGCTTGGTGATCTTCCGGTCGATGATCGAGTCGCTAGTTGGAGTTAGTAAGGCGAGCGCTTAGGAATTTGGCCGTATGGCGATTTTTTGAATGAATGTACGAGCATGATGTTGCGCTCCAGAGTTTAGGCAGGCAAATGGCAACCGCGCAGACAGAAATCAAAGTAACGCCCGCAATCGCAGCAGAGCATGGAGTGACCGCCGAAGAGTACGCTCGCATCCAGAAGATCCTGGGACGCGACCCGAACATCACGGAATTGGGTATTTTCAGCGTGATGTGGAGTGAGCACTGCTCCTACAAATCGAGCAAAGTGCATCTGAAGAGGCTGCCGACTCGCGGGAAATTAGTTGTGCAGGGACCTGGAGAAAATGCCGGGGTCGTGGATATTGGAGATGGGCTTGTTGCGGCATTCAAGATTGAATCGCACAACCACCCGAGTTATGTAGAGCCATTCCAGGGCGCAACCACAGGGGTAGGTGGAATTCTCCGCGATATTTTTACGATGGGCGCCCGGCCGATTGCCATTCTAGATTCACTGCGTTTTGGAGAGATCGTTGCCAGCAAGCACACCACAGAAGAAGAGGCGGCGAAGAATCGGCGGATTCTGGATGGCGTGATCCGAGGTGTGGCTCATTACGGAAATTGTTTTGGCGTGCCGACTGTGGGCGGTGAAGTGGTGTTCGAGCCTTGCTATTCGCAAAATCCGCTTGTGAATGCACTGGCTTTGGGAATTGCACGGAAAGAAGATCTGTTCTTCGCGAAAGCCAAAGGAACAGGCAATCCGGTTATTTATGTTGGCGCGAAAACAGGGCGCGACGGAATTCACGGCGCGTCTTTGTTGGCATCGGCTGAGTTTACAGAGGAATCGCAGCAGAAGCGGCCCAACGTGCAGGTTGGCGATCCATTCGTGGAGAAGTTGTTGCTGGAAGCTTGCCTGGAAGCCATGAAGACGGGTGCGGTGATTGCGATTCAGGATATGGGTGCGGCGGGCCTGACTTGTTCAACATGCGAAATGGCTTCGCGCGGCGGAACCGGGATTGAGATTGATTTGGCAAGAGTACCGCAGCGCGAAACGGGCATGACTCCGTATGAAATCATGCTGAGCGAGTCCCAGGAACGCATGCTACTGGTAGCGGACAAGGGCCGCGAGCAGGAAGTTTTGGAAGTGTTCAAGAAGTGGGGGCTCGACGCGACGGTAGTTGGCGAAGTGAAAGACGGCGAACTTTTGATCGTGAGAGACCACGGAAAAGTGGTGGCAGAAATTCCTGCGCATCCGCTGGCAGAAGAGGGTCCAGTTTACAACCGGCCGATTGCCAAACCGAATCCGCGGCGCGAATCGGAGAAGGACTGGTTCCAGTTCGCTAGCGAAAGGACCGATCTGACAGCCAATTTTACAAAGCTGTTGGCATCACCAACGATTGCTTCGAAGCGCTGGATCACGGAACAGTACGACACGATGGTGCGCACCAATACTTTGGCCGGGCCAGGAGCGAGCGACGCGGCGGTTGTGCGCGTCAAAGAAACGAAACGTGCGCTGGCGCTGGCGACGGACGGCAATGGACGGTGGAGTTCTTTGAATCCGAGAGTAGGGGCCATGCATGCGGTGGCCGAGGCGGCACGAAACGTGGCCACTTCCGGCGCGCGGCCGATCGCAGCAACAAATTGTTTGAATTTTGGCAGCCCGGAAAAGCCCGAAGTCATGTGGCAATTTTCGGAGGCCATCGATGGCCTTGGCGAGGCGTGCATCGCACTGAACACACCCATTACGGGTGGCAACGTCAGTTTCTACAACGAGACTTTAGGTAAGTCCATCTATCCCACGCCCACGATTGGAATTCTGGGGATCATCGAGGATGCCGGCAAAGTTCAGAAAATTGCATTTCGGCAGGCAGGTGACGTGATTTTGCTTCTCGAAGGCGCGCCTCCGAGGACCGAACCTAATTTCAACCAAGAATTTTCTTCGTCGGAGTACGCGAAGACTTTGAGCGAAATCGTTGCCGGAGAACCCCCGGCAATCAATCTTGATGCAGAGCGAAAGTTGATCGAACTGCTGGTTTCGTTGGCGGATGCAAGGAAACTTCAGTCAGCGCATGACCTAAGCGATGGAGGTTTGGCGGTATCGGTGGCGGAATCATGCTTTGCTGCGAATGGTTTGGGGGCTGAAGTTCAATTGGAAGGTTCTGGCCCCGCCGAATATGCGCTATTTGGAGAGAGCGGCGCCCGGGCACTTGTTTCCGCTACTCCAGAGGAGGTAGCGTCGATCAAGCAGATTGCTGCCAGTTTGGGAGTCGGCGTGACGGAGATCGGCAAAGTTACACGTGACAATGTTCTCCGCATCCAATATAAGGGGTTTGCGGTCGTTTCAGCTTTGATTCAGTCGTTGAGAGATACGTGGGCAAATTCGATCGAGCGCGCATTAAAACTTCCATGACATCAAAACTCGCATACGCAGACGATCATTTTCATGATGAGTGTGGGGTGTTTGGGGTTTTTGGGCACCCGGAAGCCGCGAACATCACTTACTTGGGGCTTTATGCCTTGCAACATCGCGGGCAGGAATCGGCTGGGATCGTTGCCAGCAACGGCCACGATCTGAATATGCACAAAGCTATGGGAGAAGTGGAAGAAATTTTTCAGCCGCGGGTGCTGGCAAAATTGCCTGGCACAGCTGCGATTGGCCACACGCGCTATTCAACGGCGGGCGATAAGGCGCTGCTCAACGCGCAGCCAATCATGATTGATTGCAACAAGGGCAAAATTGCGCTCGGGCATAACGGAAATCTCACGAACGCAGGAGAATGGCGGCGGAAACTAGAGCATCGCGGTTCGATTTTCCAGACGAACAGCGATACCGAAGTGATCATGCACCTGATAGCGCGTTCGCAGGCGCGCAACTTTTCCGGAGCGCTGGGCGACACGCTAAACCAAGTCGAAGGCGCGTATTCGCTGCTGGTACTGACGCCCGAGGAAATGTACGCGGTGCGCGACCCTCGCGGATTCCGCCCACTGGTTTTGGGCAGGATTCCGGATGTAGATGGTGGCGACGCCTGGGTGGTCGCGTCAGAGACCTGTGCGTTCGACCTTCTCAACGCGCAATACGTCAGGGAAATCGAGCCGGGTGAAATGCTGCGAATTTCGAAAGCGGGCCTGGAATCAATCCATTTCAGTCCGCCCAAGAAACATCAATATTGCATTTTCGAGCATGTTTATTTCTCGCGGCCGGACAGTATCGTATTTGGCCGATCTGTGAATCAATCCCGGGAAATGCTGGGGCGTTTGTTGGCGCGCGAGCATCCGGTTGATGCGGACATGATTGTGCCCGTGCCGGATTCCGGTGTTCCCGCGGCCATCGGATTTGCATTGGAATCGAAAATTCCGTTTCGTATGGGGTTGATCCGCAATCACTATATCGGGCGCACGTTTATTGAGCCTTCGCAGGCGATTCGCAATTTTGGTGTAAAACTGAAATTGAATCCGGTGCGAAGCCTAATTGCCGGGAAGCGTGTCGTCCTTGTGGACGATTCAATCGTACGCGGCACAACCAGCCGGAAATTAGTGCGGATGGTGCGAGAAGCCGGGGCAAAAGAAGTACACATGCGGATCAGTTGCCCGCCAACCGTTTCGCCGTGTTATTACGGTGTGGATACACCTACTAAAGAAGAGCTCATTGCTTCGTCAAATTCTCCGGAAGACATACGCAAATTCCTTGGCGCGGATTCCTTGGGCTATTTGTCACTTGGCGGCCTGCAGCAGGCCGTCAGCGATCGAGAAGGAAAATTCTGTACCAGTTGCTATACCGGAATATATCCAACGGATCTTGTTCAATTGGAAGTTCGCGAGAATGGAAAAGCTCACGAGGCGGTAACGGTGGAACGTGAAGGCTGACGCACGAATTGCAAGTAATAACAAGAAGAAGACCAGCCGTGAGCAGGAACTCTCGGTGACGACGCGCGTCCGCAAGGAAATGATTGCGTGGGCTTGGGTGATTTTAGCCTTCCTGCTGATCAACGGAACGATCGGACAAGCACGCGTGATCCCTTCGGGCTCAATGGAAAATACATTGCTGGTCGGCGACCACCTGATTATGAGCCGAATCGGGTATGACGCCGGGATTCCTTTCACAAATTGGCATGTTCCCCTCTGGAAGAATCCGCACCGGCAGCAGATCGTTATTTTCCGGCCGCCTTATGGTCACAACTTGCCGGATTTAATCAAGCGCGTGATCGGCTTGCCCGGCGAAACGATTGACGTTCACGATGGAGCGGTGTGGATCAATGGCAAGAAGTTAGAAGAGGACTACACGACAGGCCCTACACGCCTCCCTTCCCGCGCAGAGCTGCTTCCGTCCTTCAAGGGACTGCCGTTTACCGTGCCAGAGAATCAATATTTCGTGATGGGTGATAATCGCGGCAATTCCTACGATAGCCGCTATTGGGGCAGCGTTTCGCGCGACGAAATCCTTGGAACACCCGTTGCGATTTATATGTCCGTGGACGCTCCGGGCGATGCGTGGAACGGTGATTTCGGATCTCGATTTCGCGCTTACGGAAATGCTCTTCTACATCCAAGCACGATCCGATGGAAAAGGCTCTTCGAAACCTTCCGCTAGTGCCTGTTTTGTGGACAGAACTACCGAGGAATATTTGTCTTTCTAAATTTAAGTAAGGTGATGCGTGAAAGCTGACTCAACGAAGGAAAAAAAGAACAAAGAAACGGGCAAAGCTCCCGAAGTGCCGATGAGCGTGAAAGTGAAGAGCGAGGTCATCGCGTGGTTTTGGGTGATCCTGGCGTTCATGCTGATCAATGGCACACTGGGGCAGGCTCGAGTCATTCCTTCGGCTTCCATGGAAAATACTTTGTTGATTGGCGATCACTTGATCATGAGCCGGTTGGGATATGACGCTGGCATCCCGTTCACCAACATCCATGTGCCCTTGTGGAAGAGTCCCAAACGGCAGCAAATCATTATTTTCAAACCGCCTTATGACAGTTCGCTGCCTGATTACGTGAAACGCGTCATTGCCTTGCCGGGTGAAACGGTCGATGTGCATGACGGCGCAGTGTGGATCGATGGGAAAAAGTTAGAAGAGAACTACACCATCGGGCGAACCGAACCGCCAATGCATTCTCAATTGATCGGTGATTTCCCCGGGTTACCTTACAAGGTGCCAGACAATTGTTATTTCGTGATGGGTGATAACCGGGAAAATTCTCTGGACAGTCGCTATTGGGGATGTGTGCCACGCAGTGATATCCTCGGCACTCCTGTGCTGATCTACATGTCCCTAGATGCGCCGCGGGACGCGTGGAACGGAGATATCGGTGCACGGTTTCTGGCGTATGGAAATGCGCTGATTCATCCCGGGACTGTGCGCTGGCGTCGACTCTTCCATTTGTTTTAAGCTGTATAAGGTCCGGATCGCCGATCTACCGGATTTCGCCCGTATTAGAATATCGTTCGCCCAGAGGGTGACCCAAGAGGGTTACTCGTCCTTGCTTGCGGCTCACTGTTCCCTCACGTGCTAAGCAGCAAGGATTTTCAAAATTGTAATTCACTGGAACCCGTTAAGGCGGCAGACCATGAAATACGCCGATGCTGGAGTCAACATTGCTGTTGCCGACGATGCCAAGCAGCGCATACGGCATTTAGCTAGCCGCACGTTTACGCCAGCCGTGTTGGGCGGAATCGGGGGCTTTGGCGGGTTGTTCGCGCTCGATTCGAAAAAATGGAAAGAGCCAGTGCTGGTTTCCAGCGCGGATGGTGTTGGCACAAAATTAAAAGTCGCGATGGCTATGGGTGTTCACTCCACGGTTGGCGGGGATCTTGTCAATCACTGCGTGAACGACATTTTAGTTCAGGGCGCGGAGCCACTTTTCTTTCTCGACTATTTGGCGATGGGCAAGCTTGACCCTGCGGTGGTTGAGCAGTTGGTGGACGGTATGAGCCGGTCTTGCCGCAAGGTTGGTTGCGCATTGATCGGTGGAGAGACCGCCGAGATGCCAGGATTTTATCCTCCTGGCGAATATGATTTGGCGGGCTTCATTGTGGGGATTGTCGAACACAAGAAATTGCTGACCGGAAAGGCAGTGAAGCCGGGCGACACGCTTTTGGGACTACCCTCGGCTGGGCTGCACACCAATGGCTATTCGCTCGCCAGGAAACTAATTTTCGAGGTAGCAAAGCACAAGCCGGACACATACGTCGCAGAAGTCGGCAACAAAATCGGTGCGGAGCTGTTGAAACCCCATGTGTGCTATGCGCCAGCACTGAAAAATATTCTGGCTAAGGGTTGGGTATCGGCCCTCGCACACATTACCGGCGGAGGGATCCCAGGAAACTTGCCTCGCGTTCTGCCCAGCGGGGTCAAGGCGACGATTGATCTGGACACCTGGCCCATACCTCCTATCTTCAAATATCTTGCGAAGATTGGGGAAATGGATTCCGACGAGCTGTTGCAATCATTCAATATGGGTGTGGGAATGATTGTGAGCGTACCCGCGGCCTATGTGAAAGATGTAGAAGCCGACTTGAAACGCCGACGAGAAAAATTCTTCCGAGTTGGCCGCATTGAAAAGGGAGATACCGGGAAAGCTCGCGTGGTTTATTCCGGCGCGCTCAACCTATAGTAACGTGCAGTGTTGCGCAGTCGCAATCCTGCGGGGATTTTGTCCACTCCTGCATATGTGCTAACGTTTTTTCTCAAATGAAGAAAAGAATTGGTGTGCTCCTAAGCGGTCGTGGTTCGAACTTCGAGGCGCTCGCAGATAGTGTGGCCGCGCAACGGATTCCTGACGCGGAAATTGCCATTGTCATCAGCAATAAGCCGGATGCATTGGGATTGGAACGTGCGAAATCGCGCGGTATACCTGCGTTGGCCATCGCTTCCAAGGGCTTAGAGCGAGAAGCTTATGACCGCAAAGTTGTGGCGGTCTTGCAAGAGCAGAAGGTGGATTTGATTTGCCTGGCAGGATACATGCGCTTGCTTTCCCCTTTTTTCATCGCGGCGTTTCCTCAGCGGATCCTGAACATTCATCCCTCGCTGCTTCCTTCTTTCCCTGGGCTTGAATCGCAAAAGCAGGCGCTCGACTACGGCGTGAAATTTGCCGGTTGCACGGTTCATTTTGTCGATGAGAATCTGGATGCCGGTCCAATTGTCTTGCAAGCAACAGTCCCGGTTTACGATAGAGACGATGAGCATGCCCTTTCGGAGCGAATTCTGAAAGAAGAGCATCGCATTTATACGGAGGCCGCAAAAATTATTTTGGAAGGGCAGTACAACATTGTCGGGCGCAGGGTCATAAGAAAATGAAAATGATCCGAATGATTGGCCACTCTACGGTTGTTGCAGTTCTTCTGATGGGCGCCGTCTCTTTGTTGCGGCCTTCGATTATCCGCGCGCAGTTGAAGAGTGGTTCGTGCAATGAATATCGCGGCACGTTGGGAAAGAACACGGAGATCGGCCTAAGTTTGTACGCCAAAGAGCAGGAACTGGAAGGTTCTTATTTTTACAAAAAGCATTTAGAGGATATCCCGCTGACTGGACAATATACGAGTGCTCGCGATATTTCGCTTGCGGAGACAGACTCGTCGAATAAACTGCGGGGTACTTTCTCATTGCACTTTGCGGAACACGATTCGCATTTTCAGACTGTCGCGCCATTGCAGGCGGAAGTATTGGAGGGAAAGTGGGTCAGCGCGGATGGCCAGACCACCTATCCTGTTTATTTGCAGTTAGACCATGAGTGCACGCCTTCCGGCCAGAGCCGCTACGCTGTATCGGGCGCAACGAACGATGAAATTGTTGAGAAGAATGTCCAGGCATTCTACAACGCTGTGATAGCAGGGAATCGATCGGTTGCCGCAAAATTTGTGTCTTACCCCGCGACCTATTATGACGGCAAACAAAACAAGATCATTAACTCCGCTGCCTTCCTAAGAGAGTACGATCAGATTTTCACGTTGTCGTTCGTCGCTGAAATCGCCAAAGGCATTCCTCATCGCATGTTCGTGAATTCGCAAGGAATTATGATAGCGGGTGGAAAAGTCTGGTTTGACGCGGATGGAAAGGCGAAACGCTTTAACACCAAGCCCAATGAAGACTGAACTCAAATTTAAGCCCGTCGATGAGCAGCTTGCTTACCTGAAAAAAGGTGTTTCAGAGATTGTCCCGGAAGCGGAGTTGCGAACGAAACTGGGAAAATCCCTGAAAACCGGAAAGCCTCTCCGTGTGAAGCTCGGCGTTGACCCCACTGCGCCTGATATTCATCTTGGTCATACCGTTGTGATTCGTAAGCTGAAACATTTTCAGGAAATGGGCCACACTGCGGTTTTTTTGATTGGTGATTTTACGGCGATGGTGGGCGACCCTACCGGCCAGTCAGAGACACGTCCCCCGCTTACCCGAGAGCAGGTGAACGAGAACGCACAAACATATCTGGAGCAAGTGTTCCGGATACTCGATCGCAGGAAGACGGAAGTCCGCTACAACAGTGAATGGCTGGACAAGCTGAGCAGCTACGACATTGTTCGTCTTTGCGCAAAATACCGCGTGGCACGCATGCTGGAACGCGAGGATTTCCGCACCAGGCTCGGGAATCAGCAGCCCATCTCCGTTCACGAATTCCTTTATCCATTATTGGTTGCTTATGACTCGGTCGTGTTGGAGGCCGATGTTGAATTGGGCGCCACCGAGCAGAAGTTCAATTTATTGATCGGACGCGAGATACAACGCGAGTACAACCAGGAACAGCAGATTGCGGTCATGATGCCGATTCTGGTTGGTTTGGATGGCCAGCGAAAGATGTCGAAAAGCTTGGGGAATTATGTGGGAATCACGGAGCCGCCCCAGGAAATGTTCGGCAAAATGATGTCCATCCCGGACGAGCTGATGTGGTCGTACTACGAGCTGGTGACCGACCGCACGCCACAAGAAATTGCTGTATTGAAGCAGGAAGTTGCCAACGGCAAGTTGCATCCAATGGATGCAAAGATGCGTCTGGCTGAGGAAGTGGTCTCCGGTTTCCAGGGGGATGATGCAGCCCGCAAAGCTGCAGATAATTTCCAGCGTGTGTTTCGTGACCGGCAAGCGCCTGCTGAAATGCAAGAAAGACGTCTTAGACGTCGCCCTGACGGGTCCTTAGTAACAGAAACTCAGCACATATCGGCATCTCCAAAATGGCCGCAATTATTGAAGTACCTTTCAGAAGTGGAATCCATTTCTGACGGCGCGCGGATTGTCGAGCAAGGCGGCCTGGAGGTGAATGGAAAAATCATCAAAGACCCTACAGCTAGGCTTAACACCCAGAATGATGGCACCTATGAGGTGCGGATAGGAAAGAAGAAATTCTTGCGCATCGTAATTGAGTAAGGTGATGCGCAAACTGTTAGTTCAGCACGTTTTTGACCAAGCCCAAAACATGCTGGGCGATGGCCGGAGCTGCGGTCAATCCGGGAGATTCGATTCCGATCAGTTGAATCACCTGAGGGACTTCGCGGTCTGGCTGAATCACAAAATCCATAACCCCATTCGTTCCCGGTGGTACCAGCTTTGGGCGCAAGCCGGTGTAGGCCAACTGCAGATCGCTGGCGTCAAGTTCTGGGAGCATGGTCTTGGCATCTTCTGCGAATTCGGCAACCGTCATGCGGTCCCGCTCGTAATTCTCTTTGCTATCGACGTAAGCGGCCGTTGGCCCAAGTAATGTCGTGCCCCACAAAGTTTTTGTAAAGTGCAGCCCCAAGGAAAAACTATCGTGCAGCGGCAATGGGTAAACGAGATCGCGAATCAGTTCAGCTCGTTTGCTGCGAATTTCACAATATTCACCGCGAACCGGATATATTTTCCAGGGCCTAGGACCCAGCAGCTGCGCCACTTCATCTGCGTATAGTCCGGCGGCATTGATTACGCAGCGAGCCTCAATCGTTTCTGTCTCGGAAGATTTGTCATCGCCAATTCGCAAGCCAACCTGGATGAGATTCTTCTTGGGCGCTAACGACTCAACCTTGGCGTAATTGACAAGATTAGCTCCGCGACTTTCCGCCACGCGGGCAAACGCATGAACCAATTCTTCCGAAGAGCAGATGCCAGTCGATGGAACTTCCAGAGCCGAAAATCCACGCACGTGGGGTTCTCGCGCTCGAATTCCGGCTGCATCAATAATGCGCAGCCCTGCGACACCGTTGTCTTCGCCCTTTTTCTTTAGAGCGAGGAGTTCTTCTTGTTCATGCTCGTCTTTTGCGACCACCAGTTTCCCTGTCGTTCGATAGGGGACATTGTGCTTTTTGCAAAAATCTTTGGTCAGGCGATTTCCCGAAACGCAAAGGCGAGCTTTCAGGGAATCTTTTTTGTAATAGATACCGGAATGGATCACCCCGCTGTTGCGCGTGCTGGTCGCCATGCCGAATTTGGGAAACTGTTCGACGAGGTAGACATCTTGCCAATGATGAGAAATAGCTTCCGCGATGGCGCATCCAACCACGCCGCCGCCAATGATTAGAACGTTTGCCTGGTCCATAACTCGATAGAATACATGACTAATTTCCGCTTGCGGATTATTGTTCGTGGCCTATTTCGTCGAAGTAAGGTTTACAGTGCTCCAGTCTGGCTTTTGTTCCGTCATGTACGGCAAACATGGAGAGTTGCGATTCTTCATACCCATTCTTCCAGAGGGAAGCGCTTCCATATTCGCCGTCTTTGTTCAGAGCGTAGTAATAGAGATGAAATGTCTGTAATTTTGTTTTGTCCTTATTGTAATTGCGCACTACTCGTCCCAACGCTTCCAGGCACGCATCGGTGGGTTTCATACCTCGCCGCATAAGTTCAACGATAGTGTGACCACCACAGATTTTTATATTCTCTTCGCCTTTGCCGGTCGAACCCGCGCCGCCTATGTCACCATCTACGTAGAGACCGGCGCCAATAACCGGAGAGTCGCCAACTCTGCCGGGAATTTTCCACGCCAGGCCTGAAGTTGTGGTGGTTCCACTGACCTCGCCTTTTTCATTCACCGCCAGACAATTGATGGTGCCGGTCGGTGGGCGAGAGATGACCCGTTCCGCATAAGCAATTTTTGCCTCGTCGCCGTCGAAGATCTGAGAGATGTGATCCTTCCATTCGGGACTATCGATACCGGGGCGCCAATTGAAACTGGTTTTTGCCTTCCAAGCCAACCAGATTTTTCTGGAGTGCTCGGTTAGCAGATTCATCTCTTCGAAGCCTTCGTCGGCTGCGAATCGCCTTGCACCATCTCCGACAATCATTACGTGATTGGTGCGCTCCATCACGGTTTTTGCCAGGCGAGAAACATTTTTAATCTTCTGAACGCTGGCAACCGAACCTGCACGGCGTGTTGGTCCGTGCATTACGCTGGCGTCAAGTTCGACGACGCCCAGCTCGTTCGGCAATCCGCCGTAGCCCACGGAATCATCATTCGGATCATCTTCCACAACGGTCACGGCGGCGATTGCAGCATCAAGCGTGTCACCTCCGCTCTTCAGAATGTCCATTCCCTTTTGCAAGGCGTTCACGCCATTCGCCGCGGAAATGATGACCGGGCGTTTGGCCACATCCGGTCGCGAAATTCCGGAAGGTAATTCTTCCGGGCGATCGCTCGCGACCGGCTCGCCCAATAAGCGATCGGCGCCGACAAGAGCACCGCCGGCTAAGGTAGTCACAAAAAACTTACGCCGTGTCCACTGATCCATGGCAACTCCCCCATTCGTCGGTAATGATTTATTGTGGTGCTACTTCAGCATCAAAGATGATGAGCACAAGTCCGGCGTGATTAGTCAGTTCCGCCAAGTGGCAGAAAATATTGAGTGCCTTTTACAGGTTCTTGCAATCGAGCTAATAGTTGTTGCAAATCCTCACTGCGTTCCACGAAATCAATTTCGGACGTGTCGATGACTAGTAAATCAGCTCCAGAGTAGCGGAAGAAAAAATGTTCGTAGGCCCGCGCTACTTCTTCCACGTACTCCGGTGAGATTTGTTTTTCTTCCGCAACTTTCTTCTTGGCAATGCGAGTTCGCAGTACTTCCGGTTTGGCCTGAAGATAAATGACCAGGTCAGGCTGCGGGAGTTCTTGAGTCAGCGCCTCGTAGTAGCGCTCGTAAAGCTTCAATTCCGCATCATCCAAATTCAGGTTCGCAAAAATCCGGTCTTTTTCCATCAAATAATCGGAAATCACAACTCCGGGGAGTTCGTCTGTTACGCCTTCCCTTAAACACTTTTGTCGTTCCATCAGGAAATAAAGTTGTGCGCGAAACGCGGCGCCCGCCTTTTCTGAATAAAAGTCCGCCAGGAAGGGATTGTCTTCGCAATCATAAATTCGACGAGCGTGCAGGCGTTCCGCCAGAATCCGCGCCAAGGTCGTTTTTCCAACTCGTAGCGGTCCTTCGACGACGATGAATTTCGGAAGTTTTGATTCTCGTTTGGGAGTTGGTGCGCGCCTTGCCGATGAAGAGTCTGGGACCACTATTCCTCCCGGAGTCGTTGGGCGGGATTATAGCAGGAGTTTTCCCTTATTTCGCCCGCAATGGAATCTGCTGACGGAAAGAGCAGTCTGGAGCGCTTTATCGCGGGGAGGATTTTGTGTGATAAGCGAACATCAAGCTAAATCTCGGCATTTTTAGAAGGATCAAATAAGTTGCCGTTCTATAAGCATTTGTAGAATCAGTCTATTAGAGATCTTCAAGAAGTGGCAATCACCCCAGTAGTCCTAATTTGTCAGGCGAAAAAGTACTACTTGGGCTATGACCGAAGGACCAGTGACACCTGTTCGGCAGTACAGTATTGTGAGGAAGTCGCAGCCAACAGGATCCCACCCCTGTCCTACGACAGCTGAGGTGAATCTTGATTCTAGCTTCCTTTTTGTTGCTCTTCTCTGCGGCTTCCCCGGTGGACAAGCCTGTTTCTCCCAGCGACCAATCAACTCAGCTAGCTGGCCACACGGAAGAAGCGGCGTTAACAAAGACTGGCGGTTGGTCGCTGCCGGATGCCCCGCTCGCCAAAGCAGATGTGTCAAAAGATGCGGAAGCCATTACACCAGGCGTAACCGCCTCGGCCTTAAAGACCCCAGTCAAACTCGCTGCCCGTGGCAGCTATGAAACACAGCGCGAGCGCAAAATCTGGTACGGCCTGGTTGCTGTCGGCCATAGTGCCGCCATTTTCGACGCCTATACCACGCGTCGCGCAATTTCAGGGAATTATGGAGTGGAGAGCGATCCGCTAATGCGGCCATTCGCCCATTCGAACGCAATATACTTTGCCACGCAAGTAAGCCCAGTGATCCTTGATTATGTAGGGCATCGAATGATGACCAGCGAGCACCAGTGGATGCGTCGAGTGTGGTGGGTACCACAGGTTGCCGGCTCGAGTCTGTCCATAAGTGCGGGAATTCATAATTACAGACTGGTTCCTTGATTGGTCGAAGGCTACTCAAGAAGTGCAGATGTATTCGATTCCGGTCCTCCTATTTAAATGTTATAAACATGAGTATGTATTCGAATCGTCTTCGAATGCATTCCCACCAGTAAGAAACTAAAATCCGTTCTCTCTAATTCTGTGATTTTTGCGATATAGTATTCCTACCCAATGTGAGGCAGTTATCCGCCCCGGCACTTATTTAGGAAGACGTGTCTATCAGAGGGGTCGAATTGGGTAACCTATGTAAGATAGGCCGGAAACCCATGGGGGCGCTGGCTGGGAGAGGCAGAAAGAATGCGTATGAAAAAGCCACTTATAGGGTTGGCGTTCGCGCTTGGATTTTTCTGCGCGGGCGGTGTGCAAGCGCAGGATAAAGTGTGGGCTGACAATTCGTCGACGACCGAAACCAATGCAGCGCTATTTACAGTGACTTCCGTCTCGACAGTCAATTTTGACACACCTGCCGAAGCTGCTCAGCCTGCGAATTTCGTGCTTGCTGCGCCGTCAGATGCGGCTCCCGCCGCCGATCCGGCAGCGGCTGCACCACCAGCAAAGCCTCGCTACATTTTTGGCGATCGTGACGATTACCGGTGGCAACTCGGCCTGGGCGTTGAGTTCTTCCGCTTTCAATCGAACCGCATTGATGCAAGTCTAGTAGGGCTCAATACTACCGTGACGTACTTCACGAATGACTGGTTCGCTCTAGAAGGAAACCTGGTGACGGGATTTGCACCGACAATCTATCAAAACGAACACGTGAAATATTTTGGCGGTGCCGGGGGAATTCGTATTGGTTCCAGGCGCGCACGGTTCGAGCCTTTTGGACACGCGCTTTTCGGAGGCGCTCACCTTCAGCCACAGACCGCTGGATACAGCAGGAACACTTGGACGGTACAGGCTGGCATTGGCCTCGATTATCGTGTGAATTCGCGCTTGTCGTTGCGTGGTGAAGGTGACTGGGTAAGGACAGCATTCTTTGGCGATTCGCAAAACAATTTCCAGGCTGTGGCCGCGATCGTTTTCCACTTTTAGAATTTAGAACTGCCAAGCCCGAGCGTGGTCTTGTTTGCGCACGCCAACGACCCATTCATTTTCGGTTTAGTGATCGTGCCTGATTGACAGCACACTCTCGGCTGGCTAGAATTTTCAAGTAAGATAATCGTCCTTCCTAAGCGGATCCCCGGTAGCTCAATGGTAGAGCATTCGGCTGTTAACCGAAGGGTTGCTAGTTCGAATCTAGCCCGGGGAGCCATTCTTTAGATTGCACCCTCTTGAAGATCACGTCGAACGGTTTGTTGTAGACAAGATAGACAGTTAAGGCGTCTTTAGTTCAGTTCAGGGCTCATCGCGGCCTCCAAGGGAGTCATATTGGAGGTCATATTGTTTATTTTATAACGTTTAGGAGGGCCGCGACGTGATCTGAATATCTGAATTCAAGTCTTGGACTCTATCGACGCGAACAGGGGCGGACTGACCTCTTTATTGTGCTCAGTTGCAACCGGTGTTCCCTAATTGACGCTTTCGATCAAAAAGACTTTAGTTCTGGCACAGTGAGAACACTATCCAGAGTTCTGAAATCGTCCGCTAGGGCGAGCCAACTTCTCATTGCTTAGCCGCAACAAATCAATTTCGGCGGTTGTGGGCATTTCCTGGATTGTACTTGCCGATTTCCGGAGGTGAATTGGGATTTGGGAAAATGCTGTGCTGCAGTGAATCTCCTTCACGCGCTGGCCTTTCAGTGCCCGCGGTCAAATTACATCGAACCCGAAGCTCAAGTTAACCGCTTGGATTGGCCTGCTTTGCGTGGCCCTCGAAGACACTCTCGATGTCGCGGGCACCATGCAGAACACGAACAATTTCAATCGCACTCTTGACTGCACGGTAGAATATGACATACCGGCCGAAGGGAAAGCTTTGGATCCCGGGTGCCAACTCCTTGCGATGGCGACCTGACCCGGGCTGACGACCCAGCACTTGAATCGTCTGGTAGAGTTTGTCGATGAACGCATCGGCACTTGCCACACTGTCATCTGCAATGTAGTTCCAAATCTCGATCAAATCCTCGCTTGCGCGCGGGCTAATGTGAAACTGGGACATTTATTTCTGACTTTTCGGCAATTTCTTTTCGCGGGCGACCCGCTTGATTTCCTGCGGGTCGAACACTTTGGAAGGTCCGCTCTCCAGACCATCCCGTATGTCCTCGCGGAGTCTCTGCATTTTCAGGGCCCGGATTTGATCCTCTTGCTCCAACAGACGCAGCGCCTCTCGAACGACCTCACTGGCGGAGCTATAGGATCCGGAGGCGATCTTCTCGCGGATCATCTCCTCAAGGTGCGAGGTAAGACTTATGTTCATGGGCATAGAAGTGGACCTCGGTAGCCGAGTCAATCAAAGAATAGCTTTGTTGGCAAATCTTGTCAATTTTTGACAAGGATTGGGACATGCGGGCACGATGCCCGGTCCATGACTAAGCCAAGCACAGGTCGAACTTTGGAAATTCGGCAGTGATCTGAACGATTCCAAGAGTTCTGAAATCGTCCGCTAGGGCGAGCCAACCTTCCTCTTTAGTTTCACTGCGTTACATTCGGTAAATGATGGCGTTTTGCATTATTTATTCCTCAAAGACTTATGCACGATTGTTTTCAAATTATCTTGCAGATGCGCAATTTCATTTTCAAAAGCCGAAATTACATTTTCCAAATCTTCATTGGAAAACAGCAGGATGAAGAGCCGACGCAGGGTTTCGATTTCGTCTCCGTCTAATAAGACGGATTGTCGGCACTCGGACAGGCTTCGTCGCGAAGAAGTGATGAAAACCGCTGGTAGAGAAAATCCAAATCGCTGGGCCAACGCGTCCAGCAACCGAGCACATGGCGCGGAAGTTCAGAACAGATCCTGCTCCATCATGTGGGCTGCGAAGCAAGAAAAAGCCCGGCTGTTGCAGGAGTGTTTTTTCTTGACTTTCCTTTTTATAGAACAGATCAGAACATAAAACGATTGTGCCATCCTAATATTCGGAGATGCTGGAGGGTTGTTCGATCCCGATGGTCTCGCATCATGCCCAAATCGCACTCGGCGGGGTACTAGCAGCGTCATGCCCTCAGAGCCTCGCCGTGACCTGCAATTCCTTTCGCCAACACTATTACTGACTTCGCTCCGGCCTTCCGATCCTTCGCAATCTCCAAATATTCTGGGGACTCGGCCCAATCCCGAAACGACCGCTCATCCGGAAACGAAACCACAACCATTTTGTCACCGTCCCAAGTTCCTTCGACGATCAACGGACTTTCGTCCGCCACCAGCACCCGGCCGTTATAATTCTTGAATACCTCCATAAATCGGTTTACATATCGCCCGTAAGTCGCCGGATCGTGAATCCACAACTGCGCAATCGCGTAAACGCTCATAGAGTCTCCTCGTACCCGCTGTCCGATCTGCCACGCACTATCTTACCCGGTCACGCTTTGTGACAGATCACTGCAGTCAGGAGACATCTTGAACTCGCGCGCGTAAGTATTAGAGAACTGACAGGAGTTTGACATCTCGGTGACACCTTTCGACCGCCGCGCTGCCATCCTGATTGGGACGTTGAAGTTCGTTGCAACACACGGAGAAAAACGGGGTTCCTCCCAGAAACTCGTCTGGCTCCCTGCAAAGCGCAGCCACCTCCTGGCCGGGCCCAGATACGAACAACGTAAACTCAAAGTGGGTTGAGGGAAGGAAGCAAGATTGGCCATGAAATCATAGCAAGTGTTTGTATTTAATCCCAAAATCAGAGCTTTTCGTGGCCTGCTCCACTGCGAGAGCGGTAAACCCTTCGAGATCGACAATACTTCCGCCATTCAGTTCGGCCAAAGATGCGTGGCGGTCTCGAAGAGTAGCTTAAGTAACTTTTGAGCGGATCGGCAAAGTTTTGGAAAGTTGTTGTTTTTCCTTAGAGGGTTGCGCACGCCCTCTTCCCGTTTCGGAAATTTAGATTCGATCTCAAGGAGACATCCATGTCCGAGTTCACAATCACCTATCGTGGGACGGTCTATCCATGGCAATGCGACCACATGGGACACATGAATGTGATGTGGTACGTCGCGAAATTCGACGAGGCGTCCTGGCAGCTCCTCTCGTGCGTCGCTCTGACACGCGCACGCATCTCGCGCGATGGCACCGGCATGGCGGCCGTTGAGCAGCGGATCGAGTACAAACGCGAACTGCATGCCGGCGATGTTGTCACGGTTCGTTCAACGGTGCTGGAAGTGAAGGACAAAGGAATCCGCATGCGTCACGAGATGACAAACGATGAGACCGGAGACCTCGCTGCGGTGACCGAAATTGTTGGGGTGCACATCGACATGGCGGCCCGAAGAGCGTGCTCCCTTCCATCCGACGTGCGCGAACGCGCAATCATGATGATCAACAACGAAGGTGACCTGAATCGTGATGAGCCAAGCGCGATGCTCGCGAGAGGAGGTAGGTAAGAATGTCGGAACAAATTGGAAGCGAAGAATCGTGATGAAGCCACAACTCAGACTAACTCATCTGCTCGAGCGCGCAGCAAAGCTCTATCCTAAGGTCGAGATCGTTTCCCGGCGGCCTGATAACTGCACGCACTATTCAACCTGCATCCGCCCCTAAGAAGCGGAGATACAAGCGATCTACAGGTGGCCCAATTGTCTCAAGCCTGCGAGGTTGTCCCATTCGGCCCAAGCCTCAAGGATTTGGCCATTCCGAACGCGATAGATTGCAATGTATTCGGCATTCATGGTCTTACCGCTGGGCAGGTACGAACCCATCGCACCGTGTTGAACTCCACGGAAATGGTGCCGCACGGCAACTTTTTCGTCTTCAGCAAATATGTCGAGGATTGTTTCCTGGGCGTCTGGGAATGTCTCATATTCGAGGCGAAGAAACCTCACGAGGTCCACGCGGCTTCGGACGGAGGGTTCACCGGCGGCAATACTGTGCCGCACAAAGTCCGGCGCGACCAGTGAATCGAGCCTAATCCAGTCCTGGGAGTTGATCGCGTCGACAAAGGCCTGAATGGTTTGTTTTGGATCCATGAAGGCGTGCCTCGAAGAAGGATAAGCTTCCCCAAGTCTACTCGCGATATGGACAAACCCGGCCTCCCAATCTCATTTTCTCTCCACCTGGTCGCCTAGCGCTTACGGTCGAATGCATTTGAAGTTCGAAGGCGCCAACGAGAAGGACGCCTGTTCTTACGCGACGGAATGAAGAAGGTTGTTGGGCAATCGAACGCGCCCAACAGATGAACGTAGGAGAAACGTCTAGCTGTCTTTCGATATTGTGGACGATCTGCGTACCTTGGTTACTACCGGTAAATGTGCGACACTGAATGGCAACTCAGGGCGATTCGCCGGCAGGAGCGTGCCGTGTGGGGTCGACAATTTCCTCGCTGATCGGGGCAGCCGATAGCGGCGATAACGCAGCCGCGGACGTACTTTTCAGCACTCTGTACTCGGAGCTGCATCGGCTGGCGAAACGGGAGCTAGCTCGGTGGGGAACCCCAGCAAGCCTGAGTGTTACTACTCTTCTGCACGAAGCCTATCTCGACATTGCCGCACGCGAAGGCCAGTCTTTTCCTGACAGACCGCGCTTCATGGGGTATGCCGCGCGCGTGATGCGCGGACTCGTCATTGATCACGCCCGGAACCGCAACGCCATCAAACGCGGCGGCGGATTCGAAATCACTTCTCTCAAAACCGACCTAGGCGAGAATTCTGTTGACGTCAAAGAACTCTCGTCGATCAGCGATGCGCTCGATCAGCTGGCGAAAGTCGAGCCCAAGCTGGCTGAACTGGTCGATATGAAGTTTTTCTGCGGGTTCTCTTTTGCCGAAATCGCTGCCTTGGAAAATCTATCAGAACGGACCGTACAGAGAAGATGGGAAAAGGCGCGCATCTATCTCCATCGCTACATTCGCACGGATTTGCCGCTCTGAGGAATTAATGTCCAAACTCAGTGACGATCAATGGCAGGCCCTTAGTCCATACCTTGATGAAGCGCTGGAAATGACAGACGAACAGCGCTCCACCTGGCTGTCCTCGCTGCATGCGGAGAACCCAACTCTCGCCGATCAACTGGAAAAGCTTCTTTTTGAGCATCGCCTGCTGTCTCAGGAAGGCTTTCTCGAAGTGAGTGCCATGGAGTTGCCGTGTGGACCTGGCCTGGCAGGCCAAACTCTTGGTGTCTACACCTTGCTAGCGCAAATCGGCCACGGGGGAATGGGTGCCGTCTGGCTGGCGGAACGAAACGATGGTCGATTTGAGCGTCGCGTGGCAGTGAAGGTTCTCAATATCGCGCTGATGGGGAAGGGCGGCGAGGAGCGGTTCAAACGCGAAGGCCGCATTCTGGGTCGCCTGACACATCCCCACATCGCGGAACTGATTGACGCAGGAGTGTCAGCATCGGGCCAGCCTTTTCTCATTCTTGAGTACGTCGAGGGCGACCATATTGACCGCTATTGTGACCAAGACAGCCTTGACGTCAGAGCCCGCATTCAGCTGTTCCTCGACGCCCTGGCAGCCGTAGCACAAGCACATGCCAACCTTATCGTGCACCGTGACCTGAAGCCTTCGAACATATTAGTGCGAAAGGACGGTCAGGCGAAGCTTCTCGACTTTGGAATTGCCAAACTGTTGCATGGCGATGGGCAGTCCAGAGAAGCTCCGCTCACGCTCGAAGGTGTGAGGGCAATGACGCCTGAATATGCGGCGCCTGAACAATTGAAGGGCGAGGCGGTGACAACTGCCACAGATGTCTATGCTTCCGGGGTCCTGCTCTATGTACTGCTGACGGGGCACCATCCGGCAGGCGCCGGTCCGCGTACCCCAGTGGGTCTGGTGAAAGCGATCTTGGATACCGAGCCTCGTCGTCCATCGGAGATGGTAGCTCTGCCGCAGGCAAATGGAGAGAGCGCAGTCACGAATGCCAAGAGGCGCAACACGACGCCGAATAAGCTGGCGCAGTTGTTGCGCGGCGATCTGGATACGATTGTCGCGAAAGCGCTGAAAAAGAATCCGCAGGAGCGCTACGCCTCAATAAAGGCCTTTGCCGACGACCTGCAACGATACTTACGACACGAGCCCATCCGTGCCCGACCGGACTCCATCGCCTATCGCACCGGCAAATTCGTGCGTCGGCATTGGAGCAGTGTAACGGCCGCGCTGCTGGTAACGGCGGCCCTGATCGGCACCGCGCTGTTTACGTGGTTTTTTCCTCGTCGCTCGGAACCTCTGCCGCAGTTCAATCAACGAAAGCTCACAGCAAACGCTCAGGATTCGCCGGTGCTCGGCGCCGCGATTTCTCCGGATGGCAAGTATTTAGGCTACTCTGACCAGCAAGGCATTCACTTACAGCTCGTCGCCACGAACGTAACCAAAGACGTACCTTTGCCTACCGGCATTCAGACGGGGACAGCTTTCTGGACCTTTGGGAGTTGGTTCCCGGACTCGAAACGCTTCCTCGCTTCTGTCGGCGTTCCCGGAAAGCCAGCTAGCTTGTGGTCGATTCCAATACTAGGAGGTGAGGCAGAGAAACTTGCTGAAGTTGAGGATGTGTTCGGAGGAGGGATGGTTTCACCCGACGGTTCCAACATTGCCTACGAAAGGCTGCGAAGCGGCAATGGGGCGCGTGAAATTTGGGTGATGGGTTCGCACGGAGACTCTCCTCACAAGATACTGACAGCCGAAAATCAGGCCACAATTAGAGAGGCTGCCTGGTCGCCTACAGGAAATCGGCTTGCATATTTGTATGTGGTGGAGCAAGGCGGTCGCGAAGCGGTGATGGTAAAGAGTTGTAACCTCAGTGGAACAGATTTAACGACCATTCTCCAGGAAAACCACCTGAGCTCATTCACTTGGATGTCTTCAGGGCG
>DASXIT010000014.1:0-15334 GCA_036497825.1 Candidatus Acidiferrum sp.
CAAATGCATGGGCTGCCGCTACTGCATGTTGGCCTGTCCCTTCTTCGTTCCCAAATATGAGTGGAACAAGACCGCCCCGCTCGTCCGCAAATGCGACATGTGCTCCGACCGCGTTGCCAACGGCCAGCAGACAGCCTGCGCGGATGCCTGCCCCACTGGCGCAACTAAGTTTGGTGAACGCGATGCCCTCATCGCTGAAGCGCGGCAGCGCATCAAAGACAATCCCGGCAACTACGTCAATCACATTTACGGCCTGAACGAAGTCGGCGGTACTTCCGTCCTTCTGCTCTCCAGTGTTCCCTTTGAAGAATTTGGATTCCGTTCCGACCAGAGCACCGAAGCCATGCCTCTGCTTACGTATCGCGTTCTGACCCATGTTCCTGACGTTGTGACTTTAGGTTCGGTACTGCTTGGTGGCATCTGGTGGATCTCCAATCGCCGCGTGGAAGTGGCTGAAGCTGAGGGCAAGAACAATTCAGCCCCCGCAAAGAACGGAAAAGGATGATGACCATGAAAATGCCAAAGATCACTTTCTGGAAGTCCATTCTGGTAATCATCCTGATTCCAGGCCTCTACTCCTTGGTTTACCGTCTTACGCACGGCCTGGGCCAGTCTACCAATCTCACCGACGATTTTCCCTGGGGCTTGTGGGTCGGCTTCAAACTTTTTTCTGTAGCCCTTGCGGGCGGCGGTTTCACGCTCGCCGCAGTTGTTTACATTTTCAACTTGAAGCGGTATCGCCCCGTCCTCCGCGCGATGATCCTCACCGCCTTTCTCGGCTATTCCATGTTCATCGCATCTTTAATACTCGATCTTGGCAGGCCCTATCGCATTTGGCACCCGCTGGTCATGTGGAATCACCACTCCGTAATGTTTGAAATTGCCTGGTGCGTGATGCTCTACACGACCGTGCTGTTCCTCGAATTCCTTCCCGTGGTGCTCGAACGGTTCGGCATGAAACGCCAACTCGAGTGGATGCACACCATCATGATTCCTCTGGTTATTGCCGGTGTTATCCTCTCCACTCTCCATCAGTCTTCGCTCGGCAGCCTCTACTTGATCGTGCCTGGAAAACTCTATCCGCTGTGGTATTCCTCGCTGGAGCCAGTTTTCTTCTTCATCTCCGCTATCTGTGCTGGGCTCGCCATGACAATTTTTGAATCCTGGCATGCGGATAAAGCTTTTCATCAGCGGCTCGAACTCTCGCTCCTTACCGGCCTGGGCCGTGTGTTGGCGGTAGTTCTCTCGTTCTACCTCAGCCTCCGCCTTGTCGATCTCATGCGCCGTCATGAACTTCATCTTCTCTTGCAGCCACGCTCGGAAACCTATCTCTTCTTCCTGGAAATTATTCTTCTGCTGGTGCCGATGTTTCTGCTTTTCCGCCGCAGCGTTCATACCAATCGCACCGCGCTTTATTTTTGTTCCGTCTTAACGCTTCTCGGTTTCGTTGCCAACCGCATGAACGTGGCGATCACCGGTATGCTCGCTTCCTCTGGCGACAAATATTTCCCGAAGTGGACTGAAATTTCCATCACCTTGGCCATCATTGCTTCCGGTTTTCTGGTCTTTGCACTGGCTGTGAAATATCTGCCGATCTTCCCGAATGGTCGGGCTTACGAGCCCGCACATTCACTACAGACGGCCCAGGCTCCAGCAAGTGTTCCGGAGCTGTCTCATGTCGGAACTTAACAATAAGCCCGGCTTAACTGGCACCGCCCGCTGGCAGAAAATCTCTGGCAGCCTCAGTTCCAAGCTGCTTCTCTTGCTGGTCTCGTCCATGGCTTTGTTCTTCGGCGTGCTCGGTTACTTGAATATTCAGCTTCACCGCCGCCACCTGGAACGAGACGCCCTCGCCGATGCCGCCCGCACAAGTAGTGTCATCAAGCGCAATACTTCTTATTACATGCTGCGCAATCAGCGTGACGGCTTGTACCACATCATCACTGAAATGGCCGATGAACCTGGCATGGTGCGCATTCGCATCATCAATGATCAAGGACGCATCAGCTTCTCTTCCGATCCCTCAGAAATGAACAAGTTTGTCGATCAAAGCATGAAGGCACAAGATGACCGGCCTACAGGATTGTCTTCGATCAATATGGCTGGTGTAAAACAAAGTTTCCGCACCTACCGCCTGCCTAACAACGAACGCGCGCTTGGAGTAATCGATCCCATCGAAAATTCTACTGCCTGCAGCAGCGCCGAATGCCACGCCCACCCTGCCGAAGTGAAGACTCTCGGTATTCTCGACACCAACATTTCCTTGGCCACTAGCGAGCGAAACGTCGCGGAAAGCACTCGTCAGGTTCTCATTTACACCATTCTTGCGGTTCTCGGTGTGTCCATCATGAGCGCGGCTTTCGTGCGCTATATGCTCGGCGGCCCGTTGAAAGCCCTCACTGCCGGTACGCATGCTATCGGCTCCGGCGATCTCGGTTACCAAATCAAGGTCGATTCCAATGGTGAGCTGAAGGATCTCGCCAACTCTTTCAACACCATGAGCCACCAATTATTGGAAGCGCATCAGGAAATCAACGCGTGGACGCGCACCCTGGAAGCTCGCGTCGAAGAAAAGACTCGGCAGCTTAGCGGAGCGCAAGACGAAATGCTTCGTGTGGAAAGAATGGCTTCCATCGGCAAACTCGCCGCCGTGGTTGCCCACGAAATCAATAATCCGCTTGCAGGCATTCTCACCTACGCCAAGCTGATGAAGAAACGCCTGGCGCGGGAACCAAATCCCAATGCTGAAAATATCTCCATGCTGGACCTGGTGGAATCGGAAAGCCGCCGCTGCGGTGAAATCGTCAAGAATATGATGACTTTTGCCCGGCCCACTTCCATGAATCGCGAACCCGCGGACTTGAACGCCATCATCGATCGTTGCGTTCGCCTCGTCCAGCACCAGCTCAAGCTGAAAAATATCGAGCTGCACCTGGAATTGAACCCGCAACTTGGGAGCATTCGCTGCGATCAAGGGCAGATCGAACAAGTTGTTCTCGCGCTGGTGATCAACGCCATCGATGCCATGAACAATGGCGGCAATCTATTTCTCTGTACTCGCGTTCTTCCCAATACCTCTGATGTGCAGGTCGAAGTACGTGACGACGGAGCGGGCATGCCTCCAGAGATTCTCGCAAAAATGTTTGAGCCATTTTTTACCACCAAGGAGCACGGCCGCGGCCTCGGCCTCGGATTGGCAATCAGCCGCAACATTGTTGAGCGCCATGCCGGAAAAATTGCCGTCACATCCAAGGCCGGTCACGGCACTTCCTTTGTCATTACTCTGCCTAAGCAAGGAGCCCCCGCCACTGCCACAGCGCCGGTTCCTGTTAGTTCATCGGTCTAAGAAGGAGTAACTATGTCCACCAAAGCTAACTTGCTCGTCGTCGATGACGAACTGATAGTGCGGGATTCTCTCGACAAGTGGTTTCATGAGGAAGGCTACGATGTCACGGTCGCCGAGAACGCTCACGAGGCCCTTACCAAAATGGCCGCGAAGCATTACGACCTCGCGCTGGTCGACATCAAAATGCCCGGCATCGATGGTGTCGAACTCCAACGCCGCATGCACGAAGTCGACCCGGACATGCTCGTCATTATCATGACTGGTTACGCTTCGGTAGAGACCGCGGTTAGCGCACTGAAAAACGGCGCCTACGACTATGTCTCAAAACCTTTCGACCCTGACGACATTGCGCACACCGTGCATAACGCTCTCTCGCACAAGCGCGTGGAGCAGGAAAACGCGCGTCTCCGGGAAACTGTCGCCGCCGTAGTTCGTCCCCAGGAAATCGTTGGCCAAAGCGCTGCGATGGTTCGCGTGTTTGAAGCAATCCAAACCGTCGGTCCAACTGAAGCTACGGTTTTGATCACCGGCGAGAGTGGCACAGGCAAAGAGCTGATCGCGCGCGCCATTCACGCTGCCAGTCCTCGCCACTACAACCCGCTGGTAGTTCTCCATTGTGGCGCGCTCGCCGAAACCCTTCTCGAAAGCGAGCTTTTCGGCCATGAAAAAGGCGCCTTCACAGGTGCGCAATATCGCAAGAAGGGAAGCTTTGAAGTTGCCGATGGTGGCACGATTTTTCTCGATGAAATTGGTGACATCAGCTTGAAGACGCAAACGGATCTGTTGCGCGTTCTGCAAGAGCGCGAAATAACCCGGGTTGGCAGTTCGCATCCCATCCACGTTGATTTCCGCTGCATCGCCGCGACCAATAAGCACCTGGAACAGCTCGTTGAGGAAGGGAAGTTCCGCCCCGACCTTTTCTACCGCCTCAATGTTTTCCAGATTCAACTGCCATCCTTGCGCGAACGCAAGAGCGACATTCCTATTCTCGTCGATCACTTCGTACATAAATTTTCTTCATCCATGAATAAACGCATCACCCGCGTTTCACCCGCTGCTATGGCTCTCCTCGACCGTTATCAATGGCCCGGCAACATTCGCGAATTGGAAAACGCCGTGGAGCGCGCCATGGTCGTTGCTCAGGAGCCGGAGTTGCGTGAAAGCGATTTCGCTCTTCGCTTGCCTCTCGCAGGAAACTCTTCGCGCACATTGGAAGACATGGAAAAAATTCACATTCTTGCCGTTCTCGACGAATGCAAAGGTAATCAAACACTGGCCGCGGAGCTTCTCGACATCGACCGGGTCACTTTGCACAACAAGCTGAAAAAATATGGTTGGAAGAGAGTGACAGCAGACGCGTTGTGAATCATATTCAAATACTTCCGCTCGGCTCGATTCCGCCGGAGATCCTTTCCGGTCTGGCCACTGGCCTTACCATGGAATTCCGCCAGCCCTGCGAATTTTTGCCGGAAGAACCTGATCCCGCCTTTGCCTATAACGTGACTCGCCAGCAGTATTCCTCGACGGAAATACTAGCAACCCTCACTCAACGAGTTACGGAGCGCACTGGCCGGCTGCTGGCGGTTACTCCTATCGATCTCTACATCCCCATACTTACTTTTGTGTTCGGCGAAGCTCAACTTACCGGTCTCTGTGCCATCGTTTCCTATCACCGCCTCCGTCAGGAATTTTACGGCCTACCAGTCGATAAGAAGCTTTTGCATCACCGTCTGTTGAAAGAATCGGTGCACGAATTGGGGCACACGCATTCCATTCAGCACTGCGAAGAGTATCAGTGCGTCATGTCGCCTTCACATTCTGTAGAGTGGATCGACCTGAAAACCAGCAGTTTTTGCTCCACTTGTCGCGCCAATATCTCATCCCTGGCCGCAACCAACCGCATGTAGTCGCCGATCTTTAGATCGGTTCGACAGCATTTGCAGTGGCCACGCTAGGCCCCAGCTAAGGGGGAGGCCTGCGCCTTACTGCTCAGCCCAAATTAGCTTTCCGGGGCTAATCTCGCCGGAGCCTCGTGAAACCGTGCCTTCCTCCGCGGCACCAGCGTTCTGACCACCACATATAGCGCGGGAATGAAAATCAAATTCAACGTGGTCGCCGCAATCATTCCGCCCACCACCGTCGTTCCCACAGACACGCGACCCGCCGCTCCAGCTCCAGTCGCAATCGTCAGGGGCACAACGCCTAAAATAAATGCCAGCGACGTCATCAGAATCGGCCGCAACCGAATCCGCGCTGCCTCCACACCGGCATCCAGCACACTCATGCCGGTTTCCTGCAACTGCTCTGCGAACTCCACAATCAAGATGGCGTTCTTGCTCGACAAACCAATCAACATGACCAGCCCGATCTGGCAATACACATCATTCGACAATCCCCGCAACGCCACCGCGGCCAGTGCGCCCAACAACGCAACCGGCACTCCCAGCAACACGATCGAAGGCAGCACGAAGCTCTCGTATTGCGCCGCCAGCGTCAGGTAAACGAAGACCATGCCCAGCCCAAACAAAATCGCCGCTTTACCGCTCGACTGAATTTCTTCCAGCGACAGTCCGCTCCAATCATACGTCATGCCCTTGGGCAGAATTTTATTCGCCAGCCTTTCCATCGCGGCAAGTCCCTGTCCGGTGCTCAATCCCGGCGCTGCCGAACCATCAATTTCCGCGGACCGGAACAAGTTGTAATGCGAAATCACTTGCGGGCTGGAAGTGCTCTGAATATTGACCACATCGTCGAGGGGAATCATCTTGCCGCTGTCGGATTTTACATAATAAGAACTGATGTTTTTCGCTTCCGCCCGGAATTTCTGATCGCCCTGCAAGTACACCCGGTAAGAACGATTGTTGAAGTCAAAATCATTGATGTACACCGAACCCATGAATACTTGCAGCGCATCGGTGATCTGATTCAGCGGAACCTGTAAACTCTTGGCTTTTTCCCGGTTGATGTTCACCAGATATTGCGGATCATTCGCCGTATAGCTGGTAAACAATCCCGTCAAATCTTTATCTTGATTGCCGGCGCCGATCAATTGATATGTCGTGTTGGCAAGGGCCTCCAGCGAATTTCGTCCCAGGTCTTCCACCTGAAAAGTGAATCCGCCAAAATTTCCCAGGCCTTGGACTGCCGGTGGACTGAAGGGAATGACCAAGCCATCTGTAATTGCACCCAGGGGATCGCGAATTTTCGTAACCACCGCGGCCGCGGTGTGTTCCGAACCTTTGCGTTCTGCGAATGGCTTTAAGGGCAAAAAGATAATGGCTCGGTTTGCCGCGCTTCCACTGAACCCGAATCCAACGACCGAAAATGCTCCCTCGATTTCCGGAATGTTCGATACAGCTTGTTCCGCCTCAACGCACACCCTGCTCGTATATTCCAGGGAGGCTCCTTGCGGCGTCTGCACCACTACGATCAAGTAACCTTGGTCATCTTCCGGAATAAATCCTTGCGGAATCTTGTTGTACAGCCAGTAAGCGGCTCCCAGCGTCAGGGCAAACGCCAGCAATACTACGTATTTCCATTCCAGCACTCTGTGCAGCGATTTTTGATATGTGCTGGCCCCAATATCGAACGTCCTATTGAAGACGCGGAAAAACCAGCCCTGCGTTCGCTCCCGGTGATGTCCCAGGAAAATAGCCGACAGCGCCGGGGTGAGCGTAAGCGCATTAAAGGCCGAAATCGCTACAGAGAACGCGATCGTCAACGCAAATTGTCGGAACAAAATGCCCGTGGTTCCGGGAAACAGAGCTACTGGAACGAATACGGCGACCAGCACAAGGGAAGTAGCGATAACCGCGCCGGCAACTTCTTTCATCGCCACGCTTGCCGCGTTGTGTGGCTCCGTGATTCCTTCGACGATGTGACGCTCGACGTTCTCGATCACCACGATGGCGTCGTCCACCACCAATCCGGTGGCCAGCGTAATGCCAAACAGCGTCAACGTATTGATCGAAAAGCCCAGCGCCTTGATAAAGATGAAAGTGCCCACCAACGAAACAGGTATAGTAATCGCCGGAATAAACGTGCTGCGCCAATCTTGCAGAAATATATAAATCACCAGCACAACCAGCAGAATGGCTTCCATTAGGGTATAAATCACGTCACGGATGGACTCGCCGATCACGTCGGTGGTGTCGAATGCGACCGCGTACTTCAACCCTGGAGGGAAACTCTTGGACAGCCGCAGTAATTCCGCCTTGGCGGCTTTATCCACGTCCAGCGCATTGGCTCCGGGCAATTGCGTCACGCCGATGCCAACTGCGTCATGTCCGTTATAGCGCAGCAGCGAGCTGTAATCCTCAGCTCCCAGTTCTGCCCGGCCAATATCTCTCAATCGAACCAGCGTGCCATCTGTCCCGGTTTTTAAAATAATATTGTCGAATTCTTGTGGACTCGTCAGCCTGCCGATGGCCCGTACGCTGATCTGATACGCTTGCGCTGCATTCGACGGTGGTTGCCCAACCTGTCCCGCGGCGACTTGTACGTTTTGTTCCTGTAGCGCGGCTAGAATATTCGTCGCGGTCAAACCGCGCTGACCCATGCGTGCCGGGTCCAGCCATAGCCGCATCGCGTACTTCCGTTCGCCAAAGATTTGAACGTCGCCGACGCCTTTGACGCGTTTCACCGCGTCTCTCACATAAATATCGAGATAATTGCTAAGAAAAAGGCTGTCGTATTGGCCGTTCTCGGAATATACGCCAGCGCCAAACACGAAGCCGGAAGCCTGTTTGGTAATAATGATGCCGGTATTCTTGACGGAATCCGGGAGCCGGCCAAGCGCCTGGTTCACGCGATTCTGTACGTCCACGGAAGCCAGGTCCACATCTCGAGTCACATCAAACGTTACGGTGATCTGGCTCGATCCATCATTTCCGCTGGCCGACGAAATATATTTCATTCCTGGAACGCCATTGATGGCTTGCTCCAGCGGAATGGTTACGGCCGATTCAACAGCCTGCGCGTTTGCTCCGATATATCCGCTGCTAACGACCACCTGCGGTGGAGCCAGGTCTGGATATTGCGCAATGGGCAATGTTGGAATGGATATGGCGCCGCCCAGAACGATCAGTAGGGCGCAAACTGTCGCAAACACCGGCCTTTGAATGAAAAAATCGACAAACAAATCCGCTCTCCGCCTTCTTTTTATAAAATGCCAAATAGCTATTCTCTTCTTGAGCGCAATTACTTTGTCTTTACGTCCGACTTTGCTTCCCCATCTCCATTTTTACCTTTAGTTTGTTCTTGGACGGGGGCGCCATCCTGCAGGAATTGCGTGCCAGAAATAATTAAGTGGTCCCCCGGTTTTATTCCATCCAGCACCGCATAATCGTTGCCAACCACTTCACCGATCTTCACCACGCGTTGGCGAGCCACAAAGCCTTTCCCTTCGTTTGCCGCGACAAATACGAAATATTCTCCATTAATTCGCTGCACCGACAGAATGGGAATTGTTGCCCCCTGCCGTATGCTCCAATCAACCTGTGCGCGCACCTGTTGCGAAATGCGCAAACTGGTTTGCGGATTTTCCACTAATGCCTTCGCCAAAACCGTTTGCGTTTCCTGGTCAGCTTGTGGCGATACGAATGAAATCCTGGTCACCGCGCCGACTTTTCCGCTATCTTCCAACAGTTTCACCGGCAGGCCGATACGCAGGTCCCTTGCCCGTGAAGCCGGTACATAGATGTATGCTTCCAGCGCGCCTGGCTCATCCACCGTAGTCAGCAAAGTCCCCACCACCACACGGTCGCCCACGCGCACCGGGATATCTCCGATGATTCCAGACATGGGCGCGGTCACCTTGTAGTAATGCAACTCAACGCTCTGCGTTTGTACCTGCCGCTCCAGCGCCTTCAGTTGCGCCACAGCCGTATCGTAAGCATTCTGCGCGGTGTCCAGGTCCGCGCGGCTGATCACTTTTGCTTCGTACAGCTTCAGCGTGCGGTCCAGGTTGATTTTCGCCAGCGACACATTCGCTTCTTGTGCCACCCGCTGCGCTTCCTGGCTTTCCATCGTGGCCTGTTGCTTGAGAGGGTCAATCTGCAGAATCGGCGTGCCAGCCGCGACCCTGTCACCCGACTTCACATAGATATTGGTGACGTAACCTTCGACCTGCGGGTTGATATTTGCCGAATGCCGCGATTTCAAAATCGACAGGTACTCCGTCGAATTCGTGATTTCCTGCGATTCCACGACCTGCACTTGCACCGGCGTCGCCTGCGGTCCGGTTCCTTGCCCTTCAACCTTCTTTTCCCCGCATCCAGACGCGAGCAGAGTGGCGCAGCAAAGCGCAATCGCGTAACTACTAGAATCCTTCGATATGTCCTGTAAAGACAGTTTCATATGGCCTTGTGGGTTCCCAATCCTAAATTGAACACTTAATGGTACGACAAGCACCCGTTACCTGGAAGCCGGAATACACCCACCCTATTTGTGACGACTCCCGCCGCCTTACTCCCTAAGACGTCAAAACTACGCACTTGTTTCCGGCAGATGACTGATTTAGAGGCCAACGGGATGGTGAGGCCTTTTCGGGCGGCGTTGGGTTTGAGTGTGTAGCGGCCGGCTTCCGTTCACCGAGCTTCGAAGGGAGGCGGGCGCTCTTATCCTGCCCTAATAACCCCCTAATAACCCCCTAATACATGTCGCTGGGATCGATCTTCTTCCCAGACAACCCCATCTGCAATACCTCTAAATCTTGCGGCCGGTCGAAAATCTTTCCTGGAAGCAGTCGTTTAATCAAAATGCGGGTCCCGCCATAGGCGATTCCCAATCCGACCGTGAGCCCGAGGAACATCAGTATGTAGACAATTATTTTGACCAATATCACCACGATTGGGGGATCGGTCGCGGCGTGCCCCGTTTCGTTCCACGTTACCTGGGTTTCATAGTCAACCGCATCGCGCAATTTCTGTGCATACTCCTTCGACGACGCATCAAAAACCAGCGAAAGCATGGAAGCCTTTCGCTCCACGTTCACGCCAGCCCGCTTTGCTGCTGCCGGAAGCGCCTCTTTCAGGTGATGCAAATGTTGCTCAGCGATTTGTGGCGTCGGGTATTCCAGCAAGAGCAACGCTCCGTGCTCTTTGCCGGATTGATATTTGGCCAGCATCGCTTCTACGCCACTGTTGAATCCTACTTCATTCGCCAAATCCTGAAAGGCGCCGCTTTGAATTTGATTCAGCGCACATCGGAACCCATCTGGGCCAGCCGCGAATTTTTGACTTCCGAAAATACGGTCTTTCACGGGCAGGTATGTTCTGAGCGGCGGATAGGGTGTGTGATCGGCCTTCAACCGCAATGACTCGTCCAGCCCCGCCAATTCTTCCGGCTTCAAATCGGCAGCACTTCCCACGGACACAACGAGATTTCCCACCAAAATAGTCCCTGTAGAGGCATCGAAAGACGCTTCATCTCCGTACGCGTACGCGCGATGGTTAGTTGACGTCCCTTGAGTGAAATCCTGGTATGCGCCGGTGGGGTCCTTGAAAACATAGAGATTCAGATTGATTTCTTTGTCGCCGTTTCGATACGTCCGCTCTTCAATCGTGGCAAGGCCTTCTTCGCGTGAGATAGCCCTGCGCGGATCAGCTCCAAACCACGCATTCAGATTTTGCCCGCTGGTTAACTTGGAAGGGCCGGCAGCTTGCCACGCCCCAAAATGATCGGGTAGCAGGGAAGTTCCCGCAGCCGAAGCGAACACACCCACAGTGGCCAGCATCACCGCAACAAAAAACAAAGGGATTAACTTTCGCATTGCACCTTTCTCTTAGATGCCAACCTCCCGGTTTTGGTTCCCGAAGCGCTTTTTCCATCCTCCAAGCTTAGTTTTAGCAACAATATAGTAGACACATAGTGCCCGTTCCAGTAGTACTTGGGAATTGAAGTAGATGAGATTCTTATCGCTGGCGCGACTCGCTTCATGCACGTGACCGTAATAGACATTTTGGAAAGCGGCGACAAGTGCCTTTTTGGAGTTCACCTTTGGAGCGCGAAAAAGAGCCTTCATCATCTTCTAAAGATTCTCCGGAGCCGCATGGCCTTGTATATATTTTGCTCTTTGCTTTTGTTTTTTTGTCTCTATCATTTTTATCAAAATTGCGTACTACGATTCTCGCAAAAATGAGCGAATCCGTACGTCCACAGAGCACCGCAAATCCAGCAGCGGGCGGCGAGCTGCCCGCTTTACGGACAGCGGAAAGTACCAATGATTCACCAGCTCGGACCAGCTCTAATAGGCGCAAGGATTATTCCCCATTTAGGACAAGATTTTACGAAGTTAGTGTTGCTGTTGGAACTATCGGACTTCTTCCTTTTGTGTTCCACCAAAAAAAACGCAGATGCTGCAAAACGTGCCGCTGATACGGCGGATAAATCTTTGGTTAACACTCAACGCCCTTGGGTAAAAATAAAGCATCGCATAGTTAAGTCTTTGACTTTTAACGTAGCCGGCAACGGTGGGCCAGTCGATTCCATGACTGTTGAAGATACAATTGAGAATGTTGGGCAAAGCATTGCCTTGAATGTGTTTAGTTGGGAGGATGTATTTCCTATCGACACTCCAGGATTTCGTTGGGTTTGATTTTGCCAGTGGCTAGGTTGGCTACGAGTTCGCGATTCGCGGCTAAGAAATCATAGTTGGCAAGTTCTTTGGGAAGTGCCCAGACGATGTGCTCGTACACGATGGGGGTGATGTCAGGCTCCAGGAATTGAGCGGCGAAGAAATGAATTTCCAATTGTTCGGGGTAGTTTGCGTATTGATGGAGAACCTCGGCGATTTCGCGGCTCTTGGTGACGGTGACGCCGAGTTCTTCGCGCAATTCTCTCGCCAGGGCGGCCTCTAGAGTTTCACCGTTATGCACTTTGCCGCCGGGGAATTCCCATTTGAGCGCGGAAGTATCGTTGTGGCGGCGTTGCCCAATGAGGATACGGCGATCGGCCCGTTCGATGACAGCGGCTACGACAATCATGCTGGATTCACGAGGGCAAAAGCATAGCAGAGAAATCCCCGAGTGCGGACGCAAAAGAGAGATCCTTCGACTGCGGTCTGCAACCCTTCGAGCTCAGGGCAAGAATGCGCAGACCTTCGCTCAGGATGACGACATTATCGACGTTGTGAAGAAGATTGACTGAAGCATCGAAACTGTGTTGCACTTCGTTTTTGTTTTCGCGGAGGAAACAGTGTTGATTCGGCGTTTGGGAATGATTGTTGGAATTCTATTGGTGCCAGGATTGTCGTACGCGCAGTCGGCGGGAAGCGATGAAGTTGTACATTTTAAAGGCACTATGGAGAACGTTAAGGCGGTGTTTGGGCCGGCGGAGCCAGTGGCTCACGTAAAGCCTGGAGGGATACTCGAAGCGAATTCGCTGGATTGTTTCGGAAATGCGCTGCAGAAGCCCGGAGACCCTTTTTCGCTGATCAAGATTGATAATCCGCTGACCGGCCCGTTTTTCATTGATGGAGCAGAGCCGGGCGATACGTTGGTGGTGCACATTTTAGATTTGCAGGTGGACAGCAAGCAAGGAGTTGGCACGTTCGGCCCAGGATTTGGCGCCGCGAACTCCACACACTACACACCGATGTTGGAGAAAGAGCCTCTGCCCGAGCGCGCGTGGTATTACCCCATCGATGCGGAAAAGAAATTGATCACATTTCAGGCCGCAGATTCGAATTTCAAAGTGCAATTTCCGCTGAAGCCCTTTCTAGGCTGCATCGGTGTTGCGCCCACTCACGGAGAAGCGCGGAGTTCCATCGTTCCAGCAGAATTTGGCGGCAACATGGATGCGCCGGAAGTTTCTCCTGGCAATACGCTGTATCTCCCGGTGAACGTAAAAGGGGCGCTTTTTTATTTTGGCGATGGGCACGCGGCGATGGGCGATGGGGAAGTGGCGGGGAGCGCGGTGGAAGTGCCGATGAGGGCGCGCTTCAAGTTTGATCTGGTAAAAGGGAAGAGCACGGGCTGGCCGCGGTTGGAGAACGAGCACGAATTGATGGCCACGGGAATTTATCGCCCGGTTGACGACGCTGTTCGCATTGCGGTTACGGAGCTTGTCGATTGGGTGCACCGCGATTATGGGCTTTCGGAGTTGGACGCGTACGAATTGTTCTCGAAAGTGGGGAAACTGCATCTGACGGAAATGGTAGATCCCAATTATGTGGTTGTAGCCTCTATCGATAAGAAATATTTGCCGTCGAACAAATAAAGACGCATAGCCGTAAAGGCGAAAGAAGATGTTCAGCCAAACACTACTTGACCATTTCCAAAATCCGCGGAATGCCGGTGAATTCCCGCAGGCGGATGCCATGGTGGAAGTCAGCAATCCTGTGTGCGGGGATGTGCTGCAATTGGCGGTCGTGATGGAGGGCAAGAAGATTGGCGCGATACGATTCCTTTGCCGCGGATGTACAACGGCTATTGCGTGTGGATCGCTTTTGACGGAGCAAGTGCAGGGCAGAGATATCGCGGCGCTAAAAGAGATCACGGCAGAAAAGCTGGCACAGGCTTTGGGTGGATTGCCAGAGGCGTCGTATCACGCGGCGCAATTGGCGGAAGATGGGCTGAAAGCGCTTTTGTCGGCGATACGAAAGGCGGGTTCGGTTCGCAGAGAATAGGGTGACGGACCCCAAGACCCACACGCGAGGACGGCGTGTGGGGTACCCAGAATTAAGATTAAATTCAAGATCCGCACCCTTAATGGCGAAGGGTGCGGCACACGAAAAGAAGAGCCGGCCGCTACACGAGACACCTCAGGAGGGCGGCCCTTCGCGGCTCAGGATAAACGGAAGCCCTACTGATAGTGAAGTGACAGGCGCGAATACGGTGAACGCGATTATTCGGTGGGGTTGGTTACTCTCGCAAAGGTCTGTGGATCGTTCAGGTTGAGGACGCAACCTTCTTCGGCGGTCGGATACTCGTGAGTATCCTTTTTGTTGGCCCAGACGACCGCTCTCGCCCCAGTATTCATTGGAGCTTCCAGCAATTCCGAATAAAGTTTGGAGGAGAACAGCACCGGATGGCCGCGACGGCCCTCGAAGACGGGCAGAACGATAGAAGCGTGGGAAGAATAAAAGATGGTGATCAGGTTGTCCACGAGATCCGCGCTGATCAAAGGATGATCGATCAAGCAGAGGACCATTCCATCGGTTCCCGGAGGCAGGCTTTGCAAAGCCGCGTGGATGGAGCTTAACTGGCCTTTTTGCCAATCTTCGTTAATGACGATTTCATCGGCGGCCAGGTCGATGGCTTTGGCGATAGGTTCGGCGTGCGCGCCTAACACAACTCGACGAACACCAATCTTGGGGTGTTGCGTGATTTCAAGCAGATGATCGAGAAATGGCCGGCCTTGATATGGCAGCAGGGCTTTTGGCGAGCCCATGCGGCTTGAAGAGCCCCCGGAAAGAATCACGGCCGCGAGCATAATACCCTCTAGGCTGTTTCCACGATGTCGCGCGCTTCCAATTTGATTTTTTTGTGAGCAGCGGCCGAAGCACCGCGGCGAACCGCAACAAGTTCAGCCACGATGCTGACCGCAATTTCTTCTGGTGATAGCGCGCCAATATCCAGGCCCATCGGCGCAAAGACGCGCTCGAATTCTTCCATGCGGTAGCCTTCTTTTTCGAGAGCTTTGTAGACGCTCAACACCTTGCGTTTGCTGCCAATCATTCCTACATAACGAGCTGCGGTTCGCACGGCCCAGGCCAGGACGTGCATGTCCTCTTTATGTCCGCGAGTAACAATGACGAGATACGAAGAGGCATTTGGTTGCAATTTTGCAAAGGCTTCGTCGTAACTGGTGGAAATTTCCTGGGCCATCGGAAATCGCTGCGCGTTGGCGAATGCTTCGCGGTCGTCAATCACTCCCACGCCAAAACCAACGGCGTGCGCAGCTTTTGCTACCGCCATTGAGACGTGGCCGCCACCAAAAATGTACACGACTGGTTGGGGCAGAATTGGCTCGACGAAAATTTCTACT
>DASXIT010000015.1:0-120497 GCA_036497825.1 Candidatus Acidiferrum sp.
GGTTGGAAAAGGCAGAATTGAGTAGCAGGGAACGACGGGCAATTACCTCGATGCATACCCTGGAGAATGTCTATCGTGGGAATGTGGCGCTGGTGGGAGATGCGTCAGGAAGTGTGGACGCGATTACCGGGGAAGGGCTGCGGTTGGCATTTTCGCAGGCCCTAGAGCTTGCGGCGGGGATGAGGCGAGGAGAGCTGCGAGAATATCAGAGCTTTCATCGGCAATTAGCAAAGCGGCCGACATGGATGGGTAGATTGTTGGTTATGCTGGGGAGGCACGCTGCCATGAGGCGGCGGGCTATAAAATCATTGGCGGCGAATCCGGGAATTTTTGAGGAGTTCCTGGCGATCCACGGCGGGCATTCTACGGCGCCGAAAATTTTAGCTGCTGGGGCACGAATGGGCTGGGAATTCTTGGCAGCGTAAGCAAGGAAAGGGAGACCGATGCGGATTTCGGGATGGAAGTCGGTGTGTGCCACAACGGCTGCGATATTCGGGATTGGTCTTTTTCTCTCAGCCACGGCGACGCCGCCCAGGCCACAGGCGGCACAAGTTGCACAGCCCGCCGTAAGAGAAGTTGTGCTCTCAGTTGATCCGGCTCAGAGCAAAGTGCATTGGATGGTGGACAGCACGCTGCACGCGGTGCATGGAACTTTTGCGTTGAAGAGCGGAACGCTGCGTTTCGATCCGGAAAGCGGGAAAGCCGTTGGAGAAATTATCGTGTTCGCGACAAGCGGCGAAAGCGGGAATAGTTCGCGTGACGAGAAGATGCATAAGGAAGTTTTGGAAAGCAGCAAATATCCGGACGTAATATTCCGGCCAAGTCAGGTGGAAGGGAAAGTTGCGAACGCAGGAAGTTCAGATGTGAAAGTGCATGGAACTTTCGTGCTACATGGCAGTTCGCACGATATTACGGTACCGGTTCATACGGAATTCAATGGTGGAAGTTGGAAGGGAAGCGGGAAATTTGATGTGCCGTATATTCAGTGGGGATTGAAGAATCCGAGCAATTTTCTGCTGAAAGTACAGCCGGTGGTGAACGTGCAACTGGAGATGACCGGTACCCTGCAAGGGCAAAAGTAGATTGAAGCAAATTGGGATTTTGAAGACTCTGTCGAGTTAGTTGCGTTTTTTGTTTGCATATCCTCTCTCCATCCCCCAAGATTAATGGTTTGGGCCACGGCTTCCGCTCCGAACTGCTGTGACCTGTGTTGATCACCTACGAAAAGCTGAGGAATTAAATGGATAAGCCAAAGAATATTGCTGCGCCAAAGGGAAAGCTGGGAGTTTTGCTGCCAGGAATGGGCGCGGTTGCAACGACGTTCATGGCCGGCGTCGAACTCGTGCGAAAGAAGAAAGCGACACCTGTTGGATCGCTGACGCAGATGGCGACGATTCGATTGGGAAAGCGGACGGAGGGCCGGTCTCCAAAGATTAAGGATCTGGTGCCCCTGGCGCGTCTGGAGGATATGGTCTTTGGCGGCTGGGATATTTTTCCAGAGAGTTCGTATGATGCCGCAGCTAAAGCGGGCGTGCTCGACCCGCATCACCTGGCGATGGTGAAGGGATTCCTTTCGAAGATTAAGCCAATGCCCGCGGCGTTTGACCGGGAATACGTGAAGATGCTTGACGGCAAGAACGTCAAGAAGGGCAAGACGAAGTACGACATCGCGCTGCAGATCAAAAAAGATATTGCGAATTTTAAGAAGAAGCATGCTTGCTCGCGACTGGTAGTGCTGTGGTGTGGGTCGACAGAAGTTTTTATGAAACAGCACGATGTGCACACGACGGTGGAAAAGTTCGAAGCAGCGATGAAGAAGAATCACCCGGCGATTGCGCCGTCCATGTTGTATGCATGGGCAGCTGTTACCAGCGGGATTCCGTTTGGCAATGGAGCGCCGAACTTGACCGTCGATGTGCCTGCCATCGAACAACTGGCACAGCAACACAACGTGGCGATTGCCGGAAAAGATTTCAAGACCGGGCAAACGCTGCTCAAGACGGTTCTGGCGCCTGCGTTTAAGGCACGCATGCTGGGGTTGAACGGTTGGTTCTCGACAAACATTCTAGGCAATCGCGATGGAGAAGTTCTGGAAGACCCAGGGTCATTCAAGACCAAGGAAGAATCGAAACTGGGTGCGCTGGAATTTATTTTGCAACCGCATCTGTACCCGGAACTGTATAAGACCATCCATCACAAAGTGCGTATTAACTATTACCCGCCGCGCGGCGACAACAAAGAGGGCTGGGACAATATCGACATATTCGGTTGGTTGGGATATCCGATGCAGATCAAGGTGGATTTCCTTTGCCGCGATTCGATATTGGCAGCGCCAATTGTGTTGGACCTGGTGTTGTTCCTGGATTTGGCGCAGCGCGCAGGAATGCGGGGAATTCAGGAGTGGCTTAGCTTCTACTTCAAGTCGCCAATGACGGCGAAGGAGCTTTATCCCGAGCACGATTTGTTTATTCAGTTGATGAAGCTGAAGAATACGTTGCGCTGGATGGTGGGAGAGGATCTGATTACGCACCTTGGGCAAGAGTATTACGACTAGAGTGCGGGAAGTGCGGTAAGGGTTAGAGAGTGATTAGAGAGAACGGAACGGGGCGCAGATGGTTGCGCCCCGATTTTTTTGGCAGGAGTTGAGGGAAAACCCGCACTCTTAGAGGCGACCCTTCAATTGTGTTCAGGGCAAGCGGGTGTGGCAACCAATGGTTTGGACGGCGAAGGCTTAGAGACGTTCGGGGACTTCCCAGGTGCCAGTGGTGGCGGAGCGAAAGATGGCGTCAATCACGGCCATGTTCTGAATGGAATCTTCCAGAGTTGTGGGTAGTTCGGAATTGGTTCGGATAGCCTTCGAAAAAAGGTCGACTTGAATTGTGAACTGATTGCAGATGGGGACAGTTTCGACGATTTGGCTGCCGTCGGCGTAGAGATCTTTTCCATTATCAATCAGGATGCGGGCAGGCTTGTCGGTGGGTGCGTTGAAAGGAATTTCGACTTCGACATAGCCTTCCGAACCGAAGAACTGCATCCGCTGGTAGTAAACCATTTGAGTCGACACAGAAAAAATACTTTGGCCCCTAGGAAATTCGAGAATTGCGGACGTTAAGCGATCAGTTTTGAAACTAGGATCGCGTTCGACGCAACCGATAACTCGAATTGGTTCCTCGCCGAAAACAAAGCGCGAAGTGCGGATGGGATAACAACCGATGTCCATGAGGGCGCCGCCGGCGAAATCAGCGACATTGCGAACGTTGGCCGGGTCAACATTGAAATAACTAAATAGACCAGAAGCGGAGCGAAGTTTGCCAATGCGGCCGGAATTGACAAGGTCGCGGGTACGAAGCCATTGAGGATGGGTGACGATCATGAAGGCTTCGCCAATTTTTACATTGTGTTCGTCGCGAGCTTCGCGAACGCGCCGAGCTTCCGCAACATTGCGGGCAAGCGGCTTTTCGCAGAGGACGTGTTTGCCACGGCTGGCGGCGCGAATGGTCCACTCGGCGTGAAGGTGATTTGGAAGGGGATTGTATATCGCCTCAATCTCCGGATCAGCTAGAAGTTCTTTGTAGGTGGCGTACGTTTTGGGAATGCCAAACTGTTTTGCAACGTCTTTGGCTTTTTCGGCAGAACGCGAGGCAATGGCCGCAATTTCCAGGTGCTCACACTGTTGCATGGCGGGAAGTACGCGACGAGTAGCAATGCCTGCAGTGCTGAGAATTCCCCACTTTACTTTTGCGCTCACGAGAATGCCTGCCTTAACGAGATCTGAAAACCGCATCTATTTTATGCATTGGGAATGCAAATAGTAAGTACGGGTCACTGTTCGACCCAATCGAAGGAACGGGTGACAGTTTTTTTCCAACTGCGAAAGTACTGTTCGCGCTGATCTTCTTCCATGTGAGGCTCCCAGGTTTGATCGACCGCCCAGTTCTGGCGCAAGTCGTCGAGGCTAGTGTAGTAACCAACGGCAAGTCCCGCGGCGTAAGCGACGCCGAGAGCAGTGGTTTCTTGAATTACGGGGCGCAAGACGGGAATGTTCAGGATGTCCGCCTGGAATTGCATGAGCAGGTCGTTGGTGACCATACCGCCGTCGGTGCGAAGGGAGAAGAGATGTATCTCGGAATCTTTCTCCATGGCTTCGAGGACTTCCCGGGTTTGATAAGCGGTTGCTTCCAGGACGGCTCGCGCTAAATGTCCTTTATTTGCAAAACGCGTGAGGCCCGCAATGACGCCGCGGGCGTCATTGCGCCAGTAGGGGGCATAAAGTCCGGAAAATGCAGGGACAAAATAGACGCCGCCGTTATCACGAACCGTGCGAGCAAGCAGTTCGATATCCGAACTTTTCTGAATCAATCCGAGATTATCGCGAAGCCATTGGACAAGAGCACCGGTGATAGCGACGCTGCCTTCCAGGGCGTAAATGGGTTTCTGATTGCCGAGTTTGTAGCCGAGGGTAGTAAGAAGTCCGCAAGTAGAATCTACGGCGCGTTCGCCGGTATTCATAAGCAGGAAACAGCCGGTGCCGTAAGTATTCTTTGCTTCACCAGGACTGAAGCAGGTTTGCCCAAAAAGCGCGGCCTGTTGATCGCCCAGAATGCCGGCGATTTTTACACCAGGAATGGAGGGGAGAATCGCCTGGCCATAAACTTCGCTGCTGGAGACGATGCGAGGCAGGATGGCGGGTGGAATATCGAAAGCAGAGAGAATCTCAGGATCCCAATTCAGTGTGGCGAGATCCATGAGTTGGGTGCGGCTGGCGTTGGTTACGTCAGTAAGGTGGAGCCCTCCGCTTGTGCCTCCGGTTAGTCGCCATAACAAATAAGAATCCATGGTTCCGAAAAGCAGGTCACCGGATTCCGCTTCTCTGCGGGTTTCGCGGACGTTCTGGAAGAGCCAACGAATTTTCATTGCGCTGAAATAGGTGGAAAGGGGCAGACCGGTTTTCGCGCGGAAGCGATTGGGACCACCTTGCTTGGCGAATTCGGTGACCATGGCTTCCACGCGGGTATCTTGCCAGACGATGGCATTACCGACGGCGAGGCCAGTTTTTTTGTTCCAGAGAATCGTGGTTTCGCGTTGGTTGGTAATGCCGATTGCGGCAAGATCCTTTGGCTGAAGAACTTTTTGTTGCATCGCGTTCGCGATCACATCCTGGGTTCTGCGCCAGATTTCTTCGGGGTCGTGTTCGACCCAGCCTGGGGATGGGTAGATTTGCTCGTGCTCCTCTTGGGCTTGGGCGACGATGCGTCCGCCACGGTCAAAGACCATGAAGCGCGTGCTGGTTGTGCCCTGATCCAGGGCACCGAGATAAGCAGCCATATGAACTCCCTAAAACGAAAAAAGCTTAGCAAGCCACCCAGCGATGGCACCGCCTGCGAGTGGGCCAAAAATCGGAATCAGTGCATAGCGCCAGTCAGAGGTGCCTTTGCCAGGGATGGGAAGGAGGGCGTGGGCCATGCGCGGTCCAAGATCACGGGCCGGATTGATGGCGTAGCCCGTGGTGCCGCCGAGGGATAGACCAATGCCCCAGACAAGACAACCCACAAGAAAAGGTCCAAAGCCAGCAGCCAACCCGACGTGGGAGACATTCTTGGAAAAGATCGCGCCGACCACAAGGACCAATATAAAGGTTGCGATGATCTCCGAAAGCAAATTGAACGGGAGATTCCGGATGGCGGGGGTGGTGGAGAAGACGCCCAATTTTGAGGAAGCGTCTGGGGTCTGCTGCCAATGCGGAAGGTAGTGAAGATAGACGAGTGCTGCACCTACGAATGCACCAAGTAGTTGGGCCGAGAAGAAGGGAAGAAGATGAGAGAAATCGCCCGTCTTTACGGCGATTCCCAAGGTGACGGCAGGGTTGAGATGCGCTTCCGGACTGCCGCAAGCTATCGCGGTGAATACTCCACACAAAACAGCAAAGGCCCAACCAGCGGTGATGACAATCCAGCCCGAATTCTCGGCTTTCGACCGTTTTAGAAGAACGCCTGCTACCACTCCATCGCCCAGCAGAATCAAGACCAGCGTACCCATAAATTCCCCAACCCAGGGCGAGGCCATGCAGATACCTCCGTGAAGTGAATGCCGCAGTGTATTGTTCACACAAAAGGGAAAAGCGCAAAGTGTTTCGCGTGAGAGAAGAAGGAGTTGGTAATTGAAGATTGGAGCTGAATCCTATAGTGTTGCAGTGTAACAATTACACTACTGGAAACAAGAGTTCGATGGGAAAAGAGATAGAAGAAAAATAAGTCCTGTACATTCAATAAATTTAGTTGGTTTGTAAGTTGCAACGCGGATAATGGAAGCCTGCTGAAGGGAATTTTAGTTATGCGGAACCTCAGAAGTATTATTATTGTTGCCTCCATTTTGTTCGTGCTCGTTGCTATCGCAACGACTCACGCAATGGCCGTAATGGCCGGGGCATTCAGCGTGGGATCAGTTGCGATTTTTGCGGTGGCAGCAATTTTTGGCGTGGCAACCAAGCTACGGGCTTAAAATGGTAAGAGCCTAAGGTCCGAACCGTATTGCTGCACAGCCAACTGGAGGTATTCTGTAATTCCACCTCTTTGTAGACGGATGCGGGTGAGGTACCGCCTTCAGGTAAGTCGTGTAAAACTAGAAGAATGGAAAAATCGTCCCAGCGCTCTCAGGAAAATTTTCAGGATGCCTGGACGAAACGTCTGCAAGCCCTCCGTAATATCCCCTCTATATTGAAGATCGTGTGGGACGCAAGCCCCGTCGTAGTGACGTGGGGGCTGGTGTTGCGTTTAGCGACGGCGCTGATGCCGGTGGGATTGCTGGCCATCGCCAAGGTAATTATCGATGGGGTCGTAAATTATATTTCGCATGGAATATCGCGGCCGCATTTCTGGTGGTGGGTAGTGGGGGAATTTGCACTAGCGAGTTTCAGCACATTTCTAAATCGCACGGTGGATTTTACGGATGTGCTGTTTGCCGATAAATATGTGAAATACATCAGCGTGCGAATCATGCGACACGCTTCGTCGTTGGATTTATCGACTTACGAAGAGCCATCGTTTCAGGACAAATTAGAGCGAGCGCGAGTGCAGGCGACGGACCGATTGGGGATGGTCCAGCAGATGGGCCGGCTGATCCAGCAAGCAATAACGACAGTGGCGTTGGCTTCCAGCATCGCGGTGTTTTCGCCGTGGCTTTTGGTAGTGCTGATCGTGTGCGTGGTGCCGGCGTTTGTGGGGGAAAGCCACTTTGCGTTCTTAGGATATAGCCTGGCGTTCAATCAAACGCCAGTGAAGCGGCAATTGGATTATTTGCGTTTTCTGGGAGTCAGCAAGGAAAGCGCCAAAGAGCTAAAAGTATTTGGGTTGAACACCCATTTGACGGAACAGTTTGCGAGACTATCGGACGATATTTATACAGAAAATGTGGCGCTGGCCAAACGAAGATTCCTGGCGAGTACGTTTCTTACGTTGTTGAGCACAGTTGGTTATTACGGTGCATACGCGTACGTAATTTATCAGACGCTGCGCGGGCAGTTGAGTGTTGGCACATTGACATTTTTGGCGGGGGCAATCGCGGGGGCCAGTACAAATCTGCAATTGATATTTTCCACTTTTTCCAGCATTGCGGACCAATCATTGTTTCTCAGCGACTTGCTTGGCTTTTTGTCGATTGCGCCTAAAGTGCGGTCGAAGCCGAATGCGTTGCCGTGTCCGCGGCCGATTCGGGAAGGGATTGAGTTTCGAAATGTGTCGTTTGCCTATCCTGGAGCCTCGCGCTGGGTGCTGCAAAATCTGAATTTGCGATTGCAGCAAGGAGAACGGATCGCGCTTATCGGCGAAAACGGCGAGGGAAAAACGACTATCGTCAAATTAGTTACCCGATTGTATGACCCGACGGAGGGAAGTATCTTGTTGGACGGAGTAGACCTCCGCGAATACGATCTGGAGGATTACGCCAGCCAAATTGCGGTTATTTTTCAGGATTTCATGCGCTACGACATGACCGCGCGGGAGAATATTGCGATCGGGCGCATCAATGAGAGCAATAATCTGCCAGGGATTTTGTCGGCGGCAAGAAAGAGCCTGGCCGACGGAGTGATTCAGAAATTGCAGGGTGGATACGAGCAGATGCTGGGGCGGCGGTTTGACGCGGGAGTCGATCTGTCTGGCGGGGAATGGCAGAAGGTGGCATTAGCACGGGCTTATTTACGGGATGCGCAGATATTGATCCTGGATGAGCCTACGGCTTCGCTTGATGCGCGATCGGAACATGAAGTGTTCCAAAGGTTCGCCGACCTAACGGAGAGTAAGCTATCTTTGCTGATTTCTCACCGGTTCTCGACCGTGAAAATGGCGGACCGGATCATTGTGCTGGAGAAGGGGAAGATTTCTGAAGAAGGTCACCACGAGCAGTTGCTCGCTAGTGGTGGAAGATATGCAGAGATGTTTGAGATGCAAGCGTCGAGTTACAGGTAAATGGAAAACGAGATGGCGGCCACTCCCAGAGCCACGAATAATTCGATGGACCAAATTCCGTTGCAGGACAAGGTGCAATTGGAAATTGGGAGTATCGACCAATCACAGGAAGAGGTACATCTGGGGCTTCTGGAGCATGCGCGCAATAATTCGAGAGCTTGGGAGTTAAGGGGAAAGTCCACAGACCACAGGGCGCTGAAAGCTCAATTACGGAAAACTGTTGATTTCTTGAGCAGCGTTCGAAGGGATGCGGGAAAGGGAGAAGGCACCAAGGGGCTTCCCATTTCCGTTCATCGAATCTTGTTGTCGGCGCGATTGCTTGTTCAATCCAGCGCATTGGATGTTGAAGATTCCCTGCGCCGAAAGAATCCTTTGCCACAGATCACTTCGGTCGACGGGGGGACTTTGCCGAGGTGTTATGTAGCTGCAAAATCCTATCTGGCAGCAACAAATTCGGATTTCGACGAGGAAGCTTTTCGCAAGTACATGAAGGTTGCGCAAGAATCCGGCGCTTTTCAGATCAGAGAAATCTGGTTATTTAGCCCAATGCTGCAGTTGGAATTATTGACACAGCTTGGGGAAGCTGTGCAGCAAGCGCGGATAAATCAAAGGAGCGGGGCAGAGGAAAAAGTTGAGAAGATTCTGAGCAATCTGGACCGCGTCAGAAAGGCGTCCTGGAAAACAACATTTGAAATTGTGAGCAGGACCGATCTCATTCTTCAAAAAGACCCGTCGGGGGCATATCCGCGGATGGATTTTCAAAGCTGCGAATACTATCGCGACGCCGTTGAACTACTTTCACGATATTCGGAAAGGTCGGAAGAAGAGATAGCGGAACTTGCCGTGAGGATGGGGAACGTTGCGCTGACGAAGTTTCCCGAAGGCACGCGGCAGTCTTTGCGGCACAGCCATGTAGGTTACTACCTTGTGGGCAAAGGGCGAGCGCTGTTTGAAAGGGAAATTGATTACCGACCACAGGGAATGGCGTTTGTACGCGCGGTTGTGTCGGAAGCTCCCGAATTATTTTATTTTCTCGGCGTTGAATTTTGTCTATTCGCGATCATGTTATTTATTATCAGCGGTATTCCAGTGGGTGTTCCGTTCCTGGCAGCAACGCTTTTGTTTCTGCTCCCGGTCAGTGAAGCGGCAATTGAGGTAGTCAATCCATTCTTCTTGTTTCTGATGCCCCCAAAGGTCCTTCCCCGATTGGATTTTTCAGATGGAATTCCAGATAGCTGTAAGACGGTAGTTGCCGTCCCTACATTGCTGCTTTCCAAAGAGCAGGTGCGAGACCTGGTGAGGACGCTGGAGATTCGGTACCTGGGAAACGTTGACAAGAACTTGTGCTTCGCGTTGCTGACCGATCCACCCGATTCCGCCAAACCGTTTGATGAAAAGGATCAGTTGGTTACTTATTGCGGAGAGCTGATCCAGGAACTGAACAATAAATACGCAAAAAATAGCGCCGACTGCTTTTTTCATTTGCATCGCTATCGGACATTTAATGAAACAGAGAAGACGTGGATGGGATGGGAGCGGAAGCGCGGGAAATTATTGGACTTCAATGAGTTTTTGCGGGGAGGGGAAGATCGATTCCCCGTAAAGGCGGGCAATACAGAGTTATTGCGGAATGTGCGCTATGTAATCACGTTGGATTCGGATACTCAGTTGCCGCGTGATTCTGCGGGGCGTTTGGTTGCGGCGATAGCGCACCCATTGAATCAGGCACTGATTGACCCGATTACAAATACGGTGAGAGATGGGTATGGTGTTCTGCAGCCGCGAGTAGGGATTAGCGTGAATTCCGTTCACCGGTCGCGGTTGGCCTACATCTATTCGGGGCAGACCGGGCTGGATATCTATACCAGTGCGGTGTCCGACGTTTACCAGGATTTATTTGCGGAAGGGATTTTCACAGGGAAGGGAATTTTTGAGGTTGACGTATTTCGAAGAGTGCTGAGCGGCCGATTCCCATCCAACGCGATTTTAAGCCACGATCTGATTGAGGGAGCGTATTCGAGGACGGGGTTGGTTACGGAAGTCGAAATTATTGATGATTATCCATCGCACTTCAGCGCACATAGCCGCCGCAAGCACCGCTGGGTGCGGGGGGATTGGCAAATTCTTCGCTGGCTGTTCCCGAGAGTGCCGGACGCGAGTAATGCGGTGGTGAAGAATCCGTTGAGCTTTCTTTCGCGCTGGAAGATTTTGGACAATCTGCGGCGTAGCGTGATCGAGGCCGCGACGTTCACCCTTTTTCTGGCTTGTTGGTTTGTTTTGCCGGGTTCACCGGCACGCTGGACAATCGCCGCACTGGCTTTGCTGCTGATTCCCAGCTATGTGCAGGGTGTGTTGGCGTTGCTAAAGCAATGGGACACCGCCCAGAAATTGGCTGGAGTGTGGCAGGTGATGGATGATTTCGTCACCTCGCAAATTAATGTGCTGGTCTTTCTGGCATTTTTGCCTCATCAGACGCTAGTAACTCTCGACGCTATAATCAGAACCGTATTTCGTTTGACCATCAGCCGCCGAAAATTATTGGAGTGGGAAACGGCGGCGCAATCCGAAGTGGAGAAAAAACGGACGACGCCGGTTGACGTATACCTACAATTGACACCGCTTGTTTCGGTAGCGATCGCCGCAGCGTTGTACTATTTCCGACCAGCAGCGTTGCCGGTAGCTTCGCCCATTTTGCTTTTGTGGTTTTTCTCGAAATCCGCGGCGAAGTGGCTGGATCGCCCGGTGCGCCCTGCGAGGAGCGAAATCAAGGATAAAGATGAGGCTTATGCACGCAAAGTCGCTCTGAGAACGTGGCGATTCTTCCGTGAATTTTCCAATGAAGAACACAACTGGCTGATTCCCGACAATATTCAAGGGGAAGAGGAAGCGCCTGCGCCGCGAATTTCGACTACGAATCTGGGAATGCTGTTCAACGTCCAATACGCTGCATATCACTTAGGAATTGTTACGTTGCCGCGGTTTGCGCAAATCGTCGGTCGAACCATGGAAACAACCAAGAAGTTACAGCGTCACCACGACCAGCTTGTGAATTGGTACGACACCAAGACATTAAAACCACTCGAGCCAGTGTTTATCTCCAGCGTCGATAACGGGAATCTGGCGTGTTGCTTGTGGAGCCTGAAACAAGGTTGTTTGACGGCGGAACAGGAACCGATCTTTCCGCCGAGTGTGTTTGAGACGATTCTTGATCACCTGGAACAGTCCATTGATGCATTGAAGCGGGAACGAATCAGTCTCGATATTATTTCACGACTTGAAAACGCTCGAATCGAAGCGGGCCGGCTGGAGAACGATGTACAGGGTTGGATTCGTACTTCCAAGAAATTGATCGAAATGGTTGATTCGCAATTAATGGAGCATGGGAAGGCCAGATCTGTTGATGCGGTTTGGTGGAAGAACGAAGCAGAGGCTAAGCTCCAGGATTTGATGTATCTTGCGGAGTCGTTTACGCCTTGGTTGTTATCCGATTCCGGCTCGACAGTAAATGCAAAGCAGGAGTTAAGGGACTTCAAATTCTGGGGTTCATTGACCCTGGCGAATTATCGTGAACGATTTTCCGAGATGTTTACAACGCAAGAGTTGAATTCAGATGGGCCGGCACAGAACGAACACGCTGGGTGTTTCGCCAGAGTGGATGAGTTGCGTGAGCAATTAAAAGGAATCGCAGGCGACGCCGAGGCGCTTGTCGATGAAATGAATTTCGGTTTGTTCTATGACCGGGCTCGTAAAGCTCTTTCGGTGGGGTATGACGCGGTTCAGGAAAAAGCGCTGGCCAGTTGCTATGACTTACTTGCTTCGGAGGCGCGGAGCGCGGTTTTTGTGGCGATAGCGAAGAATGATATTCCGCAAGAGACATGGTTCAAGATGGGGCGCACGCATACGTATTATGCAAACCGGTATGTATTGATCTCCTGGACCGGCACAATGTTCGAATACTTGATGCCGGCATTGTGGATGAAATATTTCCCATCGACCATGTTGGAAAAGAGTCTGCGAGCGGCAGTGGCGTGTCAAAGGGCTTATGTGCGCAAGCTGAAGATCCCGTGGGGAATTTCCGAGGGGGCTTGCAGTTCAAAAAATGACTCTGGCCATTTTGAGTATCAAGCGTTTGGCGTGCCACCGCTGGCACTGAAAGTGGATCTGCCGGACAAGGTAGTTATTACGCCGTATGCTGCGGCCCTGGCGTTAAGCACAAATCCGCAGGAAGCATTGTCTAATTTGCGAAAGATGGATTCACTAGGCTGGAATGGACGATACGGATTCTATGAATCGGCAGAGTATTTGAAAGCTGCCGGAGTGAACAAGAGGAGATTTGAGATTGTTCACACATGGATGGCACATCATCAAGGAATGATCATGCTGTCGATATGCAACCTGCTCTCCAACTGCATATTTCAACGACTGTTCCACGAAGAAGTCAGGGTGGCCGCAACAGAGAGAATCTTGCACGAGCTTCCGTTGTCTCCGCAGGCGCTGCAGTTGGTCACAGAAAGACCCGCGGAAGTTGCTTTGGCAAACTCGTAGGGCTCTTTGCCTGACGATCCATTGCACTGGTAGAATTAACGCGTAAGTCCGATTTGATAGCCCAAAACAATCTGTGAGACTTGGTATTGGTAGTGCGCGTCCGTGTCTTCCAAGTCTGCTTGCGTTTTCTGCAAGTTTGCCTGGCTGTATTCCACGATTGAGCTAAGCCCCAATTTATAGCGAGCCTGCGCCAATTCGAGCGCGAGATTGGCCTGCTCGCGTAATTGTTTGGTAACCGACAAGCGTTCGTAAGCCTTCTGAGTATCTAGCCACGCGTTTCGGACGTCTCTGGCAATGTTGTTTTGCAAATCTTGCAAGCGCAGTTGTTGTGCCTGAGTCTCCAAGTCGGCAGTCTTGCCGCGGGCGTTGAACAAAAATCCATTGAAGACGGGAATGTTGATGTTTACACCGGCAGCGCCGTACCAACTATTGATGTGAGGGTCGCGAACAGGAGCAAGGCCAACCACGCCAGTGGCATTTACGGTGGGCCACCAAAGATCGTGTTCCGCTTTACTGAATTTTGTGGCCGAGGTTACCTGATCTTGCAAGGCTCTGACTTCCGGACGGAGTTGCATCGCTTGTTGAATCAGGGAAGTGGGGTCAAGAGCAGGAGCAACCTCAGGTGAAGGAGTCTCTAGCAAGACGAAATCTTGACGGCCAGGGTATCCCAAGACGGCCGAGAGCACGGATAGAGACGCCTGATAATTATTTTGCGATTCGAGTAAGAGGAGTTTTGCCCGGCCAAGATCAACCTGGGTGAAACTGAGATCTAGGTCTGATCTTAATTTAGCGTTGGTGAGAGCTTGAATCTGGTCAACAAGCAATTGCCTGGCGCTGACCGTTTCTTCCGCAACTTGTTGTAGAGCTTTGGTCTCGAGCGCATTGTAAAAGGCCTGGTCAACCGCCAGGACGATCTGCTGCTGGGTGGCGAGGGAGGTTTCACTTTCGGCTTTGGCCTGATATTCCTGGCTGGAAATGAGATTTTTAGTGCGGCCGAAATCGGTGACGAGTTGGTTGACAGTGGCGCCGGCGGCGGTTCGTGGATAAACGGTTGGATTGGTGAGGTATCCAGCAGCAATGCGTGAACCGGGATCCGATTGAACTCCGGTAACGCTCAAGTAGGCTTGCGGAAGCAAAGCAGAACGCGCCTCCCTGACGGATTGGAGCGACTGAAGGGCAAGCAAGCGGCCGACCGTAATTTGCGGATTGTTGCGTATGGCGATGGCCTCTGCTTGCTGGATGGTGAGCTCCATGCCGGTGGGTGCGCTCTTTTGTGCAGGCACTGCAGCAGTGGGAGTGGGAGCAGAGGGCATCTCCTGCGCGGAGATGTTCCATGCAAGACCACCGAGGAGCGCAATGCCTAAGGTGAATTTCCTATTCATCACGACAGCACCTCGGCCGCTTCCGTTTGGGTCTGCGAAGGCTTCCTAGCATGAATCAACAGGTATACGGCCGGTACGAGGAAAACGGTGACAACGACGGAGACCCCCAGGCCGCCAATAACCGCGCGCGCTAGCGGCGCATATTGTTCACTGCCCGCTTCGATTCCAAGTGCCATGGGAATCAAGCCAAGCAGAGTGGCAAGGGAAGTCATGAGAATGGGGCGAAGACGGACTTTGCAAGCCTCTACAACAGCTTTGTGAAGTTCCATTCCGCGTTCGTGGAGAATTCCAGAAAACTCCACGATTAAAATGCTATTCGAGACGACGATTCCGGTCATCATAATGACTCCCATTAGAGACATGATGTTGAGGGTGGAATGAGTAAGAAAGAGAATGAGAACGACACCGGCCAATCCGGGCGGAATGGCGGTCAAAATAATGAAGGGGTCAATGAAAGAACGGAATTGTGCCATCAAAACCAGGTAAACGAGAACGACTGCGAGCAGAAGGCCAACTCCAAATCGAACAAATGATTCATTCATACCGGTCACGGCCCCCTGAACACGGACTCGCGCATTTTTGGGGAGCGTGAGTTCCTTGATCAATTTGTTCACTTCCCCATTTACGCTGCTTAGATCCTCACTGGTCGGCATTACATAGATGTCTATGACTCTGCGAATTTGGTAGTGGTCCACTTCGGTGGGAGTGTTCATCGGCTCGATTTTGGCCACCGATTGAAGCGGCGTATAACTTGCGGAAGTGGCAGCGCGAAGAGGGATGTTTCGGAAATCGGACATGGTCATCGAACCAACTTTTTCGTTGGAATATTGCACCGTGAGCATGTAGTTGTTGCCGGTTTTGGGGTCGATCCAGTAACTCGGAGCGATCATGCCGTCGGAAGTGAGGGCGGTGATGACGTTGTCGACGACGTCCTTAGGCGTGAGGCCGAGTAAACTAGCTTGCTCGCGGTTGATGTTCAATTCGAGGCCGGGATAGTCGATGTCTTGTGGGATGAGAACGTCGCTGACACCCTTTTTTGTCTTGAGTTCAAGAGCAAGCTTTCTGGCAATACCGTAGCCTTCTTCCAAATTGTTGTCGCTCACTTGAATATCAAGCGGGGCAGGCAACCCTTGATTCACAACGGAATCGACAAGCCCGCCGGCTTGAAAATACGCGCTGATTTGTGGCAAGTCGTTGGCAAGTTTCTTGCGCAGACGCTCCATGTATTCGTAACTTCCAACGTGATGATCTTCTTTCAGATTTATCTGAATGAATGCGGTGTGCATGGCCGAGTTGGAGGTATAAATCGCGGAAAGGTCCGGCGTGATGCCGATATTGGAGACGATCATTTCCAGTTCGTCAGGGGGAATGATAGAGCGAATGTCGCTTTCGATGCGAGCAGCATACTTATCGGTGAGTTCAAGGCGCGTGCCGGTAGGGGCTTTTATGTTGATGACGAATTGTCCGGGATCAGTGCGAGGGAAATAAGCGTGACCGACAAAAGGGAACACGATTGCCGTAACAAATACGATGGCGCCGATGATGAATAGCGCGGTTCGTCCGGGCCGTTGCAAGGCACGAGTCACATTCTTCTCGTAAAAATCCAGGAGCCGCTGAAAATAGACGTTAAAGTGATGGACTACTTTCCCGAATAGTCCTTTATGAACTTCGTGTGGCTCTTTGCCGTGGGTATCAATGCGAATAAAGTAGGCGCAGTACAAAGGAACGACGGTCATGGCAAAAATGTAAGAGGCGAAGATGGAGAGGACAACGGCGAGAGCCAAGTCGATAAAAAGATAGCGGCTGACACCGTAGAAAAATGTCACAGGGAAAAAGACAATTGAGGTAGTGGAGGTTGCAGCGAGAACCGCGAGGGCGACTTCCATACCGCCCTTTTCAGCGGCTTCGCGCGGTTCAACGCCATTTTCCATAAAACGGAAGATGTTCTCGAGAACAACTACGGAATCGTCGATCAAACGAGAGAACGCCAGCGCCAGACCGCCAAGCAACATAGTATTGATGGAACCGCCCAAACCATTCATCACCAGGAAACAGGTCAAAGCTGATAGCGGAATAGAGAGCAAGACTGCGAAAGTGGCGCGAGGGCTGCCAAGAAAAAGAAGAATCATGATAGCGGTCAAAAGCAGGCCAATTCCGCCTTCTTTCAAGAGATTTTTCACCGCGGTCTTAACGAAAATGGACTGATCGAACACTACGGCGGTCTTGAGAACATCAGGAATATCGACGAGGTGCTTGGTAGCTTCTTTTACGCCGTTCACGATAGCGATGGTGTTGCTATCACCGCCTTGCTTCAACACGGGAATATAAACGGATTTCTGGCCGTCGATGCGGACGATATTGGTCTGGATGGCGCCAGAGTCTTCCGCTTTGCCTACATCCGCAACGAGAACCGAACCGAGGCCAACGGTTTTCAGAGGGATTTGATTGACGTCGCTGGGAGTGGGGACTTGGCTGTTGGCATAAATATTGTAATCACGGTTGCCGATGCGGACGTCCCCGGCAGGGAGGATCAAGTTGGAATCATTAATGGCGTGGACGACGTCCATCAAGCTCAGTTGATGAGCTTCCAGTTTCACGGGATCAACGAAAACCTGTATCTGGCGATAAGTTCCGCCAAAGGGTTGCGGAACCGAGGCACCCTGGACATTGGCTACCTGATTTCTCACCTGAAATTGTGCGAGATCTTTCAATTGCGTTTCGTTCAGGCCCTGGCCTTTCAGAGTGATGAGGCAAACGGGAAGGCTGGAAGCATCGAATTTCAGAACCACAGGCGGAAGGGTTCCTGGTGGAAGGCGTCGAAGATCGGCCATGGCCAGGTTGGCGATGTTGCTTAGTGCGGCGTTCGCGTCGGTACCAGGTTTGAAATAAATCTTGATGAGGCTGACGCCGGTTAAAGAGCGAGACTCAATGTGATCGATGTTGCTGCCGAGGGTAAAAAAGCGTTCAAAGGTATTGGTGATATCACCCTCGATTTGTTGAGGCGGCATGCCTGAATAAAATGTGGCGACTACGACGACGGGAATTTTAATTTCGGGGAATAGGTCTATGGGCATGCGGCTCACGGTGGCTACGCCAACGACAGCCACGACCATGCAAAGCATGAGAATGAAGTAGGGATAAGCGAGAGCAAACTTTGGCATTACTTGCCCCCTGTTTCGCCGGGTTGGCTGGCGTCGATTTCTTTTGGACGCACTTTCATGCCTGCTCGAAATTCGTTCAGGCTTCCAACCACGAGCCGATCGCCTTGCTTCAAGCCAGAGATCACTTCAATTCGCATACTGCCTTGCAAACCGAGGTGTATTTTCCGTTCCTCGAGCACATCTTGAGAATTTACGTAAAGGACGGTGCCTTCCATACCGTTTATCTGGACGGCTTCCAACGGGATGGTGAGCATTTCTTTTTTCGCGGCTTGCGCCAACGATGCTTCAACATACATTCCGGGCAGCAGCTTTCCATCCGAATTTTGAAAATCGATTTCCGTTTCCATGGTTCTAGTTTCCGGATTCAGGGAGTCTGCAAATCGGGAAACTTTTCCAACGAAATCCTGGTTGAGAGCTTGCACGTGAACTTTGACCGGATCGCCAAGCCGAATGGTGCCGGCGATGGATTCAGGGACGGGAAGGACGAGTCTCAATACAGAGATTTGTGCGATGCGGACGACCGGCACCGCTTGCGAGCTGGACGTGGTTCCCGCGGCCACCAACGCGCCGGTATCCGCATACCGGGAAGTCACAACACCGTCAAAGGGCGCGATGATGCGGGTGTAATCGGACATGGCACTGTACTGTTTTTGATTCGCTTCAGCCACTTCGAATGCCTGCTGTGCGGCATTCAATGCGGCTTGAGCACTGGAGACCCCTGCTTCTGACTCCAAATCCTTGGCTTGTGCGTTATCCAATTCCTGTTGCGCGACCAGGCCGGCCTTTTGTTCCGAAGCTTGCTTAAGACGTTCGTACATAGCATGTGCGGCGTAATGGGTGGACTTGGCGCGTTCGACGTCCCCCTGGGCCCTCTGAATTTCCTGCTGAGAGCGCCTGACGGCGGCGTTAGCGCCGGAAAGTTCAGCGACCAGTTCAGGCACTTCCAAGACGGCGATGGTCTGTCCGTTTTTTACGTGCGTTCCGACATCGACATAAATTGCACGGATATATCCGGCAACTTTGGCGTGCACATCCACATCTTGAAACGGCTTAAAAGCCCCGGCGAGGGCGAGTGGAACACCCAAAGCGTGCTCCTCCGCGCGCACGACGGCGGCAACTGGTTCCGTTGCAGTCGATTCATCGCGGCCTGGGCCATCGGCCTCGGTGCGGGAATGGCTAAATAATCGCCAGCCCGCCACCACGGCCAATACCAATACGATTCCCAAGATAATCTTGATCTTTTGCGTCATCGACCTGTTCCTCAGTATCTGCAGAAGCGCCATGTATCAGGCCCTGCCCCGAAAGGAAGGAATTTGATCGCTCATATGTAGTACGGAACGTGACATTAGAGCGATCTAGAAATTACAGGAGAAATAAAGAAGAAAGACTAGGCAGAAGGAGGAGGTCTGAAGAATAGATTGGAGCTAAATTCCTGGAAGAGCTCGCGAATTGGCGTGCGATCCGTTGCCAGAGGGAATTCAGTCTCTGTTTGCACTACGACGAGTTCCCGAATGCATTCCGCGGACAGAATATCAACGGGAGGGACTTTTGTTGCGAGTGAGAAATTTTGCAGTTCACCGGCCCCGATTGTGGCACGGTTGCGAGACAGTTGATGGACAGAAAGGCCGTGGGATGAATGAGTTAGGGATAGGAATGGATTGTAGAGGAGAAACCCTATCAGCAGGAGGCACACAAAAGGGCGAAGGCGGATCGAGAATCCGCACAGCACTTTTGGACTTGCAGATTGTTCGCTGGTGCTCATTTCAGACTACTAGCTTAATTAGAGAGTCGAAAAGGGTCAAGAGATGTCCAACTCTAGGTTTCCCATTCGTGTACGAGCAACAGAAAAGCAATGTGGGGCGACGGCCGTTGGGGAAGCTGCTAAATGATCGGAAATTATTCCATCTGAAAGGTAACGTAGGTGAGTTTGCCGTTGCGTTCCACTTGTAATGCAGCCGGATCGCCTGGTTTCAGTTTGTTGAACTCAGCGCGCAGACCGTCCACCGTAGTAATTTTGGCGGGGTTCAACGAATGTACGATGTCACCCTCCATAAGGCCTGAATCGACAGCCGATCATCCACAATCGAGGTGACTACGACGCCGGAAGAAATGCGTAGCTCACCCAGAATTACCGACACTCCTGGTTCCTGTTTCATCGGACCAAGGGGCAATCCCTTCAGAGGTCTAAGTACCACTTACCTTTACGATTCTCGCTGAAGCTTTTACAGCAAATACTGTAGAGTTCTGCCGAAAATCTTTGTGTATAGGTCTATGATTAGTCCTAAATTCGGGACATATAAAGGTTGCCGCCCAACCATGGATAACCAAATTTCGGATATTTCGCTGCCTACAGAGAAGAAACGTTCCAATCGAAATCACAAAAGCATCCATTCCTCACCTCGCGATATGGAGATGGAACTTCTGCTGCAAGCGCTCCAGACTGTCTTGAATGGAGACTTTTCTGTCCGGCTGCCGGTTGTATGGACGGGAGTGCCCGGAAAAGTTGCGGATACATTGAATGAAATCGTGGCCGCGAATCAGCAGATGGCGCGAGAGTTACAGCGCCTGGGTCAAACCGTTGGCAAAGAAGGAAAAACTAGAGAGAGAGTTCGCTTTCATCTTTCCAGCGGAGCGTGGGGGGAGATGGAAGTTTCGGTCAATACGCTGACGGAAGATCTGCTTCGTCCGACCACGGAGGTTACACGCGCGATTGCCGCTGTGGCGCAAGGAAATCTAACACAAACCGTACGGCTCGACGTGGATGGACGTCCGTTGGAAGGTGAATTTCTTCGTTCCGCCAATATCGTCAATACGATGATCCAGCAATTGGGAGTATTTACAGCGGAAGTTACCCGTGTGGCTCGCGAGGTAGGAACGGATGGAAAGCTTGGTGGTCAAGCCCAGGTTCCTGACGTGGCGGGTACCTGGAAAGACCTAACAGATTCCGTCAATTTAATGGCCAGCAACTTAACGGGACAAGTACGGAATATGGCCGAAGTGGCGACGGCCGTGGCGAGCGGCGATCTATCTCGAAAAATCACAGTGGACGTCAGAGGCGAGATTTTGCAGTTGAAGGAAGCCATCAACACGATGGTGGACCAACTGCGATCGTTCGCATCCGAAGTCACTCGCGTCGCTCGTGAAGTGGGAACAGATGGAAAGCTTGGCGGACAAGCGGTGGTGCCCGGCGTTGCGGGAACGTGGAAAGACCTCACCGACTCTGTGAATGCGATGGCCGGCAACCTTACCGCTCAGGTTCGAAATATTGCTGAAGTAACGACCGCAGTTGCAAGAGGGGATCTGTCGCGCAAAATCACGGTCGATGTCAAAGGCGAAATTCTGGAATTGAAAGAGACCATCAATACGATGGTCGATCAGTTGAATGCGTTTGCAGGCGAAGTGACACGTGTTGCTCGCGAAGTGGGAACAGAAGGTAAGCTGGGCGGGCAAGCGCAAGTTCCCGGCGTTGCTGGCACGTGGAAAGATTTGACGGACAACGTAAACTTCATGGCCAGCAACTTGACAGGCCAAGTGCGCAATATCGCTGAAGTGGCTACCGCAATCGCAAAGGGCGACTTATCGCGGAAGATTACCGTGGACGTGCGGGGTGAAATTCTTCAATTGAAAGAAACCCTCAACACGATGGTTGACCAGTTGAACCGTTTCGCGGGTGAAGTGACACGCGTGGCGCGCGAAGTGGGTAGCGAGGGGCGCCTCGGCGGCCAGGCAAACGTACCGGGCGTTGCGGGAACATGGAAAGATCTCACCGATTCGGTCAACTCCATGGCCGGAAATCTTACGGCACAAGTGCGAAATATCGCGGAAGTTACGACGGCCGTCGCGCGAGGAGACTTGTCGCGCAAGATTACGGTGGATGTGAAGGGCGAAATTCTGGAGTTAAAGAATACCATCAACACGATGGTGGACCAGTTGAATGGGTTCGCGGGCGAGGTGACGCGTGTTGCTCGTGAAGTCGGCACAGAAGGGAAGTTGGGTGGGCAGGCACAAGTTCCTGGAGTTGCCGGCACTTGGAAAGACTTGACCGACAACGTGAATTTCATGGCTAGCAACTTGACGGGCCAAGTGCGCAACATTGCGGAAGTTGCGACTGCTGTGGCGCGCGGCGATTTGTCGCGCAAAATCACCGTCGACGTGAAAGGCGAAATTCTCGAATTGAAAGACACGTTGAACACGATGGTGGATCAACTTCGCTCTTTCGGTTCGGAAGTAACGCGTGTGGCCCGCGAAGTTGGGACGGATGGAAAGCTCGGTGGGCAAGCAGACGTGCAGGGCGTAGCCGGCACGTGGAAAGATTTGACGGATTCGGTCAACTCGATGGCCAGCAACCTGACGGGTCAAGTGCGCAACATTGCGGAAGTTACGACCGCGGTGGCGCGAGGAGACTTGTCGCGGAAGATCACGGTGGATGTGAAGGGCGAAATTCTCGAGTTGAAGAACACCATCAACACGATGGTGGACCAGTTGAATGCGTTTGCAGGCGAAGTAACGCGCGTGGCTCGGGAAGTGGGAACGGAAGGGAAGTTGGGTGGGCAGGCGCAGGTCCCCGATGTAGGTGGAACGTGGAAAGACTTGACCGACAACGTCAATTTCATGGCCAGCAACCTTACGGCGCAAGTTCGGAATATCGCGGAAGTGACGACGGCGGTTGCGCGAGGAGACTTGTCACGCAAGATTACAGTTGATGTGAAGGGCGAAATTCTGGAATTGAAGAATACCATCAATACAATGGTGGACCAGCTGAATGCGTTTGCAGGCGAAGTAACGCGCGTGGCTCGCGAAGTAGGAACGGAAGGGAAGTTGGGCGGACAGGCGCAGGTTCCGGATGTGGGTGGAACGTGGAAAGACCTGACCGACAACGTGAACTTCATGGCCAGCAACCTCACCGGTCAAGTCCGCAATATCGCCGAAGTTGCAACAGCCATCGCTCGAGGAGATTTAAGTCGCAAGATTACGGTGGACGTCCGTGGAGAAATTCTCCAACTGAAAGAAACGCTAAACACGATGGTGGAACAACTGCGTTCGTTCGCTGCGGAAGTAACGCGTGTCGCACGTGAAGTGGGCAGTGAAGGCAGATTGGGTGGACAGGCGAATGTGCCCGGTGTGGCAGGCACGTGGAAAGATCTGACGGATTCCGTGAATGCGATGGCCGGAAACTTGACCGGCCAGGTGCGAAATATCGCGGAAGTGACGACGGCCGTCGCGCGAGGAGACTTGTCGCGCAAGATCACAGTTGATGTGAAGGGCGAAATCCTGGAGTTGAAGAACACCATCAACACGATGGTGGACCAACTCAACGCGTTCGCTGCGGAAGTGACGCGTGTTGCTCGTGAAGTTGGGACAGAAGGGAAATTGGGTGGGCAGGCACAAGTGTCCGGAGTTGCGGGAACCTGGAAAGATCTAACCGACAACGTAAACGTGATGGCTGTGAACTTGACCGAGCAGGTGCGCGGGATCGTCAAAGTCGTGACTGCCGTAGCAAACGGAGATCTCACACAGAAATTGACCGTCAATGCGAAGGGCGAAGTGGCCGCGCTCGCTGAAACCATCAACAACATGACTGGGACGCTGGCTACTTTTGCGGATCAGGTGACTACAGTTGCCCGCGAGGTGGGAGTAGAAGGTCGATTGGGTGGACAAGCCAACGTGCCTGGAGCCGCGGGCACTTGGAAAGATCTCACAGGAAACGTGAACCTGCTTGCGGATAATTTGACGAACCAGGTTCGCGCGATCGCGGAAGTGGCTACGGCAGTGACGAAGGGCGACCTTACTCGATCGATTCAGGTAGAAGCCCGAGGTGAAGTAGCCGAGCTAAAAGACAACATCAACACGATGATCGATAACCTGCGGCTGACCACAGATCGCAACACAGAACAGGACTGGCTGAAAACAAACCTGGCGCGATTTACCAGCATGTTGCAAGGTCAGCGAGAACTTTCCACGGTGGGCAGAATGCTTTTGTCTGAACTTGCGCCGCTCGTAAACGCTCAGCAGGGCGTCATTTACCAGATGCAGAGCGAAGAAGTGGGTGAGTTGGGATTGTTGTCTGCGTACGCCGATAGTTCGGAAGACGGCCATCGTTCCAGTCTGAAGATTGGCGAAAGTCTGGTTGGCCAGTGTGCTGCGGAAAAGAAGCGGTTGCTGATAACGGAGATTCCGGAAAACGCTATTGCCATTAGCTCTGGTCTTCTGAAGGTATTTCCGCGCAACGTCATTGTCCTTCCGGTGTTATTCGAAGACCGCGTCAAGGCAGTGATAGAACTCGCTTCATTGGGCAATTTTACAGCCTCTCATTTGGCTTTCCTCGAGCAGCTTACTTCTTCTATCGGGATTGTGTTGAACAGCATTGAAGCCACCATGCAGACAGAGAGCCTGCTCAAGCAGTCGCAGCAACTCGCGGCTGAATTGCAAACGCAACAGAAGGAATTGCAGCAGACGAATGAACAATTGGCGCAGAAAGCGCAACAGTTGGCCGAACAAAACGTGGAAGTGGAGCGCAAGAATCAGGAAATCGAGCAAGCACGCCGAGCGCTGGAGGAAAAGGCCAAGGAGTTGGCGCTTACGTCGAAATACAAATCGGAATTCCTGGCGAACATGTCACACGAACTGCGGACTCCGCTAAACAGCATTCTGGTGCTGGGGCAGCAGCTTTCGGAAAACGCAGATAAAAACCTGACTCATAAACAAGTAGAATTCGCGCGCACGATTCACGGGGCGGGAACGGATTTGCTGAATCTGATCAGCGACATTCTGGATCTGTCGAAAATTGAATCCGGTACGGTATCCGTTGAGGCTGAAGAAATTACATTTGCCGGGTTGTTGGAGATGGTTGCGCGTCCGTTCCGGCACGAAGCCGAAACGCGTCGCTTGAATTTCGAGGTGCAAGCGGACGCCCGCTTGCCGCGCAGCCTGGTCACGGATTCGAAACGATTACAGCAGGTGCTCAAGAATCTCCTATCGAACGCGTTCAAATTTACTGAACACGGCAGCGTTCGATTGAAAGTATTCACGGCGGTGAATGGTTGGAGTGAAAATCATCCCGTACTGAGCAGCGCCGCTTCGGTGGTGGCATTTGAGGTGACCGACTCCGGAATCGGCATCCCTCTAGATAAGCAACGCATCATTTTTGAAGCGTTCCAACAAGCCGATGCGGGCACTAGCCGCAAATATGGCGGTACGGGGTTGGGATTGGCAATCAGTCGCGAGCTCGCCAGTTTGCTGGGCGGAGAAATCCAACTGAAGAGCAGTCCAGGTACGGGCAGCACATTTACATTGTTCGTACCTAAAACGTATGTCGGCCCTTCCAGCGCCTTTGCGAATTTCGAAGGAAGGCAGCCCACGAGAGTTGCGCAGCAGTTGGCAAGCGCTGTGGTTTCCGAGCTACCGGAAAGATTCCCCGATGATCGTGACGAGCTTTCGCCTGGGGATACCACGCTTTTGATTGTGGAAGATGACATCCACTACACGCGGGTCCTTTATGATTTAGCGCACGACAAAGGTTTCAAAGTTCTGGTCGCCTCACGTGGGGCAGATGCTCTTGAGGTTGCGCGTGAATATCATCCGACTGCGATTTCTTTGGACGTTTTCTTGCCGGACATGCTTGGCTGGACGGTGCTGAATCACTTAAAACAGAACCCTTCCACCCGCCATATTCCCGTGCAACTTCTCACGCACGATGAAGGACGTCAACACGGTCTCGCGCGCGGGGCTTTCTCATTCGTTAACAAACCGACCACGAAGGAAGGGGTTGAGAATGCCCTGGAACGCATCAAGGATTATTCTGCTCGAAAGCGCAAACGCTTACTGGTAGTTGAGGACAACGTCGCTGAGCAACTTAGCATTCGTGAATTGCTGTGTTACGACGACATTGATGTAGAGGTTATCGACACGGGCGCTGGAGCGCTGCAGGCTCTGGGGAGCGAACGGTTCGATTGCGTGGTACTCGATCTGCGTTTGCCGGATATGACGGGCTTCGAGGTACTGGAGAAATTGAGTGAATCGGAAGAGTTTCGAGATATTCCCGTTGTTGTTTTCACCGGCAAAGAACTGTCGCCGGACGAAGATGCGCGATTGCGATCACTCGCTCGAAGCGTGGTGGTAAAGGGAGTCGAATCACCCGAGCGTCTTCTAGATGAAACCGCCCTATTTTTGCACCGAGTTGTGGCCGATCTTCCGCCGCAAAAGCAGAAGATGCTCGAACGCCTTCATGATTCCGATGACGCACTGGTTGGCAAAAAAGTTCTGGTTGTTGATGACGACGTCCGCAACATATTCGCCTTAAGCAGCGTACTGGAGCGACGTGGGATGACAGTGTTAACGGCCGGCACAGGAAGGGAAGCAATCCTAACTCTCGAAGGTACGCCCGACGTAGCTATCGTTCTGATGGACATCATGATGCCAGAGATGGATGGATATGAAACGATTCAGGTGATTCGACAGAATCCCTCTTTCAGGCGTTTGCCCATCATCGCGCTCACCGCAAAGGCCATGAAAGGAGACCGGGAGAAATGTTTGGAAGCGGGATCTTCAGAATATTTAGCAAAGCCGGTAAATACCGAACAACTTCTTTCCACGCTGCGGATGTGGCTGCACAGGTGAAACTTTTCAGGAGAGTGTCACATGATGCGCAATGACGCGGTAAGTATTCTCATGGTGGACGACCAGCCGGGCAAGCTTTTGAGCTATGAAGCCATACTGGACGAGCTTGGCGAGAATCTAATTAAGGTGAGCTCCGCAAGAGAAGCATTGGAGCAGTTATTGAAGAACGACATTGCGGTCGTGCTGCTCGATGTCAGCATGCCGGAGATCGATGGCTTCGAACTTGCCAATTTGATTCGCCAGCATCCCCGGTATCAGCGGACCGCCATTATTTTTATTTCTGGAGTTCATTTTAGCGATCTGGATAAGATAAGAGGCTATCAACGGGGCGCTGCGGATTATATTTCGGTTCCGGTGGTTCCAGAATTGCTGAGAGCCAAAGTAAGCATTTTTGCGGAGTTACATCGTAAAACGCGAGAACTCGAAAACGTAAACAGCGAACTGCGCGGCGCACAAGAAAATCTACGGCATCTTACCGGCAGATTGATGCAGATTCAGGATGATGAAAGGCGTCGCATCGCGCGCGATGTCCATGATGGATTGGGGCAGTATCTTGCTGCGGTGAAAATGGGGATTGACCAACTCTCTCATCATTTTGTGAATCAACCGATCTGTAACGAGCGGTTGCAGGACATTTCGGAGGTTCTGGACCGTGCAATCTCTGAATCGCGAACATTGTCACATCTTCTGCACCCACCGTTACTGGACGAAATCGGACTGAGTTCCGCGCTCTCTCAATATGTGCACGGTTTTGCAAAACGGAGTGGCGTCTTGGTGGACCTTGATATTCCCGCCGATCTGGGAAGATTGGGAAAGGACACAGAGATAGCGCTGTTCCGCGTCACCCAGGAATGCCTGACCAATGTTCACCGGCACTCGCAAAGTTCCAGAGCGAGTGTGTCGATTCGTAGAGAAACCGGAAAAATCCGGATGGAAGTACGCGACGAAGGCGTCGGGATGGCTTTGCTAAAGCCTGACGATAACGCGTTTCTTGGAATTGGAATTCTTGGGATACAGGCGCGGGTACGCCAATTGAACGGAAACCTGGAAATAAGTAGCAGCGAAGGAAAAGGAACGTCCATTAGTGTCTTGATCCCCGAAGAGCAGGCCGTCCAGGAATCAGCGTCCTCCTAATGCGATTCCGTTTGTTTTTGCGCAGATTTATTTGAGCTGCTGTTCTCCGAACTTGGCTGATGAGAATCTACTCGGATTTGAGGCAAAAACGAGTAAAGACGGCATCATCCAAACTCAAGCTCCGAATCTTTTCGCAGTGCGAGCCATCGCTTTTAACCGTTCTTCTTCACGATTTTTCGGTGGGGCGTTCGTTTCAAGCGAGCGCAACAGGCGAATCGAGATTGATGCGATTTCATCGACGGCAGCCTCAAATGAATCTTGATTGACCTGCGATGGCTTATTGAAGCCCGTAATCTTTCTCACGAACTGTAGAGAAGCAGCTTTCACCTCTTCGTTCGTCACGGGAGGATCAAAGTTGAACAAGGGCTTAATATTTCGGCACATAGATTTGACCTCGAGGAGGCAGATTCCACACATTAGGATCACATTTTTAGCGCGAAAATGGCAAGAATCGGCGGGACTACAGTAAAGCCGATGAAGAATTTGGAAAAGTTGATTTGTCCAAACAGGCCGGTGTTAAGCAGAGTTTCTGGAAGAAAGTTTCGGTATCAACTTTCGCTACTAGTCAGCGCCTGCCGAACTCGACCTACCCACACCCTGCAGCAGAGGCATTCGGCGGAGTATGGCTCTTGCGTGAAACATCCGGGCCTTTACCGCTGCAGTCGAAATCCCCAGAAGCCGCGCGGTTTGTTTGATGGAATGTTCTTGCAACTGGCGAAACTCTACGACCTTTCGCACTCGCGGCCGCAGCCGGCCTATGGCTGTTCTGACGGCCTCTTGTAGCTCACATATGCCGAATGTCTCTTCCGGGTCAGGAGCGCCATCCTGAACTGTATTATTCGGCCGGAGTTCAGCCGTTGGGCTGGGATCATCCATCGGAACTTCCCGTATATTGCGCTTCTTACGAAGCTTCACCAGTGCCGCATTGATGGCAATCCGAGTGAGCCAAGTCGCAAACCGTGCTCTTTCGTCAAACTCGTTCAAATGAACGAAAGCACTTATGAAAGAGTCTTGTACGGAATCTTCCGCATCCTCTCGGTTTCGCGTAATACGCAGAGCCACGCGATGAATCCTTTTTTCGTGGCGTTTACAAAGTTCTCCGAACGCCTCTCGTTGGCCGTTCTTGGCCGCGGCTACCAATTTCTCGTCGCTCCACGCGGCAAAACTGCCAGCGTTGCTGGTGGCGGCGTCGCTCACCGCCGGAATGGATGCGCTGACTGCTAGAGTTGACATCGATTCTCCTGACCCTGCGAACTAAGCCACGAATCTCTGCGGCCGGTTCTTGATCGCCGTGCAAAATCCCATTTGCGGGGATGGAATCCCGGCGATCACGGAATGGAGGAGGCAATTGGCCTGCCAGAAGATAGAATGCCTCGGCTAAAGAAAAAAGCTGTAGGTGATTGAAATAATTGGGGCCTTTAGGATGCAGGAAATCTGAAGAGGCGCAGCAGGTGGATTCAGCTGTCGAAATGCAGACACCTGTTTGACGCCCATGTCAGATTAGTAGGAATTCCACGATAGGGATCGCTTGGAAATTCGATGGTTTCGACGCGCAATTTCAGATAGGGCTTCCGGCCCGCGCTGTCGGACCACTGTTGGAGGCAACCCGCCAGACGGTCTATTTGCACATTCATAAACTAGAAAGGCGCAGAACGCGAAAGCTTTCCTGCGGTATGCTACAGACATTCGCTTGTCTGCTCCGATAACAAATCCAAAAATTTATCGAGGATGCGGAAATGAAGGCAACGTCAAAGATCGCGGTATTCGATACCACTCTAAGAGACGGTGAACAGGCAGCGGGAACCCGCCTGGGGTACCGCGACAAGATCACACTCGCGAGGCAACTCGCCCGGTTGAAGGTGGACATCATTGAGGCTGGCTTTCCGGCGTCGTCTCCAGAAGACTTTGAGGCCGTCCGGAAGATCGCGCAGGAAATCAAAGGGCCTACAATCTGCGCCCTATCTCGCGCGGTGCCCGGCGATATCGAGTCGTGCGGCAAGGCGCTCGCCAAGGCCGCACGTCCCCGCATTCACACAGGCATTGGGGTCTCCGAAATTCACATCATGGGCAAATTCCGCGACGAGAGGTATGGCAAGACGCTGGAAGGCAAAAGGGCAAAGCTCGTGGCCCTGGCTGTGGATGCCGTAACGCGTGCCCGCAACTGTGTTGGAGACGTTCAGTTCTACGCCGAAGATGCGGGGCGCGCCGCGTCGTCGTACCTCTACGAAATGTTGGAGGCGGTCATCGATGCGGGCGCAACGGTTGTCAACATTCCCGACACCACGGGCTACACAGTTCCCGAGCAGTACGGTGAACTGATTCGCGGCATTTGTGAAAATGTCCCGAACATTGCGCGGGCAATCATCAGCGTCCACTGCCATGACGACCTTGGTCTTGCGGTGGCTAACTCTTTGGCAGGCATTCGCAATGGTGCGCGCCAGGTGGAAGGGACAATCAACGGAATCGGCGAGAGGGCGGGCAACGCCGCCCTGGAAGAAATTGTAATGGGCATCCGCACCCGCGCCGACTACTACGGCCTGAGCACTGGAGTGGAATCGCGCGAGTTCTTTCGCACCAGCCGCATGGTGGCTGACATGCTTGGAATGCCAGTTCCAGCCAATAAAGCCGTCGTCGGCTCGAACGCGTTTGCGCATAGTTCGGGCATCCATGTGGACGGATTCCTGAAAGACCGGCAGACCTACGAAATCATGCGCCCCGCCGATGTTGGATTCACTGAAAGCCGGGTCGTCTTGACAGCGCGCACAGGCCGGGCCGGACTTCGCTCACGGCTGGAGAAACTTGGCTATGAACTTTCCCGGCAGGAGCTTGACACCATGTACCAACGATTCCTTGTCGTGGCGGATAAAAAACAGGAAGTGCTCGACGGAGACCTGCTGGCACTGGTTCACGATGAATTGCCTCCGGAGAAGCAAAATCTGAAGCTGGAGTACCTTCAATGCTATAGCGGTACAACAGCCACTCCGACTGCAACCGTGCGACTGCTGGTAAAAGGGAAGGCGAAGGAAGGCGCCTCGGTTGGCGACGGGCCAGTCGATGCGGTGTACCGGGCGATTGCCAGCCTCACCTCCACCCACGCGAAACTCCTGCGCTATGACATTCGAGCTGTAACCGAAGGCACTGAGGCAATGGGAGAGGTCACCGTACAACTGGAGATCGGCGACCGCCGCGTCGTGGGTCGCGGCGCTTCTACCGACATAATCGAGGCCAGCGCAAAAGCCTACGTGGATGGTCTAAACAGGCTGGGCTAGTTCGGCAGCATGGAGCAACGCGGACTCGTTCAAACAGTCGTCCGATTAATTCGTGATTGGGCGCTGAGTCCAATCGGCGGAGAAAAGCCGAAAAAAAGGAGGCTAAGTTGAAAAAAGGTGTCGCAGGGCACAGACAAGGCGACTCCCGAAGTGCAAATCTCTCAGCGTAATCTCGGAAGAGGTTATGCTGCGGCGCGGAAGCGCAACGGTCGGAAGGCCAAGGCGCGGAAGTGCCGTTGATCTCGCAGATGGGCGGAAGCCCCGGAGGAATCCAATGGTTGATACAGTCAAGGAACTTTCTGAACTTTCCAATACTCTCAATCTAAAATCTGACACGCTGAACGAATTGATTATTTCATTTAACCAGAAATTGGCGAAACTGAATCTCGGCGTTGAAGCTTGGCTCATCGATCCGATAGAGACGGACGATCCATATTTTCATGAGGAAGATGAGCAAGGGAAGTTTCCCAAACGTGACGCGACCCTGCTTGGTTATTGCAAGTTCGATGACTCTTGGGTATTGGCCGCCAAACGAGCCACACTGGTGACCAAGTTCAACGGCTATTCGGGCGAAGATGAGGAACAGATCGAGTCGGTCCATCACGTCGCACCACTGCTGGACTCGTCACGCAATATTCGCGCAAAGGCTATGAGGTTGATTCCGGACTTGCTCGACATTATCAAGATCAAAGCGAGGGCTCTTTTGAAAGCCATCGAAGAAGCTGAAAAAACGGTCCAGCACTTCTGATACTTTTAGGCGAATTAGAATTGAGGCCTGAACTAGCAAGAGTTCAGGCCTTTTTTTTCGCCTCGGCATGCAGCGCTGCACGCGTAGACTCGAGAGTCTTGATTAGAGACTCTTTGGGAAGTTTCTGAATGATCGGCTCTATTACCCATCTCAGCCCCAGCGGCACGTCTCTTGTTAGTGAAATGGCTCGGCATTCGAAGTACACGCCGCCATCTCGCTCCTGGAGCCTCCAGTAGGAATTCAAGCGCCACAGGAATCCGTAACCTGTATCGGGGGCCAGTACTGTCTCTTTCGGGCTGCCGGCGTTTTCCACCTCTGCAATTCGAGTAGTGTAGGAGAGACAAGTCCAGCGCGTGGGATCCACCGAACGATATTGCACGTTGTGATCAGTATCTAGGACTACGGTTATGATTTTCTTTTTTAGAAGTCGTAAGTAAATTCGAAAGTCGTCGTAGCGACGACTTATCAACTTTGAGTCGATCACCTCTGGCTTATAGATATTCTTGTGATTATCGTAGTCCTGCATGAGTGTCAAAATCTCAGTGAGGCCTGTAGAAGGGAGGAATGCGGCGCCGATCCAATCATGGATCAAACCGTTTGGGACTTCTACGGGTCTCTGGCCCGACCAGAATTGCGCCAAAATTTGTCCTCCGCGTATCCGCTTAGTTCTCTCCGCATTGGCATCGGACCACAAGAATGGATTGCTGCTGAGCAAGGTCTGCTCCATCTCCGCGTTGGGTTTGCGAATATAGGCTTCAAAGGCTCGTAAGGTGAGAGGATTCAGCCGCGTCGGCTTTGTACTTTCCGTCATTTCACTCCACCAATCTCGGATCGGGCCCGAATGATTAGGCACCTACTGAGGATGCCAGTCGGGGCTCGGACCGGACGAAAAACGGCTTGACATGGGGAAGACAGGGCCGTAGATTCTTGTGTAATACTGCAGTGCAGTATATCGCAAAGCTGAACGAGATTCAACTATGACTTTGAACGGAAAACATCACCTCTAAATTCTCCGATGCACACATCGGATTTGATCGACGGGAGCATGCGCAAGCGCTCCGAGGAAATTTTGTGTTCGCCGGGCTTCTTTCAATACCGAGAGAGGTGACCCGCATCACATACATCCCCAATCCCCGCCGCTAACTTCTGTATATCCGACGGGCTACAAAAAGGAGCCGGGGGATGAATTCCCGGTCAGTACTTCCGTTCCTTCCCGACCGCAGTAAAGTGCGATCCAGTCAGTTAGAAAAAGTAAGTCAAGCAGCTTCCGCGATTTCGATATTGCGCGACATGAACGAAGTCCGCGACGCCAATCGAGAGAATCAGTCGGAAAAAATTCGATCGACCACCAGCACCGCCAAATATGCATGTCTGAAGATGCCTTCTCCATGTGCGGGCAGCAAGATGAGAGGCAGAAATGATCACGAATGAAAAAGTGCAGGAGAAGCTCCAGATCCCGCCAACTAAAGAATGCCTCAGTGAAGAGCGAATTGCCTACCTGGACAGGCTAGTTGGGCAAGCTAGAACCGCCGCCTATGTCTTTACCCAATTCACACAAGAGGACGTCGATCGCATCGTCAAGTCGATGGTCCTGAGTGGCTTGGAGCAAGCGCAACATCTCGCCCGTCTGGCGGTTGAGGAAACTAAGCTTGGAGTCATGGAAGACAAGGTCATCAAGAACATGGTGGCCACCGAATTCGCCTACAACTATATAAAGGATAAACGCACCGTAGGAATCATTCGTGAGATACCCGAGCGCAATCTGGTAGAGATAGCTGAACCGATCGGAGTGATCTTCGCGATGACGCCGATTACGAACCCCACTTCAACGGTCCTTTTCAAATGCGTCATCGCGATCAAAACTCGAAACGCGGTGATTTTTAGCCCCCATCCAAACGCTTGGCGGTGTTCTTCGGAAGCCGTAAGGATTATGTATGAATCAGCATTGAAGCATGGCGCACCCGAAGGGGTTTTTTCCTGCCTGGATTTGCACACGCTGCAGGACAACGCCTATCTGATGCGGCACAAAGACGTGAGCCTGATTGACGCCACCGGCGGGACGGGAGCGGTCAGAGCCGCCTATAGCTCCGGTAAACCAGCTCTGGGAGTGGGACCTGGCAACACGCCGGTCTATTTGGAAAAGACAGCAGACTTGAACACTGCTGTGGTGGACATCATCGTGTCTAAAACCTTCGACAATGGAACCATCTGCGCTTCAGAGCAGACGGTAGTGATCGACGATGAGATTTACGATCTCGTACTGAAGAAATTTGGCGAGCTTGGTGCACACATCTGCAACGAGAAGGAGACGGAACTGCTGGTGCGTACGGTAATTGACCCTAAGACCGGGTTTATGCAACCCCTGGCAGTCGGGCAGAACGCTAGTGATATCGCCCGTTTTGCTGGCCTTTCCGTGAAACCGAGCACCAAACTCCTGATTGCGCAGATCTACGGCGTAGGGCGCGAGCATCCTTTGTCAGTTGAGAAGTTGTTCCCGTTGCTATCGGTTTATCGAGCGAAATCCGTCGATGAAGCGTTCAGGGTCTGCGTCGACTTGAATCATGCCGGTGGACTTGGACATACGGCGGTAATTTTCTCAAAGAATGAAGAAGTCATCTGCAAGTTCGGTGAGGTAATGAACGCGGGAAGGATCATTGTGAATTCGCCTGGGTCAGTCGGAGCGGTGGGAGGCGTTTACAACGATCTGGTGCCCACTTTCTCCTTCGGATGTGGCACCGGTGGCGGCAACAGCACGACGGACAACATTAATATCTATCACTACCTCAATATCAAACGGTTAGCCCGCAGGACGCAAACACATATGTGGTTCCGCGTCCCCAATCAAATTTATTTCAACATGAACGCAGTGGAGAATGTACGCCAGTTTCCATCGCGCTCCACCATTATTGTGACCAATTCCACTTTGGAGCACATCGGCGCTGTAGACCTTGTCCGGCGTTACATTCCGGAGGAAACCCACGTCCACGTCTCGGTCATTCCCGATGCGGAGCCGGAGTTCAAGGTGATCATGCAAGGGGTGGAGGCGCTCAATTTCTATAAGGCGGACCAAATCATAGCACTGGGCGGCGGGTCGGTAATCGATGCAGCCAAGATCATGAAACTCAAATACCAGTCGCCAGAGGCTGATCTGGAAGAGCTGGCTATGCCCTTTCTGGATCTGCGCAAGAGGGTGGTCGAGTATCCCACCGCTAAAGCTATCAGGGTACGGTTGATTGCCATTTCCACCACCAGCGGGACGGGGAGCGAGGTCACACCTTTTGCCGTACTGACTGACAAAGAGCGCGGGCGCAAGGTGACCCTTGCGGACTATTCGCTGAGCCCGGATGTGGCAATAGTTGATCCGCAATTTGTACTGTCCATGCCTAAAGGCCTTACCGCCGATACAGGCATTGACTGCCTTACCCACGCACTGGAAGCAGGAGTTTCCAGTTACGCTTCGGCCTATACCGACGCCAATGCCATGCAGGCGATCCGGCTGGTGTTCAAGTATCTGCCCATCGCTTATGAACATCCCCACGATGAAGAGGCGCGCTCCATGATGCACAATGCCGCCTGCATTGCGGGGCTGGCGTTTTCGAACGCGTCAGTGGGCGTGAATCATGCGTTGGCGCATGCCTTTGGGGCGCGGTTTGGCGTGGCGCACGGCCGGGCAAATGCGCTGATGTTGCCGCACGTCATTACGTACAACGCGTCGGTGCCCGTTAAGTTCCTGCCGTCTCCGTACCAAAAGGGATATGTCGCACACAAGAAATACGCAACGATCGCGGATTTGTTGGGTCTAGGCGGCCACGGGACTGCAGAAAAGGTGACGAGCCTGGTAGCGGCAATAGAACAGTTGCTCGATCAGTTGGGGTTCCCTCGTTCGATTGCTGAGTTGGGAATCTCGAAGGAAGAGTTCGAGCGGGGGATGCCTGACTTGACCAGGCTTGCCTTTGATGATCCGTCTTGGCGATCGAATCCTCGTATGCCACTGATGGACGAACTGGTCGAACTGTTTTGGAAGGCATACAAGGGGCGAGGTCAGGAGAAGGTCGCCAGTGCATCTCAGTATCAAGATGCATAGCGGATGGTGGTGCGTATGACAATGACCGCGGTATGGCTAAAGGTTGACGAGCAGCGCTTTGTCCCATCGTTGCAAGATGCCGGAGGGAAATTGGACAGTGTCGAAGACGAGGTGGTTTTGGATTTCTCTTCCGTGCTCCGAATCGATCCGAGCGCGATCCGAGCGATGGAAGAATTCGCAACGATAGCTGACGACAAAGGCGTCAAGATCGTGTTGCGCGGCGTCAGCACCAGTATTTACAAAGTGCTTAAGCTAGTGAAGTTGGCGTCAAGATTTGCTTTCACGGATTAAGGTCGCAATTGTTTGGCAACTAATATTAGGCAAGTGAAGAGAACATTCGTTCCGAAGATGAGTTTCAGGGAATTGCGAGAAGCTGCGGGGGTAGAACCCCTCGCACGCAAGAGAAAAAGAAAGAGATGAGAGTACGCGCGAAGGTAAAGGTTGCATCGACACGGAGGCCCGCTCCGGCGTCAGGTCCTGCACCCATTTCTATCAGCCTCCCGCCTCGGTAGAACCGGCAGTTGAAGCAGTAGTCGAATCAGCAGTAGAACCAGGGCCCCCAGATAGGGAGAAGAAAGTGTTGGCGCGATTGATCGCCTAGGGATCATCACGCAAGAGAGTAGAGAACGTGGAAGGGATGCTCTCGGCTGTGCAAGTGACATCTTATTTAGTCACCGGCAGAGCTTTGTTCTTATTCATTCATCTCCTAGGTATCGTATTGTTTTCCTACATTGTGGCGCAGCGCCTGGTACCGCTTATTCGGGGTGAACGAGATTTTCGTTTTGATCAGCCATGGGTTCGGCTGGGAAGAGTTCTGAAATATTGGCTGGGTCAGTGGAAGCAACCACGCTACCGGGCCGCAGGAATCTTACATATTTTCATTTTTGCGGGCTTTCTGGTGTTGGCGATTCGTGCTTTTTCAGTGCTGATCGTCGGTGTTTCCCCGAATTTTGTCATGCCCGGCCTTTCAGGCAGGGCCGGGGATATCTACGGCATCGTCACAGATTACGCTGCGACAATTGTTTTCTTCTGCATGGTGATCGCTGTCATTCGCCGCCTGGTTTTCAAACCTGCGCGGTATGCTGTGCCGGCGAAGTACGGCAAAAGCCACACGGCCGACGCCATCTTCCTTTTGTCGTTGATCGGACTCCTGATGCTGGCCGACAGCCTCTTTACGGCCGCTAAGGCTGCCGCCCAACCGCCAGGCCAACCCGCTGAAGTGTTAGCCGCATTCTCCCTTCCATGGATAATTCGGAATGCTCTCGTTTTGACCCCCCTGCCCGCTCTCAGAAAGCTCTACTTCGGCGCTTATTTTGTCCATGAACTAACCTTTTACTTCTTACTGTGCTATCGGCCCTTTGGAATCCAGTTTCATGTAGAAACCTCTCTCTTCAATATTTACTTCGCAAAGTTGGACCGGGAGATTTTAAAACCGGTCAGATGGGGCATCAGCGATGAGCATCTGGATCAGGTGAAATTCTTTGGGGTAAAGAAGTTCGAAGACTTCACCTGGAAGCACATGCTCGATTTCTATTCCTGCGCTGACTGCGGACGGTGTTCAGACAATTGCCCAGCCAATGACGTGGGAAGGCCATTGTCACCGCGATTCCTCACCATCAAGGCGAGAGATTACAGTTTTAAGCACTATCCAGTTTTTGGACGAGCGAGCAAAGGCAAGGCGTTGGTGGGCAGCATCTACTCGCAGGATGAAATCTGGTCCTGCACGACCTGCGGAGCTTGTGAAGAGGAATGCCCCTTGCTGGTCGAGTACATCGACAAGATCGTCGATTTGCGACGAGGCATGATCGATGAAGGGAATGTGCCCCAATCTCTGCAAAAGCCGCTAAAGGCACTGGAGAGCCGTGGCAATCCGTACGGCAAGATGGAGAAGAAGAAAGCCGACTGGGCAAGCGCCAAAGAATTTCAAGAAATGTGCCGTGTCAAAATCCTTGACCATCGCAATGGCGTGGAAACTCTGTATTTTGTCGACAGCATCACCTCCTATGACGACCGCATGCAGTCGATCGGGCGGGCAACGGCGAAGATACTCAACCATGTTGGAGAGAATTTCGGAATCCTAGGGGCGGCGGAAAGAGATAGCGGCCATGAAGTCCGGAGGTTCGGCGAAGAGACGCTTTTCATGGCTTTGCGGGACCACAACGTGGAGGCCATCAAAGCGTCCGGAGTTCGCCGGATTGTTACTGCTGATCCGCACGCTTACAACGCACTGAAACACGACTATAAGGACGTGCCACCTGTTGAGCACATCAGCCAGGTGATCGCCAGAGAAGTGGAAGCCGGAAAGATCAAGTTCAATCCAGTAATAAACACAAACGATATTTACACCTACCACGATCCCTGCTATTTGGGTCGCCACAACCAAATCTACGGTGAGCCGCGCGAAGTTCTGGATGCGATTCCTGGTTTGAAGAGAGTCGAAATGAGCCGCTGCCGAGACCGCTCATTTTGCTGCGGTGGTGGTGGACTGATGCTGTTCTACGAGCCGAAAGAAGATCAGAGGATGGGAGTGAAGAGAGTGCGCATGGCAGCGGAAGCAGGAGCCAATGTGATCGTTACGGCCTGTCCGTTCTGCATGGTCAACATCGAAGATGCAATCAAGGTCGCAGGTATGGAAGGAAAAATGACCGTCATCGACCTGACGGAGCTGGTGGACCGGCAAATCTCGCATGAATGCCCAGATGTAATAGACCATGGAGCTTCCGAAATCAAGGAATGGGTGAGGACTTTGTCCAGTAGTTGCAAGTGAGCGGAGTTAAGTTTCATTCGGGGAGGGGAACGTGGAGATTCTAGTTTGCGTAAAAAGAGTGCCAGACACTTCGGAAAACGAGATTGAGCTCAATAGTGCGGGAAACGGAATCGAGCGTGACGAATTAGTCTACTCGATCAACGAACCGGACAATTATGCAGTTGAAGAGGCTCTGCAGATCGTCTCCAAGATCGGTGGAAGCGTTACGGTCGCTACGGTTGGTGGCGAAGACGACGAAGAGGTGCTGCGCCGAGAGATGGCCATGGGCGCGAACCACGGTGTGCTGATCGCAGATGAAGTCTTCAGCGGATCCGACGGTAGAGGCATTGCCAGCATCCTAAAGGCCTTCGTGCAGAAAGGGCACTACGACCTGATTTTGACCGGAGTTCAGGCCGAAGATGGCGGTGCCCAGATCGGCGGAATGTTGGCGGCGCTACTAGACTATCCGTTTGCTTCTCTTGTCAATTCGATTGAGGTGCTTGAAGGCCAGAAGCTGAAAATCAGCCGAGAGATCGAGGGCGGCAATAAAGAATTGAATGAGATTGACCTGCCTTGCGTTCTCTCAATTCAAACCGGCATCAATGAACCACGATATGTCGGCATGCGAGGCATCCGGCAAGTGGCCTCAGCCCACATCCCAACTTTCAGTGCGACGGAATTGGAAATTGGCGCGGGCACTGTAGGAGAGACTGCAGCAAAAGTGAAGCGGGTAGACTACTTCCTCCATTCGCTGGGCAAGGGCGCCGAAATTCTGCACGGCAGCCGGGAAGAGAACATCGACAAAGTTCTGGAGTTAGTGGCAGCCAAAGGAGGGTTGAAATAATGGCTCGAATCTTTGCTTACATCATGCACAAAGGCGGAATCGTCGACGACTCTGCGTTCGAATTAGCGGCGGCAGCGCGGAAGATCGATGCCGATGCTTCACTTACGGCTATTCTTACTGGTTGGGGTGCGGACCTCGATGCAGCGTCCAAGAATCTCAGTGCCTCCTATTCTGAGATTTGGAAAATTGCAAATGAGGCCCTTGCTTACCCCAATGCGGAACTGGTTCGCAAAGCCCTGCAGAGGGTCCTGCCGAGCAACAGCATTGTATTAATCGCCCATGAACATTTCGGGATCGATCTGGCGCCGGGTCTTTCCATCAAGGTGAATTCGGCTTTCGTTTCCGATGTGTTGGATGTTTCCGCGGTGCGAGGCGATGACATCAACGTAGTCCGCCAGGAATTCGGAGGACAGGTTAGCACTCATGTTCGGTGTGACATTTCAACGGGAGCGGTTCTCACGATACGTCCAGGCGCGTTTAAGGCAACGGAGAATCTAGCCGAACTCGGCATCGTAGTCGACAAATCAGGGGAGGTGGGGTCTCTAGTAGCTGGCCGGCGCTATCTAGGAACGGTTGTTGCCGAAGCGGGCGACGTAGATATCACCAAGTACAACGTTTTGGTTTCTATTGGCCGAGGCATTCAGGAAAAAGACAATGTGGCCATCGCACAGGAACTGGCTGACGCTATCGGTGCGGCGGTGAGCTGCTCGAGACCGGTGGTCGACGCTAAGTGGATGGAGAAATCCCGTCAAGTGGGTTCATCGGGAAAAACCGTCAAACCCAAGGTCTATCTGGCATGCGGCATCAGTGGCGCGTTCCAACATCTCGCCGGTATTAAAGGCAGTCCATATGTGATCGCCATTAACAAGAATCCGAAGGCTCCGATCTTCCAGGTGGCTGATGTTGGGATTGTCGACGACATTCTGGAATTTTTGCCGGAAATGACTAACAAAGTCCGCGAAATGCGCAACGTTGCAGCAAAGTGAGGCACGGACCATGATCGCAAATAGAACTCTGAAATTAAGCTTGAAATCACTCAAGGACTTCGCCAAAAAACGTCTGCCGGACGAGGTCCTCCGGGAACTTGATGAACACGACGAATGTCCACTCGATGTTGTCCGCGATATGTGCAGCCCGAACCAACTGGGCATTCAACTCCTATTCATTCCGGAGGAGTTCGGAGGCATGGGCGGAGGGGCCTTCGATGTGTATTGCGTTTGTGAAGAGATGGCGCGCATCGATCTCGGCATCGCCACCGCTGTGCTAGCCACGTTTTTGGGCAGCGATCCAATCACCGTTGGTGCTGCTCCGGAACAAAAGAAAAAGTGGTTGACGCGTATCGCGGAAGAAGGACTGTTGTTCGCCTACGGGGCTACCGAGCCAGAAGCCGGCAGCGATTTGGGGGCGCTGCGCACTACGGCGGACCCAGTCAGCCAAGACGGCCGCGTCATCGGTTACAAGATCAATGGGAACAAACAATGGATTAGCAACGGTGGAGTGGCGGATGCCTACACGGTCTTGGCGAATACACCGAGCGGCCCGAGTTGGTTCATCGTGGAGAAAGGCGTCAAGGGTTTCACTCACGACGAGCCGGAAGATAAGCACGGCATCCGTCTCAGTAACACGGCGGCGCTTGCGTTCAACGACGTCTATGTCGACGCCGACCGACTCATCGGTGGGGTCGAGGGCCAAGGGCTGAATCAAGCGCAGGCGGTGTTCGGCTATACACGGCTGATGGTAGCGGCATTCGGTTTGGGAGCCGGTTGGGCTGCACTTGATCGAGCAATTCCTTATTCCGCCAAGCGCATACAGGCTGGGGCGCCACTCTCGCAGAAACAAGGATACACGCACAAGCTGATCGTGCCGCACGTGGCCCGTCTTGAAGCCGCCCGCGCCAATATCGAGGAAACTGCGGAGCGCATCGACACCGGAGTCGAAGGAAGCCTGAACACCGAGGGAGCCATCGCGAAGTACATGGCAACTGAAGCCGGCAATGCCGCTGCCGAGGCCAGCATCCAGGCGCTTGGTGGCTACGGTTACACGCATGAATACATGGTGGAAAAAATCAGCCGCGACGTTCGTATCACCACGATCTACGAAGGCACCTCCGAGATCATGGAGATGACGATCAGCCGCGACCGTTGGCAGTCTCATCTCAAAACGCGCGGGCAACACTTTCACGAGCGAGCGCGAGAGTTCGAAGCGTTGCATACCCGTCAGCCGGGCGTTGGTGCTGATATAGCGGCTCTAGCTTTGCACGCGTTGGCCGAAGTCATGGAAAAAGCGCGAGCAGCGCGATTGACCCGCTATCAACACATTCTGCTGCGTTTGGGTGAATTGATCGCATATGCGGAGTGTGCTGGCAGTCTGTCCCGCCGCGCCGCGCTCATGTCCGAAGGCAAGCTGAACGAAAAAACAAATCGGCGCTTCGACGCTATAGCGCTCGCGGCGCTGAGCCGAATCTTTGCTCGCGAGGCTGCGCTCAAGACAGGTGAAGATGGTTTGCGCTGGATCGTCGGAGCAGGTGGCGTAACCGATGCAGAGATGGCCGCGTTTGAAGGGAGTTTGGGGTTGCCCGCCATTCACCGCGCGCAGTCGGGCCTTATCGCAGACATGGATTACATTGCTGACGTTCTGTACGGCCGCGTGGCCAAGGGCAAGGAAATAGCAGCGTAGCGTTAAACGATCTACTTCGCAGGAGTTTCGTCATGGAAAACACTTCTTATCGCGCTATTGCAATTGTGGGAGCGGGGGCGATTTTACCCGACGCCGCAACCGTGCCAGCTTTCTGGGAAAACGTGAAGAACGGTCATTACAGCGTCTCCACGGTTCGGTCCGACCGCTGGGATCCAGAGCTCTACTACGATCCCGACCCGAGCGCACCGGATAAGACTTATTCAAAGATCGGAGCCTGGGTACGGGAGTACGTTTGGGACCCCATCAAATGGCATTTGCCTATCCCACCGCGGGTCGTCGATGCCATGGATGAGTCGCAAAAATGGGCCATCGCCTGCACACGCGAAGCGCTAGAAGACTACGGATATCCCCAGCGGCCGCTGAACGCTAATCGCACCGCCGTGATCCTTGGAAATGCAATGGGCGGCGAAAAACACTATTTCACCGCGTTGCGCTTGTACTTTCCCGAATATGCGCGTGAACTGGCCGAGACAGATAACTTCTCCGCGTTGCCAGACGCGGTTCGCTGCGATATCAGTCGCGAATTGCATATCCGGATGGGAAAGCGCCTTCCTGAAATTACGGAAGATTCCATGCCCGGCGAATTGGCCAACTGCATCGCCGGTCGTATTGCAAACGTTTTTAACTTCCATGGCCCCAACTATGTTTGTGATGCTGCCTGCGCGTCCACGATGGCAGCGATTAGTTCCGCGGCAGCAGGACTGGTCGAGCGCGATTTCGACGTGGCGGTCACTGGAGGGATTGACCGCAACATGGGCGCCTCAACCTTCATCAAGTTCTGCAAGATTGGCGCGCTCTCGGGTACTGGCACTCGGCCGTATGCCGAAGGAGCTGACGGTTTTGTCATGGGTGAAGGCGCCGCGATTTTTATTCTCAAGCGTTTGGCCGATGCCGAACATGACGGCGACAAGATCTACGCCGTGTTGCGCGGCATGGGAGGAGCAAGTGACGGCAAAGGAAAAGGTATCACCGCACCCAATCCGGTCGGCCAAAAATTGGCCATCGAGCGCGCTTGGCAAAATGCTGGATTATCCCCAGCTACAGCTACGTTGATCGAAGGGCACGGCACATCCACGCGCGTTGGCGACGTTGTCGAGGTGCAAAGTATGATCGACGTGCTTGGCAGTTTTCATCTTCCTCCAGGCTCAGTGGCTCTTGGTTCGGTCAAATCGAATTTTGGGCACCTTAAAGGAGCAGCTGGTGCTGCCGGTCTGCTAAAAACCGCGCTCGCACTTCGCGACAAAGTATTGCCGCCCAGCATACATTGTGACCACCGCAATCCCGATATCGACTTTGTCCACTCCCCGCTTTTCGTCAATACCGAACTTAAGCCTTGGACCATGCGCAAAGATGGCGTACGTCGGGCCGGTTTAAGCGCCTTTGGTTTTGGCGGGACAAATTTCCACGCTGTATTAGAAGAATACATTCCTGGCAGATTAAACGGAAACGGCAAGCGGTCTGTAACAGTCAGTGCGACTCCATCAAAGCTGGAGGATCCAATGTTAATGTCGCCGATGAATGTGGAAGGCTCCTCTCCCGCTTCTGACTCTTGTAATTACAAAGCCCCGTTACGCGGAGCACTACTCATTGGCGCCGTTTCTGAAGCCGCTCTTACCGAGCGTCTGCGCGTGGTAGAGAAGGATGCCAAAGCAGGCAGCGCACCACCGCCGACTGCTCCCGCTCAATCGGACTTGCGCGCGCCCGAGCGGCTAACCATCGACTATGCCAACGCTACTGAGTTGGCGGACAAAGCAGGGAGTGCGCTTAAAGCACTGGCGGCTAATCAACCAGCAATGTGGAAAGCCCTAAGGGCACAAGGCATTTTTCGCGGTCATGGTCCCGCTCCCAAGATTGTCTTCCTATATACCGGTCAAGGCTCGCAATACGTGAACATGCTCCAATTACTCCGAGCAACGGAGCCGATTGTGGCTGAAACTTTTGCCGAAGCCGATCGCGTGATGACGCCGTTGCTCGGCAAGCCGCTCAGCAAATACATCTTCGTCGACTCAGCCGACGCTAAAGCCGTTGCCATGGCTGAAGAAGATCTGCGCCAAACCGCGATTACTCAACCAGCAGTGCTGGCAACTGATCTCGCGCTGACGAGGCTCTTGGCCGCCTACGGCATTAAGCCCGATTTCACGATGGGACATAGTTTGGGCGAATACGGAGCGCTGGTTGCTGCGGGCGCTCTGCCCTTTGCCGATTCTCTAGAAGCTGTCAGTGCGCGCGGTCGGGGAATGACTCAGGTCGCGATGGAAGACAACGGTCGAATGGCCGCAGTGTTTGCACCTCTTGAAGATGTCGAGCGAATTCTGAAAACGATCGACGGCTACGTCGTGATCGCCAACGTCAACAGCAATCGCCAGGCAGTGGTTGGTGGCGCGAGCAAAGCGGTCGAGCAGGCCATGGAAGCCTTTAAGACAGCAGGCTTCGACGTGACTGCTTTATCTGTGAGTCACGCCTTTCACACATCGATCGTGGCTGGAGCGAGCAAACCGCTGCGGCAAGTTCTGGAACGCCTGCATCTCGAATCGCCGCGTTTGCCAATCGTCGCGAACACAAACGGCGAGTTTTATCCCATGGGACCTGACGTCGTGACTCAGATGTTGGATATTCTGACGCAGCAGGTCGCCTCTCCTGTCCAATTTGTTAAGGGATTACGCACACTCTACGATGCTGGCGCTCGCGTGTTTGTTGAGGTTGGACCCAAAAAAGCATTACAGGGATTTGCCGAGGATGTACTTGGAAGCTACAGCGATGTGGTTTCGCTGTTTACCAATCACCCGAAAGTCGGTGACATCGTCGCGTTCAACCAGGGGCTGTGCGGTCTCTATGCGGCGGGGCTTGGTTTCGGGACGGCGGATGTTTTGCATCAGTCACAGGTAACCACTGTTTCCTCACCCGCGAAAACTTCTGAGGCCGTCCATGCAGGAACGCCTGCAATAGTCGGCTCTGCGGCAACAGACTCTGCCACACCACCAACGGTGCCGTCTAACGGCCACCGCTACAACGAGCTTGGGCGTTTATTCGCCGATGTTCTCGATCGTGGCTACGAGATTTACCACGGCCAGAATGGCGTCTCCAAACTTGCGCCAGTGGTGATCACGGGAGCGGCTTTAGGCCTGCCCGGAACCGAGCACATCTTCGATGATGGCAATATAGCCCGCATTCTGCGTGGCGATCAGTTTATCGATTCAATTCCCACGCGCTTCCGGAAGGCGATGCTCGACAAACACATCACGCGCCTGGTGAAGAGCGAGAACGGAGAAGCAAGGTTCGAAACCATACGTAATGTTGCGAACGTCATTAAGCTGGCAGGCCGCGGAGGCACTTTCGACCTGGAGAGTGAATTCGGAATTTCGTCCGAGCGCGTGGGCGCCCTCGACCGTGTCACCCAACTAGCGATCGCTGCAGGTATGGATGCGTTACGCGACGCTGGCATCCCGCTGGTCATGCGCTATAAGACCACGACTAAAGGCACGCAATTACCCGAGCGCTGGGGATTACCAGATGTATTGCGCGATGGTACCGGCGTGATTTTCGCTTCCGCCTTTCCTGGATATGACTCGTTTGCCGATGAAATAACGCGTTATTATGAGGATCACGAACACCGCAAGCAGTTGGACATGCTCGAAAGCCTGCTTGCACGGGCGGTCGAAGCGAATGGTGATTCCATTTTGGTGCAAGAGATCAACCGGCACATCGATGAACTGCGCGCCACCATCGATAAAGACCCTTATATCTTCAACCGCCGATTCCTCCTCCGAGTCTTGTCCATGGGACATTCGCAATTCGCCGAATTCATCGGCGCACGTGGTCCCAACACCCAAATCAACTCTGCTTGCGCGAGCACCACGCAGGCGGTGGCGCTGGCGGAGGACTGGATCCATGCCGGGCGCTGCAGCCGGGTCATTGTGGTCTCAGCCGACGACGTCACGTCCGACCATTTGATCGATTGGATGGGCGCCGGCTTCCTGGCCAGTGGAGCAGCAGCCACAGATGATGTGGTTGCAGATGCCGCTATTCCGTTCGACCGGCGGCGACACGGCATGATAATCGGCATGGGCGCTGCCGCTCTGGTAGTGGAGAGCGCCGATGCCGCGCGTGAACGAGGAATCCAGCCAATCTGCGAAGTGTTGGCCACCGCGACAGGCAACAGCGCTTTCCACGGTACGCGTCTTGATATTCAGCATATCGGTCAGATGATGGAGGCCTTGGTGGTCAAGGCCGAACAACGTAGCAATATTTCGCGTCATCAGATTGCACCACAGACAGTTTTCGTTTCGCATGAAACTTATACACCAGCGCGCGGCGGAAGTGCCTCCGCGGAAATTCACGCGCTTCGCTGCGTCTTCGGAGAGGTCGCAGATCGCGTAGTGATCGCCAACACCAAGGGTCTCACTGGTCACGCCATGGGCACGGGCATCGAAGATGTCATCGCGGTCAAAGCGCTGGAAACCGGTTGCGTACCCCCAGTTGCCAATTTTAAAGAAGTTGATCCGGAGTTGGGACAGCTAAACCTGTCGAAAGGCGGTTTCTATCCCGTTGAGTACGCTTTGCACCTGGGCGCGGGTTTCGGTTCGCAGATCAGCATGATGTTGCTGCATTGGACGAAGACGAAAGATGGGAAGCGTCTGAGCCCCAACGCTCTGGGTTATGCCTACCGAATCGTTGATGCCGCCGCTTGGAACGCTTGGCTGAGTTGTGTCGCGGGACGTCCTGCCGCCGAGATGGAAGTAGTCCAGCACACTCTGCGCGTACGCGATGCCGCGTCGGAAACGCGAACCGTCGAAGCTGCACCCCAGTCACGAACTGTAACTGCAAAAATGGCGACGCCAATTGGCACGTCACAAATGCCGCCACCGTTGTCAGTCTCCGATGCAAGACCTGCGCCACCGCTCATCGCTGTGGTTGAGCCGGAATTGAAAGTTCAAGTCTCGGCCGCTGCGGCTTCCGAGTCGGCAAAACAGACTACGAAATCCGATCCGGTGAAAGAAAGAATCCTGGCGCTGGTAGCCGAGAAGACTGGCTATCCGAAAGACATGCTGGATTTGGATCTCGATCTAGAAGCAGATCTGGGCGTCGACACAGTTAAGCAAGCCGAGGTCTTCGCCTCTATCCGCGAGGCTTACAGTATTCCGCGCGATGAGAACCGCAAACTCCGTGATTACCCAACATTGGCGCACGTGATCCGTTTCGTGTACCAGAAGCGGCCAGACCTCGCTACAGCCCCCGAGGCAGTGAAAGAAGAAGTAGTTACCACACCCAATATTCCCGTGGTCGCTGAGAAGCCTGCGCCCACCGCGAAATCCCAGCAAATCGTCGCCGATGATCTCGTCAAAGAACGCATTCTCGCGCTGGTGGTCGAAAAGACTGGCTATCCAAAGGACATGCTGGATTTGGATCTCGACCTTGAAGCAGACCTTGGCGTCGACACGGTCAAACAAGCGGAGATGTTTGCGGCAATCCGAGCGGCATATAACATTCCACGCGACGAGAACCGCAAGTTGCGGGACTATCCCACCCTGGCGCACGTGATCCGATTTGTCTATGAGAAGCGTCCCGACCTTGCAGGTGTTCCTGCGAGTGCATCCTCACCAACCATAAGTGAGCCAACTGTGCCAACACCGCCTTCTGAGGCGACCCAAGCAGCCCCAGATGATTCCATCAAGGAAAAAGTGCTGGAGATCGTGGCCGAGAAGTCGGGCTACCCCAAAGACATGTTGGACCTGGATCTCGATCTGGAAGCAGACCTTGGGATTGACACCGTCAAGCAGGCGGAGATGTTCGCGGCGGTACGAGCGGCATACAACATTCCGCGCGATGAAAATCTGAAGTTGCGAGATTTCCCCACCTTAGCCCACGTGATCAAATTCGCACGCGATAGGCAGGCAGGCTCGGCTAAAGTGCCCGCGATAAGTTCCCCTGCCACGCAAGCGAAACAATTACCGTCGCAGGAAAAACCAGCAGTAACTGCATCTTCGGGATCGAAGCCGACTACGACTGTGCGTCCGACCCCCGCCAGTTTTGATGCCACCAATCGTGTTCCACGCCGCGTGCCTATTCCCAACTTGCGCCCGCCTTTGGCGTTCTGCAAGCCAACAGGTTTGACGCTGGCATCCGGTAAACGAGTGGTTGTCATGCCGGACAAATCTGGAGTGGCTGACGCGCTGGCGCAACGACTGCAAACAATCGGAGTTGAAGTTCTCCGCATCAACGAGACGATTGATGTTGAAGCGTTGAAGAATCAGCTGAAGAGCTGGATGGTCGCTGGCCCCGTGCATGGAGTGTACTGGCTGCCCGCGTTGGACAACGAGGGAGTCCTCAATGATATGGACCTCGACACCTGGCATGAAGCCCTGCGGATACGCGTCAAATCGCTATACACCACCATGCGCGTTCTGTCTGAGGGAACCGCGGCGCCGTGCGCATTTCTCGTGTCAGCGACAAGACTCGGTGGACAACATGGCTACGATGATGCAGGAGCAACGGCACCGTTAGGTGGCGCCGTCGCGGGCTTCACCAAAGCGTACAAGCGCGAACGGAGTGACGCACTGGTTAAGGCGGTCGACTTTGAAGCGGAAAGAAAGTCGTCAGAAATCGCCGACATCCTTATTGAAGAAACTCTGCGCGATCCCGGCGCAATCGAAATTGGGTACAAGAAAAGGTTGCGCTGGACGATTGGTCTGCAAGAGCAGCCCGCCTTCGATGGCAAGCCGGGGCTAACCTTGGACAGCAACACTGTATTTCTTATCACCGGCGCGGCTGGAAGTATTGTATCGGCAATCACCGCTGATTTGGCGGCAGCCTCCGGAGGCACGTTCTACCTGCTCGATCTGGTACCCAAGCCTGATCCAGAAAATTCGGATCTCAAGCGATTCATGACCGATAAGGAAGGCCTCAAGCGTGATCTGTTCACACGGATTCAAGCGCGCGGCGAACGTACAACGCCGGCCCTCGTTGAAAAAGAACTGGCCTCCCTGGAGCGAGCGCAAGCAGCAAACAGCGCGATCACTGCGGTGCACGCCGCTGGCGGTATCGCGCATTACTTCAGCGTTAACCTCACGGACGCAGAGGCTGTAGAAAAAATCGTCAAGCAAGTCCGAGAGCAAAGCGGACACATCGATGTGCTGTTACACGCGGCCGGCACAGAACGCAGTCACTTCCTACCGGACAAGGATCTGCGTGAATTCAACCTAGTCTTCGATGTCAAGAGCGACGGCTGGTTCAATCTACTGCATGCCATCGGCGACATGCCCCTCGGAGCAACCGTGGCATTCAGTTCCATAGCTGGACGATTTGGCAATGCTGGACAAACAGACTATAGCGCGGCCAACGACCTGTTGTGCAAGATCACCTCAAACTTCCGGACTACCCGTCCGGCTACACGGGGCATCGTGATCGACTGGACGGCATGGGGCGGTATCGGCATGGCCACGCGCGGCTCTATCCCTAAAATGATGGAGCTGGCAGGTATCGACATGCTCTCGCCAGAGGCGGGGATACCTTTGATTCGTCGCGAACTCACGGCGGGAGGCAATAAAGGCGAAATCGTCATCGGCCAGCGTCTCGGCGTTCTGTTGAACGAGTGGGATGCCACCGGTGGACTGGATGCGTCATCCAGCGAAGCTCTGAAGACCTTATCGGCGCAGGGACCAATAATCGGCAAGATAGCAGGCATGACCTTGCAAGGCGGCCTAAAAATCGAGACGATACTGGACCCGGCGATTCAGCCATTCCTGCACGACCATCAAATTGACGGCACACCGGTGCTCCCAGGAGTCATGGGTATCGAAGCGTTCGCAGAAGCTGCGCTATGCCTGCTCCCTGACTGGTATGTGGCAGCGATCGAAGACGTGAACTTCTTCGCGCCGTTCAAATTTTATCGGAACGAACCGCGCGTCGTGACTCTCGAGGCGATCATTTATCCGCAACGCGACACCTTGCTGGCAGACTGCCGCTTGATTGGTCACCGGTCCCTCCCTAACCTGACTGAGCCACAAGTGACAACGCATTTCACCGCACGAGTGCGGCTCACAAAACAGAAGCCCCAAACAGTGACTGTGCCGGCGCTAAGCTTGCCAGCCGCGCACATCATCAAAGCCGCGGACATCTATCATCTCTATTTCCACGGGCCCGCGTACCAAGTTCTGGCGCAAGCGTGGCACGAAGGAGACCGGATTTTTGGCAAGATGGCTGAGAGCTTGCCAAACAATCATTTTCCACCCGAAAAGCCTACGCTTATGGCGCCGCGATTGATCGAGCTTTGCTTCCAAACTTCCGGTCTGTGGGAGATGAGTGCACTAGGCCGCATGGGTTTGCCCCAACACATTCGTCAGGTCAGCCTGCTACGCAACCCAGAAACTACCGAAGACGGATTATATGCCATAGTCACGCCCAGGCCAGATCAAGGAACTTTCGACGCGGAGGTTGTAGATGCTGCAGGAAATCGGTACGTGCAACTGCTCGGCTACAGCACAGTGGCGCTTCCAAACGTCATTGATGCAGAACCATTGAAAGTGCTGCATGCCGTCACGATGTAGGAAGTATGACTTCCTGCATCAAAGGTTGCGGATTTGAGGCGTTATGCCGCAAGAATTTCAACGGGTGGCCATCGTAAATCGCGGTGAAGCCGCCATGCGTTTCATCCATGCGGTGCGGGAATTCAATCAAGAGCGCGGCATGTCGCTACGCACAATTGCGCTTTATACCGACCCTGACCGCAACGCCATGTTCGTCCGTGAGGCGGACGAGGCTGTATGTCTTGGCGCCGCCCAGACCATCGATCCAATCACGAAGTTATCTAAAAGCAGTTACGTCAACTATGATGTGCTCGAACGCGCGCTGAGTGTGGCACACGCGGATGCAGTCTGGGTTGGATGGGGTTTTGTAGCTGAGCACGCCGAATTCTCGGACCTTTGCCGGGAACTGGGAATCGTATTCATCGGCCCGGATGGCGGCGTAATGAGGCGGCTCGGCGACAAAATCGCTTCGAAACGCCTGGCGGAGGAAATGCAAATACCCGTTGCGCGTTGGAGCGGCGGCCCCGTAGAAACACTCAACGACGCCATTCGCCACGCCGAACATCTAGGCTATCCCCTGCTTATCAAGGCCACCGCCGGTGGTGGTGGTCACGGCATTCGCCGTGTAAATTCAGTGAGCCAACTCCCGGAAGCTTTTGAGAGAGCTCGCGCCGAAGCGCACAAGGCGTTCGGGGACCCCACCGTTTTCATGGAGCAGGTGGTTCCGCGTGCCCGTCACGTTGAAGTGCAAATCATCGCCGACAACGCAGGCACAACCTGGGCTGTCGGCGCGCGCGACTGCACAATCCAACGTCGCAACCAAAAAATCCTCGAAGAGGCGCCTCCTCCCATGCTATCGCCGGAGCAGGACCAGTGGTTACGTGACGCCGCCGTGCGCTTGAGTCGCGCGGCTGGATATCAGAACGCCGGGACAGTGGAATTTTTGTATGAACCGGAAAGCCATTGCTTCTTGTTCATGGAAATGAATACCCGTTTGCAAGTGGAACATCCGGTAACGGAATGCACCACCGGGCTTGATCTTGTCAAACTTCAGATTCACATCGCGCGCGGAGGCCGGCTGGAAGGCGAACCACCGCGCACAATGGGTCACGCTGTCGAGGTGCGCTTAAATGCGGAAGATCCGGACAATAATTTTGCACCAGCTCCAGGCACGCTTGAGCGGTTCAGATTTGTTACGGGTCCGGGGGTGCGTATTGACACGGGTGTGGCGGAAGGCGACGTCATCCCGGCAGACTTTGACTCCATGATCGCTAAGATCATCGGCTACGGTCAGAGTCGGAAGGAAGCCCTTTCTCGCCTCCAGCGGGCATTACGCGAGAGCGTTATCGTCATCAAGGGTGGAGCGAGCAACAAATCATTTCTTCTCGAATTGCTCAACCGGTCAGAGGTGCAGAGTGGGAAAGTGGATGTTGGATGGATGGAGCGCCTGATCTCAAGCGACAAGCATCTCTCCCGACAATATGCCGATGTGGCTCTACTTCAAGCGGCGATTGCCATCTACGATGCGGATTTGGCGGTAGAACAGACGCAATTTTACACTTCAGCGGTGCGCGGGCGGCCACAGGTCAGGAGTGAAGTTGGCAAGACCGTAGCACTTCGATATAGGGGGCAATCCTACTCGCTCAAAGTGTATCGTCTTGGCCCCCATCGCTACCGAGTGGAAGCAGACGGAGCACGCGTCGACGTGCAAGATAGTCGCCTCGGTCAATTTGAGTACGCCCTCACTTGCACGGAGCAGCGTTTCAATGTCATCTGTGTGGTCCAAAGTCTCAGTTTTCTGATCGAAGTGGATGGCGTAGTGCACCGCATCGATCGCGATGACGGTGGCGTGGTGCACGCACCAGCACCAGCCGTCGTAGTCTCGATTGTTGCGAAGCCTGGAAAAATAGTCGCGGCCGGGGAACGTTTGGCTGTATTGGAAGCTATGAAAATGGAGATGCAGGTGGTCGCTCCATTTGCCGGGAGAGTCCGGCAAGTTTTTGCGATTCCCAACGTCCAAGTAGACGCCGGAGATGTCCTCGTACAGATCGAGGCAATCGACGAAGGTGTAACTCCAGTCTCTACACAACGGATTACGTTTGGCGGCTCTCTTAAGCTTCAAGCGCCGGAGGAACGGATGAGCAACTCCCATTATGGCCGTCGCCAAAATCTCGAAGAACTCCGTCAGCTCATGCTTGGTTTTGACGTTGATCCTGCTCACGCCAATCGGCTTCTGGAAGAATGGAACACGTATCGTGAAGAGACTGGCGAGGACACGGAAATTAGGCATTGCGAAGATGAGATTCTCCGAATCTTCGTGGACGTTGGCTATTTGTTCCATCGCGATCCTGTGACTAACGGTCCGACCACCGGAGAAGTTCCGAGCTCCGAGGCCTACCTCTTTTCTTATTTACGGACGATCGAAACATGCGGCGAGGGGCTTCCGCCGACATTCATCGACGCGCTCCGTCAAGCGCTCGCACATTATGGCGTGAAGACGCTGGACCGCTCGCCCGAGCTGGAAGAAAGTTTGCTTTGGATCTATAAGTCCCATCAACGTGTGCAGCTTCAAATCCAGCTCATTCTTGGCGTGCTCGAACGGCGCTTGAGACATGTCGATACCTGTCTGACGCAAGTGGAACAATCCTTTAGGACGCTCCTTGATCGCTTGATATCCATGACCCGTGAGCTTTTTCCTGCTATCAGCGATCTGGGCCGGGAGGTTCGTTATCGCTGCTTCGATCAGCCGCTGTTTGAGAAGGCACGGAAGCTGGTTTATGCGCAGATGGAAGAGCACTTGGCATATCTCTATGCCCACCCCGAGGCCGATGACCGTCGCCAGCGAATTCGCGCTCTCGTCGAATGCCCGCAGCCTCTGGTAGGTCTGTTTGCCAGCCGACTTACCAAGGCAGACTTGGCCCTGCGCCAGTTGATGTTGGAAGTGTTGACGCGGCGGTATTATCGGACTCAAACGTTGATGGATCTGCGGTCGCTCGGCTTGGATGGGGAACGCTGCATCTCAACTGAATACGATGAGGACGGGAAGCGAGTCCATCTCTTTACTATTCAAGCGGAGTTTCCTCGGTTCTGTGAGTCGGCACGCGCAGTGTTTCCGTTGATCCAGGAAGTGCCCGCCGAACACGACATTGCCATCGATTTTTATTTTTGGCATTCGGGCGCTCTGGGCGATCCGGAAACTACCCAGCAGGAAGTCATCTCTCTGCTGAATCAAGTGGACTTTCCTCGTTCGATCCGGCGCATTGTGGTCGTAGTGGCCGGCCCAGGATGTGACCATGGCATGGGTGGCATACGCCATTTCACCTATCATCCCTCCGAAAATGCATATGAAGAGGAAAAGCTCTACCGCGGACTTCATCCCATGATGGGCCAACGCCTACACTTGTGGCGATTCAACAATTTCAAGATTGAACGGTTGCCGTCGGTCGAAGATATCTACCTCTTCCACGCGATAGCACATGAAAACCCGAAGGATGAGCGCCTCTTCGTTCTCGCCGAGGTTCGTGACCTAACACCAATCTGTGATGAAGCAGGTCGTATCGTGCAATTGCCGCATCTTGAGCGTATGTTCGCTGAAGCGTTGGCGGGCATCCGGATGTTTCAGTCGCGGCGGTCGACCCGAGAGCGCCTCTATTGGAATCGGATTCTCCTCTATGTGTGGCCGCCGCTCCGAATCAAGCTGGATGAATTTCATGACATTGTGCGGAGACTGGCGCCCTCCACAGACGGCCTGGGGCTGGAACAGGTTGTACTGCGCGCTCGCATTCCGAATCCGGCTAATGGCGAGTTACGAGACATGGTGGTACGAATCTCAAGGCCTGCTGGCTCTGGCTGGCTCATAACTTTCCGGCCCGCCACCAAACTACAGCCGGTAAACTCGCTGACAGAGTACGACCAGAAAGTCCTCCGGATGCGTCAACGCGGGATGACTTACCCTTACGAAATCATCGAGATGCTGACGCCAGGACCGGAAGATACGCGCGCGGAATTCCCGCCGGGTGATTTTATTGAACACGATCTGAACACGGAAGGGCAGTTGGTTCCCGTCGATCGTCCTTACGGTCAGAACAAATCAAACATCATTGTAGGCATTATCCGAAATTATACGGGCAGATACCCTGAGGGTATGACGCGGGTCTCAGTGATGGGAGATCCAAGCAGGGATCTCGGAGCCATCGCTGAACCGGAATGCCGTCGGGTCATCGCGGCGCTCGATCTTGCCGAAGAGTTGGGTGTGCCGCTCGAATGGTTCCCCATCTCAGCTGGCGCGAAGATCTCGATGGACAGCGGCGTGGAGAACATGGATTGGATCGCTCGTGTCCTACGTCGCCTGATTGAGTTCACGCAAGGAGGCGGGGAAGTGAATCTGGTGATTAACGGTATCAACGTCGGCGCTCAGCCATACTGGAACGCCGAGGCTACCATGCTCATGCATACTCGGGGAATTCTGGTTATGACGCCGAGTTCGGCAATGGTGCTCACCGGAAAGCGCGCACTAGATTATTCAGGCAGCGTCTCTGCCGAGGACAATCAGGGGATTGGCGGCTACGATCGCATCATGGGGCTCAACGGACAGGCGCAATATTGGGCCAAGGATATCGATGAAGGCTGTCAAATTCTTTTTCGCCATTATGAACACACCTACGTAGCTCCAGGCGAACGGTTCCCACGAAAGGCCGTAACAATCGACCCTCTTGATCGCGACGTTCAGGTTTATCCTCACACCAAAGCGCATGGAGATGAGTTCGGCCAGGTTGGCGAGATCTTCTCCGATGCTACGAACCAAGGACGAAAGAAATCCTTTGATATTCGTACCGTAATGATGGCTGTTGTAGACCAGGATCATCGTCCACTGGAGCGCTGGCCTGGCATGCGCGCCGCAGAAACCGCTGTGGTCTGGGACGCGGATCTGGGTGGGCATTCTGTCTGCTTGATCGGCATAGAATCTCGGCCGGTGGCACGGTTGGGATTTGTTCCTGCCGACGGACCAGATCAATGGTGCGCTGGCACTCTTTTTCCGCAAGCTTCTAAGAAAATCGCTCGCGCAATCAATGCCGCGAGTAACAACCGGCCGGTGGTGATCCTGGCTAATTTGTCCGGATTTGATGGATCACCAGAGTCCATGCGCAAGCTGCAGCTTGAATACGGTGCCGAGATCGGCAGAGCCGTCGTCAATTTCAAGGGGCCCATGGTGTTCTGCGTAATCTCGCGCTATCACGGGGGTGCGTATGTAGTGTTCTCGCGAGCGCTGAATGAGAATCTCGAAGTGGTCGCCCTGGAAGGAACCTATGCCTCCGTTATTGGCGGTGCTCCGGCAGCCGCTGTTGTGTTCGCCGGTGAAGTCGAAGCCAGGACCCGGAAAGATCCTCGCCTACAGGTGCTGCTCCAAGCTATGGAGACAGCGGAAAAAGCGGAGAAGCGGCAATTGCGAACCCAATGGGAAGAGCTATTCAAAGTGGTGCACTCCGAGAAACTCGGTGATGTGGCGGGCGAGTTTGACCGCGTGCACAGCGTGCAACGAGCTCTGAGAGTCTCTGCGTTGCACAATATCTTGCCACCATCGAATCTTCGACCTTATCTCATCCACGCGATCGAACGCGGCGTGGCAAACGAGGGGAAATTGGATTCTGGGAAGCACAAAGTCGAAGAACCGGGAACGCGAGCCGCCGCGGCATGCGCCGCATCTGGGGCTTCTTGATGGAAGTCTATTGGTTGGAACAATTCGAAGCAGATGTACCGGCGGAGAACGATTGGTTGAACGCAAGCGAAGCCGTCCGCCTGAACGCCATGCCCTTTGCCAAGCGCCGGGCCGACTGGCGGCTTGGGCGCTGGGCCGCGAAACGTGCTTTGTCCATTTTTCTTGGCTTGCCTGCTCATCCCCATGTCTTTAGGGAAATGGAAATTCGCTCAGCGCCCTCCGGCGCGCCTGAGGTCTATTTCGGCCACCAACCTGCGGCAATCACCATCTCACTCAGCCACCGCGCCGGGGTAGCGGCCTGTGCGGTGACAATGCCTGGGGTGGACTTGGGCTGTGACCTGGAATTGGTCGAACCGCGCAGTGACGCGTTTCTCGCCGATTATTTCACAACCGAAGAGCAATCGTTTGTTGCGGAAGCCGAGCCCGCGGATCGCAGCCGCTTTTTGGCGTTGCTTTGGAGCGCGAAGGAAAGCGCACTCAAAGCGATGTACCAGGGTTTACGGCTTGACGCGCGAGACGTGATCGTGAGCATCAGCGACGCTGCTTTTGATTTTCCTGGCTGGAGTCCCATACAGGTCCGTCACATAAACGGCCGATTTTTTTGCGGCTGGTGGCAACATGCAGACAGTATTGTGCGGACCCTGGTGGCTGAGCCACCACCAAACCCGCCGATTCGATTCCAAGTGCCGGATTACGTTCTCGACCCTACTTCTCTGTGTACGTAGTGGGTCTGTATGGAAGAGCGAAACAACCAATTCGATTTCGATTTTATCGTCATCGGTTCGGGCTTTGGCGGAAGTGTTTCCGCCCATCGACTAGTGGAGAAGGGCTATCGTGTGGCAGTCATGGAAATGGGCCGCCGCTGGACGCCTAAGAACCTACCGCGCACCAGTTGGTCGATCCATCGCTATTTCTGGCGTCCTAACCTCGGCCTGCGCGGCTTTTTTAACATGCGGTTCTTCAGGCACGCAACCATCTTCCATGGTTGCGCGGTGGGCGGAGGATCAATCACCTACGCGAGCACCTTGCTAGCGCCACCTGAGAAAGTGTGGGGCGCCGGGTCTTGGATGGGATTGGCCGATTGGAAAGCAGAGATGCCGCAGCACTACGAAACCGCCGCGCGGATGTTGGGGGTGACAGAAAACAGAATCCTCGGACCCGCCGACCACCTCCTGAAGCAGGCTGCAGAAGCGACGGGCACTGGTAACACTTTCTACTGCACCAAAGTCGGCATCTTCCAACCTGCGCCGGGAGAGCCAGGCAATCAGACTTTTCCGGATCCATTCTTCGGCGGGGAAGGGCCAGCGCGAACCACCTGCACTGGCTGCGGCGGTTGCATCATGGGTTGCCGATATATGGCGAAAAACACGTTGGATCTTGGCTACCTTTATCTGGCTGAAAAGCATGGAGCGCAGCTCTTTCCCGAAACAAGGGTAGTGGACGTTAGACCGCTGCGCGGCGGCACCGATGGCAACGCCGGATACGAAGTGAGCACGGTAAAGTCCACGGCGTGGATTCATCCCCAGCGTCGACAATTCACCTGCCGCGGGGTGATCTTCTCTGCTTCTTCTCTGGGCAGCATGGAGCTGCTTTTTCACCTCAAAGAGAAAGGCTCATTGCCGGACATTAGCTCCCAACTGGGCCAACACGTGCGCACCAATTCCGAATCGCTGATCGGAGCGCGCACCCCAGGCTACTCCCAAGATCTGTCGCAGGGCATTGCGATCGGTTCGGGCATCTATATCGACGAACATACTCACATTGAAGCCGTCCGCTATCCGAGTGGCTCCGACGCTATGGGTTTTCTGACGACGATTCTGACCGATGGCCGCCCTGGTCCGCAGCGGATTGCACTTTGGTTGAAGAACATTCTGGTTTCACTGCTTCGTCATCCATTCAAGACAGTGCGCGTGCTGCAACCATTGGGATGGGCGCGGGAGTTCGTGATACTGCTTTGCATGCAGGCGCTGGATGGGGAAATCGAGATGCGCTGGCGGCGCCCTTGGTTCTGGCCCTTCAGGAAGTTTCTCGTGAGTCGAGGCGAGAAGGTGCCCACTTACATTCCGAAGGCCAACGAGTTCGCGCAAAAATTTGCACAACTCACCGGCGGTTTTGCCATGAGCATGCTACCGGAGATTCTCTTCAATGTTCCAGGTACGGCGCACTGTATCGGCGGGTGCGTGATCGCTGATTCATCCGACCACGGCGTGGTCGATTATCGCCATCGTGTCTTCCACTACAAGAATATGTACATCTGCGACGGGTCCGTAGTGGCGGCCAATCTCGGGGTCAACCCCAGCCTCACCATTACGGCGCTGACGGAACGAGCGATGACTTTTATCCCCCCAGTGGCGCAGACCGATTGGAACGATTCTGCCGAGGGCGGCACCAGAATCCACCTTGTCTGACAGACTAAACGGCAGCATTGCCGGTTGCCCACTCTTTCCTTTTTCGAATGTCTTAGAACATTTCGCTAGGTTCACTTGTGTGCTCTACATTTGACCGTAGAGTCAATCCACGACTCTGGATCGTTACGAAGGACTTGGATTACGGCACGGTGTTCGAGGACAAGATGCTTTTTAATGCCACTCTCTGCTCAAAGCTAGTGCATCGCTGTTTGCATTGGCCGTTGAATTGATCCCTTAGCTTCGGTTCTCCACAAACACAAGCATAAGGCTGTGAATGGAGCCATCGTCCTTATCGAATCATGGTTCCGGTGTTTGGAACCTAGGTCTTGGGTTGGGCTGATCTTGTTTCGGTTTGCAGCCACTACAATAAAAAAGGCCGAACGCCTGTGTCCGGCCTGTGAATCACAAAATGGTTGCGGGGGTCAGATTTGAACTGACGACCTTCGGGTTATGAGCCCGACGAGCTACCAGGCTGCTCCACCCCGCATGTTTAATATAACGGACCGTTCTGGTTCCGTCAAATAAGCGGGAAAAGTAATCGTGATGGATTTTGAGAGATTTGTGGGTCTACCACGTGCTATAAGGCTGGCCGTTGGTGCCTACTTGGTCTGATCCGGAGTGGACATCGTCAATTCCCGAGCCAGTTTGCTCTGGAGTCAGCACGGTGTCGCCAAAATGCGTGACCCAATCTTTCTGGCGAGTAATGGGATCGACCGGCACTTCGCGAAGGTAATGTGCGTCTACCAAATCATCCAGGGATTGCGGAGCTTGCTGCTTGTCCAGGGTGTAGTTATCAATTGCCTGGCGCATAGTTTGTAAATCCTGGCGCAAGACAGCTTCACGGGCGTGCAAAATTGATTTCTGGTACATGCCAGCGGCCATTCCGATCAGGATAAGAATGATGGAAATCACGATCATCAATTCGATTAACGTGAACCCGCGTTCGCGATGACGCGCGCTATCAGGATTTTTCTCGAGTCGAATTAAATTTGAGATGTAAGTCATAAAATCGCCCAAAAGTTGTAATCCTACCAATCCGAATATTTTGTACCGTCCAAAGCCACGCCCGTCGATTTCGAGTAAACATCAAAGACGTTTTTGCCGCCCCAGCTATTGGAATCCGGGTCATCCTGCACTGCCCGCAAGCCCCATTCTGCTCGACCAGTCATCGGATCCACTGGGATTTTGCGCAAGAAGCGGATATTTTTGCCGGCGGCTCCAGACCCACCTAGGGCAACGCCTTTCACCAAGGTTTCCAAGTCAGGCGGGTAGCCTTCGCTGCCGAGTTCGATACGGAGCATGCCACGGTCGGCATAGTCTTTGTAACGGTCGATCGCCTTGCGCATATCTCGCAGGTCGTAATGTAATTCAGCTTCGCGCTGCCGCACAATCGTGAACCGAGCAATAGGCAACGCAGCAGAGGCGAGCACAAGCAATATCGCGCAAGCGATAATTAATTCGAGCAGGGTCATCCCTGATTGAGAAGAGGAAAGTCGTTTAGTGGAGCGAAACTTCATTTTGAATAACCTGGGCCTGCTCACTGCACTCGTAACGTTGCTTCGCTGGTTACAAGTGGAATTGGTTTTTGCTGGGAGTCTTTGGCGTTGATTTGAACGATGGATAGATTGGAAACGCCGGGAGCAATGGCTTTGACTACGACCCCGAGAATTGTGCCCGTGCCGCTGACGCCGGGAGTGTTGGGCTGACGAGTGGCAGAAATAATTGCCTGGCCGTGCTCCTTATCGACACGCTGAACAATCGCGATTTCTTGGGTGCCTCCGGAAAGGAAGCCGCCATGGCGAACTTCCTCTACGCTGATGATCGCGGGATTGTATTGCAAGAGCATCGGCACCGAATAAAGGTCCGTGACGTTATCCACAACCACGCCCACCGTGACCGTTTGGCCAGGAGTCAAGTTCAAGTTGGCTGGCTCGAAATGAATTCGAGGTCCGCTGACTTGGGCTTGCGGAACAACACCAGGACCTGGGCCAGGAACAGGATTCGCCGGCGGCGCAACAACTCCTCCCGGTGCCGGAGCTGCTGCAGGTGGAGGAACAGCCTGCGGATTCGGGTTCGAAGACGGCGCGGTTACATCGACTTGGCGTTTGGCGCCTGGAAAAGTTTCTGTGCCGGAATAGATCGGTCGCAGATTCGCCCGGGTCCAATCCGGCAGGCGAACTACGCGAGGAGTTAAGACAATGAGTACTTCGTCTTCCTGAGTTTCTTTGTTATCAGACGAGAAAAGATAGCGCAGGCCAGGAATCTTTGCCAGGCCGGGCCAGCCATTCAAGGTTCGCTGATCGACGCGAGAAACCAAACCCGCAAGGATGCTGACCTCGCCCTCTTTCAAACGAATCTCATGCTCCACTTTTCGTTGGCTGATGATTGGTTGAGTGATTCCACCGATGGTAGCACTGCCGGTTTGCGCAGAAACTTCCACCGACACCTTCATGCTGACATCGCGGTTGGCGTGTACGTGTGGCGTAATGTCCAGATTCACACCGACGTCGATGTATTGAAATTGGGTATTAACCAGCGGGTTTACGAAGCCTGCGCCGCCGGTAGAACCAACGCCAACGCCAGCCTGAAAGCTGCCGGTGGCCACCGGAATGCGATCGCCAATTTTGAGTTTTGCTGATTGGCCGTCGATAGCGCGAAGTTCGGGATCCTGCACAATTTTTGTGCCGGTATCGGTCAACAGAAAGTTTGCCGTGGCCCCGGGAAGTGTGAACACAACATCGTTCTGATTCAGGTGAGTTAACTGCTTTAAAGTGGTGGTGCCGGGGGGCGTCGAAGTGGTTGTCGTTGTTGTGGTGCTTGTTGATGCATTTGGATTGATCTGAACAGATGCGGACTGGCCAGGGAGAATTCCAAGATTTCTGAGGTAGTCCACGCGCGCTTCCAGCACCTGCACCTGAATAATCACTTCAGGCTTGGCTTTATCGATATCGCGGATAATTTTTTCAGCCAGTGCAATCTTATCCGGAGTGTCACGAATGATGATGGCGCTCTGCGCGTTTACCTGTTGAATGCGCTTGAAATCGAGCAACTGGCGGAGACCGGTGGTAATTTCAGTCAAATCCTGCGCGATAGCGACGTTGTTCAGATAAAAGGTGCGCACCACTTGTTCTTCGTAGTCGCGACGCTTTTGCGCCGTGTCCGGAATAATCATGATGATATTTTCGGTCACGGGCTTCCAGAAGGCTTTGCTCTCCAGCGAAACAATGTCCAGGGCTTGCTCGAGGGTAACGTTGTTGAGTTCCGTGCTGATCCGTTTTGCCTGCAAATCGGGGTCGTAGATTACCGTGAGACCAGCGAGTTTTCCGATCGTCTCGTAAACGATCTTGGCATCATTGGACATTTTCAAATTAATGGGTGCGCGAGAAAGGGGTTTTAGTTCGGGGGGCTGGGAAGCCATCGCGGGCGACCCGGCCATGGCTGTGCTGTTCTCTGGCACAGTTTCTTCAACGGCGACTACACGAGTCTTTTCTGTAAGCTCATCAACGGTACGCTTGAGTTCTTGATCGGCGACCATGCTGGAAGGATCTAAAACCTGAGCGCGCTGAAATTCAGAAATTGCGCCTTGTAAATCACCCTTATCGCGAAGTTTATAGCCCTTGTGAATATGAACTTGCGATGCCTGGAAGCGTGCTTGGTTCAATCCGATTTTATAATTGGCGTTGTGGGGGTCTGCGGCGTTCGCTTTAAGGTAATAGTCAACGGCAGCGTCGTAATCCTGGGAATCCAGCGCCTTTTTTGCGGCCGAATAGTCTTGTTTGCCCTTTGGGCAGCCCGCTGCAAAAATGCAAATAAGGAAAATGAAGAAAAGCTGACTGCAACGACGCATGAACTCTCCGGAATCCCGACAGGGCGCAACCCTCTTCTTTACTTGCCTTTGGAGTCTAGCATCGGGCTTATCGGTGCGGCAAGCCGTTTGCCCGCCGGTGTTGCGCACTGGAAACTGTTCCATCTGTCAGTCCTTCTCCTAGTTAGCGAAAATAGAGGGCCGACAGCCTGGCCGACCTCGGAGTTTTAAAGCCAAATACGAGCCCGATGTCCCTATTAGACGTGTCATCAGGTAAAATGAAAGATTGTGACTAAGCCAAAGAGCAAACCGGTGAAAAGTAGTCAAAAGGATGGGAAAGATTCCGCCGAAAAAATCGTCGCGCAGAATCGTTCGGCTTCCTATAACTACCACATTTTGGAAAAAATGGAGGCGGGGTTGGTCTTGCACGGCACCGAAGTGAAAGCTTTGCGCGAGGGCAAAGCGAATATTCGCGACGCTTTCGTTGATTTCAAGCCGAGCGGACCCTATTTGGTGAATGCTCATATCGCGCAATATCTCCCAGGCGGTCCGTGGAATCACGAACCTCTGGGGAATCGAAAACTGTTGATGCACAAGCGAGAAATTTTTAAGTTGTCTGGCCGCACAGAATCGAAGGGATTGACCGTTATCCCCTTGCGAATCTACTTCCGCAACGGCATCGCCAAGGTTGAGATCGCACTGGCTCAGGGTAAGAAGACGTGGGACCGTCGCCAGGACGAACGAACCAAGGAAGCTCGTAGGGAAACGGAACAAGCAATGTATCGGAACCGGAGGCGATAAAACTGACATGCAAATCATTCTCGATACCAAGCCGTTTGCAGAGGTAGAAGCTGATGCACTGGTCACCTATTTGTTCGACGAAAGCGACCCAATTCAAGGTCGGGTCGCTGAACTGGATAAACTTGCCGGCGGGCTGCTCAGCCGAATCAATAAGAGCGGAGAGCTGACCGGCAAGAATCTGGAATTTACACTCGTTCACGGACCGGCCGGGTTGAAGACCGCGCGCCTCCTGCTGGTGGGCGCAGGAAAACGTGAGCAGTTTAACCCCGGGACGTTACGAAAAGTTGCGGGGGCAGCTCTACGGTATTTGAAAGCGCGCTCGGTGCACAAGGTTGCCTTTCTGTTGCGTGAAAATGATGTGAATGAAAGTGCCGCGCAAGCGATTGCGGAAGGTGCAGTCGCGGCCGATTTTGAGACCGACAAGTACAAGACGGACAAGAAGAATGAAAAGTTTATCGAGACGTTCAGTGTCGTTGGCTTTGGAAATGGCGAGAAGGCCGCGGGAGAAAAGGGAATTGCCAAAGGACGCACGATCGCCGAAGCGCAAAACTTTGCGCGCGACCTGGTGAATGAGCCTTCGAATAAGCTGACGCCCGTAATTTTGGCAGAAAAAGCACGCGTGATGGCGAAAGAGGCGGGGTTGGCAGTCGAAATCCTCGACGAAAAAAAGATTGCTGAGCTGAAAATGGGGGCGCTACTCAGCGTGGCGCAGGGAAGTATTGAGCCGCCGCGCATGATCGTTCTTACTTACACGCCAGCCAATGCGAAACCGGGCGCCCCGGTGGTTGGTTTGGTAGGGAAAGCGGTTACATTCGATACCGGCGGCATCTCCATTAAGCCATCCGAAGGGATGGAAAAAATGAAATACGACATGGCTGGCGGCGCGACCATGCTGGGCGTGATGCGCGCGGTTGCGGCCCTGAAACCAAATGTAAAGGTGATCTGCGTTGTGCCGGCCACGGAAAATATGCCCGGAGGCAAGGCGCAAAAACCGGGCGATATCCAAACTGCGATGTCTGGGAAAACGATTGAAGTGCTGAACACGGATGCGGAGGGACGGCTGATTCTCGCGGACGGAGTTCATTACGCCAAGCAACTCGGTGCGACTCACTTGGTCGACGCGGCCACTCTGACCGGAGCCATCGTGGTCGCTCTTGCGAACGTGAATGTTGGCGTTTTCGGGTCGGACCAACCTTGGACAGATAAGTTGTTGGCGAGTGCAAAAGTTGCCGGGGAAAAAATGTGGCAGATGCCGCTGGATGAGGAATACCGCGAATTTATTAAGGGGAGTTTCGCGGACATTCAGAATATCGGCAGCGGCAAGGGCGGCGGAGCGATCACCGGGGCAATGTTTATTAAGGAATTTGCGGGAGACACACCCTGGATTCACCTCGACATCGCCGGAACTGCCTGGAACGATGATACAAAACCCTGGTTGGCTAAGGGGCCTACCGCAGTCGCTCTGCGCACTTTGGTGCAGCTCATCGGTTCACTGTAAGGGTAAGGCAAAAATAAAATGGGGTGCAGCCGCGGAGCCGCGCCTCATTTTGTTTGCAGATCGTCGTGGCTACGACAATTCCAAGCCGTTGCAGACGATCAGCTTTCTTTCCCGCCGAAAAATAGGTGCGCAATGGCGACCAGGACTACTGCGCCGACTGTTGCCGCGGCCAAAGAGAACAAAAATGTGTTGGTATGAACAATTCCGAGCTTGGTGAAAATCCATCCACCTACAACTGAGCCAATCAGCCCGAGGATCACGTCGCCGATGCAGCCGAATCCACGACCCCGCGACAGTTTGCCTGCCAGCCATCCGGCAATCAGGCCAAGCAGGATCCAGCCAAATAGGCTGTTGGGCCAACCGACTTGAACGTCGACTTGAGTAGTAGAAACCTGCCAAACAATTAGCGAACTCATGCTCATCGATTTTCCTCCCAATTATCCCGCAGCGGGTTGCTGCTGCGTCATGCAATGCAAAGTTCCGAGGCCCAAAACCAGATCGCGACAATGGATCCCAACGATTTGGCGCGTCGGGAAAAGTTTCGCCAGAATATTCAGCGCCGCACGATCGTTGGCATCATTGAACGTCGGAACTATGACCAGCTTGTTCGCGATATAGAAATTTGCGTAACTGGCTGGCAAGCGCTGGCTGTCGAAGTAAACTGGCGCGGGCATCGGGAGAGTTTCCACGCGAAGCGGCTTGCCGTCCTGATCAGTCATCGATTTCAGCCGCTCGAAATTATCCTGCAACGCGGCATAATTCGCATCGCCGCGATTTTCTTCCACGATCGTCACAACCGTGGAGTCATCTACGAATCGCGCTAAGTCATCCACGTGGCCGTGGGTATCGTCGCCGGCAATTCCATTGGCCAGCCATAAGACTTTGGTGATTCCTAAGTATTCGCGAAAGAGTTCTTCGTAGTCGGTCTTCATAAACCCCGAATTGCGTTCCTGCACTTTGCTCTGCAGGCATTCTTCCGTGGTGAGTAACGTGCCGCGGCCGTTTACATCGATTGAGCCGCCTTCCAGCACAACTCGGCGTCCACTATGCGTCGGCAAAAAGAGCCGGCGTTTCAGCCGCTTGGTGGCCTTTGCAACTACGGCTGCATCTTTTTTATGATTTGCATACTTGGCCCAGCCGTCAAAAATAAAATTGTTGTAGGCCACCTCGCCCGAAGCATTTTTTACGCAAATCGGCCCTGAATCGCGCATCCATCCGCGATCCGTTGGCACTCTGAAGAAATCGACAGCGTCCAAGTTCGCCCCGGCCTTCTTTAAAATGGCTTTGACACGCTTTTCCGAAGCTAGCGATTCAACTAATAGATATACGCGCTCGACTTGCGACAAATGTCGAACAATTTCAGCGAAGGCCCACGGAATAGGCGAAAATTTACCCGGCCAATCTGTCAATTCGTGCGGCCAGCCGAGCCAGGTTGCGGCATGTGGTTCCCACTCTGCCGGCATGCGAAAGCCGAGTGCACTCGGTGTTTGCGTCTTATTGGAAATGTTCATAGAGAGGGAAGTGGAGAGCCTTTTCGTGTGAAGTAGAATTATCTTTCGCCGAGCCACCGGCTCGTTAATCCTTGGAAGGCATCAATGCGCCGGTCGCGGAAGAATGGCCAACCGCGCCGAGTATCTTCGCTCACCGCCGAATCACATTCCACCACGAGAATCTCTTCCTTGGTATCGGGTGCCTGCGACAAAATCTGGCCAGAGGGATCGGCAACAAACGAATTTCCCCAGAACTCGATACCTGGATCGCCTTTTTCCGGTTTGCCTTCGTAGCCAACGCGATTTACGACGGCAACATAAACTCCGTTGGCGATGGCGTGTGCGCGCTGGATGGTTCGCCATGAATCCAGTTGCGCGGCGCCAACTTGAGCTTTCTCGTGGGGATGCCAGCCAATGCTCGTTGGATAGAAAATTACATCAGCGCCCTGCATTGCTGTGAGGCGCGACCCCTCGGGATACCACTGGTCCCAACAAATTTGCACGCCAATGCGCGCATACCTGGTGTCAAAATTTAGAAAACCCAGGTCGCCGGGAGTGAAATAGAATTTTTCGTAGTAGAGCGGATCGTCGGGAATATGCATCTTGCGGTATTTGCCAAGATAAGTGCCGTCGGCATCCAAAATCGCGCACGCGTTGTGATATACACCCGCTGCGCGCCGTTCGAATAAAGAAACCACCAGGGCGACTTTATTTTCTTTGGCGATTCCAGCCATACGATCCGTTGTCGGTCCCGGAATTGCTTCCGCTAATCCAAATAGCTCCGCGTCTTCCGTTCGGCAAAAATATTCGCCGGCAAACAATTCATGGAGACAAATAATTTGGGCGCCGCGTTTGGCCGCTTCGCGAATTTTCTCACCGGCGTGAGTTAGATTCTCTTCTTTGTTGGTCGTGCATTTCATCTGGACGAGCCCGACTGTAAATTTCTTGGCCATAGTCTTCATCCTAACACGTGAAAATATTCCTTCGTGAACGCGAATTGTCTTTTCTTCTTGTCCAGTTTGTACTATCAATTCTCTTGCGAGCAAGGCCTGATCTCTCATAATCAGTCATAATTAGTTTCGCGCTCAACCTTTCAGGAGAAGACATGGGGAAGCAATCCAAGAAGACGGTGACAGGGCGGGTGTTACACGATCCAGTCAAAGACAAGCTGCGCCCAATTTTCCCGCTGGACTTATCCAAAATCAGCACCATCGATGATCTTGTTCGCGCCATGGGAGACACGGCCTACACGGCCCGGCAAGTTGGCGACGCTGCCGATGTTCTGGAAGCGATGGCGCGCGACAAAGATTGTTTCGTGGTGATGACTCTGGCGGGAGCCCTCACGGTTGGCAAGATGGGTTTGGTGTTTTGCGACTTGATCGAATCAGGAATCGTGAAAGCGATTGTCTCCACGGGCGCTTTGATGGCCCATGGACTGGTGGAAGCTACGGGCCGTTCGCATTTCCGGTACGACCCATCAAAAATGGATGACAACGAATTGTTTCTCGCCGGGTACAACCGGGTTTACGACTCGCTGGAGCCGGAAACGAATCTTGATCACGTAGAAGAGGTCGTTGATGGGATACTCGAAACTTGGGATCCCAATGAAATTGTCTGTAGTTGGAAACTGCACAGGAAGATCGGTGAATTCCTGCAAAAAAATACCAAGGGCCGCGGAATCTTGAAATCTGCTTACGAGCATAATGTGCCGGTATTCGTTCCGGCATTCAGCGATTCGGAGTTAGGGCTGGATTTTGCTCTGAATAAGTTCGGACGTCAGCGCGATGGCCACCCGCTTTTGCATTTCGATCCGTTTGAGGATTTTGAGATGTTTGCCAATACCATGATGGCAACCAAAAAGATGGGTATCTTTACTATTGGTGGCGGCGTTCCGCGAAATTGGGCTCAGCAATTTGGCGTGTACGCAGAATTAATGGCACGCCGTGGTTACAAGAAGTTTCCGCTGAAAAGATATGCCTATGGTGTGCGCATCTGTCCCGAGCCTGTGCATTGGGGCGGATTAAGCGGCAGCACGTATACCGAGGCGGTTTCCTGGGGAAAATTTATTCCGCCCGAAGAAGGCGGCCAGCTCGCCGAAGTATTCGATGATGCGACGGTAGCATTGCCACTTGTGGTGGGGGCAGTGTTGCAACGTCTCGGGTATTTCAATCGCAAAAAATAGTAGAAGTTCAGGTTGCTCTGGCACAAAACAAATGGCCGATCTTGCGATCGGCCATTTGGATATCATTTCGAATTTTTCAGCGAAGCTATCAGTCGTTGTCGCCGATCAAAAACGCAGCGGTTAGCACCGTGGTCCATAATCCACGCTTGTCGCCGACGGCGGATTGCGTGATGTTCATGGTGCGAACGATTTTATTCGAAATCCGATAGACTTCTTTTTTCTCGTCCCAGGAAAGATCCGGATCGAATTCCACGTTCAGAGTAGTCGCAAGCATTTCCGCGGCGAGTTCTTCCGCGTATTCGCCAGCCACTTCTTCGGTCTCGCCGAAGGAATGGTGCTCTGACAAATATCCATACATCGATTTGTCGCCGGGGAGCGCCAACCCGATGCTGGCCGCGATCAATCGATGAGGTTCGCGAGTGGAATTTTCGCTGATTACCGTGAATGCAACTTGACCGGGCTTGATTTGCTTCAAGCCTTCGCTACGGGTAATGAGTTTGCAATTCGGAGGAAAGATGGAAGACACGCGAACGATGTTACAAGCAGCAATCCCTGCATTTCGAAGTGCCAGCTCAAAGCTCGAGAGACGCTCGCGATGTTTTCCGACGCCCTTGGTTAAAAATATTTTCTTAGCAACAAACGCCATGGTGCCGGGTCGCGGCCTCCGTCAGTGGTTTCACGCTGAAAAATAAGCGCTTGTGGAAAAGTAACAAGAAGGTTTCTTAGTGTCAATGACTTAGAAGCAAATTTGAGGCAAAAACTTTCTCTTTTGTGAACATGCGTTCAAAAACAATTCGGTGAATTTCATTCTGAAGGCGGGGCGCCCGCTGTTCCTTCATTTCCCACGAGGTAACGCACAATTTTCCCCAGCGGCCGGCATAGTGCCAGAACTTTGCCAAGGTCATCCGCGGTGAAATCCGCGCCAGCTTCTGTCACGTTCAGACCCTTCCTGCTGATTTGCATTACCCCAACAACTTTGCCTTCGCATAAAATCGGCGCGCTGACAATTTTTTGAATTGCTTCACCTGAAGTAGTTCCCGCTCGCACCCCTTCAAATACGCTGGCATGCCGCACGGAAGTGAAATTGTTGTTTATTTCTGGGCGACTATCGCGTGCGGTTCGCGCGGCCAGCGCCGAATTGCTGGTTAATGGAATGAATCCGACATTTTTCAACGCCTGTGGCACCAAAAAGTGCAAATGTCTCCAACGGTAAGAAACACTAAGAATGGCCACTTCGTCCGTTTTCACGCTAAGGTGTCGTGCGATGCGTTCTCCAATCGTTGACATGGAGATTTCCGTTGCCCCCGATGGATCATTCTCAATCGTGTTTGCAAGGCGCTCTAATTCTGTAATCAGACTCGTGGCCATGTTGTCCCTTTGAGTGTTCTTCTCCAGGAGCGGCAGGCGGGTGTGGGACCTGCTGGAGAAGTTTCAGTATTCATCTTCAGTTGTGGCGCCATCTTACCGCAAGAAAATTTCGAAACGTTTGTGCCTTCCGAACTGAAAGCCTCACTTGCAACACTTTTCTTAACTGCCTATACTGTTGTTGCTGCATTCCCATCGCTCCAACAGATTTCAGATCCAACCAACTGAATGGGACTTCCGCGGCGGAAAGGCATGTCTCCTACGGCAACCCGGCCTGAGTCAACTCATCTGCTCAAAATGTTTCACTCTTCATCTGGCATCAGTTACAACAGGCAGAAGGACCAACACATTCCATGAGTGCCACTGCGGTAAACGTTCCGGCAAGCAATTTGCGGTTCTGGCAGACCACCGTCGGCAAGAAAGCGATCATGGCCGTCACCGGATTCATGTTATTCGGTTTCATTGTAGGCCACTTGCTCGGCAATCTGCAGATTTACTTGCCGCCCGAGAAAATTAATCACTACTCGGCGGCGCTGAAAGCCCTTCCCGCGTTATTGTGGACCGCGCGGATCACTCTTCTTATCGCTGTCGGCCTGCACATTTGGTCGTCGTACAAGCTCTGGATTCTGCAGCGCGAAGCCCGTCCCATAAAGTACATCAAGAAGGCCAATCTCAACTCTACTTACGCTTCGCGGACGATGTTGTGGAGCGGGCCAATCATCCTGGCTTTTCTGATCTTTCACCTTTTGCACTTTACATTCGGAACCGTGCATCCTGGCGCGCCATTTGACGAGCACAACGTTTACAACAATGTAGTCACCGGCTTCCAGGTTTGGCCCGTATCGCTCTTCTACATCGTCGCGATGATTATGCTTTGCTATCACCTCTATCACGGCTTGTGGAGCATGTTTCAATCGCTGGGCTTCAGCCATCCCGTTTACACGCCTTGGCTTAAGGGCCTTGCGAAAGTTGTTGCCATCTTGATTGCCGTCGGCAACATTTCCATTCCGGTCGCCGTTCTGGCCGGCCTCATCAAGCCTGTCTAGGGAGTCTGATTCATGGAATTAAGATCCAATGCCCCCACCGGACCGATTGAGCAGTCCTGGGACAAGCACAAGTTCGAACTCAAGCTGATCAATCCGGCCAATAAGCGCAAGTACAACATTATCGTCGTCGGCTCGGGACTCGCGGGGGGCGCTGCCTCTGCCAGCCTCGGCGAGCTTGGCTACAATGTCGACTGCTTCTGCTTTCAAGACAGTCCCCGCCGTGCTCACTCTATTGCGGCACAAGGCGGTATTAACGCCGCCAAGAATTATCATAACGATGGTGACAGCGTTTACCGGCTGTTCTACGACACGGTCAAAGGTGGCGACTTCCGCGCTCGAGAAGCCAACGTCTACCGCCTTGCACAGGTCAGCGTGAACATCATCGACCAGTGCGTCGCTCAGGGAGTGCCTTTCGCGCGCGAATATGGTGGATTGCTCGACAACCGCTCGTTCGGTGGTGCACAGGTCTCGCGCACATTTTACGCTCGAGGTCAGACCGGGCAGCAGCTCCTTCTCGGCGCCTATCAGGCTCTCGAACGTCAGATCGGTCTCGGCTCCGTGAAAATGCATCCGCGCATGGACATGCTGGATCTCGTCGTCGTGGACGGCCAGGCGCGCGGGATCGTCACGCGCAGTCTGTACGACGGCAAAATCGAAGTCCACATGGCCGACGCCGTCGTGCTTGCCACCGGAGGATACGGCAACGTCTTCTACCTTTCCACAAACGCCAAGGGCTGCAACGCCACCGCCATTTGGCGCGCTCACAAGCGTGGGGCACTGTTTGCCAACCCGTCTTTTACCCAAATCCACCCAACCTGCATCCCAGTGGCTGGCGAGTATCAATCGAAGCTCACCCTTATGTCCGAGTCGCTTCGCAACGACGGGCGAATTTGGGTCCCCAAGCAAGCCGGCGACAAACGGCCTCCCAACTCGATTCCAGAAAGCGAGCGCGATTATTACCTGGAGCGCCGTTACCCCAGTTTCGGCAACCTTGTGCCACGTGACATCGCTTCGCGAGCAGCCAAGGCGGAGTGTGACGCAGGCCGCGGCGTCGGCGAATCCGGCCTCGGCGTCTACCTCGATTTGACGGATGCGATCAAGCGCCTCGGCAAGCAAAAGATTGCCGAGCGCTACGGCAACTTGATCGAAATGTATGAACGTATCACCGGCGAGAATCCTTACGAAGTTCCTATGCGCATCTATCCCGCCACTCACTACACGATGGGTGGCCTCTGGGTGGATTACAACTTGATGTCCACGATTCCCGGCTTGTTCGTGCTTGGCGAAGCCAATTTCTCCGATCACGGAGCCAATCGCCTGGGAGCCAGCGCGCTCATGCAGGGCTTGGCTGACGGCTACTTCATTATTCCCTATACGATTGGCAACTATTTGGCCACCGCCAAGCCTGCTAAAGTTTCCGCCGATGCGCCTGCGGTGAAAGAAGCTGTGGCGAATGCCACCGCCATCACCAAGAAATTGCTGAATGGCAACGGTACACGCACTGTCGATTCTTTTCACCGTGAGCTCGGCAAGATCGTTTGGGACTACTGCGGCATGGCCCGCAATGAAGCGGGTCTCAAAAAAGCGCTCACGCTGATCCCCGCATTGCGCGAAGAGTTCTGGAAGAATGTTCGCGTGCTGGGGGCCAACGAGGAGTTCAACCAATCACTGGAAAAGGCCGGACGCGTCGCCGACTTCTTCGAACTTGCCGAACTGATGTGTTTGGACGCGTTGGACCGCAAGGAATCCTGCGGTGGTCACTTCCGCGAAGAGTATCAGACACCGGAAGGGGAAGCGCTGCGTGACGATGCGAACTACTCCTACGTCGCCGCTTGGGGATATCAAGGTGAAGGACGTCCCCCCGCGCTGAATAAAGAGCCGCTGACCTTTAATTACGTGAAGCCTTCTCAACGGAGCTACAAGTGAAACTTACACTTCACGTCTGGAGACAGAAAAATTCCAAGGACACCGGCCGTATGGTGCGGTACGACGTGCCCAACGTTAGTGAGCACATGTCCTTCCTCGAAATGCTCGACGTGCTCAACGAAAGCCTCATCGCCAAGGGCGAAGATCCAATCGCTTTCGACCACGATTGCCGCGAAGGCATCTGTGGCATGTGCGGCATGATGATCAGTGGTAAGGCCCATGGCGGCTTCAAAGGCACTACCGTCTGCCAACTCCACATGCGGCACTTTAAGGATGGCGACGTGATCTACCTCGAGCCTTGGCGCGCGAGGGCTTTCCCCGTCATTAAGGATCTTGCCGTTGACCGCGGCTCTTTCGACCGCATCATCGCCGCCGGCGGATTCATCTCCGTGCCTACCGGCAGCGCTCCGGACGGTAACGCTATTCCGGTCCAGAAGCAGGACGCCGATCTCGCCATGGACGCCGCCGCTTGCATCGGTTGTGGCGCTTGCGTCGCCGCCTGTCCCAACGCCGCTGCGGCTCTCTTTGTCGGCGCCAAGATTTCTCACCTTGGCCACCTGCCGCAGGGTCAGGTGGAGCGCGACCGCCGAGCTCTCGCCATGGTTCAGCAGATGAACGTCGAAGGCTTCGCTAACTGCACCAACATTGGCGAATGTGAAGCCGCCTGCCCGAAAGAAATCAAGCTTGAAGTAATCGCCCGTACCAACCACGATTACATCAAAGCCGCCTTCGTCGAACGCCCTGAATCCACCGTCGGCGGCGCAGGCTAAGGCCCGCGGACCAACTTGTAGTCACAGCATTACGCCCCTTCCGCGCGCGCTCCTGAACGCGCTTTCGTCTAGTGAACCGTTTCGGGCTTTTTTGCTAAACTCTTTCTTCTTGCCAATTCACATTTGGGGGAACAATGGTTCGCGCTGTTAGTCTGATGGTCTGTCTTTCGATGGGAGTATTTCTCATGGCTGCCGATTCCGTATCCGAAAAAGCAAAGAAGCTTCATTTCTCATCGATCGTGATTGACACCCATGACGATACGACGCAGCGCTTCCTTGACGGCAAATTCGATGTTGGTGTGCGGCACACGGACGGGAACATTGATATTCCTCGGATGCGCGAAGGGGGGCTGAACGCGATTTTCTTTTCGATTTGGACTTCCAGCAAGACCGTGGGACCAACTGGCGTAAAGCAGGCTCTCGATCAGATCGATGCGGTTCGTGAAGCGGTGCGGAAACATCCCAACGATCTTTCTCTGGCCACGACTGCCTCGGAAGTGCGCGAAGCTCACAGGCAGGGCAAAATCGCGGCGCTGATGGGTCTGGAAGGCGGCCACATGATCGATAACGACCTGGGTGTGCTGCGCTCGTTTGCCGCGCTTGGGGTTCGTTATATGACGCTAACCCACATGGGAAACACGGAATGGGCCGATTCCTCGACCGACAAGCCGGAGCATAACGGTCTGACTGATTTTGGGAAAGATGTGGTGCGCGAAATGAATCGTCTTGGCGTCATAGTGGACGTTTCGCACATCAGCGACAAAACGTTTTACGATGTTCTTGCAACGAGCAAGGCTCCCGTGTTCGCCTCGCACTCTTCTTGCCGAGCCATTTGCGACGCGGCGCGCAACATGACTGATGACATGATTCGCGATCTCGCCAAGAACGGCGGCGTCATTCAGATCAATTACCACGTTGGCTTTCTTAGCCAGGAATTTCGCGATTTCGAAAAGACCAATCCTGAAGCCGAGAAGACGATCAACGATGAAATCAAGAAACGGTGTGGCGATAATGAAGCGTGCACCCTGGTTACTGGCGATCAGGTGGTTCGTGACTTTATGAACGATGGGGAATTGCCCAAGGTCTACTACACCGCAATCATCGACCACATCGATCACGCAGTGAAGATTGCAGGGGTGGATCACGTTGGACTGGGATCCGATTTTGATGGCGCGGTGATGCCCATTGGTATGCAGGACGTCACACATCTGCCGCAAATTACAGATGCTCTGTTGCAAAAAGGATACTCTGAGGGTGACATCCGTAAAATCCTCGGCGAAAATACTCTTCGTGTGATGACGGAAGTCGAACGGGTCAGCCGCGAACTGAATGCTACCGCAAACAAATGAGAATTACAGTTCGGGATGACGGACCTTCGGTCGTACCTTTAAAAATTTGAAGCAACCTTTACCATTTACGGAGGAAATCATAAAAATGCGAATCACCGAGTTCGTTCGCAAGGCAGCAAGCGTTGCTTTCGTCGTGTCAGTATTCTGCTCCATATCTATGGCGCAAACGCAAGCGCCAGCTACTACGCCGGCAAAGCCGAAATCAACGACTACAACCGCGAAGCCTGCCACCACTGCAACTTACGACCGCACGCTATTGAAGCCGGCTTTGCTGAAAGAGCAAGCGCCCGCAACGTATCAGGTGAAGTTCGATACCACCCGCGGCGCTTTCACGATTACCGTGACGCGTGCATGGGCGCCGCTTGGCGCGGATCGTTTCTACAATCTCGTGAAGCACCACTATTTTGACAACGCTCATTTCTTCCGTGTTGTGCCAGGATTCGTCGCGCAATTTGGACTCAGCGCCTATCCACCGGTGACCGCTGCGTGGGAAAAAGCCACCATTAAGGATGACCCCCACGGACAAAGCAACAAACGGGGAACCATCGTTTTTGCAACCGCTGGCCCGAACACCCGCACCACTCAACTGTTCATCAATTTGAAAGACAACGTTTCTCTCGATAGCCAGGGATTCACCCCCTTTGGGGTTGTTGATGGGGACGGCATGAAGGTTGTGGAGATGTTCTACGACCAGTACGGCGATAGCGCCGGTATGGATCAGGAAGCGATCACCAAGGGTGGCAAGAAATATATCGAAACCAAGTGGCCCAAGCTCGACATGATTAAGTCTGCAACTTTTGTTGGTGCTGCCTTGCCGGCTACCCCTGCTAAGCCAACCACCACAGCGAAGCCGGCTACGAAACCGGCCGCTTCAACAACTCCAAAGCCCAATTGAGTTTACGCGGGGGGAGCTGAGCATCAAGGCGGCTCCCTGATTTTTTGGGTGAAATCCTTACTATCTGAATTTTAAATGCGACCCATCAATTCTTCTGATTCAACGTTACGTTGACATTCACATCTAACCCAACGTAGGCTGATTCCTATATGCATTGCGCTTGCCAGAGCATTTGTTGTCGCATGATGGGCAGCTGTTGTTGTCCTTCCTACCGCTCTGGCCGATCGCGCATTCGAACTTAGATTTCCATTCAAGCTAAGATTTTCGAAGCCCACGTGCCAGATACTCGCCACGTGGGCTTTTTGTATTTCTGGAGCACATTGAATGTCAGCAACCCAAGAAACAAAAGCGCAGCGGGTCGAAAGACTCAAGCGTGAAAAGAACGCCTGGGAACACCTCGACGAAATCAAGGAATTCGCGCGCAAGGGTTTCGACTCTATTCCATCTGAATGGCTGACCACCTATTTCCGCACCTGGGGCGTGTACACGCAGGGTGATGGTGTCGGCGTCACCGGCGGAAAGGGCGGGGAAGGCCGCGCGGTGCCATTTTTCATGCTGCGGATTCGCGTTCCGAATGGATTGCTGACTTCGGAGCAAGTCCGCACCATCGCCGCGCTTTCTGACGAGCACGGAAACGGTGTTGCTGATATTACCGTTCGGCAGAATATTCAACTCCACTGGATTCGCATCGAGTCGCTACCAGAAGTATTTGAACGGCTCCAGGCCGTCGGGCTTCGCACTACCGGCGCTTGTGGAGACGTTACGCGAAATATTACGGGCTGCCCGCTTGCCGGTCTGGATTCGAGCGAGATGCTCGATGTATCTCCGGTGGCGCTGGCGATTGATAAGGAATTGGGAGGGAATCCGGAGTTCTACAATTTGCCCCGCAAATTTAAGATCACGGTTACCGGCTGCCGTGAGTGGTGCTCTTATCCAGAAATCAATGACATTGGGCTGACGGCCACCAGGCGTACGCGCAATGGTCGCGAGGAAATTGGATTCTCGCTGCGCGTGGCTGGGGGATTGTCAACCGAACCGCATCTTGCTGTGCGGCTGAACGCGTTCGTCCAACAGGATCAAGTTATTCCGATTGTCCGGGCCATCACCGAAGTTTTTCGCTCAAGTGACGTTCTTCGACATAGCCGCGAAAAGGCCCGCCTGAAGTATCTTTTTCTTGCGAACGCTTGGACGCCGGAGTCGTTTCTAGCGGCAATTCATTCCCACCTGTCATTCACGCTTGATCCGGCCGAACCTGAAGAGTTTCCACCGCAGGTGCATCGCGATCATCTCGGCGTCATACCGCAGAAACAGGCTGGCCTGTACACGGTCGGCGCGTCGGTCATTCGCGGTCGTATTACTCCGACACAGCTTCGACTCGCTGCGGATTTGGCTGAACGTTATGCGGATGGCCGCATTCGTGCCACTCCGATGCAAAATTTGTTGCTCGTCAATATTCCTGAGGCCCACGTGCAGACGGTGGTATCTGCGCTGGCTTCCAGTGGGCTGCCCGTGCAAAGCTCCGCATTCGCTCGCGGCACAGTTGCCTGCACCGGCTCAGAGTTTTGCAAGTTAGCCCTCACGGAAACAAAGAGCTTCGCTCGTTGGCTGACGGAAGAATTGGAGGAACGGTTCCCCAATTTCCAGGAGCAATTGAAGCTTCACATCACTGGCTGCCCCAACAGTTGCGGCCAGCATTGGATAGCCGATATCGGTATCGAAGGCAAGAAGATCAAAGTGGATGGCAAGTTTGTAGATGCATATTACTTTTGTGTGGGTGGTGCAGTGGGCCAATTCGCGGCAATCGCGCGCCTCGTTGGTTTTCGGTGCCGCTCTGAAGAAGTGCCGGATGCGATAGAGCGTCTTCTCAACACATACCAATTCGAGCGCGAGCCAGGTGAAACGTTGCAGAGATTTCTGGCTCGGCACTCGAATGACGGAATTCGCACGATCCTTGCTGGAGCAATCGTCGAGCAGGCCTTGCGCGACCGGCCCGAGAGCGCGGTTCCTCATGGAGTGGAAGGATGAACTTTCAACGCGTGATGGGTAAAGTATTTTTAGTTGGCGCCGGCCCGGGTGACCCCGAGCTACTCACTTGCAAGGCTCTGCGTATTCTTCGCGGCGCAAATGTAGTTTTGCACGACTCGCTGGTCAGCGAAGAAATACTTAAGTTGATTCCACCGACGGCTCAACGCATCGATGTTGGCAAACGACGCGGCTATCGATTGTTGACTCAACAGGACATCAATGCGTTGCTGGTTTCCTCGGCACAAGCTCATGAAATCGTCGTGCGTTTAAAAGGCGGCGATCCGCTCTTGTTCGGCAGAGCTGCGGAAGAGATCCATGCGCTTCGCGAAGCTGCTGTGGAATTCGAGATTGTTCCCGGGATTTCGGCCGCTTTTGGAGCTGCGGCCTCCGCACGTGTTCCTCTAACTGACCGAGCTTGGGCGGCGAACCTTTTATTCACAACATATTCGCGGGCTCCGGAAGCCTTGCAATTATTGCGTAGCACGCTGACGGCGGATACCACCGTAGTTGTGTACATGCCCGGCCCGCAATATGCCGAAGTTTCCGATTGGTTGTTACAGGCAGGCTTATCCCCCGACACGCCATGCCTTGTGGTTTCGAGAGCAACTCGGCCGGACCAAACTTCTGAACTTTCGACTGCGGCCAACTTAGCAAACCTCTCGCCTCTGCCGGCGCCGGCACTGCTGATTGTTGGGCGCACGGTAGCGCCTGAACTAGTCATTCCAAAGGCCGCCGATTGGGTTGGTAACTCTCGTCACATCGAAATTTCGCAGGATACATTAGTTTCGTAAATCAGTAAGAGGAGAAAACTGGAATGACCCAACCCGCTTCCCGAACTGCAGTAACGAAGAAGTTTCAACTCTCCATCGATGCCTGGGCCGTCATCGTCGCTTTGGTTGCGGCACTTTTGATTCGGACCGGAATTATCTCGCGTGTGCCGTGGTGATCAGCGTGCCAAAAATAAACGGAGAAGAAAATGGCTGAAACCCTCATCCTACCACAAGCCCCTACCGTATCTTTGCCCACAAAATTGTTGCGGCTGATCCCCGGCGTCGCATTGCTCGCTCTTATCGGGTATGCAGGAAAGTTGCTGGAGAAAAATATCAACGGCTACACCAAAGCCAATCATTGGACATTTCCTAATATTGAATACGTTCTTTGGGCAATTCTGATTGGCCTGGCGATTTCAAACATTTTTGGGCTGGCCGAAATCTTCAAGCCTGGTGTCGCCACTTACGAATTCTGGTTGAAAGCTGGAATCGTGCTGCTCGGCTCGCGGTTTCTTCTTGGCGATGTCTGGAAATTGGGCGGAGTCAGCATTCTTCTGGTCGGAATTGAAATCGTCGGCGCAATCGCTTTTATGACTTTGCTTGGCCGCTGGTTTGGATTGCGTCCGAAGCTTACTACGTTGTTGGCGGTGGGCTCTGCCGTTTGCGGAGTGAGCGCCATCATTGCGACCAAGGGCGCGATTGATGCCGATGACGAAGATTCTTCGTTTGCAATCGCAGCGATTCTTGCGCTTGGCGCGATAGCCTTATTCACATTTCCACTGATCGGTCACTATATCCACCTCAGCGATCACGCGTACGGAGTTTGGGCTGGACTGGCAGTGGACAACACTGCTGAAGCTACCGCGGCAGGTGCGCTGTATTCCGACCCAGCCGCCAAACTGGCCGTGCTCACCAAGACGACGCGCAACGCTTTGATCGGGTTCGTGGTCTTGGCTTATGCGATTTATTGGGCCAGCAAAGGACAAGCACAAGTAGTGGGCAACAAAGCGGCGTTCCTGTGGCAGAAATTTCCCAAATTTGTTTTGGGTTTCCTGCTGATTTCGGCGCTGGCCACTGCAGGGTTCTTCACCAAGGACCAGAATACATCGCTGGCTAATCTCTCCCGCTGGGCGTTTCTGCTTACCTTTGCGGGCGTCGGTCTCCGCACAAACTTCCGGGAAATGCGCAAGCAAGGGCTAAGACCCTTTGCCGTCGGCTTCATCGGGGAAGTCGTCATTGCCGTATTTACTCTGGGGCTTGTGATCGGTGCAGGGAAGCTGTTCGGCTTCTAACCAAGCGTAGCAGCTTCCTCTTTTCTTGATTCAACGAAAAGAAGACGAATTTTTCCGCTAGAGTATGAAAAGCCCACCCTTCGTAGACAGCGCGAAAGATGGGGCACCCTCAAGTTCCTTTGCTTTAGTGGATTAACACGGGAGTTTCGTTAAATTCCCAGCACCGTGACCAGTTCTTTCACGCTAGCTGCCGACTTCTGTAGTCCCGCATTTTCTTCCGCCGTGAGTTTGATCTGAATAATTTCTTCCGCGCCATTCTCGCCCAATTTCACTGGCACGCCCATGAACAAGCCCTTAATTCCGTATTCGCCTTCCAGGTAGACGGCGCAAGGAAGAATCTTTTTTTTGTCTTTCAAAATAGCTTCCACCATCTCTACTACCGATGCGGAAGGTGCGTAATAAGCCGATCCCGTCTTCAAGAGATTGACGATTTCGGCACCACCCTTGCGGGTGCGGTCGACGATCGCATCAATTTTATCTTTCGGCAGCAAATCTGGCAGAGGAATGCCTGCCACGGTGGAATATCGCGGAAGGGGAACCATGTCGTCGCCGTGCCCGCCCAACACGAAGGAATGAACGTTTTCTACGCTGACTTTGCATTCCATCGCCACAAACGTGCTCATCCGGGCAGAATCCAGAACGCCTGCCATGCCGAGCACGCGATTCTTCGGGAAGCCACTGACGCGGAATGCGGCTTGTGCCATCGCATCCAGTGGATTGGTCACCACGATGATGATGCACTTCGGCGAATGTTTGACGACTTGCTCCACCACTCCCTTGACCACGTCGTAGTTCATCTTCAGCAGATCGTCGCGGCTCATTCCCGGCTTGCGCGGAAATCCTGCAGTAATCACGACAACGTCGCTTCCCGCGGTGGCGCTGTAGTCGCCGCTGCTGGTGCATACTCCCGTCGCGCGCGAATCGGTGCGAGTGACCGGTCCAGACTCCATCATGTCCAGCGCCTTGCCTGCCGGAGGTCCGTCCAACACATCGGTTAGGACTACGTCGGCCAATTCCAAATCTACAATGCGTTGCGCTGTGGTTGATCCCACGAAACCGCCGCCCACCACCGTTACTTTCTTTCTGCTCATTGCTCTGGCTCCTTGGTGAATACAATTTTGTTTGGATTACATTTCTGATCTACATATTTTCAATAATGGCGTCCGCAAATGCGGAAGTCCCAAGCTTGGTTGCGCCTGGCATCAGACGTTCGAGATCGTAGGTGACGTGTTTCTGCTGAATCGTCTTGGCAATCCCACTTTCAATCAATTTGCCAGCTTCTGCCCAGCCCAAAAACTCGAACATCATGGCCCCGGATAACATAAGTGATCCGGGATTGATCACGTCTTTATCCGCGTATTTCGGCGCTGTTCCGTGAGTAGCTTCGAATACGCCGTAACCATCGCCGATGTTCGATCCGGGAGCCATTCCCAGGCCGCCCACTTGTGCGGCACAGGCATCGCTGAGGTAGTCTCCGTTTAAGTTGGAAGTGGCCAGTACACTATATTCGTTGGGGCGCAGCAGCACTTGTTGAAACACGGAATCGGCGATGCGATCGTTGATCATCAACTTTTTCTTCCACTGGCCTTTGCCGTGGGTGGAATAGATTGCTGTCACCGTCCGGCTCACTTCCTCAAAAATGCCTTTCTGGAAATCGGCGGTAGCTTGTTCCAGTCCTGGCTCAATCAGCGCCGCATTTGCTTCTACGCTCAGTCCCGGAGTCTTATCTAAATTATCGAGGATCCAGCTTTCGCGTTCTGTGACGGTCTGCGAACGGAATTCCTCGCGAGCCAGGTCGTAACCCCAATCGCGGAAGGCGCCTTCGGTGAATTTTTGAATGTTGCCTTTGTGTACCAATGTCACGCTGGGCCGCTTGCTTTCCAAGGCGTATTGAATGGCTCGCCGCACTAGCCTCTTTGTTCCCGTAGGCGAGATGGGCTTGATCCCCACACCGGAATCCCAACGAATCTGCTTCTTGCCATCTTTCAACATTTCGTGATTCAGAAAATCCAGCAACTTTTTCGCATCGGCGCTTCCAGACTTCCACTCAATCCCGATGTACACGTCTTCGGTGTTCTCGCGGTAAATCACCAAATCCATTTTTTCCGGCTCTTTCACAGGGGAGGGAACACCGGGGTAGTATCGAACCGGCCGTACACAGGCATACAAATCCAGAATCTGTCGAAGAGCCACGTTCAAAGAGCGGATGCCTCCGCCAACAGGAGTGGTGAGCGGGCCTTTGATGGATACACGAAAGTCGCGGGCGGCTTCTACCGTTTCGTCGGGGAGCCACTCTCTGAAAGTTTTGAATGCTTTTTCGCCGGCAAAGACCTCGAACCAGGCCACGTGGCGCTTTCCGCGGTAAGCCTTGGCTACCGCGGCATCAAACACGCGCCGGGAAGCTTTCCAGATGTCCCGTCCGGTACCATCTCCTTCGATGAATGGAATAATTGGATTATCTGGAACTTGTAAGACCCCGTTGCTGTATCCGATCACCTTTCCGTCACTCGGGACTTCCACTTTGTTATACACAGCTTTCATGTTCAGGCTCCCCTGCGAACAACATATAGTTTTCTCGACGCGTCAGTAGCTCATCGCCCGAGTATTGAACCAAAAACGATACCACACCGTCCCTCGTCTTCGAAAATCGCTGCAAGCTGGGTAAATCAGAATGATAGACTTCCCGGTATGCGAACCACTCTGTTGACCTTGGCACTTCTGTGCTTATTCCGTGTTTCAGCCGAAGAGCCGCCAAAAACGATGAGGAGGATGGAAGTCCGGTTGGTCAGCAGCGATGTTGACCAGCAAAGTTTTGCGGCAAAATCTAAAGTCCTCTATCGCGCCGGTCACCAATATTGCCGTACTGAGGAAGCTCCTGATGCTCCAAATGGAATTCACGGACTGGTGATCATAAACGAGCCGAACGCTTGGTTAATAAATCTCGAGACAAAAACCGGCCAACACTTCATTGATCCTGGCCCCACGTTCAATTGCCGCCTCCAGATATTTGCTCCGATTGGGACCAAGGACGCACCGGACATGCTGACGAACGATCTTGAATTTGGCCGGGAACTTGAGTTTTTCCAAAAGTTAGGGAACGCACAAGCGGGACCAACGGTTCAGGGCAAGGAAACAAGTGTCTACATAGTGGAAATTGGAACGACTGCTCTCGGACTTCCAACCTATGGCACACCGGAGCGTCCGCTAACCATATCCCGAAAATACGGGAATCATACGGAGATCTTCTGGTATGACAATTATGAAGACGTTTCCTTCGATTCGAAACTTTTTGTTATACCCGAAGGCATCACAATGGAAGAGGTGAAAACCCATTCTCAGCATTAAGTGCGAGGCGGGTTGAAACTAATAGGTAGGTTTAGGAGGTTTAGCAGCTTTCGCGTCTTTGATCGAAGTAACTTCCAGCACGACGACATCTCCGGTTTCTACTCCATGCCGATGGGTAATCGTGCCGGTGATCTTGACCCGTTTATCCACATATTTTTCGGCTAATTTCGGATCGCTGAATTTCAGTTCGATCGAACTCGCTGGCTTGTCCTCCACTGAGGTCTGTGCATCGAATTGCACTGCCCAGCCTGTGGATTCGCCCCCAATTGCCATCATGCGAGTTAGCTTTCCCGTGACCGTGATTTTCTTGGGCGTCGTCTGAGCCTGCGCACTGAGGCAAAAAAGCAAAAATAGCGATCCTGCGATAATCTGTCTGATATTCATCTTTTACCCTTTACGCGATCACACAAGCCGGAGTTTACTGATGATTACTTTCAAAATTCAGGGTCACCCAGTGGCTGCCCTGCTTTATACTTCCTCACTGGCAATCCCAACTTCTTAGGAGAACAACTGCCATGATGCTGGACTGGAATAATTACAAATCGGAACTCTTGAAGACCATCCCCGAATTTGGAAAGCTCACCCCCGATTCATTGAAGGGCTACCAGACGCTTTCCGCGGCAAACAGCAAGGATTCTCATCTTGGTGAGAAGACTCGCCAGTTAATTTCTCTTGCCGTTGCGGTCACCACGCACTGCGATGGGTGCATTGTTTTTCACACTGACGCGGCGCTAAAGGCCGGAGCAACCCGCGAGGAGATTTCTGAAGCTCTGGGTGTGGCGATGGCTATGAACGCGGGCGCAGCTTTTGTCTATTCGCTGCGCGTTATGGACGCGGTCTCCGCGCTTTCTGCGCCGAAACCTTGAAGCCTTACTGAAGGTCGCAATTTGATTGGATAAAAAGAACTAGCGCGTCTCAGCTCTTGTTCAAGTGGATCGAGCCGTCGCCGGTTCTTACAATGATTGGCGCTCCGCCACCATTCATTTTTCCATTAATCCGCGATGAGCTGAATGTTCCTTCAACCGTTACCGGAATGTCCAGGCTGATGTGGCCATCATGAGTGCTGGCGTCAATATTGGCCTGAAGTTGGCCGGGCAACTCTAAATCCACGCTTCCATCACCGGTGCGGATATTCCAGGAGCTTTGCACTTTCGAACCGCCATTGGCTCGCGCCGTCACGCTCCCGTCCCCGCTCTTCAAGTTCAGTGAGTCAAATCGGCCCTCCAGGTTGATGTGTCCATCGCCAGTTGACGCCTCGACCTTGCCATCCAAGCCACGCCCTTCAATCGAGCCATCGCCGGCGCGCAGCCGTATGTCGCCTTTTGCGTCTTGGACGGTAATGCTTCCATCACCCGTGTGAATATCCAGATTGCCGTAAATGGAAGCCGCTTCGACGGAGCCATCGCCGCTGGTTACATCCAAATCGGCATCCTTGGGCATATGCACTTCCACTCGTAATTGCGTATGCCTGCTGCCCCAATTCCAGCTGAAGTTGCTTCCCGTCTTCGCGACCACTTCTACGCTGTCGCCGTTTTGCGAAGTCGAAACGTGTAAATCCCGATCGAGCTTATAACCTGAATAGACCACCCGAACTTCTACCTGCTTGATATCACCGGTCGAAACTCGTACCGCGCCATCATCGGTCTGGACGCGCACCTTAGCGTGCCCGTTCACACTAAAAGTCTTGGCGATTTCTTCGGCGCGAGAAATGGGCGAGCTCGCCGCAAATACCAGCAAAATGACCGCCAGCGCCACAGGGCACCCGCTGATTCGGCCCGTCATCGTCTTCATGGAATTGAACCCTCCAGGTGCTTCTATCCCTATAAACGATATTACCCGGTAAAAAGTTCCCTATTGGCCGGTCCCTTCTTCCATCGGAAGCCGTCGAAGTAAGTCGCCTTCTTCCTAGCGCCCTTTAGCTGCCTTTTTCTTCGAAGACGTAGCCGTCCCCGGTTTTGGTCGCAACGCCGCCAGGAATCCGTCCACCGGCAGAGAATTGATGACGTCCTTTTTGTCTAGCCAACCGCGCCGGGCCGTGGTTACGCCGTAGCTAATGAACGACAGATTTGTGGTGCTGTGAGAATCCGTAGAGATCACCACCTTCACTCCGCGATCCTTGCACATCCTGAGATACACATCTTTCAGGTCCAGGCGGTCCGGATACGAATTGCATTCCATCACAACGCCGTGCTTTGCGCAGGCGTCCAGCACCTTTTCGATGTCGTAATCGAGCGGGTCGCGGCGTAAGAGCAACCTTCCCGTGGGGTGCCCGATAATTTGCGTGTAGGGGTTCTCGATGGCCGCCAGCATCCGGTCGGTCATCGCGGCACGCTCCAAATTGAAGTAGGAGTGGATCGAGCACACCACCACATCAAGCTGGGCCAGGATATCTTCCGGATAATCCAGCGCACCATCCTTCAAAATGTCGACCTCTGACCCCACCAGAACGCGAATTCCCAGTTTTTTGGCATCCGCGGCCCGCAAGTCTTTCATGTGCTGAGTCATGCGTTTTTCATTCAGGCCATTCGCCACGGTCACGGCTTTGGAGTGGTCGGTGATGGCGATATATTCGTGGCCCAGCGCTTTAGCCGCAGCGGCCATCTCTTCGATGGAGTTTTTGCCGTCGCTGGCTGTCGTGTGCATCTGAAGATCGCCTTTTATGTCCTTCCGCTCGACTAAGCGGGGAAGTTGATTGTGTTCGGCTGCAGCAATTTCCCCAGTGTGCTCGCGCAATTCCGGCGGGATAAACTCAAGTTTCAGCTTTGCGTAAATTTCCTCTTCGGTTTTGCCCGCGACGCGCTTTTCACCTTTGAGAGTGGCTAGTTGATACTCATTCAAGGTATAGCCGAGATCGTTTGCCCGTCCACGGAGCGCTACGTTGTGCTCTTTGGAGCCAGTGAAGTAGAGCAGGGCCGCGCCGAAGTTTTGTTTTTCCAACAAGCGCACGTCAACCTGAAAGCCATTCGTCAGGATGAAACTGACTTTGTTTTCGCCCCGTGCCAGAGTTTGTTCGATCTGTGCGTATTTCAGGATATGTTCGGCGATGCGGTCAACTTCGGCCTGTGAAGTATGCCCATCGGCCAAGGTCAGTAAGAGATCAAGATCGCCGACAGTCTCTTTTCCGCGGCGCAATGATCCCGCCGGCGTTACCGACTCCACCGCGCTGCCGATTTTCAGAATGTGCTGGATGATGGCCTGTGCCGTTATTGCAGCGGCGTCAATCAGGAATCTACCTGACGACTTCTTGAATACGCCTACACCTCTCAGTATATTTTGCTCGCTCTTCTCGCCAAACCCCGGAAGATCTCGGAGTCTGCCATCCTTCGCCAGCCTTTCGAGGTCCGCTACCGTACAGCACTTGAAGGTTTTAAACAAAAAGGCCACTTTCTTGGGCCCGAGCGACTGCAGCTCTAGCAATTCCAGTATCGTGGCTGGATATTTCTTCAGCAGCTTGGCGCGCAGACTGTAGTCCCCGGTTTTCACGATCTCTGCCAGGTGTTCCACCATGCGGTCGCCAATCCCCGGCAGTTCGGTTAGCTTCTCAGGAGTGGCAATTAACAGGGCCACGGAATCCGGCAAGCTTGCGATTAACTCGGCAGCCTTTTCGTAACTGCGATAGCGGCCAATGATCGCGCCATCAATCTCCAGAAGGCGCGCCGTTTCGTGCAATATTTTGGCGATCTGTTTGTTTTCCATGGAGCCAGTATAAACCGGGTGAGGTGATAAGTAGGAGGGTTGCTTCGCCGCGAGTACCTAAATCTAGTAAAAAAAAACGGCGGAGGGGCTGATTCTCCGCCGGCAATACTTCACAACTTTCTCTTATCCAGCCTTCGCTACGTTGGCGGCTTGCGGCCCTTTGGGGCCTTGCACGATCTCAAACTCAACCGGATCCCCTTCCTGCAGCGTCCGGTAGCCATCCCCGACGATCGCCGAATAATGCACGAATACATCCGGGCCGTCTTCACGTCCGATGAATCCGTATCCTTTCGAATTATTAAACCACTTCACAGTTCCTTGCACTTCGTGTCTCCTTTTGACGGTGACTCCTTGGGCGGATACTGATTTCCATCGCCGCAATGAGCACGAATTGCCCGGAGTGTATCAAAAACGGATTGTGAGTCAATAGGACATTTGGTCCCACGGAAAATTATTCCTGTTTTTTCCACTAGAAAATCGAATTAATCAGGAGCAAGGCAGAAATTACTTTAAAAAAGTAAGGTAGTACAGGGTTGCCGCAATCGATTTGGCGTCACACAGTTCTCCTGTTTTTATCATTTGTTTCAGTTCTTTCAGGCTATAGGAATAAGAAATTATTTTCTCATCGAACTCTGGCTGGGCCTCGCCTGCCGTCAATCCCGTCGCAAAAAATACAAATAGCCGTTCTTCCAGAAATCCGGGAGTTGGGAAGATGTTCATCATCAACCGGTATTGTTTTGCTTTGTAGCCTGTTTCCTCCAGAAGCTCGCGGGCGGCTGCTTTTTGGGGCGATTCGCCGGCATCGATGCGCCCCGCTACCAACTCCCATAGAAACTGGCGAGCTGCATGACGGTATTGTCGAATCATCACGATTTTTCCGTCTTTCTCCACCGGCAGAACGACCACGGAACCAGGGTGGCTAATGACGTCGCGCCGCGTTTCCACTCCTCCCGGTTCAATCAGTTCGTCGCGCCTAACTCCAAATATCGGCCCATCGTACAGAACCGTACTCTTCAGAAGCTTTTCTTTGCCGTTTGGCAATGCTTGGCCGCCTTTTTTCACAATTCCTCCTAGGGTGCACAGCATCATAACCTGAGCCTGGCAATTGCCAGAAGGTCGAGGCATTGCCTATACTCGAAGCAGGCTCTTTTCTGTATTTTTTGGTTTTAAATTGCAGTTCTGAGAGGGTTTTGCGCTTTACCGCGCCCATGGCCATCAACACGATCATCGTCGACGACGAAAAACCCGCCCGGGATGAACTTACCTTTCTGTTGAAAGCTTTTCCGGAAATCAATCTGGTTGGACAAGGGAAAAACGGATTGGACGCTGTAAACCTGATCAAGGAACACGCGCCTGATCTGGTTTTTCTGGACGTCCAGATGCCCGGTTTGGATGGTTTCGGCGTCCTCAAAAAATTGGTTGAGCGGAAATTGAAAGTACCGCACGTGGTTTTTGCTACTGCGTTCGATCACTACGCGGTGAAGGCCTTCGACGTGAACGCCGTCGATTACGTTTTGAAGCCATTTGACAAGGCCCGGATCGCCAAGGCGATTCAGCGTGCGCGTCGCGAAATCGAAACACACGTCAGTCCGACCGAGCGGCTGGAGCAGCTTGTCGCCCAGTTAGGTTCCGCAAAAACAACGACGCAGCCATCCAAACTTTTGATCAAGTCGCAGCAGCGCCTCCTTCTCGTCGACGCCGAAGATCTTATCTTCGCTTCCATTGAGGGTGGGCTGATTTCCGTTACCGCTAAGGACCTCGAAGGCTCCTCAAACTACCGTACTCTGGACGAACTGCTTGAGACGCTGCCCGCTGAGTCTTTCTGGCGCCCTCACCGCTCTTTCCTGGTCAATATTCACCACATCAAGGAAGTTGTGCCCTGGTTCAAATCCAGCTTCATGCTGAAAATGAACGACAAGAAGCAAACGGAAATCCCAGTTTCTCGCCAACAAACCAAACGCCTCCGCGAACTCTTCAAACTTTGATGCTGAGACACCCCGCGGGTGCCGCACCCTTCGCCTTTAAGGGTGCGGGTTTAGATTCAAGTTCAACCTGGCATTTGCCCGCAACCCAAACTTGTCATCCCGACCGGAGTGTCGCTCCGTTTGCGGCACGCAGTGTAGGGATCGTGGCAACCCATCCCAAAAACGCTCGACCCGACGGAATCGACTCTCTTGTCCCCGCCAACCTAGACTCTCCGCCTCGCCGGGTGTAAAACCATTTCTATGAACTCATTCCTACGGTGCTTCACTCTTTCGCTCCTCTTAATTCTCCTCGCTCCACTTCTTGCCATTTCTCAGGAGGAACATCCGAAGACTCTCGCGATCGGTTCTCCTGCACCCGATTTTCATCTTCCTGGCATCGACGGCAAGACCTACTCCCTCTCTGATTTCAAGGACAGCAAAGTCCTGGTGGTCATTTTCACCGCGGTGCATTGCCCGACGGCGGAAGTGTATGAAGGCCGCATCAAAAAAATTGTTGCCGACTACCGTGATCGCGGCGTGGCCTTCGTCGTCATCCAGCCCAACAGTCCCAAGGCTTTACGCCTCGACGAAATGGCCTACACCGACCTGGGCGATTCACTCGACGATATGAAGATTCGGGCCGCTTACCGACAGTTTAATTTTCCGTTCCTCTACTACGGCGAAATCCAGGAAGTCGCGCGCAAGTACGGCCCCGTAGCCACGCCTCACGTTTTCGTTTTTGATCAGGAGCGCAAGTTACGCTATGAAGGTCGCGTGGATAGCAACCCGCGCGAGGCTTATGCCAAGGTTCCGGACGCTCGCAATGCCTTGGATGCTGTTCTCACGGGACGCCCCGTTCCGGTGGAGACCACTCCGGCGGTCGGCTGCTCCATCAAATGGGCGTACAAGGAATCCCTACAAGATGCCGAGATGAAGACCATTGAGCAGGAACCCATTCCTCTCATCAAGGTCACACCCGCCGAGTTGACAACGCTTCGCAAAAATCAGGTCGGCAAAACTCTGCTCGTGGATTTCTGGGCTACCTGGTGCGGGCCTTGCACCGAAGAGTTCCCGGAATTCCAGAAAACGTTTCGCATGTATCGCAAGCGCCCGTTCGATCTGGTTACCGTCAGCATCAATTGTCCGGACGAAGAGAAAGGTGTGCGCAAGTTCCTTGATTTGCAGCATGCCTCTTCGAACAATCTGCTGTTCGGCATCATGGAGCCTTACGAAGAGATGAAAGCCTTCGACCCCACTTGGAGCGGTGGCGTTCCTTACACAGTGCTGATCGCGCCGGATGGAAAAATTCTCTACAAGCAGGAAGGCCCGGTCGATATTTACAAACTCCGCCGCCTTATCCTGACAACTTTTCCTGATGATAACTTCGTGGGTCAACAAGACTACTGGACCAACAAATAGCTTCTGTTTGCTGCACGGATTATGTAATGGGTTAAAGTGGACACTAAACCTGCACCCTTAAAGACGAAGGATTCGGCACTCGCCCAAGGTACGCAGCCGCAACACAAAACTGTCATCCCGACCGGAGTGCCGCGTCTTTTTGCGGCACGCAGTGGAGGGATCGTGGCAACACCCAGAATAAATTTCCTTCCGATGGAAACATCAAATACCGCGACCTATCCTGCCTACATTTTTCTGGCCAGAATCGATCCCGTGTTTTCTTTTTCCGGCTAACCTGTTAACTTTCAAATCTGAACTTCTTAACTTAGAACTGAATACTGATAACCGAAAACTATCTCTGATGGACTTCTCTCTTTCTGACCACCAACTCCTGATCCGCGACACCGTTCGCGAATTTATGAACGCAGAAGTTCGTTCGCACGTCAAAGACTGGGAAAAATCAGAATACTTTCCTCTGGAGATTATTAAGAAACTCGGCACGATGGGTTGCTGCGGCATGCTCACCCCCGAAGAGTGGGGCGGCCCGGGGCTCGACACGATTTCCTACGTTCTCATGATCGAAGAAGTCGCCCGCGTTCACACTGCCATTTCGACTGCGCTGGCCGTCACGAATTCCGCCGTCCAGCTTCCGCTCGTGACCTTTGCCACCGATGAGCAAAAGAAACGCTACCTGAAGCCGTTGGCCTCAGGCGAAATCATCGGCGCCTTCTGCCTGACCGAACCGCAAGCTGGCTCCGACGCCGCAGGCATTCAAAGCCGCGCCACGCGTGGCACCGTCGCTCCTGCTAGCTCTGAGCCGCGAACGGACGGTGCTCTTGGGTCTGATCAACCGCCGTATGTTCTCTCTGGCACCAAAACCTGGGTCACCAACGGTAGCGCTGCAGGCGTCTTCATCGTTTTCGCCAAAACAAATCCTGAAGCCGGCGGGAAGGGAATCACCGCCTTCCTTGTCGAACCCACGTTTCCTGGCCTCAAAGTTGGCCGACACGAAGAAAAAATGGGCCAGCGCTGTTCGCCCTCTGTAGAAATAATTCTCAACGATTGCATTGTGCCCGCCGCCAATCGCCTCGGCGAAGAGGGCCAAGGTCTCAAGATTGCTCTCAGCGCGCTAGACGGAGGCCGCATCGGCATCGCTGCGCAGGCTGTTGGCCTTGGGCAAGGTGCGCTGGATGAAGCAGCAAAGTATGCTCGCAGCCGCAAAGCTTTCGGCAAATCCATCGCCGAATTCCAAGCCATCCAATGGATGCTCGCCGACATGCACACCGAAATCGAGGCCGCCCGCGCGCTGCTCTATCAAGCCGCCTTCCTGAAAGATCGCGCCTCCGCGGGTGCCCCAGGTGCCGTAGTTGCGCCTGGGATCTTCGATCCCGCCATGAAGATGGGTTCAGCCGCTTCACGCGCCAAACTCTACGCCAGCGAAATGGTCAATCGCGTCGCCTACAAAGCCGTGCAAATCTTTGGCAGCCAGGGTTACTCGCGCGAATCGGAAGTAGAACGCATTTACCGCGACGCACGCGTCATCTCCATCTACGAAGGCACCAGCGAAATTCAGCGCACCATCATCGCCCGCGATTTGCTCGCGAAGTAATCGTGGTTTCTCATTGTGATGCCGCATACCGGTGGAACTGGAGAGTGCCCCATCCTTCGCGCAGTTGGCGAAGGGTGGCTCTGACGATCTAACGTCACCAACTCTCTTCTCTGCGCCTTCCACTTTCCGAATACAAATATCTGATATCCTTTTTGAACTAACCAAAATCGCACGACTGACCGAGGGCCTCATTTCTTGACCACGACTACAACGAAATCCAAACGCGTCCTAAGCGGCATGCGGCCCACCGGACGCCTCCACATCGGGCACTACTTCGGCGCCCTGCAAAATTGGGTCAAGCTCCAGAACGATCCCACTTACGAATGCTTTTATTTCATCGCCGATTGGCATGCCCTGACCAGCGATTATGCCGATACCAGCGCCATCGCGGAAAACTCCATCCAAATTACGATCGACTACCTCGCATCGGGCCTCGACCCGACGAAATCTACGATCTTTTTACAATCCCTAGTTCCCGAGCACGCTGAACTTCATCTCCTACTGAGCATGGTGACGCCACTCGGTTGGCTCGAACGCATCCCCACCTACAAAGAGCAAATCGAAAACGTCACCAATAAAGATCTGCACACCTACGGCTTCCTCGGCTATCCCACGCTGCAAACCGCCGACATCGTTATGTACTCCGACCCCGGCAAATCCCTCTCCGTTCCCGTGGGCGAAGACCAAGTCTCCCACGTAGAATTCAGCCGCGAACTCGTCAACACCTTCAATTTTCAATATGGCTTTGAGGCGAAGGATGAGTTATTTGAATCTGACAATTACGGACACCTAGAATCTGTCCTACGGGCAATCGCGCCCGTAGCTTCGAAGGGTCGTATTGATGAGCCGCCATACCAGATTTCTACCGTACAGAAGGCTGAGTACAAGCGAGTAATCAAGGGCTTCGCAAAGGATGTGGGCATACGGAATTTCTTTGAATTCATGGGTGGGCGATCGCGCTTCTTTGAACAGAAGGCGGTTCTCACCGAGCCTTGCGTCCTCCTCACCCCCACCCCGCGCATCCCTGGTCTCGATGGTCGCAAGATGTCCAAGTCCTACGGCAACGCCATCACGCTTTCCGAATCCGATGCCGACATCCGTGCCAAAACCAAAGGGATGGTCACCGACCCGGCGCGCAAACGTCGCACCGATCCCGGCAACCCGGACATTTGCCCCGTCTACGATTGGCACAAGTTGTTCTCGCCACAAGAAACGCTGGATTGGGCCGCGCAAGGCTGTCGCAGCGCAGGAATCGGCTGCATCGAGTGCAAAGCGGCCATGGCCGACAACTTGATCAAATGGATCGAACCCGTCCGTGCGCGCCGCGTCGAATACCAGCAGAATCCCAAGCGCGTGTTGGAAATCGTCGATAATGGCTCTCACGATGCGCAGAAGTCTGCAAAGCAGACCATGCAACGCGTCCGCGAAGCCATCTTCAACTGGTCCCGCAAACGCCACGAAATTGCCTCTTTGTAGGGGCACGGCACGCCGCGCTCGCTCTTGGGTTACTCCGCGTTCCCGGGAACGCCATTCTCCTGAATGGCGTTTTTGTGGTTGGAGTGTCCCAACTCCGCCAATCGGGAGATTGGCGTTCCGTTTTTCCTTTTCCGCTGTTCACTGTAGACTGTGAACTGTAAACTTGTTTCCGATGGCCTCACCTTACAAAATCAACATCCCGCTCTACGAAGGTCCCCTGGACCTCCTGCTCGACCTCATCAAAAAGCAGGAAATGAACATTCACGATATTCAAATTTCAAAAATCACTTCGCAATATCTCGACTACCTTCACAACCTCGAAGTCCAGAACATCGACGTCTCCGCCGAATTCATCTACATGGCCGCGACGCTCATCTACATCAAATCGAAAATGCTTCTTCCGCCAGACCCGTTTGCCACTGCCGAAGAGCAGGCCGGGGACCCGCGAGAAGAACTAGTGCAGCGCTTGCTGGAGCACGAAAAGTATAAGAACGCGGCGCAGCTTCTGTACCAAAAGCAGCAGATTGAGGAAAATGTCTGGTCCAAGCCGGACAAGTCTCTCTACAACGACGAAGGCACGGAAGGCGAGTTGGTCGTTTCGCTCGTTGACCTGGTGCGTGTGTTCCAACAAGTCCTTGAGCGCAAGAAAGAAGTCGCGCGCATCGAGCTGACGCACGACGTCTTCACGGTGGCGCAAATGATTGCGCAACTCCGCGGCCAGATTCTGGCCAGCGACACCAACACGGTCAACCTCATTCAATTTTTCGACGCTTGCCCGTCGCGCCATGCCATGATCGTCGCCTTCCTGGCCGTTCTGGAAATGGTCAAGCTTCAGGCGGTTATGCTCGTGCAAGAAAGTCAGTTTGGCGAAATTCTGGTGAAGAAGAGCAAATCGTTCGATGTAGCCTTCGACGAGAGCGGCGCGCTGCGCATCGACGCCGAGTATCAGTGAGAAGTTCTCAGTTTTCAGTTCTAAGTTCTAAGTAAAGATCACCCAGAGCTTGTTAGCGTTGCGGAACCGCCTCCACTTCGAATCTTTCTCTTTGCTTGAACTTTCAACTTCTCACCCGGTCCTCATTCCCCATCAACTGCAAACCTGATGTATCATTCAGTGTCCCAAGTTCAGGGTGGCTCTTACGGTTTCTCTTTACTGACAACTGTTAACTGAGGACTTACAACTAAATCATGACCAACGAAGAACGAAAAGCAGCACTCGAAGCCATTATTTACGCGGCAGACGAGCCCGCCACTCTAGACCAGCTCGCCCAGGCCCTCAGCGAAGAAAAATTGGCCGTACAAGCTTCTCTCGACGAGCTTATCGCCGGATACGCCACGGACGATCGCGGCATTGAAGTGCGCGCCGTCGCTGGTGGCTATAAAATGTACACCAAGCCCCAGCATCACGACGTTGTGCGCCGATTTATCAAGAGCCTTCGACCGCCGCTGCGCCTCTCCATGCCCGCACTGGAAACGCTGGCCGTCATCGCCTACAAACAGCCCGTCACGGCCCCGGAAATCTCCGAGATTCGCGGCGTTAACACCTCCGGCGTCATCAGCACCTTGCTGGACAAGAAGCTGATCACCACCGCGGGCCGCAAAGAAGTGATGGGCCGCCCCATTCTCTACAAATCGTCCAAGGAATTTCTGATGCGTTTTGGCCTGAGCGACCTCGATGAACTGCCCAGCCTGAAAGAATTCGAAGCGTTAGCGCGCGAAGCCTTGGGCACAGACGAAGGCATCGCCGTTTCTGGTGATTCATCAGACGAAACCCAACTCAGCTCGCCCACTGCAGACACACTGGAAAATCTACCCGTTCCCGAAAGTAGTTCCGAAGTGTTCGCTGCCACGCATTCCGGGTCGGCCACTTCTCAGCTAGGAATCGACGAGTCCATTCAAAAAGAAGTGCTGGCCGACGCGAAGGCAGATCCGTTTTTGCGCGAAGAAGAAGTGACTGCCACGAACGAAGGCATGCCCAGTGGCCAATTGGACGAGGCTCCTCCCAAAGCCGATTCCGCCACCGCCGGCGAATGAGCCTGTAGCACAGGCTTCAGCCTGTGTTCTTGGGTTCCTAAGTTACATCATTCACAAAATGATTGAGGGTGCCCCATCCTTCGCGGAGTTTGCGAAGGGTGGGCTCTTACGCCCAAAAGGCGCGAATCTCTTCATTCTTTGGTTTCGTTCTTTAACTCTTAATTCTCAACTCTTGATTTTCGACGCGCAATTACTTCCGACCCTCTTCTCCTAACCTCAACGCCCAATTTCAGCTACCATAGAAGCCCATGCTTGAACGCTTACAAAAGATCATCGCCCAAGCGGGCATTGCCTCACGCCGGCATGCCGAACAACTCATTCTCTCTGGCCAAGTTCTCGTCAATGGCCAGGTCGTCCGCGAGCTAGGCACCAAAGCGGATCCCAGCGTTGACAAGATCGAAGCCGCTGGCCGCCTCGTCGAAGAGAAACGCAAATCGGTTTACCTTGTTTTGCACAAGCCGCCGGAAGTAGTTTCATCGCTAGCCGATCCAGAAGGCCGCAAGACGCTGCGCAATTTCCTGCGCGGATTTCCGGAGCGGGTCTATCCCGTCGGCAATCTGGATTACGCGGCCAGCGGGCTGATCTTTCTGACCAACGATGGTGACCTTACCGACAGCATGCTGAAATCCTGGTCAAATATTCCTCAGGTGTATCACATCAAGATCAAGGGCAAGCTGATGCTGGAAGAACTGGACCACCTGAGCAGGCAGACGAAAACGATTGTGCGCGTCGTGCGGCAGCCGGACTCCACCCGTGGTCACGCGGCCAATTTCTGGTATGAAGCACAGGTTACCGGCTCAAAATTGGATGTGCTCGGTCGCACGCTTCAGAGGAGTGGGCATCCTCTGGAAAAAGTGAAACGCATTGGACTGGGCCCGCTTTCGCTGGAAGGTGTTCCGGTGGGGCACTACGTTCTTCTCAGCAAAGAACAAGCCGAGGCAATGCGCAATCCCACGCGACCCTTAACGTTTGTCCCGCATTTCAAGCCCAAACCGCTTGCGAAACCTGCGCTTCGTCCCGCTCCACTCGAGCAGTCGCATCGACATTCAAACGCTCCTGGAAAGGCTCAACGCTTTTCTAATCCGCCGTTTTCAAAGTCCGATAGCCGTCCGGCTCGCTACACAAAATTCCAGCGGCGACCCTCAACGCCTCCGAATGTTCGCGAAAAGTTCGACGAAATCGACGATCAGCGTCTCGATAGCTCCGATGCTCCGCGCGCGCCATGGCTCCGCACCAGCCGTCCCCCTGAGAATTCATCCGCCACATATCGAGGGGAGCGCAACAGTGGTTCCGCCTCAAAATCCCGCCGTCCCAAGGGCCCTCGCGATTTCGTCCCGTCCCACAAGTCGAATCGTCCATCCAACGCTTCCGGAAAATTCAGAGGTCCATCACACGGTCCCGGCAAATCCCCGCGCCATTCTTTCGCTCGCCCAAAATCCAACCGCAATTTTCCGCCGCGTAAACCCCGCTCTCCTCGCTAGATTGACCGGATACACTAGCTATTCTTGCCATGCCAGAACGCCTACAAAAAATACTCGCCGCGGCCGGGCTTGCCTCGCGCCGCAAAGCCGAAGAAATCATTGCGGCCGGACGGGTCACGCTGAACGGCAACGTTGTGACTGAACAGGGAACTAAGGCCGATCCGCAAGTTGATGTCATCACCGTCGACGGCAAGCCACTGAAGCGCGCGCAAGCCTTCGTCTATTTTCTGCTGAACAAGCCCAAGGGCTATGTCACCACCGTCAGCGATCCTGAGGGCCGGCCCACGGTAATGGAATTGTTGGGAGATTTGAAAGAGCGCATTTATCCCGTTGGCCGTCTCGACTACGCCAGCGAAGGCTTGCTGATCATGACCAATGACGGCGCCCTCGCCCAGAAACTCACCAAAGCCGGCTCGCACATTCCGAAGACTTATCTGGTGAAAGTGAGCGGTAAACCCAACGAGCGAGCCATTCAGCGGCTGCGCGAGGGAATTTCAATTCCGCTGGAAGATGGCCGCCGCGTCAAGACCTCACCCGCAAAAATTCGACTGACCGACGACGCAACCAATCCGTGGTATGAGGTTGTCTTGATCGAAGGGCGAAATCGGCAAATTCGGCGCATGTTTCTGGAAGTTGGTTTTCTCGTCGAGAAGATCAAAAGAGTGCAACTTGGCCCAATTGTCCTTGATGTACCCCCGGGCAAATTCCGCCCGCTCACCAAGTCCGAGGTCTTCCAACTAAAAAACCTGGCTCCTGATAACTCCGCTTAGTGGCACAATCGCCTGTCGATTACTGTTTCCTCCCTACTTGACGCGCGTCACTTCACTCCGTGGGCCTTTCGTGCATAATAAGCATATTGATATGCGCGCCATAAGTTTTGCTGTGCCACGAAAGCGACCAAGCCCATGACCCATACTCTGGAAGAACTTATCCCTGATTACATCCAGGGACTGCCCGCTTATGTTCCCGGCAAACCCGTCGAAGAAGTTGAACAAGATCTGAAGATTCACGCGGTGAAACTCGCCTCCAACGAGAATCCGTTGGGACCGTCTCCGAAGGCCATGGAAGCGGCCCGCCGCGCGCTTGGTGATGCCAATTGGTATCCTGACGGCGGGAGCAAGAGACTTCGTGAAGTGTTGGCGGCTCGTTTCGGTGTCCACTCGGAAGAAATTTTTGTTGGACTTGGCTCTAGCGAAATCATCGATCTGGCTTCGCGTGTTCTTCTGCGGCCTGGCTGCGAAGGCATAACCAGCGAAGGCTCTTTTGCCCTTTTTTCCATCGCCATTCGAGCCAGCGGCGGCAAACTCATCCTGACTACGATGAAGGATTTTGCTTTCGATCTGGACGCCATCGCCCGCGCAGTGACGCCGCAAACGCGAATTATCTACATTGCCAATCCCAATAATCCTACAGGCACGGTGTTCGGCGCTGACGAATTCGCGACCTTCCTGAAGAGAGTCCCTGGAGACGTTTTGGTGGTTTACGACGAGGCGTATCGCGAATACGCTGAACGCAGCGATTTGCCGAACCCCTTTGAACTATTCAAGCAGTACAACAATATTCTTACGTTGCACACCTTTTCCAAGGTGTACGGATTGGCTGGGTTGCGCATCGGCTATGGTATTGGCCATCCGACATTGGTCGCTGAAATGAACAAGCTTCGCACGCCGTTTAACGTGACCAGTGTCGGTCAAGCGGCCGCCCTTGCCGCGCTGGATGATGGTGTACACGTCGAACGATCCGCTGAAATGAATCGCACGGAGCGCAAACGCCTTTACAACGAACTTCGAAGATTGGGGCTTAGCCCGGTTCCCAGCGAAACCAATTTCTTGTTCATGCAAATTGGCCCGAATGCCAAAAGTTTTTGCGATGATCTGCTCCACGAAGGTGTCATCGTGCGCCCCTTGGCCTGGATGGGATTTCCGGAAGCTATTCGCATCTCCGTGGGGAGTCCTGCGGAAAACACCAAATTGCTCAGCGCGGTCGCGCATGTCCTGGAGCAGCGCGTCTTGGCCACCAAGAATGCTTGATGCCATTGTTGGTCATGTAAGGACTGCTTTCTGTTTACCTCGATGTTCGAAGGGAGGCGGTCCGGCGAACGTATACCTTGCCAAGAACTGCCGCATCAAATTGACACTATGAAACTTCATCTCCCTGAAAATGTGAAAGCCTCCATGGATCCAATCGCCGACATCCTGCGCGAATCGAAAACGATTGCTGTGGTTGGCTTGTCATCGAACCATGCGCGTCCCAGTTTCGGTGTAGCTCAATATTTGCAATCCGCCGGGTATCGGATCATTCCTGTGAATCCAAACGAGCAAGAAGTTCTGGGCGAAAAGAGTTTTGCTCGCCTCGAAGATGTTCCAGAGAAGGTTGACATCGTGGATGTTTTTCGCCGCGCTGAAGATGTTCCCCCGGTCGCAGAAAGCGCCATCAAAATAAGCGCAAAAGTTCTCTGGCTTCAATTAGGCATTGAAAATGCCGGCGCCGCAGAACAGGCCCGGTTCGCCGGACTTAAGGTAATCGAAGACTCCTGCCTGCTAGTCGAACACAAAAAAAGGCGCCCTCTGGAGGCGCCCGTGCTTTAGTCTTGACCTTTAACCTTCGACTTCTTTCCGTCACTTCATCGAATAAATCTGCAAGTTCCTTTTGCCCGGCAGAACCACCCCAATGAATCGCCCATCAGGAGATACTCCGTATTCCCGAACGGTCAACCCGTGCAGCAAATATTCCGGTGTAGGCTCGCTCACTGGCACTTCGGCATGACTTTCATACGCCACCAGCGGCGGCACCGTAAACGTAACCAGGTCTGCCGATTTCTTTTCTATGGTCCGCTTCAAATAAATTTTCGTTTCATCGGCAGACCACTGCAGCACACCCAGGCCAATCCGCATGCGCGCCATTCTCTTGGGTGCGCCAAGCTCCCGAATCTCCAGGACTTCATTGTCCAGATAGTAGGCGGCCAGCGAGCCAGAGGGAGAAATAGATAGGCCGCCGGCGAATGCATCCAAAGTTGCGACTTCTTTATTGTCCTGTGCGAGCAATTCCAATCGTTGAAGCCGAGGAGGCCCATCCATATTTCTGTCGCGCTCCACGGCAATCGCCGAGTTACTCCCCGAGATCCGCGCCACTGCGGCGAAGGTCCGACCCTCAAATGCTTTTCCAGCCGGACCGCTGAAAAGATTAACGTATTGCATGGAAAATAAAGCGCGTGGAGAAACGTCTTCAGATAGATAAACCAGTGTTGCATTGTCCCGCAGCCACAGCGGATTCTCTGCGTTCAGCAATACGCCCTTAGCCACCGGTTTCAGTTCGCGGCCCGAATCATCAAGAAACAGCAGCGCACGGGCTTCCTCCGTGTGCCCGTCGTCAATATCTACGGTGATGGTATTCATCTGCACGGCCAAAATCTTGCTGTTCGGTGACCAGGTGAAGCTTTCAATTAAATAGGTGAGCGGTTTATCGCCAGTTGAAAATTTCTCCCCCGAAAAAATCTTTTTTCTCTTGCCGCTGGTGTCCAACATGAAAATGTCGTCGCGTTCCAGGTCGTATTTTTTGGCCTTGTACATGTGCCGAACCGAGTAGGCGATCCGGCCGTCCAGCGCATACGCAAACGCGGTTACCTCTTCATCGATTGTCGTGACGGGCTTGCTCATCTCCTGCGCACGCGGGGATGAACAGAAGGGAAGGAGCCACAGCGCCGCTAACAGCACCAGGACGTTGGTTGCTCGGCCTCGCACATTATCCGTGGCACAGTCACTCTTGACTGTGCTCTTGGGCTCAATTCCATCAAATCCGAAATCACCTGAATTAGGGGGTGTCCCGCACGCCACATCTGCGTGTGGGTCCTGGGCTCCGTTCACATCAAATCGTTCGACGATCCCTCGCATCATGGTTTCGGATGGGTCCCCGTAAACTCCGAACAGCACGGCTTCTCCGTCGGCGTAAAATCCATCAATTCCACCCGAGTATCGTCCGGATCATACATGTTCAACTGCCACTTTCCATCACGCCCAAGTTTTGGTTGTTCAGTCAGCTTAATTCCCCTGGCTTCGATCTCTTTCCCTGCAACCTTCACGTCGGGCACACCAATCGCGATGTGGTTCATCACTCCCAGCAAGTGTTTGTCGGCATCCTGGGAAATATTCAGCATATACTCGATCCAATCTGCGCTGTCCGGCATCTGCATCGAGACCCAACTCTTTTCTCCATCTTTCATTCCGCCCTGCCAGTACAGGTGAAATCCTAAAATATCCTTATAAAACGCATCCATCGCTGCGCGGTCCTTCACAACGAATCCCGCATGAATCATTTTGGAATCGCGGAGTATAGGAGATCTCACTGAGCTTGCAATACCGTGCGCCTGAACAAATTCAATCGCGTGATTCTCTGGATCCTTAACCCTGAAATGAATGATTCCATTTGAATCCGTGATGATCTCTTCCGGTTTTTGCCCCTTCGATAACAGATATTTTCGCAGAGCACTTGCATTCGACGTATAGATACCGATCAGAGCAATCAAATTCTCTGAAGGAACCAATTCAGATTTGATGAGATCAACCTCTTGGCCGGGGCTGACAAAGAAACACTTCTCGTTTTGTCCGGGACAACTCAAAGCTGGCAGGCCAACCGTGCCGGAGTAAAAACGATTCGCCTTCTCCAGGTCTGCGACGCGTACCCGCACGAATGCCAGTCCGGAAATCGCGGGCCGAACCGACGAAGTGTCCGCACCTGAACTCAGCCACGTTGAAGCAAGGAACAACGCAACTACCATAAGTATTCTTCGCATAACTAGCCTCACCCCTTGGAGACCGTACGAGATTTCAATTTTCGGATTTCATCGATGCGTGTGCGCAATCTAGCCTCAAACCCTTGGTCAGTAGGTTTGTAGTACGTCTTACCAGAAAGGTTGTCCGGCAAGCATTGCATGTCGGTGACCTTCTCATCAAAATTGTGCGCGTATTTATATCCTTCTCCGTAGCCAATATTCTTCATCAATCCTGTAACGGCATTGCGCAAATGCAACGGCACAGGATCCGTCTCCGTTTTTTGGACGTCCTCCATCACCGCGCCATATCCCGTGTAGAGCGCATTCGACTTTGGCGCAAGTGACAAATACACCGCGGCCTGAGCCAGTGCCAGATGACCCTCCGGTGCGCCCAGAAAATCAAATGCATCTTTCGCCGCCAAGGTTACTGCCAGCGCTCCCGGTTCTGCCAACCCGATATCCTCGCTGGCCATCCGCACCATTCGACGCGCCAAAAACAGAGGCTCTTCGCCACTTTCAATCATTCTCGCCAACCAATACAGAGCCGCATCCGGGTCCGAGTTCCGGACCGACTTATGCAGCGCGGAGACCAGGTTGTAATGCTCTTCGCCGGCTTTGTCATAGCGCAGCATCTTACGCTGCAACAAATCCGACAAGAGCGCTGGTGTAATATGCTTTACGCCATTCTCATCGGGTTCCGCGCTTCGAGCGCACAACTCCAGAGTGTTGTAGGCGGTCCGCGCATCTCCGTTAGAAAACGCTGCCATCCGCCAAAGCACTTCCTCGTTTCTCTGTGAACTCTGCGCTTCGCCGGCCGTGCCCTCTGCGCTGGAGGTCTCGCTTTCCCGTTCCGCCCCGAGCTCAATCCGCTCGTTCCCCAATCCACGCTCTTTATCCGCCAGCGCCCGCCGCAGCAACTTCACCAGTTGCGGAGTCGTATGCGCATCCAACACGTACACTTTCGTTCGCGACAGCAGCGGTGAAATCACTTCGAACGAAGGATTTTCTGTGGTCGCTCCGATAAATAAAATGTGTCCTGCTTCCACATGCGGCAAAAACGCATCCTGCTGCGATTTGTTGAACCGGTGCACTTCGTCCACGAACACTATGGTCCGCGATCCACTGCGCGATTTCTGCTCCGCTACCGCCATCACTTCTTTGATCTCTTTGATACCGGCGAGCACGGCGCTAAAAGAGACAAACTCTGCTTTTGTCAGGCGCGCAATCAATCGCGCCAAAGTCGTCTTCCCACACCCCGGTGGCCCCCAAAAAAGCATCGAACTCAGGTTGTCCGATTCGATCTGAACGCGGAGCGGTTTGCCAGATCCTAACAACTTCTCTTGTCCTATAAATTCGTCCAGCGTGCGTGGACGCATCCGTTCCGCAAGCGGCTGCAGGCCAACAGCAGTCTCCGGCTCCGGCAATGAAGAGAACAACCCCATAGGCTTATCAGTCTAGAGCCTTTTCCTTGCGAATTCGAATCCAGCTATCCCTACGTTCTTAAGGGTGCAGATTGGCTTCTCCTCTGCGACCCTCTGTGTCTCATCATTCCTGACTCGGCGTTACTTCTTTTCGCTCACCCGGCCTATCCCCGCCGCGATCTTTGCCGGTACGCTTCGTAAAACAGCACCGCTGCTGCTGCTGCCGCATTTAACGATTCGACGCGTTTCGCCATCGGAATATGAATCCGCTCGTCTGCGCTGTGCACCACGTCCTCGGGCAATCCCGCGCCCTCATTTCCCACAAGTAGTGCCGTTGCCTGGCACCAGTCCACTTCCCACGGGCACACCGGGGCTTTCCTCATGCGCGATTCATCATGCACACAGGACGCCACGGTCATCACCTTCTGCAATTTCAATTGCATCGTCAAAATTGGTAGAGACATCCCTTCTAGTACCGGCAAATGCAAAGCCGCACCAGCCGAAGCCCGCAGCGCTTTTGGCGAAAATGGACTCGCCGTTCCGCTCTGCCCGGTGGACACTGCCACGGCTCCCGTTGCGCCGAAGGCCGCTGCCGTTCGCAAAATCGTGCCCACGTTTCCCGGATCCTGCACTCCGGCCAGCACCACGACCAGAGGCGAACAGGTTCCTTCCTGCGCCAACAGTAAGTCTTCTAACGTCACTTTCCGCGGTCTCACCAGCGCGGCCACGCCTTGCGGATGTTCGGTATCTGCGATTCCCTCGAACAGGCGATCTGTAGTCTGCAGGACCGGAAACGCCATCTCAGGGTGCCGTATGAGCGGAGCCAATCTCTCGCGATGCCGCTCGCCAGATTCGCTGAACAATACCGCTTCCACTGTAGCCGTGGAGCGTAGCGCTTCTTCCACCAATCGAACGCCCTCCACACCAACCGCCCCATTCTCAGTCGCCAAGCCGCCGCGCAGCGTCATACGAAACGCCTTTAGCCAGCGATTGTCGCGGCTGGTCAGTACACCTGGAGCGACCCCTCCCACTGTCGCATGCTCACCGCCACCTTTTCCGTTCTTTTGGGATCCAACCATCTCCGCGAGAGTAACAAACATCCTAGCTGGGACGCCATCCCGGCTCTTGTGAAATCTTTTCTGGGTTGCCACGTAGCACCTGTATTGCGTTCTTTCGCAGGAAAACGCAACCAAGGATGAGGTCGCGATGAGACCAAAATCGTTCCTACTGATTACCACCATTGCCGTCGTTTCGTTTGTGTGTCCGCTGTTTGCGCAATCTATCCCCTCGGAGCACACAAAGGCTCTCGATGATTCTGAAATTATCTTTCCCAAACCGGGCAGCCAGCAGGTTCTCATCTTCGTTATTGGTTTTTCAAAAAAAGGTGGTGACGTCTGCCGAGACTGGGGCAAGCATCTCAGTGCGGACTATGTGCAGGACTCTCGTGTGATGTATTACCAGATCCCCCAACTGGAAGGCGCGCCCTCTTTCGTACGCCCGATGATCCTTCACGGCATGCGCAAATCTCTCACTCCGCAAGAACAATCTCATTTCGTTCCACTTTATGAAAAGCAGGAAGAATGGAAGCAAGCCGTCCATTTCAGCGGTCCGGACGATGCCTACCTGATCGTTGCCGATCCGGAAGGGCACATCGTCTGGCAGTCGCATGGGAACTATTCGGACTCTGGCTACGCGGAACTGAAGAAAGCTGTATCCAGCCTGCTGCAAAAAACTTCTGCTGCTCCAAGCAACTCCAAGCCGAAAACTCAGTAGTCCTTTATTCGCTTTTTGGCATGTGATTCCGTGAATTAACTCCAATGAATGTGCCTAGTTTGCTTCCTGCAAATCATTGCGAAACAGATGAATCGTATGGTAGCGTCTCGTTCAGCAGCTATAGATTTAGGCTGCGGAATGGGAACAGGTCAGGGAAGCGCCTTGTCGGCTGAAGTTCTGAAATTAAACCCGGAAAATCCAGATCAGCGTTTCATTCGCTATGCTGCGGAGTGGCTGAATCGTGGCGCGGTTGTCGCCATACCCACGGATACGCTTTACGCTTTGGCTGCTGATCCTGTGAACCTCTCTGCTGTGGACGAAATCTTCCGCGTCAAAGGCCGCTCCGAGTCGAAAGCTCTTCCCATTTTGATTAGCTCTCTGGAGCAAGCTGCAATTCTGGCCCGCGAGCTTCCTGATAATTTTTTTCGTTTGGCGGAAAAATGCTGGCCCGGCCCACTCACATTGGTTGTGGACGCTTCGACGCGCTTGCCCTTAAAAGTGACTGGAAACACGCGCCGCATCGCACTTCGGTGGCCCTCCAGCTCCATCGTCAGCAAACTGATCGGTGAAATCGGCGTGCCGCTTACCGGCACAAGCGCCAACGTTTCCGGCTCTCCAACCTGTGCCAGCGGCGACGAAGTCTTTCGGCAGCTCGGCGACCGCATCCCCTTGATACTTGATGGGGGTGAAACCAACGGGCTTATGCCTTCCACAATCGTCGAACTTCGCGGCGATCACTGGTGCGTGGGCCGCGAGGGTGCCATTCCCAATGAGGACATTCGAGACGCCTTGGAAGGTGACAACGGCGTACTAACCTGAGTTCCTACGTTCCTTCGTAAGGGTGGTTTACGCCGCCCCCCACCAGAAACACCATTCTCGCGAATGGCGCTTTGCCCTTCACTTTGCTGTGCCCCAACTCACCGTGCCAAGAAATCGTAATCACCCGTTGGCGTTAGCTGCACATCTATCTCCGGCTGATGCACGCTGACCACGTCCGTATACCACAGCGACACATACGGCGAGTCCTCTGCCACAATCTTCTGCACCTCGCTGCAATACTCTTTGCGCTTTTCTTTATTCGTCTCCGCACGAATCGTCGCAATCAATTCATCCACGCGAGCGTTGCGATAGTGTCCCCGGTTTGAACCGTTTGGCGGAGTTCTCTTTGATGAGAACACCAGATCAAAGACGTCCGGATCGTTGTTCGCCCCGATCCAAATGGAATAGCTCAATTGAAAATTGCCTTTTGTGAGGTCCGCAAAAAAGGTCGCTGTCTCCAGTGGCCGCACCTCCAGATCCACGCCTGCTTTTTTCCATTGATCCTGCAGCGCGGCGCCCAGCAAGCGAGCTTGTTCCTGCGTGGTCACTTTTAATGTCAAATGGATCCTCATGCCATTCGTGCCGCGCGGGTAACCTGCCGCGTCGAGCAATCGCTCAGCTTCACCAGGATCGTACCCATACTTTTTAACGTCCCCTTCGTATGCCCAATGATTCGGCGGCAATATTCCGCTGGCCAGCCGCGCTTCTCCATGCAACAAATATTTCACCAACGATTCGCGGTCCGTCGCATAAGCCAGCGCCTGCCGCACTTCTTTTTTCATTAGAATGGGATCCTCTAGATTTACTCCCAAATACGCGAAATTTGTGCCGGGCATCTCCGTAACTTTCAAGTCCGCTCGCTTCGCCAGTACGGCAACCATATCTGGGGAAAGGGAACTCATCTCCACGTCCGCCGATCCTTTGCGCAATTCCAACGCCCGTACAATCGCATCCGGTACAATCCGGAACATCACCTTCCGAATTAAATTCGTACTGGAATCGCCGCTTCTCTGTGAATTCAGCGCTCGGACCTCAGCGACCTCTGTGTGATCCGTTCCCTCCCTGGCTGCCACTGCAAAGTAATCGTCGTTCCGTTCCAGCACCACCTCTTCTTCTTGCTTCTGACCGACAAAACGAAATGGGCCAGTTCCAATGGGATGTTGCCCGAAATCACTCCCTGCATTGGCAGGCGCAATCCCGACAGCAGACTTTTCGAGGTTCCATAGAAATGAAGCGTATGGCTCTTTCAGATGAAAAATTACGGTGGTCGCGTTGGGTGTCTCGATGGAGTCGATCATCGTGAATGCGCCGCGTTTCGGCGATTTGTTCGCCGAATCCATCATGTACTCAATCGTCGTCTTCACATCGCGAGATGTCAGCGGGCGTGAATCGTGAAACTTGATGCCCGGTCTCAAGTGAAATACATACGTTAGCGGGTCGGGATTTTCCCACTTCTCTGCGAGGTCTCCCTGCAGGTTCATCTGCAGATCACGCTTGACCAGTCCGTTAAAAATCAATCGGTCGATCCGCTGAGACACGCCGTCAGTTCCGTATCGCGGATCCAGATTTGTTGGGCTTGCCTCAATGAGAAATCGAACCGAAGAGGGATCATGTATCGCATTCTTGGAACAGCCGCCCAATGCAACGATCATCAAGCAGACCAACGCAAATATCCACTCGTCGTGGCAAAAACGCTCTTGTTTACCCTGAGATGATGCGGAGGGCCTGTGCTCTTGGGTTACTTTCTCCGTGTCCTTTGTGATAATCTTTCCTCTTTCTTTTCGTCCTTTGGCATCACCGTTCGGGCGCATACGAAAGTTTCCCCAGGATAGCCCCGCGCTTTGCTCCGGTAGCCGAAGGCAGATTTCCGTTCCTGCGGTGCCAAGTCTCGTACGCCAACAATGCAAACGCATATGCCTCTTTCGCATCCGGATCTACGCCTAACTCCGACGATGACATCACCTCAATCGGTGACAATGCTGCCGCGAGTTGCGCCATAATCACCGGATTGTGCGCCCCTCCACCGGAAACGATCAGCTGGTGGATCTTGGTCCTCGGCAGAACAAATCTTTTCAAGGCATCTACAACCGATAATGCCGTAAAAATTGTAGTCGCACGAATTAAATCATCCGGAGATGCCCCAAATCGTCGTGCCATCTTCAATAGCTTCTCCATATATGCCTGCCCATAATACTCGCGGCCCGTACTCTTTGGCGGCTTCAGCTTTAGATAAGGATCCTTCATCATCTCCAACAAGAGTCTCTCGTTGCTATCGCCCTGTCGCGCAATTCGGCCGTCCTCATCGAAGCGTTTTCGACCGCGCGAAAAATGCGAAACCAATGCGTCGATCACCATATTTCCTGGGCCCGTATCAAACGCATATACATCCGATGCTTTCCCCTTGGCAGGAAGGATGGTGATGTTTCCAATTCCGCCCAAATTCAATGAGACTCTTCCCTGGGTCTTGTCCGCGTATAAGAGATAATCCACGTAAGGAACCATTGGCGCTCCCTGTCCTCCCACAGCCATATCGGCGGCACGAAAATCGGAAATTGTTGTAACGCCCGTTCTTGCGGCAATGATCGAGCCCTCGCCAATTTGCAAGGTAGAGCAGGTCGGACGGCCCAAGAAGGGAACTGGTTTCCCCTGGTGAAAAATCGTCTGGCCATGCGAACCAATTAAATCAACCTGAGATAGTTTGACTCTAAACTTCTTACAGGCCACGACTACCGCATCGCTAAATATTTCTCCAAGCCGGAAATTTAACTGGCTGACTTCTCCAGCGCTAACCGCTCCGCTTTCCGCCACGCGCAAAACTTCTTTTCTTACAGAGCCATCGAGCCGCAATGTAATATGCGCCACCAACTTCCCGCGCACCGGCGTCGATCCGTCTCCAGAAATCCGTGCCAGCGCAACATCCACGCCATCCGCAGACGTTCCCGACATCAACCCGATCACTAACATTCCATTTCTTCCCATGGGCTCGTTGTAACACACCTGTCCCTGCTCATCCATTTTCCCTTTGCAAAATGTTCCTGGAGTGCGATTAGATTTGTAGACAAGCGACGGCCAGCTATTCTCTAACTCACGACACCTGCTTCTTCAATTCCGCTAGCAAATTCAGCGCGTCGATTGGCTTCAACTGATCCAAATCTGCCTCGCGCAACTTATCAATCACCTCGCGGTCAATCGCCGTGAACAGAACATTTTGACTGCCGTTACCATTTCCCAGCTCTCCGGCGCCAGGTGAAAGCGTTTCGCTCAATTCGTGCTCACTCTGCTCGTGTTTTTTAAGCACTTCCCGAGCTCGCTCAATCACGCTTCTCGGCAAGCCTGCCAAGCGCGCCACTTCAATTCCATAACTTTTGTCCGCACTGCCCGGCTCCACTTTGCGTAAAAAAATAATCTCGTTGGGAGTTTCTTTGACGGAAACGTGTACGTTTTTCACTCCAGGCAACAAATCCCCCAACTCCGTCAGTTCGTGATAGTGCGTAGCAAACAGCGTTCTGGCTTTGGTGTTTTTTTGCAAGTGCTCCACCACGGCCCAGGCAATTGACAACCCATCAAACGTGGACGTGCCGCGTCCCACTTCGTCCAAAAGCACCAAGCTAGCCGGAGTTGCGTTATGCAAAATCGCAGCGACCTCACTCATCTCCACCAAGAACGTCGAGCGTCCACGCGCCAGGTTATCGCTTGCCCCGATGCGGGTGAAAATGCGATCCGTCAACGGCAAGCGAGCTTGTCTGGCTGGCACGAAAGAGCCGGCCTGCCCCATCAGAACGATCAATGCCGTTTGACGCAAATAAGTCGATTTGCCACCCATGTTCGGCCCGGTAATCAGCAACAACTGCTGCGATTTCGGCTCGAAGCACAAGTCATTCGGTATAAACCGCTCCCCTTTTTGACGCAACAATTCCTCAATCACTGGGTGCCGCCCGCCAACAATCAGCAACTCTCCGGTAGCATTAAACTCTGGGCGAACGTAATTTCGATCACCGGCTATTTTCGCAAAACAAGCCAGAACATCCAGTTGCGCAATTGCCGCCGCAGTGCGTCTCAACCGGCCGGCCTTGGCGGCGATGCCCGAGCGCAAATCGACAAACAATTGCCGTTCAATCTCCGCAATTCGTTCATCCGCGGCCAGAATCTTCCGTTCGTATTCCTTCAACTCTGGCGAAGTAAACCGTTCCGCGTTTACCAGGGTCTGTTTCCGTTCGTAATCTGCCGGAGCCAGATGCAAATTAGCCTTAGAAATTTCGATGTAGTAGCCAAAAATCTGATTGAACCTAATCTTCAACGAGTTAATCGTCGTCCGCTTGCGTTCGCGCTCTTCCATCGAAGCGATGATCTGCTTGCTGTGCTGGCTCAAATTCCGCAATTCATCCAGCTCTGCGTTATATCCGCTTCGGATGATCCCCGGATCATTCGCCGTCGCAGGTGGCTCGTCGGCGATGGCCTTTTCCAGTCTTTCCCTGACATCCACTAATTCATCAATTTCGCCATGCAGTTCGCGAAGCAGTTCGCTGCCTCCGGAAGCTGGTGGAGTTACAAAGTTTTTTAGAATTGGCAATTGTGCCAGCGATTTTCGCAACGCAACCAGCTCTCGCGGTGTAGCAAGTCCCAAAGTAATCCGGCTGGTCAGCCGCTCCAGATCCTGAATGCCACGCAGTTCTTTGCGTATTTCCCCGCGCACCACGGTCTGCTGCAGCAAATGCCCAACCGCCGCCAGCCGCTCTTCAATCGCGTCGCGGTCAATCAGTGGTTTCAGAATCCAAGCTCGGAGCAGCCTTGCGCCCATTCCTGTAACGGTTGAGTCCAGTGCCGCCACCAAGGTCGTGGGGCCGCTTACTTTCGTGTCATCGCTGAAAATTGGCGACAGCAGTTCCAAATTTCGCACCGAAACTGGATCCAGTAGCAGCGAATCGTGCTGTTCGTAATACCGGATGTGATCAAGGTGGCGCAGCGCCTCGACGCTATGTCCGTTGTCTCCTCGAGCGGAATTTTCGCGCAGGTAATGCACCACCGACCCAGCGGCGGACAAGGCATGCTGGTGCCCGTCCAGGCCAAACCCAGTCAACTCCGCTACTCCAAATTGTTCGCGCAAAACACGTTCCGCATAATCCAGATGGAAAATCCATTCTTCCAGTCTGGTCTCAACTCCACCCGTTCCTTCCAGCAGGGAGGTCTTCGACGTCTCAAATAACTGTTGTGGACGAGGAAGCAGAGTTTCACGAGGCCGAATCAGTTGCAGTTCGTCACGCAACGCTTCTTCCGCAGACGCTCCACTAAATTCCGTCGCCTGAAATTCTCCGGTCGAGAGATCCACCATCGCCAAACCAATCTTTGCTTTCCCACTGTCTTGCCACACCGCCGCCAGAAAATTGTTTTCCCGTGCATCCAGCACGGATACATCCGTCGCGGTCCCCGGTGTGATGACCCGAGTCACTTCCCGTCGCACGAGTTTTTTACCGGGGCCTGGCAACTCCATCTGTTCGCAGATGGCTATTTTGAATCCCGCGCGAATCAACCGCGCAATGTATCCGTCAGCTGCGTGATATGGCACGCCGCACATGGGGATCGGTTGCCCTTTTTCACGATTCCGCGAGGTCAACGTGATCTGCAATTCACGCGAAGCAATAATCGCATCCTCGTAAAACAATTCGTAGAAATCACCCAGTCGAAACAGCAGTAGCGCATGCGGGTATCGCGATTTCACCCCGTTGTACTGCTGCATTAATGGTGTGGAAGCTTCACTCATTCAGCGCGTGTGTAGCCTTCTAGTGGCACAGTCACTCTTGACTGTGCTCTTGGGTTTCCTTCCCCTCAGGACATTCCAATTCGGAGGACGTCCAACGCCTTTCTTGGCTCTTTTTTCAACTTTCCAGTCCTAATTCCGTCAACAAGAACGCGTAGTCTAGCGCAATTTCCCTTAAATAATCGTATCGTCCGCTGGCTCCTCCGTGTCCCGCCCCCATATTCACCTTGAACAACAATGGATTCGCATCGTTCTTCAACGTCCGCAATTTTGCGACATACTTCGCGGGCTCCCAGTACATCACCTGACTGTCATTCAGTCCCGTTTTCACCAGCATCGCCGGATAATCTTTCTTCTCCAGGTTTGTGTAAGGGCAATACTGCTTCATATAAAAATAATCTTTTTCTGTCTGCGGGTCACCCCACTCCTCGTACTCTCCGACAGTCAGTGGCAACGATGCATCCAACATCGTATTCAGTACATCTACAAACGGAACATGGGAAATGATCAAACGGAATAAATCTGGCCGCAAATTGGCCACCGCGCCCATCAACAGTCCGCCAGCACTCCCACCTTCAATCACTAGATTTTCCTTCGACGTGTACCCATGATGAATCAAGTGTTCCGCGGACGAAATGAAATCCGTGAAGGTATTCATCTTATGGTGCATCCGCCCCATGTCGTGCCACGGTTTTCCCAGTTCGCCACCACCGCGAATGTGCGCAACCACAAAAATTACGCCGCGATCCAGCAAGCTCAGCCGGTTCGAACTGAAGGTCACCGGCATCGAGATTCCATAACTCCCGTAGGCATACAGCAACAACGGAGCATTTCCATCACGAGGTGTTGAGTGCCGATAGACGACCGACAAGGGGATCTTTGTTCCATCACTCGCAGTGGCGTGCAGCCGTTCGCTTCCATACAACGTGGCATCGTACCCGCCCAACACTGGTTGTTGTTTCCGCAGAATACGGTCGCCGCTCTTCACTTCGTAGTCATAAACCGATCGCGGCGTGATGAACGACTCGTAGCTGAACCTCAAAAACTCGGTGTCGAATTCAGGATTTGCCCCGAATGCCGCGTTATAAGCCGGTTCAGCAAAATCGATCCGGTGAGAAGCCGCCAGCGCCGAGGTTGCCTCTCGCGTCAGATCCACAATTCGCAGATACGGCAGACCATCTTCTCGCTCACACAACACCAGATGCGTCCGGAAACAGGCAATCGCGGAAAGCATTACCCCGGGCCGGTTCGGCACCACTTCATGCCAACGCGCGCGTGCGGGATCGCTTGTCGGAGCGGTCATTAGCCGAAATGTTCTTCCATTCGAATTCGTCCGCACAAAAAACGCGCCGCCTGCGGGGTCCTCTGAACTTCCAGGATGGTGATCCACCGAGTACTCGTGTTCATCTTCCCGCAAAGCGACTACGCAGAATTCTCCGAATGGCTGGTCCGCGCGCAAGAAGTGCACTTCACTAGTCGTGTGGCTGTTAGATACCAGGAGCAAATACGCGCTGCTGCGGGTTCGCTCAATATCGATTCGGAATCGTTCGTCGCGCTCCTCGTAAATCAGCAAATCCGCCGACTGATCCGTGCCCAAGATGTGCCGGTAAAGCCGGTGCGACCTCTTCGTTGTTTCGTCTTCCACAACGTAAAACAAGACCTGATCGTCCGCGGACCAGGCGACGCTGGTCACCCGTGGCACGCGAAAGGGAAGTGTCTCACGCCTTCTCAGATCTTTGATTTCCAGGGTATATTGCCGAAATCCCGTCGTGTCTGTGGCATAAGCTAGCAACTGATTGTCATCGCTAACCTCAAAACATCCCAATCCCAGAAAGGAATAGCCCTCGGCCAATACATTCAAATCCAACAGAGTCTCTTCCGGGGTTTCGTTCGGAAACGGAGAACCGTCGTCTACTAACGACCGTGCACTCTCGGCACGGCGGCAATAAATCGAATACTGTTTCCCCTCTTCGGTTCGCGAATAATACGAATATCCACGCAGCCTCGATGGCACGCTTAAATCCGTCTGCAAAATTCGGCCCAGCATTTCCTGATAGAGTTTTTCCTGTAGCCCCTCCGTAGGCTTCAGGTATGCATCCGTATAAGCATTCTCTTGGTTCAGGTGCTCCAGCACCCGGGGATCTTCCTTATGCCGCAGCCAGACGTAATCATCCAGTCGCCGGTCACCATGCACCACATGCTCCAAGGTTTCGCGATGCGCCGCTGGAGGTTGCAGGGGGCGGCGGTCCGCCTGTTCTGGAGAATAGGAAGTCTTAGCCGAATTGGAGTCGGTCGCCATAGTTCGTTTGATTGAAGCCCCGAGGTGGGTCTCGCTCGCCGTGCAATTACCCTGACGTTCGATATACTAGCCGAAGTCAGCGGCCACATAAAGATGCAGCACTATATCTTTGATCCTCCCGTGAGCCTTGCAAGCATATGCATGGCAACAGAGCGCGACTCATCAAAGCACTATGCCGAACGAAATTGAGATCAAGCTGCCTATCAAGGATGTCAAATCTTTACAGCGCACGATCAAGCGTCTGGCGCTCATTCCCGTTTACCCAAAGACCCCTCGCATCCATGAGGCAAATCTCCTCTTTGACACCCCCGATGGTGGCCTAGCCAAGCACGGGCAACTTCTCCGCATCCGGACCGAAACTCCCGCTTCCACGACGAAGAAATCCACGGCAAAGGCTCCCCAGCGGCATTTGCTGACCTTTAAAAGTCCTCCAGAGTCCTTAGCCATAGGCACGCCAACTCGCCAGCTCAACCCCGGTGGCCGTTATAAAATTCGCGAAGAGACCGAGTTGGTGATTACGGATGCCACGGCTCTTCAGAAGATATTCGAGGGTCTTGGCCTGCGTGGTTGGTTCCGCTACGAGAAATACCGCACGACCTACAAGTTTCCCGCTCGCCTTAAATGGGCGCATGGCCTGCTTGTCGAAGTGGATGAGACTCCTATCGGCACCTTCGTTGAGCTCGAAGGGCCAGGCGAAGCCATTGACCGCGCCGCCCGCGAATTGGGTTTCTCCCATTCCGATTTCATCCAGAAAAACTATCTGGTTCTTTACCTGGATGATTGCAAAAAACGGGGTGAACAGCCGACGCACATGCTCTTCAAGCCTCGCGCCTCACAATGAAATCTCCAAAAATCGCTTTCCTAAACATTTTTGCAATTTTTTTCTCAAAAACTCCATATCTCTCTTGACTTTAATTGCTTACGGGCTTATTCCTAACTTCGGAGTGAATTTTCTACCGATGAGCGCGTCCAGCGATTTCGACCCTCACCCTAGTTGTCCCCGGGGTAGGTGCCGCCACTTGACCGCTTTGCAGCCGCTCTTCGCGGTTTACGCCAGAACTGTTGGCGCTGGGGCTTCCACGTCTGGCTAAGGGTAAATCCAGCATTTCGCAGATTTTGCCCGCGGCCGCCAACTTAGGTACGCGGGTTTTTTATTTTTGCACGAGCAGGGCGGCGAACTTTTCCTCGTCGCTCTTGCTCAACAGAAAGTGTGCCGTTTATGTTGTATGCCACTGAACTTATGGGCTCCGGTGCCTACGACGCGCAAGGCAATTTTGTCGGCCGCGTTCGCGAGTTTTTTATTGAGCCTGCCGATCAGCCGAATCGCGTCTCTCATTTTCTGATCTCCCGCGGGCGCTTTCAGCCTTTGGTGGCTCGTTACGATCAAGTTTCCAAGGTCGCGCCCGGCCGCATCGATTTGAATGTATCCGAACGCGCTCTCGATGCCTACCAACCTAACGAAGCCTGGCTAGCAGTTCGCAAAGACCTTCTCGATCAGCAAATCATCGATACCGAAGGCCGCAAGGTGGTGCGCGTCAATGATGTCGACCTGACCGAGCACCGCACCAACGGCAACGTTGAATTGCGCGTCGCTCAAGTGGACATTGGCATTCCGGGCGCCATGCGTCGCCTCTTCCAAGGTTTGGCTCCGTCAAAATTCATGCGCCGTCTTCAAACCAAACTTCCTCAGCGCGCCATACTCTGGGAATTTGTTAATCTGATTGAGCCGGACCCCCTTCGCCGGGTCAAGCTCCGGATCACCCACGAAAAGCTCGAAGATTTGCATCCGGCCGATCTAGCCGAAATGATGGAAGAACTCTCCGCCGCCGAACGGCAGGGAATTATCGCGTCCTTGGACGAAGAGACCGCCGCCGCCGTGCTTGCAGAGTTGGATGAACGATTGACCACGCAAATCGTGGAAAAGCTCGATCCGGAAAAAGCCGCGGACATTATCGAAGAAATGGCTCCGGACGCTGCTGCCGACCTTCTGGCCGATCTTCCCAAGGAAACCTCCGAAGAAGTGCTCGACGAAATGCCCAATCAGGAAGCCAATGAAGTGCGCGAACTGCTGGCATTTGACCCATCAACCGCCGGCGGCATGATGAACACGGAATTTGTTTACGTCAGCGAACAATCCTCTCGCGAAGAGGTTTTGCAATGGATGCGCAACCAGGAACTGAATCTCGAGCAGCTTGACACCATCGTTCTCCTCGACAAGGATGCACATTTCTGCGGCACCGTGCCGGTAGCCCGTATGCTGCTGGCCGCGCCGGAACAGCGTATGTCCGAGATGAAGACGGAGCCACTGATCAGCGTGACCCCGGATGCCAATGAAAAAGACGTTTTTGAGCTTTTCGACAAATACAATCTGCGCATGCTCACGGTGATTGACGACCTTCACCATCCGGTAGGTACCGTAACCGTCGACGACGTAGTCTCCAGGCTGGTCAATGCCTAACCGCCATTTCAAGAACGTCTCTCAGCGTATAGACGTTTTTCAGGAGGTCGGAGCTTTAGCTCCGACATTGAAGCCATACTATTATTGGGCTTTAGCCGCTGAGGAAATCCGCCCCCTCGACAAGGGTATTTGTGGCAGGGGCACGGTTTCGCTTTCGACTTTCAACTTTCAACTTTCGACCTATTCCGACCCGCGGGGCCTCTCATGCCCCTGAATTTCTCTGCCGTCAACAACATCATCGATAGTCTCCGTGCCCGCACCTTTGATTTCTTCTCGCGCGGCAAAGCTTGGAGGCGTCGCATCGCGCTGTTCCTCGCCGTCGTAGGCCCGGGAATTATCACTTCCAACGTGGACAACGATGCCGGTGGTATCGCTACATACACCCAAGCCGGCAGCGCCTACGGCTACACGCTGCTATGGTCGCTCATTCCCATGACCATTGCCCTCTACGTAACCGAAGAAATGTGCGCTCGAATGGGCGTCATCACGGGTAAAGGTCTTTCCGATCTAATCCGCGAGGAGTTTGGCTTCCGCCCCACCTTCTTTGTAATGATTACAGGTTTTTTGGTCGATTTATTCAACGTCGTTGCAGAATTCGCCGGTGTTGCCGCTTCCATGGAACTTTTCGGCATCAGCCGCTACTTTGCGGTCCCGGTCGCCGCAGTGCTGGTCTGGTTTCTGGTTTTAAAGGGAACTTATCGTCAGGTCGAAATTATTTTCCTCATCTTGTGTGTCTTCTATTCCAGCTATCTATTTTCCGCCCTTTTGTCTAAGCCGGACTGGATCCTTGCCGCGCGCATGACCGTGGTTCCCACGATTCATTTTGACGTCAGCTATCTGGTGATTCTCACGGCGCTTGTCGGCACCACCATTGCTCCCTGGCAGTTCTTCTATCTCCAGGCTGGCTTCGTCGAAAAGAAAGTTGGCCCTCGCCAATATCCACAAGCGCGGCTTGATGTCCTGGTCGGCAGCATCAGTTGCATGATCATCGTTTTCTTCATCATCGTTTGCACCGCCGCCACTCTCAATCACAACGGCTTGACCAACATTACTGACGCCGTCGATGCCGCCAAAGCTTTGATCCCGCTTGCTGGAAAATGGGCCGGATTCACTTTTGCCTTTGGGCTTCTCAACGCTTCGCTCTTTGCCGCCACGATCCTGCCGCTTTCCACTGCTCACGTAATCTGTGAAGGTCTCGGTTTTGAGGCGGGCATCGATCACAAGTTTCGCGAGGCTCCCGCCTTCTACTGGCTCTACACCATTCTGATCGTCGTAGGCGCGGGCATCGTCCTTATTCCCAACGTTCCCTTGTGGAAGATTTTTATCTATTCGCAAGTAGGAAACGGCGTTTGGCTTCCCATCGTGGTGATATTTATTTTGCTGCTCGTGAATCGCAAAGACCTGATGGGCGAGCATACCAACACGCTTGCCTTCAACGTAGTTGCTTGGATCACGGCGATTGCCGTGATTATCCTGGCTGTAGCGCTAGCAGGACAGGCCATTCTCCAAGCGGTCCACCCTGCTACTGGCTAGGCTCACAGTGCATGCCAGAAAACACGCGATTGCCCTCGAGCCGACGCCTATGTTAACTTTGCGGCATAAAGAGGATTGACCGGATTAGACGTGTCTCACTTGCGACTCCAACTCCCGACTCTCCCTTCAGTGGTTGACGGCTTCGGCCCGATCACCACGGAAGAGTCTCAACTGTTGCAAAAACTTGATCTTTCGCGTCTTCCCCGCCACATCGCCGTCATCATGGATGGCAACGGCCGATGGGCCAAGAAGCGCCACCTTCCCCGTATCGCGGGCCACAGCGCTGGAACGCAATCGGCTCGCGTCACTGTTGAAACGTGCGCACGGCTCAATATCGAAGCTCTCACTCTTTACGCTTTCTCCGTGGAGAACTGGCGCCGCCCTAAAGCTGAAATCGAGTTCCTGATGCAGCTCTTGCGCGAGTATGTCCGCAAAGAATTGCCGCTTTTGCAGCGCAATAACGTCCGCATGCGCTTTATCGGCCGCCCGGAAGAATTGCCGGAAGCGGTCCAGCTTGAAACGCGTGACGCTACCGCCGCTACCGCGGGAAATACCGGCATGATTTTAAATATTGCTGTCAATTACGGCGGGCGCGCCGAAATTGTGGATGCGTTGAATGCCATCGTGGCGAAGCGCAATGGTCACGCCGCTCATGAGCCCATTACCGAGGAGCAAATCTCTCGTCACCTCTACACCTCGGATATTCCTGACCCCGACCTGCTGATCCGCACCAGCGGTGAAATGCGCGTCAGCAATTTCCTTCTCTGGCAGATTGCCTATGCCGAAATCTTCGTCACCGAAACGCTGTGGCCGGATTTCAATCGCGCCCGCCTCCTGGAATCTCTCATTGATTTCCAAAAGCGCGAACGCCGTTACGGTGGCATTGAAGCCCCACCAGCCTCCGCCGCCCGCTGATATTTCTCGAGCTCAATGTTATTGGGTGAGACTCGAGAGCGTCTTTGTGACCGGCGACATGTGCCCCTCGCCAGAAATCACTGCCGGATCCCATTGATTATGATAAAAGGAGAAGCCGTTCCTCCTCTCGGATGTCGGGATCTTCTTCTCACTGGTAGCAAGGAGGTCATTCTGTGAAACTCATCTCTTTTCTCCTAGCACCGATATTTGTTCTTCCCCTTCTGACCACTCCACACAACACCTGCGCCCAAGACGCAACTAAGCTTGTCCCGGCGGGTGCCTCTTTGTCCAATGGTGCACCGGTACAGCCTCCTCCCCGCACCGTCAAGGAAACCTTCAACGCCATCCAGGTAATTCCTTTCGATATTCAGAAGGACGTAACTTTCCCTCCCGAGTATCTCGCCGCGTTGCAAACGGAAATCTCCAAGCAACTCGTCAGCGCAAAAGTTTTCGCCGAAGTTGTTCCTGTGGGCCAAACTCCTACCGTGCCCAGCCCACATCTTCTCCGCCTCACCGGACTGATCACCAATTACAATCCCGGCAGCCGGGCCAAGCGCTATTTCGGAGGGGGTGCCGCGGGTGCCACCGAAATCGATTCAAAAGTCACTTTTGTTGACGCCGCCACGGGCCAGCCGCTTATGTCTCAGGATCTGCGTGCGGTGCTGGCGGGTGGCTTCTTTGGGGGAAAATCTGAAGACTCGGTGAAGGACTATGCGCGTCAGGTGGTCAACAAGGCAAAGCTCATGCTCAACATGCGCGTTCCGGCTCCTGGTGAAGCCCCGCCTACTATAGTTGGAGAGACCGCAGTGCCCGGTTTATCCTCCGTCCCTGCCCATCACACGGTCATCATCACTGAAAAGGACTGGACCGGTTCGCAGAAGAAACTCGATCACGAATCGGCCGACGGTTACCGCCTCACGGGTCTGACCATCACCGGGACCTCCACTGCGGAGGGCGCTTTGCTTCGCACCGACGCAACCGCGGACGCTTTCCAATACAAGTTGCTGCACACTATGCTTTCTACCAATCTTCAGAAAGACATCAACAAACTGGCCGCCGAAGGCTTCCGCGTTTCTCCCGGCACCCTCATTGTTCTCAAGTCATATCCCACGGTAATTGTCGAGAAGTCTTCTCCGCCTTTTAAGGTTCGCTACGAATACCTCATCAAGGAGACCGTGCGTGTCTCCAGCGGCGAAAAGGACGTCGAAAAAGTCCAAGCCCAGGGCTATTCCCTCATCGGTGAAACCGAACACGGCACGGCCCACCTCCTCCTCTTCGAAAAGACGAGCCCTATGCAGTAGACTCACTCTTTGTTCCTTCACTCTTTTACATTGCGTCGTCTTTTCCCTCAGCCGTTCCATCTGTATAATTTGAACAACCCAATGCGCTTGATCCACTTGCAAGATTCTTCACGGACTCCCGTTCGATGACTCGGAAACGCGTCGCCACCGCCGCCGTCCTGATCCCGGTCGTTGTGGCCATCGTCCTATTCGCCTCCACCACTGTCGTTGCTATCGTCACCGCCGCCGTCACGATTCTTGCCCTCTGGGAATATTTCGCCTTAGGCGACTCCATCGGCCACCGCGCCTACCGTTTCTGGACGACATTCTGCTCCTGCTCATTAATTTTTTTGCAATGGCGAATCTTGAAGCCATTCCTCTTTCTCAGCGTATCTTCCCCAAGCCCTGTTCTAGACTCTGCGAATAATCCGGCGATACACCGGATCACCGCGATTTACTCACCCCTCTCCTTATTTTTCCTTTTCGTTCTTGGCCTTGCTTCGCTCACGTTGTGGACGCGCCGCCCACTTGTTGAAGCTCTGCCCGCCGCTGGAATAAGCTCCAGCGCGCTACTCCTCGTCTCATTCCCTCTCTCTTTCGCCGTTCGGCTTCACGGAATGCAGATAGAAGGGCCAAGGCTTCTTCTCTTTGCCTTAGTAATCACATGGGCCGCAGACACAACCGCCTACTTCGTTGGCCGCGCCATTGGCAGGCATCCGCTCGCTCCCCACATCTCTCCGAAGAAAACCTGGGAGGGATCCATCGGCGGCATGTTCGGCTCGCTCTTGGTCGCCTATGCCTTCAGCTACTGGATCCACATTCCGCTCATTCATCTTCTGATCATGGCCGTCCTCGGCAACACTGCCGGTCAAATGGGCGACCTCTTAGAATCTGCCTACAAACGCAGCGCGGGCGTAAAAGACTCCGGCGG